>CAZFSV010000001.1:0-111947 GCA_964522195.1 uncultured Candidatus Saccharibacteria bacterium
TAGTTCAATGGATAGAACAGAGCTCTTCTAAGGCTTTGATGTAGGTTCGATTCCTACCGGGAGCACAATGAAAATAAACATACTCTATGAAGATAAAGATTTTTTGGCTATAGATAAACCTATTGGTATTTCTGTTCATGGTGATGGTAGATCAAAAGAAAAGACCTTAGTAGATTTTATTTTAAAAAAATATACTAAGATGAAAAATGTCGGAGAACCTATGTTTTTAAATGTAGACAATAAAGAAGTTAAAATTCTTCGTCCTGGTATTGTACATAGACTTGATAAAGATACATCTGGGGTTTTAGTATTAGCTAAAAACCAAAAATCTTTTTTATTTCTTAAAGAGCAATTTAAAAATCGTGACATTAGAAAAGTTTATAATGCTTTAGTTTCAGGTACTTTAAAATATGAAAGAGGAGTCATTAATAAACCAATAGGCAGAAGTCCAAGTGATTTTAGAAAGCATTTAGCTGGTAGGGGGGCTCGTGGAGAATTACGGGAAGCTATTACTGAATATAATGTTTTAAAAAAGATTATAGACAAAAAAGGAAATAAATTTTCTTATTTAGAAGTTCGTCCGAAAACAGGTCGCATGCATCAAATCAGGGTTCATTTAAAATATTTGAATCATCCAGTAGTAGGTGACCCTTTGTATAATGAAAATGGGTTAAAGTTTAAAGGTATAGATAGGATGATGCTTCACTCAAAATCAATAAAATTCAAAAATCAAAAAGGAGAAATTATAAAAATAGAATCTCCACTCCCAGAAGAATTTGAAAATTTAATAAAATAAAAAAAGACTGTTGTTAGAACAGCCTTTTTGTTGTTTTTAATCCTCATCACATGGATTAATGTTTATTTTCCATGGCGTGATTTTTATTTTTTCAATAAAATAATCACTTGAAATAAAATATAAAAACCTTTGATGTGGAATTATGTTTGTATAAACATAATAACCACCTTGCAGTTGGTTTTTTCTTTCTTTTTTTGAATAAATCAGTAGGTTTGATTTATTAATTTCAAGTATATTACCTTCGATTACCATTTTATTGGATAGATAAATTTCTACATGGTTATCTTTGTTTAAAAATTTTTCTAATTCTTTTTTGGCTTTTTCCCAAAATACGAAATATTTTTCAGCAACCTTTGTGTGTTTTGTGGTAAGAATTTCTTCCAAAGGGATTATTCCTAATGTTGGTAATATTCCTAAAGGATTATTAAAAACAACCTGATTCTTAACTTCTTCGTCCGTCAAATACTCTGCAGAAATATCCCAAGCACTAAAAAATTCAAAACCCTTTTCAGAGACATTTTTTGGTATGCCTAAAAATTCCCTCTTTTCTTGCATTTTGCCATTAGGTAAAATTCGAGTAAAATATAAAGATATATACTTACCTTCATTTGATTTTAGGTGTTTAATAATTTTCCTTATCTCTTCTTCATACAATGAAGAGAAGGTTATTAAATCACTACTAGAAATTGTTTGGTTTTGAGGAGTTTTAAAATACAGATTTATAATCTGTGGTTTTGTTGCAGGTAACATGTCTTATTTTTTTGTTTGTGAACTAAATATCATTTTGATGATATATTTTATCTGAATTTAAGTCAAATATTATTTATTTGCCTTTGTAAAAGATTTATGCTAAAGTATTACCTATTATGGCAGGAGATATAATAAACAAATTAAAACTTACAACTGTGGATGTGGATGCTCGCAAAAAGCTTGATTTTAAAGCTGGAGATTCTGTGCGTGTTTGGTCTAAGATTGCTGAAGAAAAAGCACCTACAAAAAAGGGTGAAAAACCAACTATTAAATATCGTTTACAAGCTTTCGAAGGTTTAGTATTAGCTCGCAAGGGTGGAACCGCTAATGGAGCAACTTTTACTGTTCGTAAAGTAGCCTCAGGAGTAGGGGTAGAAAGAATATTCCCTTTATATGCCCCAACTGTTGATAAAATCGAAATCACAAAAAGAGCTAAAGCTCGTCGTAGTAAACTTTACTATGTTAGAACTAAAGCGGTCAAAGATGTAAGAAAAAGATTGCGTGCAGTAGCTGTAAGCAAAGATCAAGATATAGTAGAAGAAGAGGTTTCAGAAAATACAGCAGAATAATGCTGTATTTTTGTTTGCCCAGGTGTTGAAACTGGTAGACATTTATCCTTGAGGTGGATAAGCCCGCAAGGGCGTGGAGGTTCGAGTCCTCTCCTGGGCACCGGAATAAGCAAATTTATTTGCTTATGTGAGAGGCGAGAAGAGCTTTTCGTTATTTATGAGAAGTTTATTTAAATAAATCAAAAAGGTGTGCTGAACCTGTAAGGTTCGAGTCCTCTCCTCCGCACTTTTGTTTATTTTTATATAATGTTATTCTTAGAATAATATGGAAACAAATAATTTTGATAATCAAGAAAATTTTAAAAAACTAGAAGGCGAAAAAGCAACTGATAATGCTTTAGAAATGGGAAGCCCAGAAAGTTCTTTGGATTCGAATTTAGAAAGTGAATATAATAAAATATCTGAGATCGCAGAAAATTCAGAGGCTACATTAGCAAAATTAAAAGAAGCTCAAGCAGAAATTGAAAAAATTGAAATAAATATAGATGATACAAAATCTCAAATCAATAATACAAGAGCCGAATTAGGATTGCTTCCAGAAGAAGGAGAAATTCCTTCTTTAAAAAATAAAAATTCCCTTTTATCGAAATTAAAAGATTATGTTTCAAAAACTGCTAAAGCTTTAACGGTGGCCGGTGTTATGTTTGGTGCAACTGATTCTTTTTCTCAAACAAATAATACTCCAGATAAAAATCTTGAGAAGACAGAAATAAAAACTGAAATAAAAAGTTTTTATGATAGATTGCAAGAATATAAAATTATTCCTGAATCTATGACTACTGTAGAGTTTCAATCTAAATGGCAAGACGAAGAATGGAAAAAACAAGTTACAGAAGAATATAAAGAAGCAAGAGGTATAGCAAAAGATATCCCACCTAATGCTAAAACCATTGAAATAATACAATATGGAATAAATCTTGAATCACAAGAACAAAAAAATATTGAAGTAAATCAAGAAGAAAGAAAGAAAGAAATTGAAAAAATTTGGATTGATTTTAATAAAGGTAAATATAAATTAGGAGATCAGGTTAGATTATCTACTACTGGTGAAGTTTATATTATAAAAAAATATAAACCGGGTTCTATTAAAGAATCTCAAAATAATCAAGATACTGTTAAAACCAATAAATCTTTTAAACTTTTGAAGGATTACAAGTAAGAATTTTCTTCTAAAATATCAAACATTTTGTTATTATATATATAATGACAGAAAATTTTAATTTAATTTTTTCTATTTTAAAGAAACGAGTTTTTTCTTTGTTTTTTATTTTGCTTTTTATTTCAAGTTTGGCTTCTTATTTTACTGGAAAATATGTAGATGGAACTATTATTTTAGTAATTATTTTAATTAATACTTTTCTTGGTTTATATCAAGAATTTAAAGCTTCTAAAGCTAGTGAGAAATTACTTTCTTTAATTCAAAAAAAAGTTTATGTTTTTCGTGAAGAAAAAATAATTGAGATAAATAGTCAAGATGTAATATTGGGAGATATAGTGCATTTTATAGTTGGAGGAGTTTTACCTTTTGATATTGAAGTTTTAGAATCAGAAAATGCTTATATTGATGATTCTGTTCGTACAGGAGAAACTCAGGCCAAAGAAGTAATGCAAGGTGATAAGGTTTTTGCAGGTGCTTTAGTTTCATCAGGAAAAATAATAGGACACGTTTTGACTTTGGAAAAGACTTCTTCTTTAGCAAATTATAAAAATAAACTACAAAGTGTTAAAAAATGGAGTAGTTTTAATCACTTTACTGATAATGTGATTAAATACGTTTTTACAATAGCTTTGATTTTATTGATTTTAGCTATGTTTTTATTAGTTTTTGTTTTAGGTAAATTTGAATTAACTAATTTTTTTATTTTTAGTATTGCAATGCTTGTAGGTATTGTCCCTGAAATGTTACCCCTTATTATTACTATAATTTTAACTCGTGAATCAATAGAATTATCAAAAAATAAAATTTTAGTTAAAAGACTTTCCTCTTTGGAAAGTATGGGAGCTTTAAGATTTTTGTTGACCGACAAAACTGGTACTTTAACAGAAAATAATTTAAAGGTTTCTTATGTTTTAGACCATAGTATTTTTTGGGAAATTTCTAATTCTATTTCAGAAGGTAATTACGAAAGACCAGCTTTAGACATAGCTTATGATGATGCTTTAAATGATTCTTTAGGTAAATTAAAAACTAATTTATTTCAAATTAAACATTTCGAGCAATTTACTCATGAAAAAGGTTATGAAGTTTTTATTTTAGAAGATGGTAGAAAAGTTGCTCGTGGTCTTTTTAAAAAAGTTCTAGAATTATCTTCAGATTTTTATGAAAAAAAAGCTATTTATGAAAAAGCTTTAATTTTTGAATCCAAAGGCATGAGAGTTATGGCTTTAGCTTATTCTTTTGCTAATGAGTGGAAGTTTTCAGGTTTTGTAGCTTTTTATGATCCAGTAAAAGAAACAGCCTTAGAATCTATTCAAATTGCTCAAGAAAAAGGTATAGATGTTAAAATCTTAACAGGTGATTCTAAGGAAGTTTCAATAAATGTATTAAATGAACTTAAAATTTCTTTTAAAGAAGAAGAGGTGATTGATTTAGAAAAAATTAAAACTCAAGATTTAAAAGACGAAACGCTTTTAAAAATTAAAGTTTTTGCTAAATGTAAACCTGAAGATAAATTGTTATTAATTGATCGTTTTATAAAATTAGGCCCAGTGGCATTTTTAGGTGACGGAATTAATGATGCTTTGGCTCTAAAAAGAGCAGATATAGGTATTGCTGTTTCAAATGCTACAGATATAGCCAAAGAATCGGCTGATATTATTCTTTTAGAGAAAGACATTGGTTCTATTTTAAAAAGCGTAGACACTGGTAGGCGTTCTACTAGAAATATTTTAATTTATATAATGTATACATTATCTGGTAATGCAAAAACTTTTTTATCTCTTTTAGTGGCTTCATTTTTTTATCCAGTTTTACCAATGCTACCTATTCATGTTTTATTAAATAATTTAATTACAGATTTACCTTTAATGTTAATTATTACAGATAATGCTGATAAGTATGCACTTTCCCATGTTCCTCATTTTGAAACTAAAAAGATAATGAAAAGAGTTTTGATTTTCGGTTTAGTTGCTAGTTTATTTGATTTAATTTATTTTCAATTATATAAAAATGTTAGTGTTTCTGAATTTCAAACAGGATGGTTTCTTTTTTCCGTTTTAATTGAACTTGCTTTGATTTTATCAATTCGTTCTTCTAGATCTATGTTTAAAGCCCCACCTATTTCACTTCCTATGGTTTTTGGTATTTTAACTTCAGCAATTCTGTCTTTTGTATTGATTTATCAAGAAAATATTAAAGAAATTTTTAAATTTTCCAGTTTAAGTTTAAATACTTTATTTACTTTAGGAATTTTGGTTTTAGTTTATATTTTTACAAATGAATTCATTAAGTATTTTATGAGAAAAAGAAATCTTTACAATAAACCAAAAATGGTTTTGTTAAATAACAAATAATAAATTTTTTGATATAATTAATATATGCAAATCAATGAAGTCCAATTAAAAAGATTTTTACTTGAATCTAAACTTATTTCAAAAGAAGATATTGAAAATGCAATTAAAGATGGTGAAGAAAAAAATCAATCTTGGACTGATATGCTTTTAAATGCAAATAAAATTTCTGAAACTGATTTAAAAAGAATGGAAGCTTTTGTTTTAGGAATTCCTTTTGTTTCTTTAGAAAAACAAAAAATTGATTTAGATATTTTATCTTTAATTCCAGAAACTATTGCTCGCAATTACAATATTATTGCTTATTCTAAAAAAGAAAATGTTTTAGAAGTTGCTATGCTTGATGTGGATGATTTACCTGTTATAGATTTTATAAAGAAAAAATCAGGTTTAAAAATATTACCTAGGCTTACTGATTCAAATTCTATTAAACAAGCCTTAATTCAATACAGAAAAAGTTTGCAGGCAGAATTTGATAATATTATTCAAAAAGAAATTGGTACCTTAAAATTATCAAAACAAGAAGGAGAAAAATCCACAGAAGAGCTTAAAGAAATGGCTGAAGACTTGCCTGTGGTTAAAATTGTGGATTCTTTGATTTTACATGCAATATTACAGAATGCTTCTGATATTCATATAGAACCTGGAGAACTAACTTTAACTGTTCGTTATCGTATTGACGGCATACTTCATGATGCTATGGTCTTAGACAAAACAGCTTCAAGTGGTATTACTGCTCGTATTAAAGTTTTGTCAAATTTAAAACTTGATGAGAAGCGTTTACCTCAAGACGGACGTTTTAAAATAGAGCAAAATGGAGATAAGGTTTCTTTCCGTGTTTCTACATTACCTACTTTTTTTGGAGAAAAAACTGTTATTAGAATACTTAAAGAAAATTCTAAAGGTTTTTCTTTGGAAGGTTTAGGTTTTCATGGTGAAGGGCTCGAGAGAATTTATGAATCTTTAAAACAAAAGACCGGTATGGTTTTGGCGACAGGACCAACAGGTTCAGGTAAAACTACTACTTTATATACAATGCTTGATATTTTAAATAAACCAGAAGTAAATATATCTACAGTAGAAGATCCTGTAGAATATCAAATGCCACGCGTAAATCAAACTCAAGTAAAACCAGAGATTGGTTTTACTTTTGCTTCCGGTCTTCGTTCACTTCTGCGTCAAGATCCGGATATTGTTATGGTTGGAGAGATTCGTGATGGAGAGACTGCTTCTATTGGTGTGAACGCTGCTTTGACTGGACACTTGGTTTTATCTACAATTCACACTAATTCTGCTGCAGGAGCTATTCCTCGTATGATAGATATGGGAGTTTTACCTTTTTTAATTGTTTCAACTGTAAAAGTTATTATTGGTCAGAGACTTGTCAGAAAATTAACAGAAAATAAAGAGAAATATTTTTTAAATGAAAATGAATTAAATAGTTTAGGAAAAATTGTAAATTTAGACAGAATGCTAAAAATTCTTAAAGATGAAAAAATAATAGGGGAGAATGCAAAATGGAATGAAGTAGCTTTTTATAAAGCAAAAAAAGATGAAAAGGGCGTTGAGATTTATGCTGGAAGAATAGGTATACATGAAGTTTTAAAAGTTACTCAAAGCATACGTGAATTAATCATAAAAGGTTCTTCTCAAGATGAAATTGAAAGTTTTGCAAAAAATGAAGGTATGATTACAATGCTTGAAGATGGAGTTTTTCAAGCTGTATTAGGAAATACTTCTCTTGAAGAAGTTTTCCGTGTTGTTTCTGAATAAAAAAATGTTATTTACTTATAAAGCAAAATCAAATACAGGAGAAATAATAGAGGCAACAATAGAATCACCTGACAAGTTGACTCTTTCTAGAGAATTAAGAGCAAAAGGATTGATCCCAGTTTCAGTAATAGAAAAAAAGGTTTCTAATTTAAGTTTAGATTTTTTCATTGGTAAAATTTTTGGTAAAGTAAAAGTTTCAGAATTAATTATTTTTACTAGAAATTTAAGTGGAATGCTTAAAGCAGGTCTTGCTCTTTCACGTGCACTTTCAGTTATTTTAAAACAAACTAGAAATAATAAATTTAAAGAAGTTATTACAGATATAATAAATCAAATAGACACAGGAACAACTTTCGCTACTGCTTTGTCTAAGCATCCAAAAGTTTTTTCTAAACTTTTTGTTTCTATGGTGCAAGCAGGTGAAGAATCTGGAAACTTAGCTTCAGCTTTAAATGAAATTGGTATGAATTTATCTAAATCTCACGCTTTAACTAAGAAAATTAAAGGAGCAATGACCTACCCTAGCGTGATTTTAGGAGCTATGGTTATTATTGGTATTTTATTATTTGCTTATGTTGTGCCGACCTTATCTGCGACTTTTGTTGAGATTGGAGTTGAGTTACCTGCCACAACAAAATTTATTATTGCTTTAGGTAATTTTTTCTCTGAATATTTAATTTTAGCTCTACTTGGTGCAGTTTCTTTAATTTTTGGAATTATTTATTTATTTAAATCAGCTTTTATGGCTAAATATATAGATTTTGTAATATTAAAACTACCTGTTATTGGAACTATGGCTCGTGAAGTAAATACTTCTAGAGTTGCTCGAACAATGTCTTCTTTATTAATTGCTGGAGTGAATATTACTCGTGCTATTGAAATTACTGAAAATGTTGTTCAAAATACTTTTTACAAAAAAACTTTAGTTTTAGCTCGCGAAAAAATTGAAAAAGGTGCACCTTTTTCAGCAATATTTGTTGAATATTCAAATCTTTACCCGGTTATGATGTCTGAAATGATAGAAGTAGGAGAAGAGACTGGTAAATTGTCAGATATGCTCCTTGAGGTTGCGATTTTTTATGAGGAGGAGATAGAAAATAAAACAAAAGATTTATCTACTATCATAGAACCAATACTTATGGTTTTTATTGGAGGTGGAGTAGGGTTCTTTGCAGTTTCTATGATTACACCTTTGTATTCTGTATTAAACAATATATAATTTAATTATGAGAAAAGGTTTTACCTTAATGGAAATTTTAATTGCAATATCAATTATTTTATTAACTGTTCTTTTAGTCATACCTGAATTCAATAAATTTAGGAATTCTCAAATATTAAATAGCTCTGTAGAAGAGGTTGTTTCAGCTATAAATAAAGTAAGCTCTCAAACTTTAGCATCTTTAGATTCTTCTTCTTATGGAATATACTTTCAAAATAATCAGATTACAATATTTAAAGGAACTGTTTTTAATGTGAATTCTCTAGATAATGAAGTTATTTTAATTCAAAGCCCCGTAAGTATTTCAAATATTTCGTTAACAGGTGGTGCAACAAGTTTTTATTTTAATCGTTTGACAAATAGGCCTAATATATCTGGTCAAATAACTTTATCTGTTTCTTCTTTTTCAAAAATTATTAGCATAAATCAAGCAGGAGTAATAAGTGTTAATTAAATGAATATTTTTTTAAAACAAAAAAATAAAGGTTCTATGGTTATAGAAATCTTAGTTGGGTTATCTATTCTTTCAATTATAATTTTAGGTTTTTCTAATTTAGCTCAAAAATCTATTTCTATTTCTAATAGATCTTTAAATACCTTGCGCGCAACTTTCTTATTAGAAGAAGCTGCTGAAATTACTAAAATGTATAGAGATGAATCTTGGTCTAACATTTCAAATTTATCTTTAAATACTGATTATTATTTATCTTTAGACGATGTAAATGATCAATTTGTTTTTTCTACTACACCAAGTCTAAATGATAATTTTACTAGAATAATTAATTTTCAAGCAGTAAATAGAGATTCCGGCACTGACGATATTTCTGTTTCTGGTGATAATGATCCTAATACTAGATTGGTAAATATTTCTATTTCTTGGCAACAAGGGACAGAAACAATTACTAAAACTTTATCTTTTTATATTTTTGATATTTTTTCATGATTAAATTTTTAAAACAAAAAAATAAAGGTTCTTCTTTACTTGAAATGGTTTTTTATCTTGCTTTATTTAGCTTAACTTCTGTTTTGGTAATTAACGCAATTTTAACCATGTTAACATCTTTTAGAGAAGTATCTATTAATAAAGACCTCTCTTCTGGTGCTAAGATACTTGAAATCATTTCAAGAGAAGTTAGAAATTCACAAAGTTTACAAATAACAGAAAATCAAAATCCTTTCTTAAGAAGTCTTACTTTGAATGGTTTGGATGATTTAGGTGATCCTAGAATTATTAGAATAGATTTTGCTAATAATGATGTTTCCTTGTATGAAGATGGTGTCTTGGTTGGTAATTTAAATTCCGATAATATTCTTGTAAATAATTTAAATTTTGAAATTATTGATTTTATAAGAGAGGGTAGTTATGATGCTGCAGAAACTTTTGATGAAGTAAGCACAACTCTTAAAATTTATTTAGAACTACAATCTAATAGATTTAATTCTACCAAAACAGTAGATTTTACTACAAGTATAATTGCTAGAGAAGGTTATTAATAAATATGAAAATACAAAATTTAAACAAAAAAAATAAAGGTAGCGCAATGTTAATTTCTGTTGTTTATTTTATGTTTATTTCTTTAGCAGCTGTTTCTGGTATAACTTCTCCTTTAATTAAAACTTATAAAGATTCTAATAATGTTTTAAATTCTAAAAATTCTTATTTTTTAGCTGAGTCTGGTGTTGAAGATGCAATTTATAGATTAAAAAATAACTTAAGTATAGATGCAGAAGAAATAATTTCTTTAAATGGAAACACAGCTACAACACAAATAGATTCTCCTTCAGCAGATCAAAAGTCTATTAATTCTTTAGGAGATGTTTCAAATTACAATAGAAATTTAAGTGTGGATTTGTCTACTGATACTGGAGTAAGTTTTAATTATGGAGTCCAAGTAGGACCAGGAGGACTTCATTTAGATAGTGGAACTATAAATGGAAATGTTTATGCAAACGGACCTATTACCGCAACTTCTTCTGGTTCAAATAGAATTACTGGTAGCGCTATTTCAGCAAATAGTCCTGCTTTGTCAGCAGATCAGTCTCATGGTTCTGGTACTCCAAATTATAATGTAGTCTTTGCTAATAATAATGCAACTCAAGATGTGGGTCAAAGTTTTCAAATAAGTAGTGATGTCTTGCCTTTAAATAAAGTTGAGTTTTATATAAAAAAAGTAGGGTCTCCTGGTAGTGCTACTATTACAATTAGGAATGATTCTAGCGGTTCTCCAGGAAGTACTATTTTTGCAACTGGAACTTTAACTGGAAGTACTGTTACAACTTCTTATGGTTGGATACCTGTTTCGTTTACTTCTAATCCTATTTTACAATTAAACACAACTTATTGGGTTGTTATTGATGCAAGTAGTAATACCAACAACTATTATACAATTGGAGCAAATAGTAATAGTTACTCAAATGGTTTAGGTAAAATAGGAAGACTAGGTTCTTCTTGGTCTAATACTACCCCCTCAGGACTTGATTATTTTTTTAGAATTTATTTAGGAGGGATTAATGGTAGTATTATTGGTAATAGTCAGTGGACTCAATTACCTATAGGTACTACTTCAGGAGATGCTAGGGCTAATACGATAAATTATGTAAATGCTACAGGTAATATTTATTGCCAAAGTGGTACTGGAAACAATAAAAGCTGTTTAGCTTTAACTGACCCGGTTTATATAGAAATGCCTGTTTCAGATGCAAATATTGAAGCTTGGCAAGCTGAAGCTGAAGCTGGAGGAGTTCATAATGGAAGTATTTCTGTGGGTTATGGCGGTGCGACTTTGGGACCTTTAAAAATAAATGGTAATCTAACTGTGTCTAGTGGAGGTACTTTAACTATGACTGGTAATTTGTGGGTTACTGGAAATATTACTTTAAACGGTGGTGGAACCTTAAGACTGCATTCTTCTTATGGCGCTGATGACGGAGTAGTGGTTGTCGATGGCACTGTGTCTGTTTCAGGTGGAGGTAATGCTACTGGTTCTGGAACTGCCGGAAGTTATATTATGCTTTTAACTACAAGTAATAGTTCTAGTGCTTTCTCTATATCAGGTGGAGCTGGTGCTATGATTGCTTATGCAACCCGCGGAACAATGACTGCAACAGGAGGAACTTCTCTAAAAGAAGCTATTGCTTATAGGCTAGTTGTCTCAGGTAATTCTAATGTTACTTATGAATCTGGTTTAACAAATAACAATTTCTCTTCTGGGCCTTCGGGAACTTGGTCTGTAAATTCTTGGAAAGAAGAATAATTTTTATGCTATAATATTTCTTATGGAAAAGAAAATTATTATTGCTAATTGGAAAATGAACCCTTCTTCTTTGAAAGAAGCTTTAAAAAATACTAAAGAAATTGTCAAAAATTTAAAAACTTTAAAAAAAACAAATTTAGTTATTTGTCCTCCTTTTGTGTATTTTTCTGAAATAAAAAAACTTGCTCGCAAGTTTAAATTAGGAGCTCAAAATATTTTTTATGAAAATAACGGAGCTTATACAGGAGAAATAGGGGTTGATATTCTTAAAGAGTTTAAAGTAGAATATGTTATTTTAGGTCATTCTGAAAGAAGAGAATTAGGAGAGACTAATTTAGATATAAATAAAAAAATTAAAAATTTACCTTTTTATATTACTCCGATTTTATGTATTGGAGAAAAAGAGAGAGATGAAAATCATGAATATTTGGCTTTAATAGAAAAACAAATCATTGAAGCTTTGGAAAATATTAATAAAAGAGTTTTAGAGAATTTAATTATTGCTTATGAACCGGTTTGGGCTATTGGCAAGAATGCAGTTCGCGAAGCCAAAGCGGAAGAATTTCAAGAAATTAAAATTTTTATTAAAAAAATATTAACACTTAAATTTGGAGCTAAGAATATTGCAAATGTAAAAATCATTTATGGAGGATCTGTTGACGAAAATAATATTTTTTCTTTTTTGCGAGAAGGAGAAGTCGATGGATTTTTAGTAGGTAGAGTAAGTTTAGATTCAAAAAAATTCAGTAAATTAATTAATAATGTAGAAAATTTTATTTAAATGCAAAGTATAAAAAAAATAAAAAACTTAAAAAATAAAACAGCAATAGTAAGGGTTGATTTTAATGTACCTATTTCAGGTAATAAAGTGAAAGATAATTTTAGAATTAAAAAAGGAATTCCTACTATAAAATATTTAGTAGATAAGGGAGCGAAGGTTTTGATTCTTATGCATTTAGGTGAAGATGGATCTCAAGATACAAATCCTGTTATAAAAGAATTTTTTCGTTTATCAAAATTATCTAAAAAAAGTGTAGTTTTTTCTCCAAATATTAGAATTTTTGGAGGAGAGATGGATAACGATAAAGATTTTGCAAAAGAATTTGCAGGATTAGGGGACATTTATGTGAATGATGCTTTCTCTGTATCTCATAGAGAACATGCTTCTATTGTAAGTATTCCAAAATATTTACCTTCATATATGGGTTTCCAGCTAGAAGAAGAAATTAAAAAATTATCTTTAGTTTTAAATAATAAAAAACATCCATTTTTATTTATTTTAGGTGGAGCTAAATTTTCTACTAAAATGCCTTTAATTAAAAAATATTTAAAAATTGCTGATTATATTTTTGTGGGAGGAGCTTTGGCTAATGATTTTATTAAAGCTTTAGGTTATGAAGTTGGAAATTCTAAAACGGATGAAAATTCTTATAACCTACTTAGTCTTTTAAAAAATAAAAAAGTTATTATTCCGAAAGATTTACTTGTGTTAACTAAAGAAGGTTTAAAGAACAAAAAAATAAATGAAGTTTCCAAAAATGAAAGCATAATTGATATGGGCAAAGAAACAGTTTTGGAGATTAAAATTTTAATTAAGAAATCAAAAATCGTATTATGGAATGGGCCTGTGGGTAAATACGAAGAAGGTGGAGATAAAGCAAGCAAAGATATTTTAAAATTCTTAGCTAAAACTAAAACTATCTCTATTGTAGGAGGAGGGGATACTGTATCCATGATATCAAAAATGAAATTAGAAAAAGATTTTACTTTTGTTTCAACTGGAGGCGGAGCAACCTTAGATTTTCTAGCTAAAGGAACTTTGCCAGGTATCAAGGTTTTGAAATAAAGATTGCTTTTAGATATTATTTAAGTTATAAATACCTTGAAAGGTAAGCTATTTGCTTGCTGTTTGTTTTTACATTTTAAATTTAAGATAATGATACGTTATTTAAAATTAACAAAAGAGCAGTTTATAGAAATAAATGCTGAATTGCTTAAATTAGAGCAATTCGACATGGATTTATATAAAGCAATTGTAAAAAATTATTTTAATGATTATTTTCATTTAGTTTTTCTGGAAACAGACAATTTATCTATAGATTCTATAGATTTAGAATTTTTTAGGATTGTAAGAAAGAACAATAGAAGATTTGAACTAGCTACAGTTAAAGTTTGTAGCACTGTTGAATCTTTTAAACCCGTACATTTTGCAAATCATAATGTACCCAAAAAAGAAAAAAGGAACATAAGATTAGCTTAAGGGAAAGTTGAACCTCCCTAAAACAAAAAGCGGAGTGAATTTATTCACTACGCTTTTTTTAATTTAATGCATTTTTTATTTTGTTTCTATTTTTTATAAAGAGTTCTTATGTGTGAGTTCAGCTCCAAAGTAAAAAACTTGCGTTTTTATAAATTTATGTTAGAATAATATTGAAATTGTATTGTTAACAAAAAAATATAAATAATGAAACATTTATTATCTTTAGATTCTTTGATGCAAATTATTAGACATAACAAGGTGTCAATCAGGAGTTATATTAAGGATGGTATTCTTCCTGAGCCAATCATTGATGGTGAAAGTCTTTTTTTTGATAAAAATGAGCTAGAAGAGAAATTAAATAAATCTCTTGATGAGCCTTTTTTGCTTATTGAAGAAGCTTCCAGTCTTACTGGATTATCTAAATCACACATTACTATTATGTGTGGTAAAGATTCTTTTCCGCATTTTAGGTTGAAAACTAAGAAGGGAGCCAAGCTATTATTTATTAGAAGTGAAATTGAAGATTTTATACAATTTGATCTTGAATGGAATATTGGTTTTTCTGAGAAACAAATATTTCTAAATTTATTTGAGAAATTGTTTACGGTTTTGTTCTTTAATGAAGAAGACAAAAAGAATTTTAGAGTTTTACCTAAATTATTTTTTACAAATAAAACTCGAAAAGAGCTGGCTGAAGAAATGGATTTTTCAGATGAAAGATTTAAACAACTATTTCAAAGAGAGATTAAAATCATTAAATCTCGTGTTGAATGGCTTCCAGATGCTGAAACTATTTTAGAAAGAGAACGGTCATCAAGGGAAAAAGTTTCAAAACTTGAACAAAAAATTCTTGAATTAGAACAAAAAATTCTAGTAAAAGATATTTTGATTAAAGATCTAGAAGGTAAGGTTAGAATAAAAGATGGCTTAAAAATAAAGCAAGGTCTTGGAGATTTACTTTTAGAAGATTCAAAATTTGAAATTTCTTCAATACTTTATAATCGTTTCCGTGATATGTCTTGTGAAAAGGGAGAATTTGGTAAAATTTTTGGAATAAAGGATATTAGTGAACTCACTCTTTATCATATAATTATATTTCCTGCAAAAAGATATAAACATGTGAGAAATTTTGGTAAAAAATCTTTAGCTGAATTAGAAAAGTTTGTTAAAAGTAAAGGGCTTTCGTTGAACTGGGATAATTCCTAGTTTAAATTAAAACCAAAAAGCGTAGTAGATAAATTTATCTGCTACGCTTTTTTTATTTTAATGCTTCGATTATTTTATTTTTATTTTCTTCAAAGGCGTTTATGTCTCCTGGTATATCAGCCCAGAGCCAAATATGTGCATGAGGAACTTCTTCTCCATAAATCTGACTACGAACTATGTCTGCACCTAGACCCTTTTTCAAAGCTTTTGCGAGTCTGGAAGTTATTTCAAAATATTCTCCTACGTTTGGCACGTCCCAAACAAATCTATAATGATCTTTGGGAATAACTTGCATATGTCCTGGAGCTAAAGGGTGAATATCTAGGAATGCTAAAAATTTATCATCTTCATAAACTTTATGACTTGGAATACTTCCAGCTATTATTTTACAAAAAATGCAATTCTTTTCCATCCCGTAGTGAATTTTCAAATTGTTTTTTTAAACTAAATCTGAAAATGTAATTAAAATTAATAATAAAACTAAATTTGTATTTTTTTTGTTTTAAACTATTACCCAGTAATGATTTGAAAATCTACTACCGGATACATATCTTTATTATATCACTTTATGGTAAAATTACACTCATATGTACAGTGATTTCTTAAGTCAAATTTTAAGTAAAAGAGGCTTTCAAAATAAAGAAGATATTGAAGTATTTTTAAATCCAGATTACGGTAGTGGAATACATAATCCTTTTTTAATGAGAGACATGGAAAAGTCAGTTTTAAGAATAAAAGAATCAATTTCAAAAAATGAGAAAATAGTTATTTATGCAGATTATGATTGCGACGGTATTCCGGGAGCTGTAATTTTATCTCAATTATTTAAAAAAATAAAATATGAAAATTTTGAAGTTTATATTCCTGAAAGAAATTCCGAAGGATACGGACTTAATTTTGAAGCTATAGAGGATTTCCGAACTCGCGAGGTAAAATTAATTATAACTATAGATTTAGGCATTACGGCTACTCTCGAAGTGAAATTAGCGAATTCTTATAATATTGATGTGATTATTACTGATCACCATTTACCTCATGAAGAGAAAAATGAAAAAGGTGAGGGTCAATTTTCTTTACCGGAGGCTTATAGTATTTTAAATCCTAAAGTAGATGATTATCCTGAGAAGATGATTTGCGGGTCTGGAGTAGTTTTTAAACTTATTTGTGGATTTTTAGAAAAATACAGGGAAGAGTTTGAGGTGCATGCAGGTTGGGAAAAATGGCTTTTAGATATGGCTGGCCTTGCAACTTTATCTGATATGGTTCCTTTAACTGGTGAGAATAGAATTCTAGCTTCTTTTGGTATGAAGGTTATGCGTAAAAGCCCTAGACCGGGACTTCAAAAACTTTTAGCAAAAATGAAAATAGATCAGAAAAATTTAGCTGTTGATGATGTGACTTTTATGATAACTCCTCGGATAAATGCAGCTTCTCGTATGGATTCACCAATGCGTGCTTTTGAACTACTTTCTACTGAAGATGAACTAGAAGGAGGAAGACTTGCAGATCATTTAACCAACATAAATGATGAGAGAAAAAATATTGTTTTAAATATAATGAAAGATGTTAAAAAGCATTTTGAAAAAAGGGAGGATTTAAAAGACTTGCCGGTTTTAGTAATTGGAAATCCTCTTTGGCGAGTAGGGGTTTTGGGAATTGTAGCTTCTAAGGTTGTGGAGGAATATGACAAGGTTGTTTTCGTTTGGGGTAAGGATGAGAATGATATTATTAAAGGCTCTTGTCGTAGTAATTCTGGAATTTCTTTGGTTGAACTTATGAGCTCGACTCCGGAATCTTTTTTAGAATATGGTGGACATGAAGGAGCAGGAGGGTTTTCTGTGAAAAATGAAGAAATCCATTTTTTGGAAGAGAAATTAAATAAATCTTTTGAAAGCCTTTCTGGGCGAGAGAAAATTGAAACTAGGATTGATTATGATTTAAAACTTTCTTTAAAAGATGTAAACATCAAAAACAATAATGACTTGGCTAAGATGGAACCTTTTGGGCTCGCTAATCCAAAACCTGTTTTTCTTTT
This sequence comes from uncultured Candidatus Saccharibacteria bacterium, assembly GCA_964522195.1. Classification (GTDB taxonomy): domain Bacteria; phylum Patescibacteriota; class Minisyncoccia; order Phycocordibacterales; family UBA9973; genus UBA9973. The sequence goes on from CAZFSV010000001.1 coordinate 17,373, forward strand.
TGAATCTGTCAAAATAGATAAAATTAAAAAATTCGGTAAGAACGGTTCGGGGGAACATTTAGAAATAACTTTCTCAGATAGTACTAAAAAGGGAGTCGTAGCAATATCTTTCTTCTCTACAGTAGACTCTTTTAATACCAAAATAGAAGAAGGTTTACAGGTTAACCTAACAGCTACCTTCGACCTGTCTCGTTTCCGCGGAAGACCTGAATTAAGACTACGTATTGTTGACATTTTTTAAATTTAGTGTTAATTTTTAAATGAGTTTTAATTTTATTGATCTTTAAATTTATATAATATGTTTGATTATAAGTTTTGTTTAGTTGTAGGTACTTTTTTTCAAGAAAAAATCAATTTAAATAGACCTACTATTTTTAATACTATGTTTCTTGGTGCTATTGATTTTAAGGAAAAAGTAGGTGGTTTTCAGGATCGCTATGGAGATTCTGATGTAGAAATTATTTCTGTAACAAAAAAAGAGGATGTTGTGAAATTAGTTTTTGTAAAAACTTATGAAAAAATACCTTTTAATTCAATTCATTATGAATTATTTTCAAAAAGTAGTCGCGAAGATAAATTGATTGAATGGGTAGGTACTTGGAGAATTTTAGAAAATATCCAAGATTATGGTTCTGTAAGAATGCAGACGATTTTTACGGAGAGAGATGTTTCAGATTATAAAATTACAAATAAACTATTGCAGCAGTTTATTTCAGAAAAGAATCTTCCTTTCTGATTTATAAAGAGTCGCGGTTCATTGCAAACCGAGACTCTTTTTTATTTTATATTTAAATTTTTGCTATAATACATCTATGCAAAAAATTACAATTTATACAGACGGGGCGGCACGTGGAAATCCAGGACCTTCAGGTTATGGGGTTAAAATAGTTGTTGGAGAAAAAGTAAAAGAGCTTGGTGGCTATGGAGGAGATCAGGGTACAAATAATCAAATGGAGCTTCGCGCTCCAATCGAAGCTTTGAGGTTTTTGAAAGACAATAAATTAACAGGGGAAATAAATATTTATTCTGATTCTAAATATGTTATCAATGGAGTAAATTCTTGGATCTTAAACTGGGTTAAGAATGGTTGGAAGACTGCAAATAAAAAGCCAGTTTTAAATCGTGAGCTTTGGCAAGAATTACATGAACTCAATCAACACTTTAAACCAGCCTGGCATTATGTAGAAGGGCATAGTGGACATAAAGAGAATGACAGAGTAGATGAGATAGCGACCTCTTTTGCAGATGAAATAGATATAGATTTAAAAGATAATTTTTAAAAAGCATGCGAGATAGAATTTTTTATTCTATTTGTTTTGGTTTAATTTTTGGAGTATTATTTGCTTCGATTTTCAAAATTAATTTTTATTTTACTTATTTAATTTTATTTTTAAGTATTATAACTTTATTTTATTTTTATTTTTTTACTAATAAATGGGGCAAGATTGCCTCATTTTTCTTTTTATGTATTTCTTTAGGAATTTTATATTTTAATTATTTTATGATAGACGAGGAACATTTATTTTTAGATGGTAAGGTTGGTCAAAGGGTGGAATTCTCTGGGCTTGTAGTAGATGATGTGGTTAAAAAGCCGAATACTCAGAATTTGGTTGTAGAGATAAAACAAGATGATAAAAAAACTAAAGTTTTAGTCTCTGCTTCATCCAAAGATGATTTTAATTATGGTGATAGTGTGTTTTTTTCTGGAAAATTAGATAAGCCAAATAATTTTATAACAGAAAATAATAAAGAATTTGATTATATAAATTATCTTAAAAAAGATGGAATTTTCTATACTGTATCTTTTGCAAATGTTGAAGTCGTGGATGTTGGTGGAGGAAATAAAATAAAAAGTTTTTTATTTCAAGTTAAAAATTCTTTTTTAGAGAAAATTTATTTTATTATTCCGCCCTTCGAGTCAAATTTATTAGGTGGACTTATTTTAGGCGAGAGGGCGAGTTTTCCCGAAGAAATGAAGGAAAATTTTATTAAGACTGGGACTATTCATATTGTAGCTTTGTCTGGATATAATGTTTCTATTATTGCCGAATGGTTTATTAAATTATTTTCTTTCTTACCAACGGGTTTAGGATTTTATGGAGCTATTTTTGTAATTATACTTTTTGTTCTTATGACTGGAGCTTATGCGACTTCTATTCGGGCAGGAATAATGGCTATCTTGGTTCTTATAGCGAGACTTACCGGTAGGAATTATGATGTGTTGCGGGCTTTGATTTTAACTTCAGTTTTAATGATTTTGTTTAATCCTTATACTTTGTATTTTGATATTTCTTTTCAACTATCTTTTATTGCGACGATTGCTGTGATATTTTTTACTCCTAGGATAGAGAAATATTTTTATTTTTTACCAAAAAGTTTTGGAATGCGAGATATTGTGAGCGTGACTTTTTCTGCTTATATTTTTGTACTACCTTTTATTTTATATAAAATGGGAAATTTATCTTTGGTTTCTTTACCGGTGAATGTATTAGTCCTGCCTCTTATTCCTTTGATTATGTTGCTTGGATTTATAGCTGGAATTTTTAGTTTTATATTTCTACCTTTATCTTTAGCGGTAGGGTATATAACTTATTTATTATTGAAATATGAACTAGGAGTAATTAATTTTTTTGGTAATCTTGCTTTTGCGTCTTTAAATATAACTAATTTTCCACTTATTTTAACCTTAATTATCTATATGTATTTTATTTATTTCCTTTTTGGAAAGAATATTAAAGCTTATTTTAAAGAAGATTTTTAAATACTTGCATTTTTTATAAAATATGTTATTATATATTTGATATTTTTTTTCATAACACAAATTTTTTATTATGAAAAAGTTCTTTTTAGCTTGTTTCTATTTAATATTTATCTTTTTAGAAACCTTGTTTCTCCTTTTAGTAGGAATTTTTGTTTCCTTTTTCCTTTTAGGAAGAATTCTTGTTAGAGAAATTTTGAGGATTCAAAAAAGACAAAAAAAACAACTAATTATTTTTTTAGAAGAGGACGGAGAATATTCTTCTTTTTCAGAAGAAGCAGAAAAACCTTTTATTTTTCTAAAAAAATAATAAAAGCCCGACAATGCTAGCATTGTCGGGCAATTTTTATTTTATTTCTCAAAATTATTTTCGATTTTTCCCCAATTTAGATTTTCAAAAAAAACTTCTATGTATTTTTTCTTCTCTGAAGTAGGGAAGTCATATACATACGCATGTTCCCACATATCAATTCCCAAAATTGCCTTCGTGTTATTTAATTGACCTAGATGTTGCTCGTCCACCCAAGAGTTAAATAAAACATCTCTTTCTTCATCGTGCCAAAGCATAGCCCAGCCAACTCCTCGGGTAAGAGCAAGAGTTTTAAAGTCTTCTAAGAATTTTTCAAAAGATTCAAAATTCTCAACTATTTTTTTATACAAATTACTTTCTTTATTTATTCCTTTTGCTCCTCCTTCTAAAGAATCAAAATAGATTTCATGATTTTTCATACCGTTGTATTCAAATCCAAAGCGACGATAATATTCCCCTAAAACATAAATATTTTCATCTTTATTTTGATTTAAAATTTCCAATTTTTCTAAAATAGTATTTGTGTTTTTTACGTATCCGCTATAAAGCTTTAAATGCTCTTCTATATTTTTAGCACTTATACCTTTTATTTCACCTTCGTTTGCTTGCTTTATTAGTAAATTAAAACTTTTTTCTTCAAATTTTTTCATATTAAATACTGATTAGTTTATATGTTATTATTTTAGCATGAAAGAAAGTTTTAAAAAATACGGATTTTTCTATTTATTTCTTTTGATATTGATTTCAATAATTTTTATTTTTTTATTTAAATTCGATAAAAATAAAAATAATAATTTAACTTTCGCTATGCTAGACGTCGGGCAAGGGGATGCTTTATTTATAAAATCTCCGACGGGGCAACAAATCTTAATTGATGGAGGACGAGATAAAAGCGTCCTCCGAGAATTAAATAAAGTCATGCCTTTTTGGGACAGGAGTATTGATATTCTAATTATTACAAATCCAGACTTAGATCATATAGCCGGTTTTTTAGATGTTTTAGATAAATACAAAGTAGAATATATTATTGAACCAGGTACTTATAATGATTCTTCAACTTATCGAAATATTGAGAAAAAAGTACAAGATAAAAATATAAAAAGATTATTAGGTCATTATCCTTTGAAATTAGATATTGGAGGAGGGGCTTATCTTGATTTTCTTTTTCCTGATAGAGATGTATCTACTTGGGATAATAATGACGGGTCTATCGTATCTTTACTTTCGTATGGAAATAATAAAATCATGCTAACCGGAGACGCAACCATAAAAACAGAAGAAATTATTTTAAATAAATTTAAAGATCCTTATTTAGAAAGTTTAATATTGAAAGCCGGACATCATGGGTCAAAGACTTCCACGGGTGAGGATTTTGTAAAAACCATAAAGCCAAAATATGCTTTGATTTCAAGTGGTAAAGATAATAGTTATGGGCATCCTCATAAAGAAGTTTTAGATATTTTAAAGACTTTTGGGGTAGAAATACTAAGAACTGATACCTCAGGGACAATAGTCTTTACTTGTGATAAAATAGAATTGTGTAAGTTGCGTTAAAAATAATTTATTAAAATTTTCTGGCGCCCCAGCCAAACCCACCCGCAGGCGAAAATTTTATAAATTATTTTTTTATAAATTAAATTTTTTAATGTGATGCAAGATAAAAAAGTAGAAAAACTAATAAAGTTAGAAAGTAAAAGGCAAGCTGAAGGACTAGAGCTAATACCTTCTGAGAATTACGTATCAGAGGATGTTTTGATTGCTAACGGCTCTATTTTTACTAATAAATATTCTGAAGGTTATCCAGGACGCAGATATTACGGCGGACAAGAATATACTGACGCGTTAGAAACTCTGGCTATAGAGAGAATCAAGAAGTTATTTAAATGTAAATATGCGAACGTGCAGGCTCACTCTGGAGCTCCGGCTAACTTGGCTGTCTATTCTGCTATTTTGTCTCCGGGTGATACCGTACTCGGTATGGATCTCTCTCATGGAGGGCATTTAACTCATGGGCACCCTATGACCTTGCCGGCTAAAATCTATAAATTCGTAACTTACAAAATGAGTAACCCTGATACGGGGGATATAGATTACGAAGATTTGCGTAAGATGGCTCTCGAACATAAACCGAAAATTATCCTAGCTGGATTCTCGGCTTATCCTAAAAATTTAAATTATAAAAAGTTCGTCGAGATTGCACGTGAAGTAGGAGCGATAACAGTCGCTGACATGGCGCATATTGCAGGACTTATTGCTGGGGGAGCCTTAAGGAATCCTTTCTTAGACGGTTTTGATATTATCACAAGTACAACTCACAAGACTCTACGAGGTCCAAGAGGCGGAATAATACTTACTCGCGAGAATGAAGAGTTAGCAAAGAAAATAGATAAAGCTATTTTCCCTGGGATTCAAGGCGGACCGCATATGCATACTATTGCCGCTAAAGCCATTGCCTTCGGAGAAGCACTTAGTCCAAAGTTTAAAATTTATTCCAAACAAGTTTTAAAGAACGCGAAAGCTATGGCAGAAGTTTTTAAGAAAAATAATATTCGTATGATAGGAGGAGGAACTGATAATCATCTTATTCTTGCTGACGTTTATGGCTCACTTGGAGTCACTGGTAAAGAAGCGCAGACAGTTCTCGACGAAGTAAATATAACTTTAAATATGAATTCTATCGCAGGGGATACGAGGAAACCTCTCGACCCGTCTGGAATTCGTTTTGGAACTCCAGCGATAACAACGAGGGGATTTAAAGAGGTGCAATGCAAAAGAGTTGCCGAGCTCATGATAGAGACTCTAAAAAATAAAGATAATAAAAAAGTAAAAAATAAAATCAAAGCTGAAATTAAAAAATTAGCACTAAAGCATCCGATACCAAAGAAATTTGTCTAAAATGATTGAAGTTGAAAAAAAGTTTATACCTACCGAAGAAAATTTAAAGATTCTTTTAACGGATGCAGAATTTTTAGGTGAAGTTACTAATCATGATATTTATTATGACTATCCTGATTTTAGGTTCCTAAAAGGGAATATTGCTTTTCGTAAAAGGAGTGGGAATTTTGAATTAAAGATAAAACAATCCGGCGGAGTTCACATAGAATTTGAAGATATTAAAGAAATAGAAAGTTATTTTAATGTAACAGATTTAGAAAAATTCATAGATGAGAATTTAAAGATTGCTATGGATTTTAAAGTTTACAGAAAGAAATATAAAAAAGAAGATTTTAATCTTGATATAGATGAAACAGATTTTGGATACCAAGTAGGGGAGATTGAGCTTATGGTAGAGAAAGAAGAAGATGTAAAAACTGCTGAAGAAAAAATACAAGAATTTGCTTCTAGAAATAATTTAGATTTAGGAAAAGGTCTATCAAAAAAGCGTGCTTATTGTAAAAAGTTTAATATAGAATTATAAAAGATATTTATGAAAAATAATAAAAAAATTAAAGGAAGGTTGATAGTCATAGACGGGACGGACGGGTCAGGGAAGGCGACGCAAGTAGCTTTGCTTGAAAGTGCTTTAAAGAAGGACGGATGCAAAGTAAAGCTTGTAGACTTTCCAGAATATTACAAGAATTTCTTTGGGAAATTTATTGGGCATTGTTTAAGTGAACAATACTATAACTTTATAAACGTGCATCCAAAAATAGCTTCAGTTCTCTACGCGGCGGATCGTTTCGAATCCTCTAAAGAAATAAATTCATATTTGGAAAAAGGATATATTGTCCTTGCGAATCGGTATGTCTCCGCAAATCAAATTCATCAAGGAGGCAAGATCAAGAGTGCTAAAAAAAGAGCTGAGTTTATTTCTTGGTTAGATGAGATGGAATATAAAGTATTTAAAATTCCTCGACCTGATATTGTACTTTATCTTTCGGTGCCTCTCGACATATCTCTCAAAATGATGAAAGAGCGTAATAAAACTTCACAAAGAAATTATGTAGGGAATAAAAAAGATGTGCATGAAATTGATGCAGATTTTCAAAAGAATTCTCGAGCGAGTGCTTTGTGGCTTTCGAAGACAATACCTAATTTTACAAAGATAGATTGTGCAGACAAAAAGGGTATATTGTCTCGTGAAGTTATTCATGAGAAAGTCTTATTAGAAGTTAGGAGGGTGGTAAAATAAATGGAATCAATTAAAAATTTAGATAACTCTATAAGAATAGAAAAGGTAAATAATCCAGACGGTGGAGAGGTTTCTTTTGCTCCAGAAAGAGGAGGAATCATAACTTCTTTAAAATTAGATGGTAAAGAATTATTATACTTAGACGAAGAAACTTTTAATGATTTAAATTCAAGCGTGAAAGGAGGTATACCAATTTTATTCCCGAATGCCGGTCCTATTCCGGATGAGATAAAGACGGAAGAATATGCAAATTTAAAGCAACATGGTTTTGCTAGAGATATGAAATGGAGTTCTGAAAAGACAAAAAATGGATTTGCTGAAAGTTTAATCTCTAATGAAAACACAAAAAGTGTTTACCCTCATGATTTTAAATTCACCCTACGTGGAGTCTTAGAAGAAGATGATTCTTTTACTTTAACTAAAAATATTCAGAATTTAGATGAAAATAAAGAAATGCCTGTATCTAGCGGGCTTCATCCTTATTTTAAAGTACCCAATGCACAAAAACAAAATATAGAATTTAATTTTCCGGGCGGTGATTTTGTAAAAGAAAATATTGAAAAATGGGCTAATGGGGAATATGTATGTATAGATAATCCAAATATACCTTTGGAAGTTTATATTCCAGAACTCGGAACTTTAATATTCACGATAGATAAAGAATATAAAAAGATTTGGGTTTGGTCTATGCCAGATAAAGACTTTGTTTGTATAGAACCCGTTATGCATGACATAGGAGGTATAATACTAGAGCCAACAATAATAAAACCAAAAGAGTCGTTGACTGTTTCTTTTAATATTAAGTTGAAAGTTTAAATATATATTTTTTAAATTTATGTTATTCTAAAGATATAAAAGTAATAATTATTAATTAACTAATTTATAAACACATGGAATTAAACGAATATCAAAAACAAGCTTTAAAAACAGCCATATATCCAGAAAAATATAAGGTTATTTATTCTGCTTTAGGTTTAGGAAATGAAGCAGGAGAGGTTATGGGTAAGATTAAAAAATGGCTTCGTGGAGATGATGGAGAAGGGGAAATGAGTAAAGAAAGAGTCGAGGCATTAAAAGGTGAACTCGGAGATGTCCTTTGGTACTTGGCTGTGCTTGCTAACGACCTAGGTTTAGAATTAAATGAAATTGCACAAGCTAATGTTCTAAAATTGCAATCTAGGCAAGAAAAGGGTAATTTAAAAGGAGATGGAGATACAAGATAAATTACACCCGGTTAGTAGATTTTTAAATAGATTATGTTCTACGTATATTGTTTAGAAAGTTTAATAAATGGTGATCATTACTTTGGTTATACTAAAGATCTTAAAAGTAGATTTAAAGAACATAATCAAAAATTAAATTTTTCTACAAAAAGATATGCATCGTGGAAATTAATATATTATGAAGCTTGTTTAAATGAAAATGATGCAAAAAGACGTGAAAAGTATTTCAAAACTAATCAAGGACGAAGAATGTTAAAATTAAGAATAAAAGAATATTTATATGAAAAAAGAAAAATTTAATAATTTAAAAATTCACTACCGGGTACAAAATTTAATAAAAGAGGCTTTAAAGAAACTTGATATAAATAGTGAGGCTTCTTTTTCTGTTGAGCATCCAGCAGATTTAAAAATGGGGGACTATTCTACGAATGTGGCTATGGTATTTGCGAAAGAAAGTAAAACTAATCCTCGTGAGTTAGCGGAGAAAATGGTAGAAGAAGTAAATAAAAATTTACCAGAAGAAATCGAAAAAATAGAAGTTGCCGGAGCGGGATTTATCAATTTCTATTTGTCTAAGAAATTCTTCGTTAATTCTTTAAATGAAATTCTTGAAGATGAAAAATTTGGTAAAAATAATTCAAAAGATGGCGAGATAATCATGGTTGAGTATACCGATCCGAATCCTTTCAAGCCTTTTCATATTGGGCATTTGATGAGTAATGCTATCGGTGAATCTTTAGCTCGTCTTGTAGAATATAGTGGAGCTGAGACAATCCGCGCTAACTATCAAGGTGACGTCGGGCTTCACGTAGCTAAAGCAATTTACGGAATACTAAAAAAAGGTATGCCGGACGCATCTAAGTCTGTAAACGAACAAGCCGAATATATCGGTGAGTGTTATTCTTTTGCTTCAAATTTGTACGAAGAAGATGAAGAGATTAAAAAAGAAATAAATAAACTCAATAAACAAATTTATGAAAAGTCAGACCAGAGTATAAATGAGATTTATCTTTGGGGACGTGTCGTCACCCTTGAAGCTTTTGAAACTATTTATAAAGTCTTGGGTACAAAGTTTAAGCATTATTTTTTCGAGAGTGACATGGCAGAGAGAGGTAAAGAGATAGTGAATAAAAACTTAGGGGAAAATGGAGCGAAAGTTTTCGAAGAGTCTAACGGCGCGATAGTATTTCATGGCGAGCAACACGATCCGAAACTTCACACTCGTGTCTTTATAAATAGTGAAGGTTTGCCTACTTATGAGACGAAAGAGATAGGACTCACTGTGACTAAATTTGAAAAAGAAAATCCAGATACTTCTATCGTCATCACGGCTATTGAACAAGGGGAATATATGCGTGTCGTTGCTAAAGCCATTTCTTTAATTCACCCAGAGTACGAATCCCGCATGAAGCATATCACTCACGGCATGCTAAGGTTCGCTACAGGCAAGATGAGTTCTAGAAAAGGGAATATCATCACGGGAGAATCTTTGATCAAAGACGTCTCAGATTCTATCCTCGAAAAAGTAAAAGATAGAGATTGGGATAATAACGATAAGCAAAAAGTTGCGAACTCTGTCGGAGTAGGAGCATTGAAGTTTTCTATTTTGCGTCAAGCTATCGGGGGAGATATTATTTATGATTTTGAAAAGTCTATTTCTTTCGAAGGGGACTCAGGTCCATATTTGCAATATTCTTTTGCTCGTGCCAATTCTATTTTAGAAAAAGCTAAAAGAGAAAATATCGAATATAGTATCAATACCAAAAAAGAAGAAATATTAGAAATAGAAAAAATATTATATAAATTCCCAGAAATAGTCTCTCGTGCTCAAGACGAATACGCTCCACATTATATAACTCATTATCTAATAGAACTCGCTCATAACTTCAATAATTTCTACGGTAATAATCAAATAGTTAATAATGGGGACTCTGAGTCTCCATACAAACTCGCCCTCACGAAAGCCTTCACTCGCATAATGCAAAATGGACTTTACCTATTGGGTATTGAAAGTCCGGAGAGAATGTAGTATTCTGTTAATAAGCGTTGAAGGGGGTATCGCCCTGGAGCTAGGGAAGAAACTTTGTAAAAAGCGTAGAACCCTATAAATTAAGAAGCAAACAAGGTGGTACCACGGTTCGACAAGCTCACCATAAACGGGCTTAAGACTCGTCCTTGAATTATAACTTTTATGTTGTAATTTGAGGACGAGTTTTTTTATTAATAAAATAGATTTTCATAAAGAATTTTTTAGGGTACAGATTTTTTTAAGCTTAAAAAAATCCTGAAGTTTGCTCGCCGTCGCTCGCAAAACCCCCTAAAAACTCTTTATGAAAATCACAAAAATACAATGGAAGAAAATAAAAATCAAAAAAGTGAAAGTGCAAGGCGAGAAGAGAAAGTTTTAGAGTTCTGGGAACAGAATCAAATCTTTCAAAAATCTATGCAAAGTAGGGAAGGAGAAAAGGAGTTCGTATTTTACGAAGGTCCTCCTACTGCCAACGGTAAACCTGGAATTCATCATCTCGAAGCTCGAGCTTTTAAAGACGTTATTCCTCGCTATAAAACTATGCGAGGTTTTCATGTGCGTCGCAAAGGAGGCTGGGATACTCACGGATTACCTGTAGAACTTCAAGTAGAGAAAAAGCTAGGTTTAAATTCTAAAAAAGCTATTGAAGAATATGGTATCGCCAAGTTTAATAGTGAATGTAAAAAAAGTGTTTGGGAGTATTTAGAATTTTGGAATACTTTTACTAAGCGTATTGGGTATTGGGTAGATCAAGAGAATCCCTATGTGACTTATGAGAATAATTATATTGAATCAGTTTGGAATGTAGTTGGGAAAATCAATGAACAAAAATTAATTTATAAAGATTATAAAGTTGTGCCTTGGTGTCCACGTTGTGGGACGACTTTGTCTTCTCATGAATTGGCTCAAGGTTATGAAGACGTAAAGGACTTATCTTTGTATGTGAAGTTTCGTGTAGTTTCCTCGTCTGATACTTTTCCTGAAGTCCTCGGGTCGTCTTCGCCTCAACCAGACATTCAGGAAAAGCATACAGTCGAGGAAACTTTCATTCTCGCTTGGACTACAACTCCATGGACTTTACCTGGGAACGTCGCTCTGGCAGTAGGGGAAAGTATTGATTATATAAAAGTTAAATTAAATAATGAATTTCTGATTTTGGCAGAAGCGAGAATTTCTCTTTTAGGAGAAGGGTTTGAGGTCATAAAAAAATTCAAAGGCTCTGAACTTCTTGGTCTAAAATACGAACCTCTTTTCCCATATTTAGAAACTACAATCTCAGAAAGTGAAAAATCAAAACTAGAAAAAGCTTTTAAAGTTTACGGGGCGGATTTCGTGACCACAGAAGACGGTACTGGAGTTGTTCATACGGCTGTGATGTACGGAGCAGATGACTTTACTCTAGGTACAGAGATTGGTTTACCAAAGCATCACCTCGTGAATCTCGAAGGTAAATTCATTTCTGGTACGGATTTCTTGAGTGGTCGTTTTGTGAAAGAAAAAGATGAGGCAGGGAAGCCGACTCTCGACGTAGATATTATTAAATATTTACAAGAGAAAAATTTATTCTTCCACAAAGAACTTTATGAGCACTCATATCCTCATTGTTGGCGTTGTAAAACTGCACTTATTTATTATGCGCGGGATTCTTGGTATATCCGTATGTCTGACCCAGTTATTAAAGAGAGAATGATACAAGAGAATAAAGATATTAATTGGGAACCAGAGCACAATCGCGAAGGGCGTTTTGGAGAATGGCTAGCAGGCATTAAAGATTGGGCTATCTCTCGTGAGAGATATTGGGGAACTCCTTTGCCTATTTGGGTTTCAGAAGACGGAGATAAGATAGTAGTCGAATCTATTGATACTTTGAAAAAATTTGTTAAGAAATCTGGAAACAAATATTTTATAATGCGTCATGGAGAATCAATGGGTAATAAAACAGATAAAGTAAGTTTTAAAAATCAAATTGATGATCATTTGACCGAAGATGGTAAAAACCAAGCAAAATTAAATGCAGAAACTTTAAAAGAAAAAAATATTGATGTAATTATTTCTTCAACTTTTACTCGCACAAAAGAAACTGCAATTATTGTGGCAGATGTTTTAGGTATTCCAAAAGAAAATATCATAGAAGATTCTCGTTTAATAGAAGTTAATCCAGGTTCTTTTGATGGTGGTTCTTGGCAAGATTATCATAATCATATTAAAACCACAGGCCCTAATTGGTTTGATAGAAAAATAGAAAATGGAGAATCTTTAAAAGATGTTAAGAGGAGAGTGGGAGAGGTTTTGTATGAATTAGAAGAAAAACATAAAGGAAAAAATATATTAATAATTACTCATGGAGCTCCAGCTTGGCTTTCTTTTGTAAATACTGGACTTTTCGAGCCTGATCATAAAGAATATGTTCCTGCTAATACTCACATTTTCGTAAAAGAATTTATTCGTTTTAAAAATGCAGAATGGAGAGAATTACCTTTTGCACCAATTCCACATAATGAGAATTTTGAATTAGATTTACACCGTCCTTATATAGACGAGGTGGTATTAGAGCGTGAAGGTAAAGGATACAAGAGAATTAAAGATGTGATGGACGTGTGGTTTGATTCGGGGGCTATGCCTTTCGCTCAAGATCATTATCCTTTCGACTACGCTCAGGGTAAACCTTTTGAAAACAAAGAATTACTATATCCAGCGGATTATATTTCAGAAGCTATCGATCAGACTCGTGGATGGTTCTATACTTTACACGCAGTAGGGACTTTGATGGGTCGGGGCAAGGCTTATAAAAATGTGATTTGTCTCGGGCATTTACTCGACGCTAAAGGTAAAAAGATGAGTAAGTCACAAGGTAATATCGTCGAACCATTTTCTATGATAGAGAAATATGGAGTTGATACTTTACGTCTTTGGATGTATTCAGTGAATCAACCAGGCGAGAGTAAGAACTTTGATGAGAAAACTGTAGCTATTTTGCATAGTCAGGTTTTCGGACTTCTTTATAACGTGCTCGCTTTTTATGAACTGTACCGAGATCGTGATTTAGAGAAGAACGAATTTGTTCAAAGTTCAAATATTTTAGATCAGTGGATTTTAGCGAAGTTAAGTGGATTAATAGAACTATCGACTAGCGAGTTAGATAATTATAAAGTCTTAGAACCAGCTCGTGCATTGCGGGATTTTATTGGAGATTTATCAACTTGGTATTTACGACGCAATAGAGACAGAATCAAAGACGGCGACAAAGACGCAAAACAAACTTTGTATTTTGTTTTGAAAAATTTGGTAAAACTCATGGCTCCATTTACTCCTTTTGCTTCTGAAGATATTTGGCTAAAGCTAAAAAATGATACAGATATTGAAAGTGTGCATTTGGTAGATTGGCCCTTCGACTTCGCTCAGGATAAACCTAGTGACGAGGTTATAGAGAAAATGAAAGAAGTTCGTGATTTAGTTTCTCTTGGTCTTCAAATGCGTCAAAAGAATAATATCCCCGTGCGTCAACCATTATCTTCTTTTACTATTACCAACAAAGATTTTAGTGATGAATATTTAGAAATTATTAAAGACGAATTGAATATTAAAGAAATAATTTTTGGAGATGAAATAGATATTAATTTTGGAATAACAGAAGAGTTGAAAGAAGAGGGGTTGTATCGTGAATTCTTGCGTTCTGTTCAAGATTCTCGTAAAAAAGAAGGATTAATACCTAGCGATATGATAACTCTTTTTATCGAGACGGGAGATACCGGAGAAAATATAGTAAAGAAATTTGAAGATGATTTCAAAAAAGTCGCAGGTATTCGTGAGATTTATTTTGCTCAAAATGAAGGAGTAGAAGTGAAAGTAGGGGAATTAGTATTTAAAATTAAAATACAAAAATAAATGCGAAATATTTTAGAGATTTACGAGCAGTATAAAATAATGCCTAATCTTGCGATGCATCAATTAAGAGTTACCTCTGTGGCTCGATTAATAATTGATAATTTTAATGAAAATATAAAAATTGATCATGAGAAGGTAATAACAGGGGCTTTGCTTCACGATATGGGAAATATTATTAAATTTAATTTACTTATTTTTCCAGAATTTAACGAGCCTATGGGATTAGAATATTGGCAAAAAGTACAAAATGAATACTTTGAAAAGTATGGTAAAGACGAACATAATGCCACAGTAGAGATAATGAAAGAGTTAAATATTAGGACTGATATCGTAGAAATGATAGAGTCTATGATATTCGGTGCTTTATGTAAACATATTTCAAAAGAGACTTCTTTGGAATTAAAAATTATGCACTATGTTGATATGAGAGTAGGGCCATATGGAATACTTTCTTATGAAGACCGAATGCTTGATGTCCGTAAAAGATACGCTAATGTTCCAAATGATGAATTTACTAAGTTTTTAGAAGATGAAAGAGATAAGTTATTAACTTGTGGTAAAGAAATAGAAAATCAAATTTTTGCAAATTGTAAAATTAAACCTGAAGATATAAATGATGAAACGGTAGCAACTATCTTAGAAGAGCTTAAAGGATACATAGTATAATAGATTTATAAATGCATCACATATATCACACAGAAGGAATAATATTGGGTAGTCGAAATTTTAAAGAAGCGAGTAAATATTTTTATATACTTACTCGTGATTTGGGTTTAGTTTATGCTGAAGCTGAAGGAATAAGGAAAATAACTTCAAAACTTCGTTTTGTTTTGCAAGATTTTTCTTATGTAAAAGTTGATTTAGTAAAAAGAAAAAATATTTGGCGTATCACTAGTGCTTTAAAAACCAATGAGTTAGATTTTATTAAAAAAGATTTTGTAAAATTAAAAGTTTTAAGTAATTTTAATAAACTATTAATTAGATTATTACCTGAACAAGAAAATAATGAAAATTTATTTCTTGATTTTAAAGAGGGTTTAAAAACTTTTGAGAAAATTGAAAGTAGGGAAGATTTAAAAAATATTGAAATTATTATTGTATTAAAAATTCTTTATAATTTAGGATATTTAAACAATGAAGAGATTTTCTCAAATTCTATACATTCCCCAATTCAAAATGAATTATTGTTAAACATAGCAAAAAATAAAACTACAATTTTAAAACAAATCAACAAGGCATTGCGTGAAAGTCATTTATGATTTGTGATATAATTAAAGCATGTCGCAAGAGCAAGAAAAAAATGACTTACATAATGTGGATGAGTTAAAAAATAAAATTTTTAGCAATAGTTATGATACTAAAATAAATCCAAGGCATCAATTTTTAGCTAATTTTAAAAATTCTAATATTAAAGATTCTTTAGATGTAAATAATAGTTTTAAGAAAAATGAAGGTTTTAAATATAATTCTTTTTTTAAAAATTTTTTTATTTTTTCTATTGTAGTGTTTTTTGGTGCGGTAAGTTTTCTTTTATTTAATATTTTTTTTGCTAAAAATGATATCTCTAATGAGAATATTGAAATAGCAGTTATAGGTAATACTTTTGTAAATGGGGGAGAAAAATTACCTCTAATTATAGAAATAACCAACAATAATAAGGTTAATTTAGAGTTTGCTGATCTTGTTGTTACTTTTCCACAAGGCTCTAGTTTTAATGAAACTGGAAATAGTTTACCAAAATTACGCCAATCTATTGGAGTTATAGATGCTAAAAGTGTGAAAAATGAAAAAACTGAAATTGTAATTTATGGTAAGCAGGGTTCTATACATGAAATTTTAATCTCTTTAGAATATCGTATTCCTGATTCAAATTCTATCTTTGTAAAAGATAAATTATACAAAGTTACAGTTAATTCTACTCCAGTTAATTTAGTTATTGATGGTCCATTAGAGCTTACGCCTAATCAAGAATTTACTTTTAAAGTAAAACCAACTTTAAAAAATACAGAACAAGAAGATGTTTCTGATACATTACTTAAAATAGATTATCCTTTTGGTTTTAACTTTATTAAAGCTGAACCCGCTCCCAACTTAGGTAATAATATTTGGGATTTATCTAAACTTAACACAAAAGACGATTTTGAAATAAAAATTACAGGTAATATGAACGAAGTTTTTGATGGGGATGTAAAATTTTTTAATATATTTGTTGGTTTAGCTAGCAAGAAAGACAAATCAGAAATAGAATCTTTATTTGATTCTTTATCTTATTCGCCTCAAATTATAAAACCTTTTATTGAAACTAAGCTTTTAGTTAATCAAGAATATAAAAAAGAATATGCAGTTTCTTTAAATGATCCTTTTTTTGCAAATGTTAATTGGGTTTCTAATATGGATACTTATATTGATGATTTGGTAATAAAAGCAAAATTTTCAGGCAATGCTTTTGATGATAAAAAAATTAATTTTGAAGATGAAAATAATTTTTATGATTCTTTAAATAAAACTATTGTTTGGGATAAGTTCAGTCGAGAAGATTTTGAAAAAATCAGACCTTTTGCAAAAGGTTCTGTATTTTTTAACTTAAAACCCCCATCTTTATTTAATAGCAACGGTAGTATTTTGATTGATCCTACTATTAATATTGAAATTTCTACTTCAGGTAAAGAATCTCTAGCGGGTAATGTTTTAAACAAGTTGGAATCAATTGAAAAAAAGACTATTAAATTTTATTCAGATATTTCTCTTTTAAATAAAGTAGATAATTCAAATAAAGTTTTTCAAAACATAGGTCCTTTCCCGCCAAAAGTAGAAAAAGAAACAACTTATACTGTAACTTTAAGTTTGGTTGGTGCTTTAAATAATGCTTCTCAAGTAAAAGTAGTTTCAGTCTTAGGACCTAGAGTAAATTATAAAGATTTATTTTTACCTAAAAATGAAAATGTTATTTTTGATCCTAATAAAAGAGAAATAATTTGGACTGTTGGTAATTTAAAAAGAAATGAAGGCAATAATACGCCTTCAAAAGAAGTTAGTTTTCAAGTTTCTTACACCCCGTCTATTTCAGAAGAAGGTAAAAATATATTAATTTTAAGTAAAACAACTTTGACTGGTTATGATGATTTTGCTAATGTAGAATTAAGGACAATAAAAGGTGGTTTGTCATTAAACAGTAAGATTGGGAAATAATATAAAAATATGAATAAAGAAAATGAATTAATGGAAAAGATAGTAAGTCTTTGTAAAAGAAGAGGATTTATTTATCCTGGGAGCGAGATATACGGAGGACTTGCGGGTACTTGGGATTTTGGTCATTTTGGAGTAGCCCTTAAAAAGAATATTAAAGATTCTTGGTGGAAGAAATTTGTAGAATCTAGAACTGACATGTATGGAGTAGATGCAGCTATTTTAATGCGAGGGGAAGTCTGGCAAGCGACAGGACACGTAGCAAATTTTTCAGATCCTATGGTTGAATGTTCTGATTGTAAGAAGAAATTCCGCGCTGACCAAATAGAAGATTTAGAGAATTGCTCTACTTGTAAGAAAGGTAAATTAACTACTCCAAAGCAATTCAATATGATGTTTCAGACTCGTGTCGGTGCGAGTGAGGATTCTTCTTCTATTTCATATTTGCGTCCAGAAACAGCTCAAGGTATGTTTGTAAATTTTAAAAATATCGTAGATTCTTTCCATCCAAAATTACCTTTTGGTATGGCTCAGATAGGTAAAGCTTTTCGAAATGAAATAACTCCGAGGGATTTCCTTTTTCGTCAGAGAGAATTTGAACAAATGGAGATAGAGTATTTCGTGCGTGAAGAAGACTGGGAGAAATATTTTGATTATTTCAAAGATGAGATGAATGAATGGATGGAGGAGATAGGTCTAGATATGAGTAAGGTCTCTGAGCTTTCTGTGCCCGACGAAGACCGTGCATTTTATTCTAAGAAAACTGTGGACTTTGAATTCGATTATCCTTTTGGACGGAAAGAGCTTTTTGGTCTTGCGTACAGGACTGATTATGATTTAGGTGTACATAAAATAGAATATATAGACGAGGAGAATTCTACAAAAATGGTTCCTCATGTTATCGAGCCTTCTTTTGGACTTGACCGTGCAATACTAGCTTTGCTTGCTTCTGCGTACAATGAAGATGATATAGAGCGTCCTTATTTGAAATTCAAACCAAATATGGCCCCGGTCATTTGTGCGGTTTCTCCATTGCTCAAGAACAAACCTGACCTGGTAGAATATTCTAAAAATGTTTTTGGAACTTTGAAAGCTGAATTCGGTAGAGTTATGTTCGATGATAATGGAAATATTGGTAAAAGATACCGTAGGCAAGATGAAATAGGAACTCCGTTTTGTGTAGTGGTAGATTTTGAGACGTTAGAAGGGGATATGAAAGATACAGTCACAGTCCGCGACCGTGATACAGGTAATCAAGAAAGAGTTAAAGTGAGTGAACTTGTTTCTTATATAAAAGATAAGTTAAATTAAAAAACCCCAAGCGGGGTTTTTAAATTTATGCTAAAATGCTTTTATGAAAATAATCAAAAAAACTTTAAAAAATGGATTAAAAGTTTTAATTGTACCTATGAAGGATAATCCAACGGTGACAGTCCTCACTTTGGTTTCTGCTGGTTCTAAATATGAAGAAAAGAAGTTAAACGGTATTTCACACTTCCTAGAACATATGTGTTTTAAAGGAACAACAAAACGTCCAAAAGGAGTAGATATTTCTCGCGAGCTTGATAGCATTGGTAGTCAATATAATGCTTTCACCGGCCAAGAATATACTGGATACTATGCAAAAGGAGACGCGAAACATTTCAAGAAGATTTTTGATGTTATTTCTGATATTTATTTGAATTCTACTTTCCCAGAAACTGAAATTGAAAAAGAAAAAGGAGTTATTATTGAAGAGATAAATATGTATGAAGATATGCCTCATCGCCACGTTCAAGATTTGATGATGAAGTTACTTTATGGAGATACACCTGCTGGTTGGAATATTGCAGGAGAGAAGGAAAATATTTTGAAAATGAAAAGAGAAGACTTTGTGAATTATCATGAAGCTCATTATGTACCAAATGCCACAACCTTAATTGTAGCTGGAAAAATAAAAGATGGCGAAGTTCTGAAAGAGGTTGAGAAAATTTTTGGACAAATTAAAAAAGGTAAAAAAGGTCAAAAGATAAAAACTATTGAAAAGCAAAGTAGGCCTGAAATTTTAATTAAACACAAGGAAACCGATCAAACTCATTTTGTTTTAGGTTTTAGAACTTTTGATTTATTTAATAAAAAAAATACAGCATTGGCGGTGTTGAGTGGAGTTTTGGGGGCAGGTATGAGCTCAAGACTTTTTGTAAAATTACGAGAAGAGATGGGAGTAGGGTATTATGTGAGAGCTTATAATGATGCTTATACTGACCACGGTTTTTTTCAAGTTTCAGCTGGAGTTGATAATAAAAGAGTGGGTGAGGTTATTTCTGCTGTTTTAGAAGAATTAAATAAATTAAAAAATGAATTAGTATCTAACGAAGAACTTGAAAAAGTTAAAGAATGTTTAATAGGTAATATGAAATTGTCCTTAGAATCTTCAGACGATATTGCGAATTTTTTCGGCATGCAAGAGCTTTTAAAGAAAAAAGTTTATTCTATTGATGATAAAATTAAAGAAATTAAAAAAGTTAAAGCCATAGATATTCAAAAAATAGCTTATGAAATATTTACAAATGAAAAAATGAACCTTGCTTTAATAGGTCCATTTAACGATAAAAAAGAATTTATAAATATACTTAAAGTTTGATAAATTTGTTATAATATATGAGTGATAAATACCAAGTTTAAAAAAAATAAATTATATTTTTTTGTTTTCAGTGTATTTCTATTTTTTTATTTAATCTTTTTAACTGCGCCTATACCAGGTAATGCCCTAGAGGGTGATTTTATTTGGGCTCGTAAATCAGGAGGTACAAGTGATGATGCAGGTAATAGTCTTGCAGTCGATTCTAGTGCCAATGTATATACAGTAGGAACTTTTAAAACTACTTCTGATTTTGATCCTGGACCAAGCACTTTTAATTTAGTATCTGTAGGAAATAACGATATTTTTATTTCCAAACTTGATCAAAATGGTATTCTTGTTTGGGCTAAACGCATTGGTTCAACCGGAGATGATACTGCCTTAAAAATGAATTTAGATACTAATGGTAATATTTATATTACTGGTTATTTTTCAAATACAGTGGATTTCGACCCAGATCCTGTTGATGTTTTTAATTTAGTATCTGCAGGGAATACTGATATTTTTATATTAAAATTAGATCAAAATGGAGAGTTTGTTTGGGCGCAAAAATTTGGAAATACGTCTCAAGATAAGGGTCTTTCTTTAAGTTTAGATTCTTTTAATAATGTTATTTTCACGGGTTCTTTCCAAGGTACTGTAGATTTTGATTTTGATTTAATTGATACTGCTAATTTAGTTACAACTGGAAATACAGATATTTTTATTTCAAAATTAGATCAAGATGGAGAATTTATTTTTGCTCGTTCCTTTGGTGGAACAGGTTTTGATTCTGTTAAAGATATTAATTTAGATACAAACAATAGTATATATACAACAGGTGCTTTTCAAAATACGGTGGATTTTGATCCAGATTTAGTAGATATTTATAATTTAACTACCGCTGGTAGTGAAGATATGTTTATTTCAAAATTAGATCAAAACGGAGATTTTCTTTGGGCTCACAAAATAGGAAGTACTGGTGGTGAGTCTGCTAAATCTGTAACAACAGATACATTTAATAATGTATATATTACAGCTGGGTTCAGTAATACAATAGATTTCGATCCAGATCCTGTTGAGGTTTTTAATTTAACTTCTTTTGGTTCTGATGATGCATTAGTTTTAAAATTGGACCAAAATGGTGATTTTGTTTGGGTAAAACAACTTGGTGGACTAAGTAGTGAACAGGGGGAAACTATATCAATAGATTCTAATAATAATTTATATATTACAGGGTATATGGATGGATTAGGAGATTTTGATCCAGGGGTAGGTACATTTAATTTAGATATTTTGAATGATCATTATATTTTTATTTCAAAATTGGATCAAGATGGTAATTTTGTCTGGGCGAAACAAGTAGGAGGTAGCTTTTTTGATTTATCAAAAGATGCCACTTTAGATTTGCAAAATAATTTATACTTGACTGGATATTTTTTCAATACAGCAGATTTTGACACCAGTGAAGATGTTTTTAATTTAACTAGTCAAGGTTCTGTTGATATTTTTATTTTAAAACTTGGAGATACTACTCCACCTGTAATATCAGAGATTACTCCTGTGGGGGTGATTGTTAATAATGGAATTCCATCCTACACCTTCACTACCAACGAAGCAGGAACCATAACCTATGGAGGATCTTGTAGTAGTGCGACAACCTCAGCTACCGTAGGTTCCAATATCATAACTCTGAATATTTTAACTCCTGGTACATATAGTAACTGTACTGTCACAGTCACAGATGCTTCGAGCAATATAAGTAATATATTAACAATGTCTTCTTTTGATGTTGTGGTTCATTCTGGTGGAGTAGGAGATATACCTCCACAAACACAATCAATTCAAATGACTCCAGAGATACAAACTACTCCTACACCGACAGAACCCGTATTACTACAACCAGAAATCGTAACCCCAATAGTTCCATCAATCCCAACAGAACCAATCACTCCACCCGTAGTATGCAACCAAGAACAAGTCTATAATGTAAACACAGAAGAAGCTTGTATTGCTTTCATGCCAGTCATACCTACACCAATAACAGTAGAAGAAGTAATACCTGTAACTCCAAAATCAATAGTAATAATTAAAGAACCTGAAATAAAAATAGCACCATTACCTTTTATGCCTGAAATAGAAGTTTTAGATATACCAGACACACCCGTTGTTGTATCGGAAGAAAAAATTGATGTTATTGCATCGAGCGATATCAAAGAGGTGGAAGAACAAAAAGAGTTAAACAGTATTTTTAAATTTATAAACATTCAAGCTTCTAATTCTTTTAATGAAGTTAAAGATATTTTTTTCTTTTACTTAGATAAAATAAAAGAAATATTTAATACTACAGAAGGGAATGTGATTATAAAGATTTTAACCACCTCAGGATTGGTGGGTGGTTTGTTTGTGTCTTTAGCTTCGGCTATTTTTTCTTCTCCTCTGTCTTTTGCTGAAATACCTTTAATTCCTTTTAGAATTTCGACTTTATTTATGAGTTTTTTAGGTATTAAAAAAAGAACAAGAAGGTGGGGTGTAGTATATGATAGTATAACCAAACAACCTCTTGATCCTGCTTATGTTTCTTTAAAAAATACTGCCGGGGAAACAGTATCGACTGCTATCACAGACATAGATGGTAGATATGGTTTTGTAGTAGAACCAGGAACTTATGTTTTATTTGTAAATAAAACTAATTATATTTTTCCATCTACTAAATTAACTGGTAAGCGATCTGACGAATTATATGATAATATTTATTTTGGAGATTATTTTACTATCCCTACTTCTGGTGAAGTAATTACTAGAAATATTCCACTCGATCCTTTGAATTTTAGTTGGAATGAATTTGAAAAAGAAAAAAGAAATTTAACCTCTTCTTTTAAACGCAAAGATTTATTAATATCACGTATTGCCAATTTTTTCTTTAATGTTGGTTTTGTTTTGGCTTGTATCGCTTTTATTGTTACACCTTTACCCTATAATGGAATTATTTTTGCTTTATATTTATTTGTTTTAATTATTAAAAAGATAGGTATTAAAACTAAAAATAAAGGTAGTGTTGTAGAAAAGTCTACCGGATTACCTCTTTCATACGGGATAGTTAGAGTTATGTATAGTGATATTGGTCAAGAAGTAGCTCATAGTATTATAGATAAATACGGTAATTTTTATTGTTTAATTAAAAATGGTACTTATACTATAAAAATAGATAAGAAAAATATTGATGGTTCTTATTCCACTTTATACCAACAATCATTGGTTACTGTCAATAACGGTGTGTTAAATAATAAATTTGAAGTTTAAAAATTTATTATGTAATAGTAGTTTTATTTTATTTAGGTAAAATTTTAAATTTAGAGGTTTAAATTAAACTAGCTTTTTTTAGAGTAGCGTAAGCACCGTTTTTCTTAATAGTTTTAAGTCCGCGAGTAGAAACTTCAATTTTAACAGTTTTATTTAATTCAGGAACAAAAACCTTTTTAGTTTGAAGGTTAATGTGCTTTCTTACTTTGCCAGTAGGATTAAATTTTGTCGCACGAGTACGATTAGAGTATCCTCCACCGACAACACTTGATTTATTTGTGATTTTGCATGTTTTCATAAATGTCTAATTATGCTATCATATATTTTATACAAATGCAATATTTAGATATTATTTTTTATATAGTTATACTTTTGATGTCAGTTGTGATCCATGAAGTCGCTCACGGTTATGCGGCTTTGTATTTTGGAGATAGAACTGCTAAAAATTTAGGAAGGCTTACTTTAAATCCTATACCTCATTTAGATCTCTTTGGTTCTGTGTTATTACCAGGAATTTTAGCTATCACAAACGCTCCTTTTATGATTGGTTGGGCTAAGCCGGTTCCTTATAATCCAGATAATTTTACTAACCAAAAGTGGGGAACTTTAGCTGTTGCTTCGGCAGGAGTAATCGTTAATTTTATTATTGCTATTTTCTTTGGTTTAATTTTAAGATTTGTTTTCCCTTATTTTCCAGATCAAAATTTAGCTTTTATTTTATCAAGCATAATATTAATTAACCTGGCTTTAGGTTTATTTAATTTAACTCCTATACCTCCTCTTGATGGATCTAAGATTTTGTTTAGCTTGCTTCCTCGTTCTTTTTACAAGATTGTAGATTTCCTGGAAAATTATGCTTTGTTTTTGTTTTTAATCTTTGTGTTTTACTTTTCAGATTATTTAGCACCCCTTTTATCCTTTTTGTTTAAATTAATAACGGGATTTGATTTATAATTTGCTTTTTTTTTAATGTTATAGTATATTAGCTATAGAGTCTTTGGACTCTTTTATTTTATAGAAAATACATATTATGCCAACAGTAAATCAATTAGTTAAAAAGAATAGAAAAAATATTAAAAGAAAGTCTAAGACTGTCGCTTTAGCTCGTGGTTTTAACTTATTACAAAACAAACCTATTTATTATCCATCTCCTTTTAAAAGAGGAGTTTGTACAAAAGTTACAACTACAACACCAAAGAAACCAAACTCAGCGCTTCGTAAAATTGCCCGTGTCCGTTTAACTAATGGTATGGAAGTAACAGCATATATTCCAGGAGAAGGACACAATTTGCAAGAGCACTCAGTAGTTATGCTACGTGGAGGGCGTGTTAAAGACTTGATTGGAGTTCGTTATCATATAGTTCGTGGAGTACTAGACACTCAAGGAGTTGAGAAGAGGAGACAAGGACGTTCGCTTTATGGTAATAAGAAACCAAAAGCAGACGCTAAAAAATAATTATTAACATAGGAGTAAGGAAATAAACCTGAAAATTTTAAACCTAAAAAATAAAAATGAGAAGAAAAGTAAAAAATAGAAATATTGTAAAACCAGATTTTGTTTATAATTCTGTAAAAGTAGAAAAGTTTATTAACTACATGATGTGGTCTGGTAAAAAAGAGACCGCTAGAAATGCTGTATATGGAGCTTTTGATTTAATTAAAGAAAAGACTGGTAATCCAAACCCTTTAGAAGTTTTTGATTTAGCTATGAAGAATGCTGGTCCTTTAACTGAAGTTCGTTCAAAGAGAATCGGAGGTGCTAACTATCAAGTTCCTCGTGAAGTTTCTGCGGGAAGAAGACTTGCTTTAGCTATGCGTTGGATTAGAGATGCTGCAAGAAGCAAAAAAGGACAACCTATTCATATTAAATTAGCTGATGAATTAATCTTAGCTTCTAAGAATGAAGGTTCTGCTATTAAGAAAAAAGAAGATACTCACAAAATGGCAGAAGCAAACAAAGCCTTCGCACACTTTACTTGGTAAGAAATATAATATTAAAAAGCCCTCGCTTATCGGGGGCTTTTGCATTTTCTTTCATTTTAAGTTAAGGTAAATGGGAAATATGTAATTTGTTAATATCAAAATTTGAAGTTATGTGCAATTTCTCAAAAGTAAGTATGGAAACAGAAAATAATTGCCCTGTATGTCAGTGCCGTGGTCTAATTAAAAAAATCTTTCATTCTTTTGTTTATCATAATGGCCACGAAGAAAGTATTTCCCATCATCATCATTGTGGTGATTGTGGCATAAATATTACACCTACTCAAAAAAATCGTCTTGATATAGGTGATGAGGATAGGTTTATAAAAGCTAAGTTTCTTTTCGAAGAAACCCATTTGGTTAATTTTAATAATAATGTTTCTGAAATTTTTGGTTATTATTATTCTCAAAAAAATCAAATTAAAAAAATCAAATTAACAGGTATTGATTCCTGGAGAGTCCATTCTTTACATATTTTTAATCAAGACTTTACTCAAAAAATCCCAACTCACTTTATTGGAAGTAATAAAGATAATAATTTATTTATTTCTGAAAAGGAAAGTAAGGAAAATTTTATTCCTTTGATAAAAGTTTTTACCAAGATTAATAACTATGAAGAAATTTATGTCCCAATTGATTCAATTTTATTTAAATAAGATTAATTAACAACAACCAAAAGCACCGTCGAGATCTAAGTCTGGTCGGTGCTTTTTAATTTGTCTTGTAAGTTTGCAAAAAAAGTGTTTATGTTATATAGTTTAAGTAAGTGCACAAGCGCTTTTTTTATTATTAATTATTTATTAAATATATATAAAATCATATGGAAAGAGATTATCCTTTAGCAAAAGTTAGAAATTTCGGTATTATCGCTCACATCGATGCAGGTAAAACCACAACAAGTGAACGTATCTTGTATTATACAGGTATGTCACATAAAATAGGTGAAGTGCATGACGGAGAAGCAACAACAGACTGGATGGAACAAGAGCGTGAAAGAGGTATCACTATTACTTCTGCTGCTGTTACTTGTTTTTGGACACCTACATATGATTTAAATAATAAAGCGCTTAAACATCGTTTCAATATTATTGATACTCCAGGTCACATAGATTTCACTGTAGAGGTGAAAAGATCTCTTCGTGTGCTTGATGGTGCGGTGGTAGTATTTGATGGTGTGGCTGGGGTAGAACCTCAATCAGAAACAAACTGGCGTTATGCTGATGAAGCAAATGTGCCTCGTATTTGTTTTATTAATAAACTTGACCGTACTGGAGCTTCTTTTGAACACTCTTACAAAACTATTTTAGATAGACTTTCTAAAAGAGCAGTTCGTGCTCAAATTCCTATAGGTCTTGAAGATAAACACGAAGGGGTTATTGATTTACTTAAAATGAAAGCATATTTCTTTGAAGGCAATATGGGAGATAACGTTATTGAAAAAGAAATTCCAGAAGAATATAAAAAAGATGCAGAAATGTATCATGCAGAATTAATTGAAAAAATTGTTGAAACAGATGATGTTTTGATGAATGAATATTTAGAAGGAAAAATTCCAGATATAACAATTTTGAAAAAAACTTTAAGACAAGCTGTTATTGAAAATAAAATTTTTCCAGTTTTTGCAGGTTCAGCTTTGAAAAATAAAGGAGTTCAATTGGTTTTGGATGCTGTGGTTGACTATCTTCCAGCTCCAACAGATATTCCTCCTATTCCAGGTATTAATCCAAATGACGAATC
Source organism: uncultured Candidatus Saccharibacteria bacterium (assembly GCA_964522195.1). Lineage (GTDB taxonomy): Bacteria > Patescibacteriota > Minisyncoccia > Phycocordibacterales > UBA9973 > UBA9973. Next base: position 44,515 of record CAZFSV010000001.1, read on the forward strand.
TCCTTTAGTTCGTAAGGCTTCAGATACAGAACCTTTTGCAGCTCTTGCTTTCAAGGTTGCTACAGACCCTTTTGTAGGACAATTGATTTTCTTCCGTGTTTATTCAGGTACTTTAACATCAGGTAGTTATGTTTATAATCCTCGTACCAGAAACAAAGAAAGAATTGGACGTATTTTGCGTATGCATGCAAATGATCGTGAAGAAGTTAAAAAAGTTTTTGCTGGAGAAATCGCAGCAGCAGTAGGGCTTAAAGACACTATTACTTCAGATACTTTGTGTGATGAAAATGCACCAGCAGAATTAAACCGTATTGTATTTCCAGAACCTGTTATCTCTCTTCGTATTGAACCTAAGACAAAAGCGGATCAAGAAAAAATGGGTATGGCGCTCAATCGTTTAGCGCAAGAAGATCCAACTTTCAAGGTTTCTACTGATCAAGAAACAGGCGAGACTATTATCGCAGGTATGGGAGAATTACACCTTGAAATTATCGTTGATCGTTTAAAAAGAGAATTTTCTGTAGAAGCAAATGTTGGTAAACCTCAAGTTGCATATAGAGAAACTATTACAGCTACGGCAGACGCTGAAGGTAAATATATTAAGCAATCTGGAGGTCGTGGTAACTACGGTCACGTAAAAATTAAAGTTAAACCAATGGTAGCTATGACAAAAGAAGAAGCTGCCGATTTACCTAAAAATGTTAAAAGAGATGCAGAGTTTGAATTTGTTAATAATATAAAAGGAGGTGTTATTCCTCAAGAATATATTACTCCTTGTGAAAAAGGATTTAAAGAAGGCCTTGATCGTGGAGTTCTAGCTGGATTTAAAATGGTAAATGTTTCTGTTGATCTTTGGGATGGAAGTTATCACGAAGTTGACTCAAACGAAATGGCTTTCAAAATTGCAGCTTCTATGGCTGTACAAGATGCATGTAAAACTGCTCGTCCTGTTATTTTGGAACCTATGATGAAAGTTGAGGTAGTCACACCTGATAAATTTATGGGAGATGTTACAGGTAATCTTTCCTCAAAACGTGGACTTATTGAAGGTATGGAATCTCGTGGTATGAATCAGGTTGTTAAGGCTGTGGTTCCATTATCTGAAATGTTTGGATACATGACAGGTCTTCGTTCTATGACAGAAGGTCGTGCTTCATTCACTATGGAATTCTTGCGTTACGACATTGTACCTAATTCTGTAGCTGAAGGAATTATTGCTTCAAGAAAATAATTTTAATTAAAAATATAATTAAATAATAAAAAGCGCGGGCAAAACCCGCGCTTTTTATTATTTTAGAATTTTTTTTAATAATGTGTTATATTTAAAATATGTTTAACCAAGTAGATAATAAAATTGTCTCTATTTCAACTGGAACTATTTTTAGAACTTTTTTAATTCTTATAGCTTTATTTTTAGTGTGGTTTTTGCAAGATTTAGTTTTAGTTGTTCTAACTTCTATTGTTTTAGCTTCTTTTGTTGAAGCTTTTATTCCTTATTTTAGAAAAATAGGCATAGGAAGGGTTTTGGGAGTAGTTTTATTTTATATTGTTGGAGCGTTAATTTTTTCTGGTTTTTTCTATTTATTTGCTCCATTGCTGATCACAGAAATTTATAATTTTGCTAATTTCATTTCAACTTATATTCCAGGAGTGACTTTTCTTGATTTTTTTCAAAATGATATTTTTGGAGGAGCTACTGATGTTATTGAAAATTTAGATGGTGATTTATCTCTTGCTTCACTTTTAACTATTTCAAAAACTTTTATTGATAATTTATCCGGTGGATTTTTCCAAGTTTTTTCAAATATTTTCGGAGGTATTTTTAATTTTATTTTAATTATAATTATTTCTTTTTATCTTTCAGTAGAAGAGAAGGGTATTGAAAAATTTTTGAGAATTATTTTACCTATTAAGTATGAAGACTATGTAGTAGATCTTTGGAATCGTTCAAGGAGAAAAATTGCTTTATGGATGAAGGGCCAAATGTTCTTGGCTTTCTTGATTGCAGTTTTGATATATTTATTGCTCCTTTTAATAGGAATTAAATATGCATTATTACTTGCTTTGATTGCGGGAATTATGTCTTTCTTGCCTTATGGTTCTATTATTGCTTTAATTCCAGCTATATCTTTTTCTTATCTCTCTGGAGGATGGGAAGACGCAGTGTTAGTTTTTGCAGTTTATACAATTATACATCAGTTTGAAGTTTTCTTATTTACTCCTTTGATTATAAATAGAGTTGTAGGGCTTTCGCCTTTAATGGTAATATTATCTGTTTTGGTTGGTTTTGAATTAGCAGGTTTTTGGGGTATGATACTTGCTATACCTGTATCAGTTTTTATTATGGAATTAATGAATGATGCAGAAAAGAAAAAAATAATTTTGCGTAATGCTGAAAAAAACAATGACTAAAAAAACATTTTACTTAACAACAACACTTCCTTATGTAAACGCAGAACTTCATATGGGTCATGCTTTAGAATTCATTCGAGCTGATGCTATAGCTCGCTACAAAAAACTTCAAGGTTTTGATGTGTTTTTTAATACTGGTACAGATGAGCATGGTATTAAAATTTTAGAAAAAGCTAGCGAAGAAGGTTTAGAGGTACAAGAATTTGTAAATCAAAATTTTTTAAAGTTTAAAGAGTCTTTATCTTCTTTTGGTATGACTTCTGATTTAAATTTTATTCGTACCACTGATGAGAATCATGTTAAATTAGCACAAGAGTTTTGGAATAGGGTTTATGAGAATGGATATATTTATAAAAAGAATTACGAGGCGAAATATTGCGTAGGTTGTGAAAGTGAAAAAACTGACAGTGAATTAAATGAAAAAGGTTTTTGTCCAGATCATGATGGACGAGAATTACAGACTATCAATGAAGAAAACTACTTTTTCAAATACAGTAGCTTTACTGAGAAGCTTTTAAAATTCTATGAAGAGAATCCTAATTTTATAATTCCAGAATTTAGATTTAATGAAATGAAAATGTTCGTTTCTCGTGGATTGCAAGATTTTTCTATTTCTAGACTAAAGTCTAAGATGCCTTGGGGAATACCAGTACCTAATGATTCGGATCATGTGATGTATGTTTGGTTTGATGCCCTTACTAACTATATCAATACTTTAGATTGGCAAAATAATCCAGAGCAATTTAAAAAGTATTGGATAGAAGGCAATCCGACTCAATATTGTGGTAAAGACAATACTCGTTTTCAAGGAGCTATGTGGCAAGCTATGCTTATGGCGGCAGACTTTCCGAATTCAAGTCAGATAGTGGTGAACGGTTTTATTACTGGGGATGGAGGAGTGAAGATGAGTAAGACTTTAGGAAACGTTGTGAATCCAAGAGAGATAGCGGAGGAATATGGAACTGATGCATTAAGGTATTTTATGCTTCGTGAAATTTCTAGTTTTGAAGATAGTCCTTTTACTCGTGAGAGATTTCTTGAATCTTACAATTCAGGTCTTGCGAATGGTCTAGGGAATTTAACTAGTCGTATTTTAACTTTATCTGAAAAGTATTTGGATCAATGCCCAGAAATTTCTACCGAATCTATCCCTGAAGAATTTTTTGTACATTTGCAAGTTTTTGATATCAAAAGTGCTTGTGATTTTATATGGGAGAGAATAGGGGATTTAGATAAAAAAATTCAAGAGACAGAGCCATTCAAGGTTGTAAAAGTTGATTTAGAGAAAGGTAAAGAATTAATTTCTGAGATGGTACTCGAACTTTATAAAATAGCGAGGATGTTAAATCCAATAATGCCAGAAAAGTCTGCAAAAATAATTGAATTAATAAAGAGTAACAAAAAACCCGAAATACCTCTTTTTTTAAGGAAATAGTAATCATTATATATGAAAAATAAAACTATCTTGTGGAGTAAAATAATTATTTTCATTGAGTATCTTTTTTTGTTTATTCTTATAATTACACTTGCTAATTTCGAAAACTTAGGAGCTGTGATTGTTTTTATACCTTGGTTGTTTGTTGTTTCAATTATTATAAGTATAATTGGAATTTTACTAAGTATAAAAATGAAATTAGAAAACTTAGATGAAAAGATTGATGATTTGGGTCCTTTGGGACCTAAACCTCAGATATTTTATTCTTCTCAAAAACAGTTATTGTTTTATTCAATTTTGTTTTTACTCTTTAGCACTGCTGGGCTTGTATTAATTATCAATCAGTTCCACTTTAGCTTATTTTAATATGCCAAAATACATAGATATACATTCACATATTAATTTAGAGCCTTTGTTTTCTAATAAAGAAGAAGTTATAGCAAAAATGAAAGAAAACGAAGTAGGAACTATCGTTATAGGGACTGATTTTGAAATATCAGAAAAAGCTATTGAAATAGCTGAAAAGTATGATTTTATTTATTCTGGAGTAGGGCTTCATCCGAATGATAATTTAAATGAGGAGTTTGATTATGAAAAGTATTTAGCTTTAGCTAAAAATGAAAAAGTAGTCTGTATTGGAGAAACCGGACTGGATTATTTTCGGAATGAAGGAGAAGATTTTAAGATTCGTCAAAAAGAAATTTTTAAGCGTCATATAGAACTAGCTATAGAATTAAACAAACCTCTAATGATTCATGCTCGTCCGAGCAAGGGTAGCATGGATGCATATATCGATGCGCTTGATATTTTAGAAATTTATAAAAAAGAAAATCCTGCACTTCACGCGAATTTTCACTTCTTTGTAGGAGATTTGGAAATTGCTAAAAGAATTATAGAAAATAATTGGACTGTGTCTTATGATGGTCCTATTACTTTCTCGCATGACTATGATGAGGTTATTAAGTTTTTGCCAATAGAGAATATCATGGCGGAGACTGACGCACCTTTTGCTGCACCTGTGCCTTACAGAGGCAAGACTTGTGAACCCTTTATGGTTATTGAAGTTATAAATAAAATAGCCGAAATAAAAGGACTGGATTTAGAAATTACTACAACTCAAATTCGCGAAAATGCGAAAAGAATATTTAAGATTTAATTATTCAAAATGAAAGTGATTTATTTTCTCTTTTATTTTTTGTTTTAAAATAGGATATTTTTTTAAATCTTGATCTTCTTTAATTATTTTTGTAGCTTCATTACGAGCAGCTTCTACCATTTTGATATTTTTAATTGCTTCCATAGCCATATCACTCACGCCCCATTGTTTAACTCCTGATAATTCTCCTGCTCCTCTTAAATTTAAATCAAGCTCAGATAATTCAAAACCATTTTTTGCTGTTTTGAGAGCTTGTAATCTGTCAATGGTTTTTTGGCTTTTTGCATCAGCAAAAATATAACAATAAGCTTGATGGTTTCCACGAATTACTCTACCTCGAAGTTGATGAAGTTGAGAGAGTCCAAATCTTTCAGCCCCTTCAATTATTATCATAGTAGCGTTAGGAACATTTACCCCAACTTCTATCACAGAAGTAGCAACTAAAATATTTATTTTCCCTTCACTAAAATTTCTCATAATTTCTTCTTTTTTTTGCTTAGTCATTTTGGAATGCAAAACCCCAATTTCGTATTTTGGAAAAACATCTTTCTTTAATCTTTTTGCCTCCGCAATAGTGTTTTTAACATTTAATTTTATTTCCTGTTCTGGATCTGGTTCATCTATACGAGGGCAAATTACATAAAGTTGTCTTCCATTTTGAAGCTCTTTTCTAATTTCTTCGTAAGTTTGTTCTCTTTTGTTTGGGGTTATTATTTCAGTTATGATCGGTTTTCTACCCGTTGGCATTTCTTTTAAAAGTGATAAGTCTAAATCTCCGTAAATTGTTAAAGCTAAAGTTCTTGGTATTGGAGTTGCTGTCATTGAAAGCAGGTGAGGATAAATACTGTCTTTTTTTACTAATTCGCTTCTTTGTTTTGTTCCGAATCTGTGTTGTTCGTCTATAATAACTAATGCTAAATGTTTGAATTTTACATTCTTTTGAATTAAAGTATGAGTACCTATTAAAATAGGTATTTCTCCATTTACCACCCATTTTAATAATTGAGATCTTGAAATATCTGTCCAGCCTTCAGGATTTATTTTAGAAGGGAACTTTCTGCAAGTTTTTCCTGTAATTAAACCAATATTAATACCTAAATTTTTAAAATATTTTATAAATGATTCAAAATGTTGGACTGCTAGTATTTCTGTCGGTACCATATAGGCAACTTGCAAGTTACCAAAATCTTGTTTTTTATTAAGTTCTATATTAATAGGTTTTTCATTTATTACTGCATAACTAATTGCACCTGCCACTAAAGTTTTACCTGAGCCCACATCTCCTTCAAGTAGTCTTGTCATAGGATATTCTTTTTTTAAATCTTCTAAAATTGTATTTATAGAATAACTTTGAGAATCTGTTGGTTTGAAAGGAAAATTATTTAAAAAATTTTTTACTTCTTCTTGATTAATATTTATTTGAAAAGCTTTGTGTTTTTGATATTCTAAGCGAGCTTTTTGTCTTTCTAATTGTATAAAAAATACTTCTTCAAAAGCAAACCTTTTAAAAGCAATATCTCTGTCTTTTTTATTTTTTGGCATATGTATCCAAATTAAAGCTGTCTTTAGGCTAGGTAAATTATATTTCTCTAAAATTTCTTTTGGTATATAGTCTACTGCATTATCTAAACTTTTATCTTTAATAATTTTACTAACTGCATGATAAAACCATTTTGAAGTTATTCCACGAGTTTCTCTATAAATAGGGTAAGATAGACCATATTCTTGTTTTTGTTCTTGATTAAATAAAGTGTCATGATGATCTATTGGTAAATCAATTGTTTTTTCAATTTCAGGATTTACTAAATAAATTCCATTTTTATTTTGCATAATTTTTCCTGTTAATTTAACATTTTGACCTTCTTTTATCATTTTAGCTAAATAAGGTTGATTAAACCAAATTATTTTAATTTTACCCGTTAAGTCTTCTAGATAACCTTCACCTAGAGGAATATTGCTTTTGAAAGCTTTTTTGGTTTTTAGTTTTGAAATTTTCCCATAAATGGTTGCATTTTCTCCTCCAGTCAAATCAATAATATTTTTAATTTCACTAATATCGCTATAACGTACAGGAAAGTAAAACAATAAGTCACTAATAGTAAAAAGCCCTAGTTTCTTTAGAGCTTTTTTTTGATTATCGTCTAGTCTAAATTTTTTTTCTAAATTTTCAGCAAGCATTTTAGCCAATTATAGATTTTATCTTTAGCACAAGTTCATCTAAAGTAAAATTGGATTTAACCATAAATTCGTTAACTCCTATTTTTTTGGTTTCTTTTATGTATGATTCTTCAGCTAGATTAGAAAAAACTATTATTGGAGTCGAAGAAACTTTTTGATTTTCTTTTATTTTTTTTAAAATATCAATCCCGCTAGTTCCAGGTAATAATAAATCTAAAAGAATTAAATCAATCTTATTTGCAGAATCTTCTATTTGCTTAAAAGCCATATCACTATTACCTGCAACCAAGGTTGCGTAACCTTCTTTTGTTAATTTTTTTGCTTCTAATCCTTGTAAAAATTCATCGTCTTCTATTATTAGTATTGTTTTAGTCATATAAATAATTTATCCTATTAATTTTATTATTTTTTCAGCTAATTCATCTAAAGTAAAATTAGATTTTATTAAAAATTCATTTGCTCCTAAAGTGTTTGCTTTTTTTATGTCTTCATCATTAAATAAATTAGAAAAAATGATTATTGGAACCATAGAATATTTTTCATCTTCTCTAATTTGTTTTAAAATTTCAAAACCATTGGTACCGGGTAATAATAAATCTAAAAGAATTAAATCAATCTGATTTGATCCATCTTTAATAAACTTAAAAGCATTTTCGCTGTTTATTGCAGGTAAAATATTATAACCTTTTTCGGTTAATTTTTTACTTTCCATGCTTTGTAGGAATTCATCGTCTTCTATTATTAATATCGTTTTAGTCATTACTTTAATTATAAACTAATAAAAAAAAATGTAAATTTAATTTATTTATATATAGGTACAGTAAAAAAGAAGGTTGTTCCTTGTTTTTGAGTACTTTCAAACCATATTTCACCACCCATTTTTTCTATAATTTGCTTAACTGTGTATAAACCAACCCCAGTTCCAGTAACTTCTCTTTTTTGAGCTTCTGTGTCTCGGTAAAATTTTTGAAATATTTTATCTTTACCATCTTCTGATATACCTGTACCTGTATCTTTTACAGACATTTGTAAAAATTCACTTTCCTCCTTAATAGTTATAAAAACTTTTCCATTAGGATCGCTGTATTTAATTGCATTTTCAATAAGATTTTGTAATACTACTCGCATTTTCTCATTATCAACTTTTGCATATCTTATTTTCTGCTGAGGTTTTAAAAATATTATTTCAATATTTTTCATATGAGCTTCTCCAGAAAAATCAAAAACAGTATTTTCGGTTAATTCCAGTAAATCAACTTCTTCAAAGTTATATGTTTTTTCTATGATGTCTTCTGTTTTATTTGCTAGTAAGAGTTCATTTAAATTATTAATAGCTCTTTCATTTGTTTCATATCCTTTTTTTAATAAGTTTTCTTGTTCTGGAGTTAATTTACCTAAGTCTCCATCTAAAAACATTTTTATTATCCATTTTAATCCAGATAAAGATGTTTTAACTTGGTGAATTAAAATAGATACAATATCTGTTTTTTTAGTTATTACTTCTTTTAAACGTTCATTTTCTTTTTTTAATTCTTCAGTTTCCATCCTGTAGTGAATTTTCAAATTATTGTTAAAAACTTTATTTGAAAATATAATTAATTGTTAATAATAAAACTAAACTTGTATTTTATTTAAAACTATTACCCAGTAATTATTTGAAAATCTACTACCGGATCCATCTTTTAATTATATCAATTTAATTATATTTATAAAACTAGTCTAATTTAGTTAATAATTCTTTTAAATCTGTGTATTTATAAACAAATCCTTCTTTTTTAATTTTTGTATTATCTATGTTTTGTCCACCTATTAAAGCATCTATAAATTCACCATATAAAATATATCCAAAAATTCTAGGGATTCTCCATAAAATAAACCCTCCATATCTTTCTTTGAAAGTTTTCATAAATTCTTTTTGAGTAGGATTCGATGCAGCTGTATTGTAAATTCCGTTTAAATCCTTCTCTATGCTAAAAATATATAAATCTACCAAGTCTTCTAAAGATATAAAAGGCATTCTTTGTAGTCCATTACCAAAATATCCTCCAATTTGTTTTTGGAAAAGATTTTTTAAAACTTTAGCTAAGCCACCTTGACCTATAACATGAGCTGTGCGTAATATTACAACTTTTGTATCTTTGTTTTGAATTTTAAGTGCTTCATTTTCCCAGTCTATGCAAACCTTAGCTAAGAAATCTTCTCCAGCTGTATTTTCTTCGTTTAATAATTCTTCTTTGCGGTTTCCATAATATCCTATAGCAGAAGCACTTACTAGAAATTTAGGTTTTTCTATAGTTTCTGAAATTGTTTTTACTATGTTTTTTGTGGTTTCTATTCTGGAATCATAAATTAATTTTTTGTATTTCTTTGTAAATCTTCCAAATATAGGTACACCTGCAAGATTTATAACTGCGTAAGAATTTTCCACAAGAGAATTATCAATTTTTTCACTCATTAAATTTATTTTTTTAAATTCTAAATTTTCATGAGAAATCGGAGTAGGGGAAATATCTAAAACTAGAACTTTGTAATTTTTTTCTAAAAGTTTTAAAGTTAAAGCTTTACCTACAAAACCCGAACCCCCTAAAATAATTATTTTTTTCATGTATAAATTATATCAGAGAAAATAATTTCTGGCGGTGTATGTGAGTTAAGTACCCACGCTATCAATGTTAATAAGGATATTTTAGCATGTTTTTGACTAGGTCACTAAGGCAAGTGAGTCGGTCTTCATTTTTTAAAATCCCAGTTGTTTTCGTACTTTTCAGCTAACGGTGTTTTAATTTTATACTTTTCTTTACTTACACCTAATCTAAAGTTTCTCATCTCGGTTATTTTAAACTTTTCCTTATTGTTTCTTTTTGTCTTTATCCATAATTCGCGCTCATCTTTAATATATTTAGCCACAACACTACTTGGCACAATATAAAATTTAAAATTTTCAGTTTTATTAGATATATTCACAAAGCAGTAAAACAAATCAGGATCTTTTATTGTTTCGTGTTTTTTATGCATTATCCAACCACTAACAGTTTTACCAAAAATTCTTGATTCAGATGTTTGATTTCGGTTATTTTTAAAGTTAGTTTTTACTTCTAATTTATACATCTTTTTTGTGAATGGATTTGAAACTAAGATGTCTACATTTTTTGTATTACCTAATGTCATATTTGCATCCAACCCTCGTAGTACAAGTTGTGAAAGCACGGCAAATTCTCCAGCCAGAGAAACAGAATTTCTATTTATTTTTTCTTTATTATTTTCCATATATAACTACATTTTAACACTTTTTATAATAAGTTTAGACCATACCCACATAGACACAATAGACACCTCTTTATAGACTAAGGAAATAATTCTAGATACTTTTCTGGACCCCATGCTTTCAGTAGTTTTTTGAAGATTTCAATATCTCTATCTTTCAGGGGTTGGTCGTTAAAACCACCATATTGGTTAAGGATGTTTAATTCTCTTTGGGTTTTATTTGGATTAGCTTTCCATTCTTTTAATACCCTATAAATCTTTTCGGCTTCAATCTTGGTGTGTTCTTTTAGTTGTTCTTTGATTTGATTTACCTCAATAAGCATTTGGGCTCCGTTTGGAGTTTCGTATTTATGAAGAAGATTTTCATAAGCATATTTATCCATTTCTTTTGTAGCCACAGGAATTCTTCTTATGTATTTACTACTACTGCCATTTGGTAGTAAAAATTCATACTGGCGATATTCGACACCTTCTTCATCTGTGTGAGATGCCCATTCTCTAGCAAAGCCGTTATCTATATGATCTTTCATTGCTAGATTTAAGAACTTTTCTTTTCCTTTGGCATCAGAAGCTTCCCAACATTCACAAATTAATTGAGCTCTCATCCAGATAAAGCTCGAGTGAGCTTTGTTGTCCATTAATAATTCCCAAGCTTTTTTACTTAATTCTTTATCATCACTAATTATTGCCTGTTGAATCATTTTGTATTTATCTTCATAAGTCATAGCTGAAAACTTTCTGATTGTTTCAATTGCTTTTTCTCCTTCATCTCTAGTTTTCTTTACAAACCTTTCTATCTCAGCAAAAATTCTTTCATTCTTTTCTTTCTTTTGATCAATTTCAGCTTTTCTATAAAAAATAGTTCCTGTGTCATTAGCTAAATACATCAATGCATCTGGTTTGTAGTCCTTTATTTCTTGAGCGTAGTATTCACTACCAAAGAAGATGATAATAAATGGATTTATTTCTTCAATTTTAGATTTCCAATTGGTTGGAGTTTGGTTAGAGTAATATACATTTCCTAAATCATACTTGGAAATTAAATCCTTGTAATAACTATTATCTCTAAGTTCCTTAGCTTTTCTGTTCGCCATTTCAGTCAAAGGAACATATCCTATTATTAAAGTATTTATTTCCATATTTATTTAATATCCCATTCAAACAAAATAAAGTTCTCTGGTAGTAAACCTTCTTTCAAAGATTCTTCAAGCCAGAGTATTTGTGTGTCTTGAATTTTATCTTTCTTTTTTCTTTTGAGTTCTATAAAAAGTATTTGACTATCTTTCCAAACAAGCACATCCCAACAGCCACCAGATTTCCCAGTTTTCTCTTTTATCTTATTTATCAAATCTTCTTTATCTTTAGGTATTTCTATTGGTTCAACAACTTTAGGTAAACCAATTCTGTATTTTCTTCTGTATGAATCCACCCAAACACCGCTCCAACCATTTTCTTCAAAAATACGTAAAACAGCGAGCTCTGCAAAAAGAGGCTCGCTGTTATAATCAATCACGGCTTTATTGCCATAAGTATAATCTATGGGTTTTCCTTTCCATTCGTTGAATTCAAAAAAGTATTTCTGAATTGGTATTTGTTTTTTATCTGACAATAAAAATATTTCATCATCAGTTTGATGTTTTTTAAGAAATTGCATTGCACTCTAGCGGGTTAGTGCAGGCTAGGAACTTTTGTGTATCAAAAGGCTCCCAGCCATTGCGATAGACCGAAGTCTACCCGTATAAGTTTCCCTATACGACCCGCTAGAGTGACTCTGACTGGGAGTCCTTTGATCTCTAGCGGGAGATTTGCGACCATGCCTCAAATAAATAAGGTTTAGGTCTTCTATTCAATTGTTAATGAAATTATACCTTATTTTCAAAGGTCCTGCATCTTAGCTTAATCCTTGAGATTTGTGTAGTCATTAAAAATCCATCTGTGGATAACTTTTGATTTTTTATTTACACACCTTTTTGTATTAAAACTAGGTCATCTTTCTTAAAAGAAAAATCACAAAAATTCTATTTACACTACTGACAGAATTTCTGTGATTTTTTGTTTGCAATAAAAAATATGTGTGTATAAAATACAAATATAACTAAATTGTGAGATTTTAATATCCCTAAACTGTTTGAGTAAGATCGGTCGATGAAAAGATCAAACTCGGAAGTGGGATATTTTTATTTCAACTTCACTTAATTGAGAACTAAACTGACTACCTAAATTGAATTAAAAGCTAATTCAAAATTTTATGAATAAAAATTTAAATATCGTTTATGTTCCAATTAAAAAACTCAAATTATCCGAATACAATCCTCGCAAACAAAGCGAAGAGCAAGTAAAAGCTCTCACAGAAAGTATTAGTAGATTTGGTCTTGTCGATCCTGTCGTTTGTAATAGTGCCCCTCAAAGGATGAATGTCCTAATAGGAGGGCATTTCAGATTGAGGGTTGCTAAAGATCTCGGGTACACAGAAATGCCAGTAGTGTATGTAAATATCTCAGACATTGAAAAGGAAAAGGAATTAAATATAAGATTAAATAAAAATGTTGGAGAGTTTGATTATGCTTTGCTTCAAGATTTCAACGAAGAATTCTTGGCAGGGGTAGGTTTTACCAGTGAAGAATTAGACACTATCTTTGACATAGACCCCAATCCAGAACAATTCAATCTCAAGGAAGAGCTTGAGAAGATGGATATAAAAGTGAAGGTTCAGAAAGGAGATATTTATGAGATAGATGGTTCATACCTTATGTGTGGAGATTCAACCATAGAAGCAGATATGCTCAAATTAATGGAAGGTGCTCAAGCAGATATGGTGTGCACTGACCCGCCATATATTCTTGACTATCTAAAAGGCAAAACCAAACAAAAAGACGGTGTAACTGTCGGCTTTGGTGCCAAGAAGAACAGAAGATATCTTGAAACCGAATCTTTGCCTGATAACTTTACTGATTTGTGGATGGCGAATGTGCATAAGGTTCAGAAACCTGATTTTTCAATCATCATATTTGAAAATCCAAAGAACTTACGAATCATTTGGAATGCTCTCGAGAAGTACTGGAAATATCGTAACACGATTGTGTGGCATGTGCCAAACAGAATGCAAGGTTTTTCTGCAAAGATGAAATTCTTTAACAAGCACGATATAGCATTAGTCGGTAGCACAGATAGCGTGACCATCAACCTCGAGCCAGAAGAAGAGATATTTCAGAATGAATATGAGAATGCTCTCTTTGCTTCATCTGGCAAACCACATTGGGAATCTTATGGTAAAGGTAAAAAGATATGCCCAACGGACTTTATCGAACACATCGCCGCTGATAAAAAATCCTCAGGACAAGATATTATCTTTGGAACAAAACCACTTGAACTTTTGATTCCATATATCAAGGTTCTAACTACACGAGGTCAATTAGTACTTGAGCCATTTGGAGGCTCTGGATCTACTCTTATAGCTTCTTTAAAGCTAGGTCGAAAATGCAGAATAATGGAAAAGTCTCCTGTCTATACAGAAGTGATTATCAAAAGATGGGAAAAGCACACAGGCAAAAAGGTTACCAAAATTAATTAATCATCCATATGGCTAAAGACAAAACATCAAGACATGAATTGAAACGAAACAGAGAACTAAAAGGAAATCTTGAATTAGCCAAGGGTAGTATATCCAGAGAGAGTAAATCTTTCTCTAGGTATGACCCTGATGAATTCATTACTAAAGGTAAACCAAACATACCCAAAGACATTCCAGAAAAAGAAAGAAAAAGATTAGAAAAACTTGCAGAAGAAACTGAGAAGAATAAAAAAGCTTTGGTATCACAATTGCGAAAAACTCCCATAGCTCAGATAGCTTGTGAAAAGACTGGAATAGGCAGATCTACTTATTACAAATGGCGAGCAAATGACTTCATTTTTGCTCGTGTCGCTGATAAAGCGATGGATGCAGGTAGATTCTTCATCAATGATATGGCTGAATCAAAACTAATCAAACTCATTCAAGATAGTAATATGCAAGCCATTAGTTTATGGCTAAGACATAACCACCCTAGATACACATCTTTAGGTAGGATTATTAAAGACTTTGAAATTCTAACTGAAACTCTCTCAACAGAAGAGAAGAATGTTGCAGAACAAATGCTCTCAGAACTGGTGATGAATAAAGCAAAGTTAAACTATTCGAGCAAAGATTTGAAGGAGTATTACAACAAAGAAGAGAGTAAGAATCCTGAAGATGAAAAAAGAATGCGGGGGTTTGATGAGGATTAATGGTTAACAAAAATACCAGCTACGGCTGGTATTTTTTATGATGGTTTAGGTTTTACCTTCGATATTTAAGTTTACGGTTGTCAAATGCCGGTAATGTTCCTTCAAGTATATCGACAACGTACTTATTGATTTTTGGATTTTCAATAGAACCCGAATAAAAATCGAAGTCGTTCTTATTCTTTTTGTCTATGTGTACGTGGATTATCTGTTCCGCGTCTGCCACAACTGCAAGATTTGGGTTGTGGGTGACCATAATAATTTGACGACGCTTCTTTGCTTTTTTAAGAAATGTCACAAGGATTTCGTATACACTTTTGTTATCGAGGTTATCTTCCGGTTGGTCTATGACAAGTGGTATATCCCGACGATCAAGCATTAGATAGAAGATAAGCAGAAGACCACCCCTTTCGCCCGGCGACAATTCACTAAGGTCTTTCTCATCGACTTTCAGGTCATACTTAGTCTCCAAGTAATCGAATCCAAAAATATAATCATATAGATCGACGGGTTCCTTGCCTTGCTTCATCTGCTTGAACACACCACGAGCCTTATTTTCGTTAGCAGGTAGACCAACTCTTTTATCAGTATCGATATTGGCCGTCACGGAGTCGAGGAAAGACATTACCATTTTCTCATTCTGCCAATTGGTTACTTCCTCAACAATTCTTTTAAGCACACTTTTACCATCCTCTGTTCCGTAAAAACTACCTTTAACCGCCTGATTAACAAATCTAAAGAATTCATCGAAAAATGTTTTGTCGAAGCGAAGACTCGCTTCTATAGAGATGTCGTAGTCGCCTAACTCTTCGCTATATTTTTCAATTTCTCCGTCGATTGATTTTTTCACCGAGTCGTAGAAGGTAGCCAACGTCACCTTCTTGGCGAAGATTTCCTTGCTGACTCTTGTCCGTTCTTCCTTGGCAGTGGTCAGTTCCGCAGGGTAAGTTGATGTAATCGCAACAAGTTCCTTCGTAAGCCAGTTAAGCGTATCCGCGACTGGGGTTGTATCATCGCCAACCAATTCTTTCAGTTGATTTTCCCACTTTTCCTTATCTTTCAGATAGGCTTGGTATTCCTGATTCGGTTTATCAAGCCGGTCAACGATTTCTTTTCTCTGTTTAGACAACAGCGCCTGTTTGCAGACTAGGCTTTTTCCCAACGCAAGTTTCTTGTCAGCATCATTCAGACCTAATGTCTCAATATCGGCTTCAGTTTTGAGGAGTTCATTTATCTCGGCGAGTCGGTCCTCATTGGTTTTGACAAAATCATCGATTTTTTTGGAATCAAACGATACTGTGACAATGTCATCGAATTTTATGTCTGCAGCCGTAAGTTGCTCTCGGTATTTAGTCTTTAAACCCGTAATACCCATGACTTGGCGAGAGATTGCCAGTTTTATTTGTCCAAAGTCCTGAACTTTCTTTGCAACGGACGCCTGCTCCGTCTTAATTGCAGTGATTGATGTGGCTAACGTGGTCAATTCAGTTTCTATGGGCGTAATCTCAGACACACCTCCCGTCGCAACCTCAGTGGCTTGTGCTGGTTTTGGGGCGTCTTTTGGTTTCAGCTTGTTATGGGTATCTACCTCCTCTTCCTTGATCCGCTTCTTTTCCTCAATCGACTTCTTGTAATCAGGCGCGAGTTTTCGTTCAGCGGCAACAACCTTGTTGTTTGCCTCATGCAATGAGTCCTTAGCTAATTTTATATCCTCCTCTATCTGACTTGAGAGATAGGTGATGAGTTCCTCTAAGGTCGTCTTTTCAAATCGGTCCTTTTCTTCAACGTACCCAAAAATGACCTCATTTAATTTTCCCCTGAACTCATCATCTTCTATATTCGCACAAATCTTCTCAAGATATTTTTGGGGTAGGTACTCGACCTTTTCAGAAAGGGTTTTGTCGACTTCTGCATCCAGAAGGATTCCGTCCGGCTCTCCCGCATGCCAATGTAATTCACCAGAAAAATTCGAAGCGCACCGCCCTTTGAGAAATTTGTCTTTATTCAAGAAGGAGAATAATTCTTCGGATCGACCGTTCGTACCGTCATACTTCTGGTTATGACTATTGCCAAACAACCCCACTATGTCCGTGACAGCACTTTTACCACTTCCTTTGTTACCAATGATGGCAACAAGTTCGGGATTCAGGTCGATCTTTTCGTCTTTAAACCATGTGCCGTGTTTTCCGTCGTACCCTTCAATCTGGTCAATATGTAGAGTTTTTATGTACTTAGTCTGATTGGTACGCACGCGATCCAAAATGCCAGGCTCATCTCCTATGAATATTCGTTCATCAGGTTCATACGTGATGTACTTGAGACCCTCAAACGTTAGGTCCGCCTTAACCCAGGTGATGTCTCTTTCTATCACGGTCAGATTTTCGGCGTCCGTTTTTATGATCCTTTTGCCAAGCGCATTTTCAAGATCATTAAAAGAGTGAGCGTCACTACCGCATGCGACAGGCTTGGGTACCGAACCTTCGTAACGCTCACCGAGAAAGAAATCCTTATCATCAGCACGTCCGAAAAATACTGGGCAAACATCGTCTATAGTTTTCGCGTACTCCGTGTGTCTGCCCTCATGTTGCGGCGGGCGGATTCCACCGTAACCATTTGCTACACCAAAAACTAGAAAAACATCGCGATTTCCGAATGTCTTCTTTAGTGAGTTAAGAATTGCATCACTAGTAACAATTGCCTTATCATATCCGATGCGCGCCAAGTCAGTTTGTACGCATTTAGATTTTGAACCGTCTACATTAACATTTCTTAGCTCAATACCGCTCAGAAATCTTTCGATTTCCTCTTTTGTTGCCTCATCTGAGAAAACAATGTGAATATTTATGTGATCGTTCTCTTTATTTTTATCTTCAAGTCTAAATTCAATATTTGGAAAAAATATTTTCTTTGAATCTGGATATTTTGTCTTAAATTTTTCAATAAAAGTGAAGTAACCATCCGCAGAGAAATAATCGGTGATACCAAAGGCATATACATCAGATTCTTCCAACTTTCTACAATATTCATCCCACACGTCTTTACCAGAAGAAACAGCGTACTGGTCATTTAGTTTTGTGGTTGGTGGATGAATATGAAGATCCCACTTTCTCCATACTGAACCTATTCTAAACTCGTCTTTCTGAACCATGATTATTTCAATTCAAAAAATTCCCATCCTTTCATCGACGAGTCGAAAGAATATTTTGCGTTTTTGTTTATCTTCCATCCATTTGGCCCATCTTGGACAGCTATACCACCGGCAAAACCTTTTTTGCCCTTTAGCCATGCTTGAAGTGCCTCGGCTTTGTACTTTGTATCGTTGCTCTCCGCAGTAATTCCGCCTTTAGTATCAACAATGTAGAGAGTGTCTTTGGTCTGTACAATCCAGTCGGGATAGAAAAGTTTTTCCTTGTTTTCATCCTGATTGTAGTAAGAGATAGAGAAGTATTCGCTTCCCGAGTCGCCGTTTTTGTACCACCACACTACGCCCCTAGATGATTCGAGGAATTTTACAAACGCTTCCTCGTTAGTTCGTCCTGCATAATCTTTTTCTATCCAAAACGGCTCCATAGCTGACTTCTTAACAGAAAGTGCTTCGTATTGATCAGTGAAGAACAAAGCTTCGCGTGGGATTTCAATATTCTCAACGCGCTTTGCGCGTGCAGATTTTTTGTTTACTTCTTGTTCACGAACAGGTCGATATTCAAGAAGTGCATCACCAATTACCGGAGCAAGTGCACCAGATGGACTCAAGAGATCGTTTACGATGATTTTATAGGCATCAATACGCTCCGCCTTAAGCTTATTCATTAGCCAAATATTTAAAGCTGTTTTCAGCTTTCCCCACGAACGCTCAGGAGCAAATTTTCTGTTCTCGTCTGTCTGTTTTGCAATAATTTTGAAGCAGAGGAGGTTATAGAGTCGCTCGAGATCGTGTCGAGACATTTCCTGCTCATGACTTCCTCCTTCTGCAAGAAGCTCCTTAGTAAAGTTGTCGTAATCATCAATTTCTACCCCAACGATCAAGCCGTTTGTGACTTTCGGCTTCAAATCCATTTTCTTTACATCTAGTTTTTTATCCGCAACTTTCTTGAATGTTTCTTGGAATGTATCGCCAAGGTCGTTATAGTCGGCACGAGTCATAAAGACCGATTCAAGCTTGATCGGCTTTATGTTTTTCTTGCGATAGCTTCCGTTTATTGCAGGGCGGTTTTCTGTCTTTGATTTTGCATACTCGGCAAGTACCTCGTTTCGCTTGTAGTTTGTATAGAGATAACCCAAATTAAGTTCAGGGTGTGCGAAATGCACGCCAAACGGCATTCGCAAGATGCGCCCTACAGTCTGAATTGCAAAAGTAGGATTTTTGATTTCGCGGAACATCACAAGCACGCCCGCGCGCGGACAGTCCCAGCCAGTCGCGGCGGCTTGCTTGAAAAGCAAGAACGAAACCGGAGAATTACTCTTTTCCAAGTCTTCAAGATTTTCCTTTTCTTTAGAAAGCCATACTGCAATTTCGTTTCCTTTTACACCCTTACGCTTTAGATATTCCAAAACAATTTGCTGTTTAGTTGTACCACCTGTTTCTTTTGTTGCTTGGTCGTCATTTGGTAGCTGTATCAGTACAAGCGGATTTACTTCTGCTTTTATTTC
This sequence comes from uncultured Candidatus Saccharibacteria bacterium, assembly GCA_964522195.1. GTDB lineage: Bacteria > Patescibacteriota > Minisyncoccia > Phycocordibacterales > UBA9973 > UBA9973. The sequence goes on from CAZFSV010000001.1 coordinate 63,870, forward strand.
TTTATAGAGAGAAACGAGCTCCTCGCGCTTTGAATACGCAAGCTCTAAAAGCATTTCATCTTGATCAAGTTTCTTGATTGCTTTCTGACCCAAATCTTCCTCAGTTTGAAAAACAATTTTTTCCTTAATGAGTCCCGCTTCCACAACTTCAGCTCGCTTTACCTCGATATATCCGGCAACATCAGCACGGGTAGGGATGTATTTCGGCGTAGCCGACACGCGAATAGTGATTTTGGGTTTAACAACCCCATTTATAACTTCGTCCGCAAGTTCTGTATCAGAGCCAATATGCTCCTCGTCAATAATCACGACAATTTTTCTTCCGTCCTCGTGGGTTTCGGCGATAAAATTATCAAAAGTTAGTCCTTGTTCATTATCTCGGCGAAGCTTTCGGCTATCTTTCGTCTTACCTTTGATTTTTTGCCAGTTTATGAAAAAGACATTGTTCTTCTTTAGCTTTCCGCGCGAAAGATCGTTAAGATCAATCAAATCAAGCTCGGATGCTCCTCCATAGTATTCAAAAAGTTTCTTTTTACTTTGTTCGTATGATTCTTCGCTAAACGAGAACCAAACAAATGCCACATCATTTCCCTCAAAACGAGGATCGCTCACAATATCGCGTAAAAATTGCGCAAGCATGATTGTCTTACCCGAGCCAGTAGGCGATTTAAAGACGACGGGTGTATTTTCGTTCGGTAATTTCCACAGCGAAAGAAACTCATTTTTGAGATTCGATACTGCGGTTTCTTGAAATGGTTTTAGTGCAAACATAGTTTTATAGGCGATTTATTTCTTTGTATACCTCAAGGATCGGCTCGGGAATATCCTCGACTCGGATATGTGCGGATGAATATTCACCCTTGTATTCGTTCTTGCCCCAACTGAAAATATACAGAGCGACAGGTAAACTTTTCTTTTCAAGTTTTTCAATCAATTCTGCAAGCTTTGATTTGTCCTCCTTGAAATAGATTGCTGTCATTCGTCCGCGACCTTCAAAAATCTGCCACCATTCATTTTTTTCAACTTCATTGAGAGTATCTTCACGGACAGCAATCATTTCTCCGGCTTGATAGGTAACACGAATTTTTGCTTCGTCAGGTATCTTCTGAAGATGTTCAATCTCAACAATATCTGTTTTGTAGTATGCAAGATTTCCTCCAAGCCCTTCAATTTTTTCACCAGTTTTTAAATTTTTATAGCCACTCATTACTCGTTTTACGCGTTCGTAAGTCACTTCCTTGCAAATATTGTTTTCATTGTTAGTGCAAAGAATAAATCTACGATGACCACCGTCCTCTTTATTTATCTCGAGTACAGCATGACCAGTAGTACCAGATCCAGCAAAAAAGTCTACAACAAGAGCGTTGCGCCTATTTTTTGTTGTGGCAATTAAACACTCTTTTGTGTTGTAAAGTGATTTCGGAAATGGGAATTTTGTATCGATTATTTGATTTACCAAGCTTGAACCATAAGTATTAGAGTTATGTTTTGAATCCACCCATACTGTTTTGTATCTGTATTGACTCTTATATCTGTTGATTACAAGTTCACCTTTATTTTCTTCACACTTTAGTTCTCCCCAAATATCCTCAACTGTTTGTCTTGCAAATCGCCACTTTCTTTCCACACCATTTCCATCAATGGGGTAAATTTCAACATTCCCATCTTTTCTTTTCTCGTTTGCGGATTTCGGATGTATCTCATCTTGAAGAACATCGCCAAATCCAATAATTTTCTTTGTTTTAGGATCAACAATAATTGAATAGAAACAATTTCGTGCTGTGTTCCTCTTAGATTCATCGCCACCCCAGTCTCTTAATGGGGTGGGTTTAACATCTTCTCTTTCTACGCGAGAAATATATTCCTTTCCTTTCGGAAAAATGAAATATGCATATTCGTGGGTATATGAGAAATTATCTCCTTGAATTCCACCTGGATTATGAATGATGGTTACGCAGACCTTTTCATGGGTAGGAAAAATATCCTCGAGCAAGAGACCTAGTGTCTCTTGCTCGTTGTGATCAATAGCACAAATTAAAATTCCATCTTGATTAAGAAGTTCCCTTGCGAGCTTCAATCTGTGACTCATAAAAGACAACCATTTGCTATGACGATATTCGTCTTCCTTGTCTACATAGTCGTTGTTGTATCTCCAGTTTTTCGCTCCTGTGTTGTAGGGTGGATCAATGTAAATAACATCAACCTTCTTTTTATGAGTATAAACAAGAGCTGAAAGTGCATGATAGTTATCACCCTCAATCAGAAGATTATAGATTTCATTATCTGACTTCTTAACCTTAAGGTTTTTTATTTGTCTCAATACAGGTATATTTTTTTGACCATCTACAACGACATCTTCTGGTTTTTCCTCCCAGATTAAGCCGTACTTGCGATCTTTTTTCAGACGTCTCAGTTCTGATTTCAAATCCGCTATCTCTTTTTGTAAATCTTTTTCAGACATAATTATTTTCTTTTTACTATTTCTTCTCCTAAAGGACCTTCAATAAGTTTAACAGTTTCCTTTATAAACTGTTCCCATGTATACACTTCTTTGTACCACAATAAAACAACGTCGGTTCGATGCTTTAGAATTCTCAGAAATTTTTGCCATGTAAATCCTACCGGTTTTAGTTCATCTTTCCACGCTTCCCATAAATATTTAGGGAGCTGATTTCCGTACCACACATTGAGATTTTCCCATTTAATAGAAGTATCTTTTGTGGTCATTTTTTCAATTGAACGAATCCAATCTTTTACATGCTGGGGTTCTTTTGGGGTAAAAAGTTTCATATCCTAAGTATATGGTATATTAAAAGAAAAGTAAAGTAATAAGATTACCAACATCTAGCAAATGAGACGCTCTGGACTCCTTGAGGGATATGCGTCATTCATTAGGGTATGGAAACAGAAAAAGTAAAATATTGCTTATATGCAAGAAAATCAACTGAATCAGAAGAAAGACAGGTCCTTTCTATAGATTCACAGATTAAAGAGATGCTTCAATTAGCAGATAGAGAGGGGTTAGAGATTGTAACGATGAAGCGTGAAAGCCACAGCGCCAAGGAAACAGGTCAAAGACCAGTCTTTAACGAAATAATAGAAGAATTAAGGGCTGGTAAGTTTAATGGAATACTCACATGGGCACCTGACCGTATTAGTAGAAATGCGGGAGATTTGGGAAAGATAGTGGACCTGATGGATGCAGGAAAACTGAAAGAAATACGAACCTTTGGGCAAAAGTTTTCAAACAATCCGAATGAGAAGTTTCTTCTGATGATTTTAGGAAGTCAGGCAAAACTTGAGAATGATAATAGGGGTATCAATGTAAAGCGAGGATTACGAACAAGGGTTGAGATGGGTCTCTGGCCAGGAGTGGCACCGCTCGGATATCTTAATCAAAGAGATTTAGATAAAAAGTGTCAGCTAGTAGTAGACACACTTCGTGCTCCAATAGTGAAAAAGATATTTGAAAAAGTAGCTTATGAAAAAATGAGTGGTAGGAAAATATATAACTGGCTCAGGTTTGAAGCGAATTTCTATACTCGAGGCAATAAACCCTTAACTCTCGCAGGAGTATATAGAATTCTAGAGAGTCCTTTTTATTATGGAATGTTTGAATATCCGAAAGATAGCAGTAATTGGTATCAAGGTAAGCATAATCCATTAATTACAAAAGAATTATTTGAACAAGCTCAGGCACAACTGAAGAGAGATAATATACAAAGAGAGAATAAAGAATTCGCATTTACCAAACTATTTACTTGCGGATATTGTGAAAGTGGAATATCTGCAGAAGAGAAATGGAAACAACTAAAAGATGGTACACATACAAAATACATATACTATTCGTGCAGTAGATCCCGAGATAGAAATTGTAAAAATAAATATATTCGTGAAGAGGAACTTATTACTGAAATGTTGAATATATTAGATAAAGTAAATATAAATGAGCTTGGTATGAGGCAGAAGCTAGAAGACGAAATTACAAGATTTAATATATTCCAAAGGTCAGTACTTGGTGCGACAGATAAAATTAAAAACAACACAGAAGCAGATATACGAAACTATGCTAAGTATATTCTAAAAGAAGGGATGGTAAGTGAGAAAAGAGAATTGTTAGCCAACCTCAGAAGCAGGATTGTATATAAGGATAAGAAGCTAACACTAATAGAATAATTTATTTTTACTCATATTGAGAATGAATATTTTTAACATAGTCATCTGCAATTTGTAGAATTTCACTAAAAGTGAGTATTTCAATATTATGAAGTGAGTTACGAAGTTTCGTAAAGTCTCTCTTGAGACTTTTTTCTTTTACTTTATTTAATTTACTTTTAGTTAATTTGTGTTCAGAAGAAATAATAATTATTCCTCTTGGATGATAAAGGTTCTCTTCCTCGGTCATGTTAGTAATCTTATTTTCGTCAGAATTATTTTCAAATCGTTTCTGTACAATAGCATCCATGTAATTCATTGTTTGAATTACTGCTCTACTTAACTCAGAAGAAAAGCTAAAGTTTTTGTGAGAAGAATCCCAAGTAACAGCATTCTTAAGATGTGTTTTGATTTCGATAATATCAAGACCATTATAATGATTAATACCTATAAAATCAGGATACTTTTTGTCACCATCAATATCTTTAAATTCAATTTTTGGATATATCTTTTTATATGAAAATACTAAATACAATAGATACTTTTCAAAGTATTTTTGCCAAAGATTTTCTAACTGTTTTATATCTGAAGTATCATCTGTGATTTTTGCGATAATTTTTTTAGCTTTCTCGGTGCTCATATCCGTAGAGCCAAGATTAAGAATTTCTTTACCAACAGCAATAATGTCTTTGAGCTTTTCTTTTATAAAATACTCATCTAAAGATCTTAAAAAGTCTGGAGTAAATACCTCGTCGCGTATCAATTTTTCTGTAAAATACTCAAGATTCTTCACATCCTCTGTATCTAAAAAGTTATCGTAGTCTTTCTTTTTATTCTTATTTTTAAGATTGAAACGCTCAATCATAAAAGAAAAATCTCCTTTGCCTATAGTTGTAGTTTCTTTTGGTGCTTTATTTGTGTACTTAAGTTTTAATTTATTTATTAAAAAAGTCTCGATGCGATCTCTACTAGATTTACCTTTTTTAAAAACATCATATGAATCACTTAAGATATCTATTAATACTGACTCTGGTATTTGTATTGTTTTTTCATTAGCTTTTCTTAAAATCTTTTTACCAGAGTTTAAGATTTTTATCTTAGAAAGAGTATCATCAATACCGAGAATATCTTTTATGTATTGAAACCATGGAATATTATAGTCACTACCGTAACGGGTTCGTAGTACATTACTTATGTCTACCTTGTCTGAAATAAGTAATGACTGTTTATTATTTATTTTATCGTAACTATTTTGCTGTCGATTATAATAATGAAATTCTATGGTTGTGTCTTTTTTATTAAATATCACAACATCACCAGAAGGACAGGATATTTTAGAATCCTCAAAAACCATCCCTGGCCAGCTTAGGGATTGAAAAAACTCAACAATCTTTTCTTTTTGTGTTTTTTCTTCCATGCTTATATTTTACCAAAAAAAAGCAGATTAATCTGCTGTTTTTTGGTACGTGAGTCACACCGCTTGCACGGGCAAGTGGGTTGACTCCGATACTAAATTGTGTTGGCGGAGAGAGCGAGATTCGAACTCGCGGTCCTGTTTAAGGGACGACGGTTTAGTAAACCGTTGATTTAAACCACTCATCCATCTCTCCATGAAACACAATTAATAATATAGCATAAAATGGAAAAATAGTAATAATATGCTAAAGTATTTCTATGGAGCCGTGGGAGAGTGGTCTAATCTACCTCTTTGCTAAAGAGGCAGGCTGTAAAAGGCCTCGAGGGTTCGAATCCCTCCGGCTCCGCCAGATTTTAATACTATAATAAACTTATGAATTCATATAATTGGTATAGTACTTTAATCAAGCCTAGTTGGGCTCCGCCTAGTTATCTTTTCGGTCCAGTTTGGACTGTTTTATATATTTTAATTTTTATTTCTTTTGGAAAAGTTTTTATGCTTTTTTTTGAAAAAAAGATACCTTGGGTGGTGGCTTTACCTTTTGTTTTAAATTTATTTTTTAATTTTATTTTTACTTATTTTCAGTTTACTTTAAAAAATAATTTATTAGCTTCCTTAGATATTCTTCTGGTTTTAATAACTTTAATTTGGGCTATGTTTGTTATTTATCCTTATGTAAAATGGATTACCTATATTCAAATACCTTATTTACTTTGGGTTTCTTTTGCTACAATATTGCAATTAACTATTACATATCTAAATAGATAATTATTTAAATAAAGAAATTTTATTAGCTACAATTTCTACTACTTTTTTATCAAACATAGAAGGGATAATTTTTTTTGGATTTATGTCTTCTGTCATATCGGCTAAAGCTTCAGCAATAGCTCCAAACATTTCAATTTTAAATTGGGAAATATTATTTTCAAGTATACCTTTAAATGCTCCAGGAAAAACTAAAGAATTATTGATTTGATTAGGATAATCACTTCGTCCAGTAGCTACTATATATGCTCCAGCAGATATAGCTTCTTCGGGCATTATTTCAGGGGTAGGGTTTGCGAGAGCAAAAATAATAGGATTTTCTTTCATGGTTTTTATCATATCTTTTGTTAAAGTATTTGGTTTGGAAAGACCAATAAATACTTGGGCGTGTATTATTGCATCTTCTAATTTTCCTTCTCCCGTTTTTGTTATACTATTTTCTATTAATTCTATTTTTTCTTTATTTAAATCTTTTCTTCCTTTATGAATTATTCCTTTACTATCACAATAAATAATATTTTTAAATCCGTAATTATTAAGTAATCTACCAGTTGCAACTCCTGCTGCTCCAACTCCACTGATGACTATTTTAAAATTTTCTTTTTTATTTTTAAAATTTATGTCTAATAATTTTAAAGAATTAATTAAAGCAGCAAGAGTAACTGTTGCAGCTCCCCATTGATCATCGTGCATTACTGGAATATCTAGCTCATTTCGTAATCTTTCTTCAATCTCAAAACATCTAGGAGCCGATATGTCTTCTAAATTAATTCCACCAAAAACAGGAGATATATTTTTAACTATATTTATTATTTCTTCTGTGTCTTGAGTTTTAAGACAAATTGGAAAAGCATCAACATTTGCAAATTCTTTAAAAATACAAGCCTTGCCTTCCATTACAGGTATAGCAGCTAAAGCACCTAAATTGCCGAGACCAAGTATTGCTGAACCGTCGCTTATTATAGCGACGGTATTTTTTTTCAAGGTATATTTTTTTGCAAAATCAGGGTCACTAGCTATAACTTTTGAAACTTCTGCAACTCCCGGACTGTAAGCTAAAGATAAAATTTCTTTTGAATCTAATTTTATCTTACTTTTTGTTTCTAATTTACCATTATTATTTTCGTGTAATTCTAAAGATTTTTTATATATATCATTTTCCATTTTTACATTTTACACTTTTTTTAATTTTATTAAAACTAATGAGCTATAGTGAAGGCTATTATTTTATTTGCACCATTTTTCTTTAGTGCTTTTTTTGCTTCTTTGAGAGTTGCTCCTGTTGTGGTTACATCATCTATTAAAATAATATTTCTATTTTTAATTAAATCTTTATTTCTGATTTCAAAAGTATTTATTAAGTTCTTCAATCTTTCTTGTTTGTTTTTTATATGAGCTTGATGCTCTGTTTCTTTGTTTTTGTATAAAATATTTTTATTTAAAACAAAGTTTTCTTTTTTGTCTAATTTTTCTAAATTTTTACCAATAAGTAAACTTTGATTATAACCTCTTTCCTTCAATCTTTTTTTGGAAAGGGGAATTGGTATCAATATTGCTTTATTAAAATTTTGAAGTAACTTCAATTCTGATAATTCTTCTAAGATTCTAGGATATAAATAATTTGCAAGTATTATAGATAATTGTTTTTTATTTTTATATTTAAGATTCCAGATAATTTTTTTCATAATTGGATTCCGGTAATCAAATATGGTATAGATAAAACTTTCTAGTTCTTTTTCGTTTAAATCCAAGCTATTTAAGCAATTCTCACATATTAAAATACTTGCTTTTTGACAATTTAAGCATCTTTCAGGGAATACAAAATCAATAATTGTTTTTAGAAAATTCATTTTGTGCTATAATTCTATTATATTATGTCAGGAATTTTTTCAAAAATTTTAGATACAGTTAAAGAGATTACAGATAAAAATATTACTGGTGATACTAGCGCTGTTGGTATTGATATTGGTACTTCTTCTATTAAGGTTGTAGAAATAAAAAAGAAAAACGGCAAAGCTATGCTTGAGACTTACGGATCTATAGCCTTAGGTCCATATGCGGGACTTGATTTGGGTGCTATAACAAATTTACCTTTAGAAAAAATTACTGAAGCTTTAAGTGAAGTTTTTAAGCAAGCGGGTATTAATTCTAATTCAGTCGCTATTGCTGTTCCAGTTCAATCCAGTTTAGTTTTTTCTATGCAATTACCACTTCAGGTTAACGAAAAAGACATTTCAAGTATCGTAACTACAGAAGCTCGTAAATATATACCGATTCCTATTAATGAAGTTTCGTTAGACTTTTTTGAAATACCAAAGAAGGAACTAAATTTTGAGGAAGCAAATAATCCAGAATTTGTAGCAAATGATGATTTAAAAAAAGATATGTTGGTTGTTGCAATTCAAAATGATGCAATTGAAAAATTAAAATCAATTACTAATTCTGCAAAATTAAATAGTAGTTTTTTTGAAGTTGAAATCTTTTCTTCAGTGCGTTCTTGTTTTGAACATGAATTATCTTTAGTTGCGTTAATTGACTTTGGTGCTTCTAGAGTAAAAGTTTCTTTTGTTGAATTCGGAATTGTGAAAAATTATCACACAATAGAGAGAGGAAGTTTTGATATTTCTTCTTCTGTTTCAAAATCTTTAAGCATTACTTTTGAAAAAGCAGAAAATTTAAAAAAAGAATATGGGATGTATGATAATGACGTAGAGAAAAACTTAAAAGACGTGATTAAAGTTCACACAGACTATATCTTTTCTGAAATAAATAATGTATTATTAAGATATGAGAAAACACACAGTAGATCTGTTACTAAAATAATTTTCACAGGCGCTGGATCTTTAATGAAAGGTTTTAAAGAAGAAGCTGAAAATAATTTTAAAGTAGAGGTAGAAATGGCAACTCCGTTTAAAAAAGTAGGCAGTCCAGCTTTTTTGGAAAAAGTATTAGATGAAATTGGTAGAGAATTTTCTGTTGCTTTGGGTTTAGCGTTACGTAAATTACAATAAAGTATAGTATAATATTACTATAATAATGTGTTAGTATAAAAATATGGAGCAAAATTTTCAAACATCTTTTATCCCTAAAAAACCAATAATAGAAGAAAGTAATGTTAAAGAGAAAAAATCTATGGGTTTTTTCTTGCTTCTTTCTATTATAATCTTTTTATCAATTAGCTTGTTTTATTTTGCAATATTTTTATACGGAGAAAGCTTAGATTCTAAAATAGTAAAAAATAAAGAATCTATTAAAAGATTTAAAGATAGTTTTGAAATTTCTGTTATTGAGACATTGGAAGTATTAGATAAAAGATTAATTGCCTCTACTAAGATTCTTGAAAAACATATCACAGTTAGCCCAATTTTTAAAATTTTGCAAGAAATTACAATGAAGTCAGTAAGTTATACCAAGTTTTCTTATCAAATATCAGAAAAAGATGAAGTTGTTATAAAAATGAGCGGAAAAGCTGAAAGTTATAAATCGATTGCTCTGCAGTCTGATTTATTTTCTAATAATAAAAATTTAATAGAGCCAGTTTTTTCAAATTTAACTTTAGATGAAAAGGGGAATGTGTTATTTGATTTAGAGTTTAAAGTAGATCCTGTTTTGGTAAATTATAAACATACTTTAGATAAAGAAAGAAATATTGCAGTACCGGTTGAAAATAATAACATTATAATTAATAATCCAAATTAAAATGAAATTTTTAATACCAATTTTATTAATAATAATATCAGGAACAGGTTTTTTTATGCTTGTTAGTCCAAAGTATGAAGAAATTAAAATCTTAAAACAAGAAGTTGATGCTTATGATAATGCTTTAGCTAATTCTAAGGTTTTAACTGATGAGAGAGATAAATTAGCAACTAAATATAACAATATTAATAAGTCTGACTTAGAAAGACTAAATAAATTATTGCCTGATAATATTGATAATATCAGAATGATTTTAGAAATAGAAAAACTAGCTCTTTATTATGATATGTATTTAAAAGATATAAAATATGACGACAAGAAAGAAAATGAAGAAAATGTAGAGGTCCAAGCTGGTGTTCAAAATAATAATTTCAACAGTGAATATGGTTCATGGGATTTAGAATTTACTACAGAAGGGTCTTATGGTAACTTTATATCTTTATTAAAAGATATAGAAAAAAACTTAAGATTAGTTGATGTTGTTTCAGTAGACTTTGTTTCTAGTGATTTATCTGGAAGTAAAAAAGATTCTGATAATTATAAATATATTATTAAAATTAGAACCTATTGGTTAAAAAGATAATATGAGCAATAAACAAAAATTAATCATTTTAATAGTAATCGGTATAATTTTATCTGTTTTATTTTTTTTGAATAATAAAAAAGAGGAAGAAGATTTAGCCTTAACCTCTAGTAATGTTATTGTACCTACAAATGTAGAAATTAATAAGATTGAATTCTTAAATGAAGAAGACGCTTTATTGTCTAATAGTGTATTAAATACCTTGAATAGTTTAGAGAAAATATCTTTAAATACAGATATTTTTGATACATTATCTTTTAAAACTCTTATTGATGGAACTGTTCCTTTAGAACAGGATAAAGATATAGGACGTAATAATCCTTTTGCTCCTATCGGTTTAGAAAATATAATTAATAAAATAGAAGAGGAAGAACAAGTAAACTAAATTTATTTATGATTTTTTTAGAAGAATTATTCAAAAGAGGTGTAATTACCCAAAATCAAATTTTAGAGATAAAAAATAGAGCTAATGAAAAATATAGTGGTGATTTTGAGTCTGCTTTAGAAGAATTTGGTATTACTCAAGATCAATTACTAAATATAAAAGGAGATTATTATAATATTCCAATAAAAAAAATAGTTAAAGAAAATATTTCTTTTGCAATCTTAAAATATATTCCGGAAGAATCTGCTAGGCACTATAATTTCGTGCCTATCGCTTTAAATGAAGGTGTGCTTGAAGTTGGTATTATTGACCCCGAAAATGTGCAAGGTATAGATGCGTTGCAGTTTATTTCTACAAAAGGAGGTGTTCCTTTTAAAATTTTTTTAATAACAAAAAATGATTTTAATTTAGTGCTTTCCTTATACCAAGGTGCAAATGTGCAAGTAGATCAAGCTCTCGAAGGTATAAATCAAAAAGATCAAGATATTTTTTCTGATAAAGATAAAGCCACAGAAGATAATTCTTTAAATCAAGAATTTAAAGATCATAAAAACACACAAGAAGCAAAGATAGTGGAAGATGCACCAATTATTAAAATTGTTGCTGTGATTATAAAAAACGCAATAGAAGGAAATGCTTCTGATATTCATATAGAACACAATGGAGATAAAATAAAAGTTAGATATCGCGTTGATGGAGAATTACACACAACCTTAGTTTTACCTGTTAATGTCCACAGCGGAGTAGTTGCTCGTATCAAAATTTTAGCTAAACTTCGTTTAGATGAAAAAAGAAAACCTCAAGACGGTTCCTTTAGTACAGATTTTGATGACAGAAAAGTTGATTTCCGTGTTTCCACAATGCCGTCTTATTATGGAGAAAAAGTTGTGATTCGTATTTTGGATTCTCAAAAAGGCGTAAAACCACTTGAAGCTTTAGGATTATCACCCAGAAATCTTGATTTAATGAAAGAAGCTATTTCAAGACCTTATGGGTTAGTGTTAGTTACAGGTCCTACTGGTTCTGGTAAATCTACCACACTGTATTCAGTAATGAATGCCTTAGATAAAGAAAAAAGCAATATTATAACTTTAGAAGATCCTGTTGAGTATCACATGCCTGACATTAATCAATCTCAAGTTTTACCTGAAATAGGTTATACTTTTGCATCAGGTCTTCGTTCTGTTTTAAGACAAGACCCAGATATAATAATCGTAGGAGAAATTCGTGATAAAGAAACTGCTCAATTGGCTATTCAAGCAGCTTTAACAGGACACTTGGTTTTTTCAACTTTGCACACCAATAATTCCATAGGAGCAATACCTCGTTTAGTTGATATGGGTGTAGATCCTTATTTAATTGCTCCAACTTTAGTCCTTTCTATTGCACAAAGACTTGCTAGGCTGACTTGTGTTTCTTCTAGAAAAGAAATTCCTATGGATTCAAGTATTAAAATGCAAATAGAAGATTCTTTTAAAGATTTACCAGAGGAGTATAAAAATCAAATTCAATTAAAAAATACCATGATAGACACAGTCCCTTCTTCAGAATGTTCTTCTGGTACACGTGGCCGTATTGCTATTTTTGAAATGTTTAAAATAGATAAAGAAATTCAAACTATGATCTTAAAAGATCCAACTTATGGTTCTATTTACAAAATCGCTCGCAGAAATGGGATGATTACAATGAAAGAAGATGCAATGCTTAAAGCAATAGAAGGCATTATTCCTTATACAGATGTTTATAATTTCAGTAATGAAGGAGAATAATGTTTTTTAATTGTTTTTATAATATAATAGATTTATGTCAGTAGATAAAAATAAAATTTTAATAGTAGATGATGATGGTTTTTTGCTTGATATGTATTCGTTTAAATTTAGCCAAGATAATTTTGAAGTTTTTACAGCGATCAACGGTGCTTTAGCTTTAGAAAAATTACATGAAGGATTAAAGCCAGACGTTATTTTAATGGATATTATGATGCCTGAAATGAATGGTTTTGAAACTTTAGAAAAGATTAATCAAGAAAGCTTGTCTAAAGATTCAGTAAAAATTATATTATCAAACAATAACCAAAAATCTGAAATAGAAAAAGGTCACGCTTTAGGAATAGATGGTTATATAGTAAAAGCAAATTCAACACCAGCTGAGGTTATAGAAAGAGTTAATGAAATTTTATTAAATAAAAAAATACATTCAAAAGAAAATGAATTATAAAGAAACAATTGAAAATTTAATTTTAAATCTTATTAGAGAAAGTGGGTCTGATTTGCATTTAGGAGGAGGTAGGATGCCAGCAATTCGTGTTTTCGGAGAGTTGATTTTTTTAGTAAAATATCCAGTTTTTACGAAGGAAGACATGGAAGGTATTTTAAAAGAATTAATTGACGCAGAAAGGTTTGAGAAATTTAAAATAGAACAAGAATTAGATTTTTCTTATGATTTTAAAGGTGAGGCTAGGTTGCGTTGTAATGCTTTTATACAAAAAGGACTTATTAATCTTGCTTTTAGATTAATACCACAAGTTAAAGATTTAAAAGAATTAAATCTACCTCCAATCATTGCAGAAATTAGTAGGAAAAAACAAGGGTTTTTCTTGGTTGTGGGCCCAGTTGGTCAAGGTAAATCAACAACACTTTCTGCTATGGTAAATTTAATAAACAAAGAACAACCTAAACACATCATTACAATAGAAGATCCAATAGAATATATTTATACCGCAGATAAATCTATCATTAATCAAAGAGAAGTTAATATTGACACTAATAGTTTTCAAAGTGCTTTAACTTCTGTTTTTCGTGAAGATGTGAATGTTATTATGATTGGAGAAATGAGAAGCCCTGAAACTATGTCTACCGCTGTAACTGCGGCGGAAACAGGCCACCTTGTTCTATCAACCCTACATACTAATAATGCTTCGCAAACAATAGATAGAATAATAGACTCTTTTCCAAGTCATCAACAGGATCAAATTAGAGTTCAATTGTCTAATTCATTACTGGGTATTTTTTCTCAAAGATTAATTCCTCGTATTACAGGAGGCTTAATACCAGCTTTTGAATTACTTTTAAATAATAATGCGGTAGCAAACTTAATTCGTGAGAAAAGAACTCATGAAATTGATGTTGTTATAGAAACAGGTATGGAACAAGGCATGATTGATCTTAATCACTCTTTGCTTGATTTGGTTCGTCGTGGAGAGATAACTATAGAGAATGCTTATCAGTACTCCTTAAATCCAAAAGGACTTGAAAGAATGTTATAAATTTAATTTTTAATTTTTATGTTATTTAAATATAAAGCAGTAGATGAAAGGGGTATAAAAAAAGAGGGTGAAATAGATGCACCAAATAGAGATTTGGGAATTTCGGCTCTACAAAGAAGAAACTTGATTGTTGTTTCTATTATAGAAGCAGAAAAAAAGAAATCTTTTTTAGAAATATCTTTTTTTGAAAAAGCTTCCAATAAAGATGTGGTTATTTTATCTCGTCAAATTGCAACTTTATTTGAAGCTCAAGTTTCGGCTCTTAAAGCTTTTTCTATGCTTGCAAGTAATTCCGAAAATAAATTTTTAGCAAAAAGATTAATTATCGTGGGCGAAGATTTGCAAGCTGGTATGTCTGTATCTGGGGCTTTAAGCAAGCACCCAGAAATATTTTCTCAATTTTATATAAATATGGTTAAAGCAGGAGAAGAAACAGGTAAATTAAATCAAACTTTCCTTCATTTAGCAGATTATTTAGATAGGCAATATGCAATAACCTCTAAAACTCGAAATGCTTTGATTTATCCAGCTTTCGTTGTTGTAACTTTTTTTGTAGTTATGGGACTTATGTTTACTATGGTTATTCCTAGGCTTTCTGGAATTTTAAAAGATTCAGGTCAAGAAATTCCTGTTTTTACTCAAATTATTCTTTCTTTATCAGAATTTTTCGTGAATTATGGTATAATTTTCTTAATTTTTATAGCATTATTTGGAGTTTGGGTTTTTCAAATGTCTCGAACAGAATCAGGTAAAAATTTAATAGATAAATACCGTTTATCAATACCCGCAATTGGTAATTTGTATAGAAAACTATATCTTTCTCGTATTTCAGATAACTTAGACACTATGCTCGTTTCTGGAATTACGATTATTAAATCTTTAGATATAACTTCTGATGTTGTAAATAGTAATATTTATAAAAGCATCTTAAAAGAAGTTACTGTTGATGTAAAAGCGGGACTTTCCTTATCTCAAGCTTTTGAAAAACACCCTGAATATTTACCAGGAATTATGGTTCAAATGGTAAAAGTAGGAGAGGAAACAGGGTCTTTAGGGCCAATTTTAAAAACTTTGGGAGATTTTTATAAAAGAGAAGTTGATGATGCTGTAGATACTTTAATAGGACTTATTGAACCTGTTATGATCGTGGTTTTAGGTCTTGGGGTGGGAATACTACTTGTAGCTGTTCTTATTCCTATTTATAACATTGCAGGTAATATAGGATAATGAAGTTGTAAATTAATAGCTCATAATTTTACATTCGTGAGTTATTTTAAAATACTTTTAACTTTAAAATTTAATTGTGGATAACTAATTTGCAATAGTATTTTAGGATTATGTTATAATTAATATATAAAAATAAAGTCGAAATTATTTTATTAAATTATTAAAAGTTTTTATTATTAATCAAATATATATTATGAAATTAAATTTCAAAAAAGGTTTTACATTGATTGAATTATTGGTGGTTGTTGCTATTATAGGTATTTTGGCTTCTGTTGTGTTGACTTCATTAGGATCAGCAAGAAACAAAGCTAAAGATTCTTCTGCTATTGCTTCTCTCTCTTCAATGAGAGGTCAAGCAGAATTAGGAGTTTCTACTTCAGGTAATTACCTTAACAACCTTTGTAATGCAACAACAGGTTCTGGAGAAATTGGAACTTTGCTAGCTGCTGCTAGAACTCAATTAGGTGGTGTTGCAAACGTTGATTGTTATGACGATGACTCAGATGACGCAACAGCAACAGTTACTCCAACAGCTTGGAGAGTTGAAGGTGACTTGTTAACAGGTACTTTCTTCTGTGTTGATTCTACTGGTATTGCTACAGAAGTTGCTGTTACAAAT
This sequence comes from uncultured Candidatus Saccharibacteria bacterium, assembly GCA_964522195.1. Taxonomy (GTDB): domain Bacteria; phylum Patescibacteriota; class Minisyncoccia; order Phycocordibacterales; family UBA9973; genus UBA9973. Next base: position 79,985 of record CAZFSV010000001.1, read on the forward strand.
ACTACAGCTACAGACTATACTTGTAATTAGTTTTTATTTAAAAAAGCCCCAAATGGGGCTTTTTTAAATTTAATAGATTTGTTATAATTTGTATGTATTTTATTATTAAATATTTATAAAAAATGAAATCATATAATTTTTTCAAAAAAGACTCTGTTGGTATTAATACAAGTAAAACTGTTGCAGGTGGATTTACTTTAATTGAGTTGTTGGTGGTTGTTGGAATTATAGGTATTTTAGCCGCTTTGGTTACAGTATCTTTGGGTTCTGGTAAAGACAAAAGTAATGATTCAAAAAGAGTATCTCAGATAAGCCAAATGGGTTCACAAGCTTTTTTGTTTACTGGTACTTTAGGTACAGCCTATGTTGTTACTACTCCTTATCTTTCTAGTGGGGGTATAACAGGCGCTGCTATTGGAGGGTCAGTTTTAACCGGTACATTATTTAATGATACTAATTTAGCAAATAACAGTCTTTGGTTGCTAGCTAATACTTTACCTGCTGGAACTTATATTTATTATGGTTGGAATGGGCAAAATACTGCTACAAATGGTGCTTGGTTCTTTGCTTCTTCTTTAAGTACTGGAGGTTTTTGTATTGATTCAACTGGTTTTAAGAAAACTTATACTGGTACTCCTTTAGCTGGAACCTTATCAGCTTGGACTGCCGCTGGAGTATTTCCTAACGCAACTGCAGTAGGAGGATATCGCTGTAATTAATTTATTTAATTTTTTAAAAAAGCCCTTCGGGGCTTTTTTTGTTTCAATAATATTGGTATAATATTTGTATGTATACGACTTTAGCAATTATTTTTTTCTTATTAGGTATTGTTATTGGTAGCTTTTTAAACGTGGTAATTTTTAGACTTAATACTAATAAATCTTTCGGCGGTAGAAGTATCTGTTTATCTTGTAGGAACCAAATATGCTGGCATGATCTTATTCCACTATTTTCTTTTTGTTTTTTAGGTGGTAGGTGTCGTCATTGCAAGACAAGGCTATCCTGGCAATATCCGATAGTAGAATTTATTACTGGTATTGTTTTCCTTTTATTATTTTGGAAATTTTATTATTTATTTGAAATAGTACCAATGACTTTTGCTTTTACTTATGGATATTTTGCTGCAATTTTTGCTATTTTAATTATTATTACTTTTTATGATATCCGCCATAAAATTATTCCAGACTCTCTATCTTTAATTTTCGGTTTACTTTCTTTCTTTAGTGTATTTTTGTTTTCTGATTTTATTTTAAACCTTCATGTGCCTTCCTTAAATGAATTTAGTGGTATTTTACTTAGTTTACCTTTTGCTTTTCTTTGGTTTGTTTCTTCTGGTCGCTGGATGGGTTTTGGAGATGCGAAACTAGCTATTGGTATTGGTCTTTTATTGGGTTTTACAAAAGGATTAACTGCTATTATCTTTGCTTTTTGGATTGGAGCAATTGTAGGGATTTTGTTAATTTTACTTAATAAAATAAAAGGAATGAAAAGTGAAATGCCTTTTGCTCCATTTTTAATTTTAGGTACTTTGATAGTTTTTATTTTAGAATTAACTTTATTTAATTTGAATGTATTTTAAATTTAAAAAATTAAATAAAGGTTTTACTTATGTTGAATTAATTGTTGTTCTTGCAATTACCACAATTTTATCTTCAATCTCTTTGTTTAATTATCAGACATTTCAAAATAAAGTAGATATGAAAAATTTATCAAATAGTGTCGCCTTAAAAATAACTGAAATGCAAAAATTCGCAATTGCAGGTAAAAGGCCAGTTCATACTATTCCAGTATCAGGTTGGAAGCCGTCATATGGTATTTATTTTCCAGCAATTACTCCAACTACAAATAAAACTTTTTATTTATTTGCCGATTTACTTTTATTAGGTGCTCAAGATAAAAAATTAGGATTAACAACTCCTTGTCCTGGAACAGAATGTATGTCTGTATTTACTATTGGTAAAGGCAATTATATAGAAAAAATTGATATTAAATATCAAAACGGTACTACTGTAAGTCATACTACTCCTTTACATATAACTTATACTAGACCTAACGTAGGCGCTGCGTTTTGGTCTGATACAAGTCAATTGTCAAATGTTGATTATATAGAAGTTAGCTTAAGAAATTCTAATAATTCTGCTTCTGCAAAAATTAATATTTATGCTTCTGGTAGAGTTCAAATAATTTAATATAATGATAAAAAATAAACTTAAAATTAATTCCGGATATACAATAATTGAAACAATGGTAGCTGTGTCTATTTTTCTTGTTGTTGTATCTATTTCTATGAATTCTCTACTCAATGCTAATTTGCTTTTAAATAAATCTAAAGATATGCGTTCTGTTATGGATAATCTTTCCTTCATAATGGAAGATATGTCTAGAAATTTAAGAACAGGATATGATTATCGTTGCCAAGCTGAAACAACTTATTTAGTGACGCCCTTGAGTTGTATCTCTGGCGGAACTGTTTCTTTTACAGAAGCTATATCTAATACAAGATGGGTGTATAAAATTTCTTCAACTGATCTTGTAAATTATAATATTTTTAAATCTGTTGATGGCGGAGCAACTTTTGTTAAATTAAATGATGATTTTATTAAAATAAAACCACAATCAGGCTTCTCTGTTTCGGGTGCAGAGTCAATTGCTTCTGGAGACAACAAGCAACCTTTCATTACTATTAAATTAATTGGAGAAATTCATTATAAAAATATTATTACTCCATTTTCATTACAAACTTCAGTTTCACAAACAAAAATAGATATTTTATGATAAAATCAAAAAAACAATTTAATAAAGCTCCTGCCCGAAATGCTAAGCATAGCTTTGTAGGCGGGTTTACTTTAATAGAATCCATGGTAGCTATATCTATTTTTACTACTTCTGTTTTAGGTATGCTGACTTTGACTGCAGGGAATATTAGTAATACTAATTATGCTAAGAACAAATTAATGGCTACTTTTTTGGCTCAAGAAGGTTTAGAATATGTGAGAAATTTAAGAGATGCTTATACTGTGTTTGTCTACAATGGATTTGAAGAATTTCAAACTAAAGTAGTCCCTTGTACTACTCCTAATGGATGCTATTTTAATGCTGATTTAGTTGGTCATAATGGAGATATAATTCAAAATATTGTATTAACTGAGTGCTCTTCTGGAGTTTGTCCTTTTTTGCGCTATGATGAAAATAGTTATACAAAACAATATAATTACACTACCGGTAATTTAAGTAATTTTTCAAGAAAGCTTAAAATAGAAATTATTTCCACTTCAAATCCTGCACAAAAAGAAGTTAAGGTAACTTCTATGGTAACTTTTAATTTAAGTGGTAAAAGTCATACAGTATATTTTACGAGTTATTTGAATAATTGGGCTGAATATATATAATGTTTAAAAAAAATATTAAAATTTTACGTTCTGGAAAAAATAAAAACAAAGGTTTTGTTTTACTTTTTGCTGTTGTTTTATCTAGCGTTATTTTATCTATTTCTTTAGGTTTATCTGAAATCACATTAAGTGAATTAAATTTTAGTACTTCAGCAAGAAATACAAATAGCGCTTTTTTTGCTGCTGATGTTGGGGTTGAGTGTGCTTTATTTTATGAAAATGCCAAAGTTGGCACAACAGAAGGTGCTGATTTGGTTACTCCTTTTGGATATGATGGTTCATCGGGTGATTTGCTTAGTTTGTCTTGTGCTAATCAAACATTTCAATTAAATGAAGGAGTCTTTAGTCTAAATGGTCCCTGGACTTTTTATTTAGTTGGTTTAGGTATTGATAATAAAGCTTGTGTAATAACTACTGTAGATAAAACAAGTATACCAAATGTAACTAGGGTTATTTCAAAAGGTTATAATGAAGGTGGTCAAACAACAAACTGTTCAGGCGAGTATCCAAATAGAGTAGAGCGTGAAATAGAAACTAGATACCCTACACCTTAATTTTGATATGTCCAATAAAGAAGAATTAAAAAAAAGAGTAGAAAAACTCCAGAATGAAATAGACAGGTTAAGAAAAGCCTATCATACTAGCGATGACCCTAGTGTTGAGGATGCTGTTTTTGATTCTTTGACTCGTGAACTTAAAAGCATATTTAAAGAATATCCTGACTTAGATAATCCCAATTCTCCTTTGTATAGAGTAGGGGGTGAAGTTTTAGATAAATTTAAAAAAGTAGAACACCGTGTTCGCATGCTTTCTATTAATGATATTTTCAGTGAAGAAGAATTATTGGAATGGGAAGAAAGATTAAACAAGTTACTTCCTAATACAAAATTTAATTATTTTTGTGAAGTTAAATTTGACGGACTTGCTGTTTCTTTGATTTATGAAAATGGTATTTTGGTTGTTGGTAAAACTCGGGGAGACGGATTTGTCGGTGAAGACATAACAGAGAATTTAAAAACAATATCTTCTATCCCTTTAAAATTATCTGGGGCTGATTTACCAGAGTACTTAGAAGTTAGAGGAGAAGCACTAGTTTCTAAAAAAACTTTAGAGATCTTAAATAAGCAAAACAAAAAAGAGGGTAAACCACTTTTTGCAAATACTCGTAATTTAGCTGCAGGAAGCCTCCGTCAACTTAACCCGAAGCTTGCTCGAGATAGGAATTTGGATTTTTTGCCTTATGATATTGCAGATATTAAATATAAAAAAGAATTAAAAACCCATAGTGAAAAGCATTCTTTTTTAAGAAAATTAGGTTTTAAATTAGACGAACATGAAAAGATTTGTAAAAATCAAGATGAGGTTTTAGATTTTATTGCTAATTTTTCTAAGAAGAGAAATGATTTTGATTTTGGCACTGATGGAATTGTGATTTCTGTTGATGAACTTAGTTTACAAAATTTATTAGGAGTTGTAGGTAAAGCTCCTAGGTATATGGTTGCCTTTAAATATCCAGCTGAAAAAGCAACAACTATTATTAAAGACATAATTGTAAATATTGGTAGGACGGGAGTATTGACCCCTTTAGCTATTTTTGAGCCTACAAAAGTTGCAGGTTCTTTAGTTTCAAAAGCAACCTTACATAATATGGATCAAATTGGGAGACTTGATATTAGAATAGGAGATACTGTTATTATAGAAAAAGCAGGGGATGTGATACCTAAGGTTGTAGAAGCTCTAACTAATTTACGTAAAGGCACAGAAAAGAAATTTAAAATGCCTGCAATTTGCCCTGTGTGTGAAGGAGAAATAGAAAAAAAAGAAATGGGAGATAAGAAGGAGATATCAGTATCATATTTTTGTATTAATAAAAAATGCCCTGCTAAGAACGAACGCTATTTAGAACATTTTGTAAAAGTTTTTGATATTTATGAACTTGGCCCGAAGGTTCTAAAACGTTTTAAAGATGAAGGTTTAATAACTGATGCTAGTGATATTTTTGATTTACAAAAAGAAGATATTGCTATTCTTGAAAGGTTTGGAGAAAAGTCTGCAGAAAATATAATTAATGAAATTAATGAAAAGAAAAATATTTCTTTAGATAAATTTCTTTGGGCTTTAGGAATACTTCATGTAGGGGAGGAGACCGCGAGAGATTTAGCTATTCATTTCGGATCTTTAGATAAAATAAAGGAAGCCAATCTAGAGGAATTAAATAATATTGAAAATGTTGGAGAAGCTGTTTCAAAAAGTATTTATGAATTCTTTAGAGATAAAAAGAATTTAAATTTTATAGATAAACTTTTAGAAAAAGGTATAAAAATCAAAAAAGTAGATAAAAAAGCAAAAGGAAAATTCTTCGGTCTAATTTTTGTATTAACTGGAACGCTGGAGAATATGTCTCGTGAAATAGCTAAAGAGAAAATTTTAAATTTAGGAGGCAAGGTCTCAGGTTCAGTTTCAAAGAAAACTGATTTTGTTCTAGCAGGTGAGGATGCAGGAAGTAAATTAAAACTAGCTAAAGAATTAGGAGTAAAAATAATAACTGAAGAAGATTTTTTAAGGATGATAGACTAAGATATTTTGGCGGTATGTTCTGGACAAAATTCGAACTTTTTTCGAAGAAAATCCAAACGATTAAAACTAATAAAATGGACTCGGCAGGGCGAAACAATTTGTCTGGGGTTTTGGATTCGCCCTGCCTCGGCTGATTTCCCGCCCGCAGGAGGGGTCTGGGGAGGAATGCGGGCGGGTTTCGGACTGGGGGTTTTCGGAAATTCGGCGGCTAACACTAATCAAAAATTGACATCTTTTACAAACCAATTTTTGAATCTTTTTAGAAAACTTTTTAAACTCTTAAAACTTCTTTTTATAAATAACCAAATATTTTCAAAAACAGTTTTTTTATTTTTATATACCAGAAAGTTTAAAAAGTTTGCAGAATTGATTTCTTTAAGTTTATCTTTTATTTCGTCTTTTTCCCAAAAAGCAGTAAAAGATATTTTCTTTATAGATTCTGAGCCAAAGTAAAATTCCAGCGAACCACTATCTTCCAATTTATCTTTCGGTATTTCAAAATATAGAATTTCCAAAGTAGTTTCTGGTGGTAATTTAAAATATTCTTTTGTATATCCATATAGATATGAACCACCACCCAAATTAGAACTTTTGATATAGAAACTACTTTGTTCATCTAATCCTGGTGCAAAATTTGTTTTTGCTATTCCTACAAAAGCAGAAAACCATACCGTATTTATGAGTGTCTTTTGATTATTTTTTAATAAGACCGAAAAACAAATTTTGTCTTTATCTTCAGGATTTCTTATAACGAAAAAATACCTCAAATCACTTTTAGTTTCCTTTTCCTTTTCTTTGTTTACATTCAAATTATTATTAACAGTAAAAAGTGTGGGGTTCATATTTTTTAAATAGTTTCTTCCACCTCTTTGTTCAATTCGTTATAGTCCAGTTTAGAAAATTCGGTAAATAACGAATTGGCTAAAATATGGATTATTTTTTCGTCTAGAAAGACATCGTTTGCGTATTTATTACTTGAACCATCGCCAGAAAGTATACTTGCAACTTTCATCATAAATCTATTTTTTAAGGTGTTTTCAAAAAATCTTATCTTAAACTCATCCGTTGCGTTAAAGGTTTGTCTTAATCTAATTTGGAATACATCAAGGATACTATTGCCTTTATACTCAGATAATTTTTGGTGTGCTTCGGGAGTAAAATTTTCATACATTTCACGAATCATTTTTTTATGTCCCTCAAAATCTTTTTCTTTATCTTTGTGGTCAAGTAATAAGGAAACTATAAGTATCATGTGTTCATTTAAAGCATCAGAAAATATTTTCTGATCTTCTTTGTCCATGTGTTGTTTAAATTTTTCTCCAACATAATAATGTCCAAACATCGCAGCTTCCAAAAGTAAAGTTCCAAATGCAGAAGGGTGGACATTGACATTTTTAAGAACTTTTAATTCATTTCTCCAAGAAGAAACGACTTTTTGTGAAATATCCCCAACAAGAGTTGCGACTGTCAAAGCAAGTTTTTCGATATTTTCTTTTTCCATAATATTAGTTAATTATTTTAATAAATCCTCCATAGGAACGCCTAACGACTTGGCGATTTTTTGGATTGTTTGAACACTTGGTTTTGTGACAACACCACCCTCAATTTTTGTAAGAGTAGAGTATTTGATGTCCGCTTTCTTTGCCAAGTCGTCTTGCGTCAATCCTTGTTTTGTTCGTATTCGTTTTATGTTTTGTGATATAGTTGCCATAGTATCCAAACTTTGATAGTATTATCTTATGAGTAGATTCTTTCTTTGCTCACAAAACAATGATAGCAAAAATTATGGATTTTATCAATCTGTATTTTCTAATTTTGTAGCCGCCGAATTTCCGAAAACCCCCAGTCCGAAACCCGCCCGCATTCCTCCCCAGACCCCTCCTGCGGGCGGGAAATCAGCCGAGGCAGGGCGAATCCAAAACCCCAGACAAATTGTTTCGCCCTGCCGAGTCCATTTTATTAGTTTTAATCGTTTGGATTTTCTTCGAAAAAAGTTCGAATTTTGTCCAGAACATACCGCAACAAATCGGAATTCAAATTTCCGCAAAAAATATGGTCGGCACGAAGTGCCGTCTGTTCTGAATTCCCCCCAAAAAATCCTGAATCTGAAAGGGTTCGCCACGCAGAGCGTGGCTCCTCGTTAGCCAATACAACAATATGAATAATCAAACTAGAAAATTTTTTATATATACTCGCAAATCTACCGACACCGAAGATCGGCAAGTTAGAAGCATTTCGGATCAACTGGCCGAATTAAAAGAATTGGCGGTAAAAGAACAAATTGAGGTTATAGATATTTTTGTGGAAAAACAAACTGCTAAAGCTCCGGGTCGGCCAGTATTTAATGAAATGCTTCTCCGTATCGAAGCAAATGAGGCAAATGGAATTTTAGCGTGGCATCCCGATAGATTGGCTAGAAATAGTGTTGATGGTGGTAAAATAATATATTTGCTCGATACAGGGAAAATTACCGAGCTAAAGTTTCCAACTTTCTGGTGTGATACAACTCCGCAAGGTAAGTTCATGCTTTCTATTGCATTTTCACAATCCAAGTATTATGTGGACAACCTAAGTGAGAATATTAAACGAGGTCATCGTAACAAAGTGAAAGAAGGAATATGGCCTCAAATGTCGCCGATTGGATATGTAAATGTGAAAGGTGCTGGAATTGTACCCGACGAGAATATTGCCCCTTTAATCAAGAAAATATTTGAGGCCTATGCAACTGGAAATTTCACTTTGCGACAACTTCACGATAAGTTTAATGCTCTTGGATTGAGTAGAAAGAATAGAAAGGTGCTTTCCGTTTCCAACTACCAACAAATTTTGAGAAATCCGATATTCACTGGCTTAATGAGATATGGTGGTGAAATCTATGAAGGAAAGCACAAACCGATTATCACAAAGAAACTTTTTGATTCCGTTCAAGAAGTGATGAGCCGAAAATCTAAACCGCATAGCAAAGGACTAAAGTCATTTTTGTATAGAGGATTTTTCCGTTGCGGAGAATGCGGCTGTTTCATTACTACCGAAACACAAAAAGGTCATAACTATTTACGATGTACTAAACGGAAAAATCCTTGTGAACAAAAATATGTCCGCGAGGAACTCATCACTTCTCAAATTAAGGAAGAAATCAAAAAAGTTTCTTTACCACTCGATTGGGCAAATTGGATGATTGTCGAAAACGAAAAAGACCGACAATCAGAAAATCAATCGAGTGAGATTTTTTCTCAAAAAACAAAAGATGAAATTTCTCTTTTGGATTCAAAAGTTGAAAAGTTGATGAACTTATATTTAGAAAATGTTTTGTCTTTAGAAGAATATCGAGATTCTAAAAATAAGTTAGTTAATCAAAAACAACTTTTAAAAGAGAAATTATCAGCTTTTGAGAAAAAATCTCATAATCGGTTCGAACTTACCGAAAATTTTCTAAAAGCTAATATTCATATCGTGGAATTGGCTAACGAGAAAACAAATGAAGAAAATCTTCATTTGTTTAAAAAAGTCGGTTCGAACTTTTTAATTAAAGATCGAACCGTACTTTTTGAGCCACGCTCTGCGTGGCGAACCCTTTCAGATTCAGGATTTTTTGGGGGGAATTCAGAACAGACGGCACTTCGTGCCGACCATATTTTTTGCGGAAATTTGAATTCCGATTTGTTGCGGAGGGTGGGAGATTCGAACTCCCGATGCCCGTGAAGACATACAGACTTTCCAGGTCTGCGCACTAGACCACTATGCGAACCCTCCAAAATAATTTTTTAATTTGTTTTTTAAAACTTCTCTACCGTGACCAGTTTTGAAATATTTTTCTGCTTCTTGTGCATCTTTTTTGTTTAAATAAGCTTCATAAAATATAAGATCAAAATCCCCATTTCTTGAAGTAAAATCAGAATTATGAGATTTGTGTTCTTTAATCCTTCTTTTTAAATCACTGGTAAATCCATAATACAGTTTACCATTTTTATGAAATTTTAATACATAAAAATAATACATATTTGACCACTTCCGCCTCTTCGGCGGATGCGCCGTTGAGGCGCAATGCGAACCCTCCAATATATTAAATTTACACTATTTTAATAAAAAAGAAAGAAATGGTATAATATAGGTATGGATCCGGTAGTAGATTTTCAAATCATTACTGGGTAATAGTTTAGAGTAAAATATAAGTTTAGTTTTATTATTAATTTTAATTATATTTTCAAATAAAGTTTAAAAACAATTTGAAAATTCACTACAGGATGGAAACTTTAATAAAAGCAGATATATTCTTTTTTATAGCAAGTATTGGTTTTATTATTATAACCTTTTTGTTTATTATTGCTCTTTATCATTTAATTAAAATCTTAAAAGATTTTGAATTCATTTCAGATAAATTACAAAAAGGTGTGAATTTCGCTTCTTCTAATTTAGAAGATTTAGCAAAGAATGTTAATGAAAGTTCAATTTTTCAAACTATCTTTGGTAAAAAAAGAAAAACAAAAAGTAAAAAATAATTATTATTAATTAAAAATATTTAATACAATGAAAAAACAAAAAAAGGGTAGTAGTACATTAAAAAAAGGTGTAGTGGTAGGCGCTCTAGGGGCTTTGGCTTATGAATTTATGGGTCCAGATGGTAAGAAGAATAGAGCTAAAGTTATGAAACTTGGTAAAGAATTAAAAGAAGAAGCATTTGATATGATTAAAGATGTAAAAGAGGTGGTAGGTCCTACTTATAAAAAAGTTAAAAAAGAAATTCAAAAAATAGACCAGAAGGAAGTAAAGAGAGATGTAAAGAAAAAGATTGTAGAAGCAAAGAAAGATGTGAAAGCTGTAGTAAAAAATATTAAAAAAAATGCAAAAAGTACAGCAAAAAATATAAAACAAGATACTAAGAAAATCGTAAAGACCGTAAAGAAAAATGCAAAAAAAGTTTTATCTAGTAAATAAAAAAGAAGGCGAAACACCTCTGGAATCTCTAGAGGTGTTTCGTATTAAGAATAAGATTCCTTTTGATATACCTATGACTTATGCGGGGAGACTCGATCCGTTGGCTTCTGGGCTATTGATTATTCTCTCGGGTGAAGAATGTAAAAACAAAGAAAAGTATTTAAACCTGGACAAAGAATATGAGTTCTCAGTTTTATTTGGCTTCAAAACTGACACATATGATATTTTAGGAAAAGTTATAGAGATAACACCTAAAGCCCTGTCTGGAAATCTTGCAAATGTTTTACCTTTGCAAGACACAAAGAGTAACCCTTTGCAGAAAGAAGAATTAGAATTGGAGAAATTGATTAAGAAAAATTTAAAATATTTTAAAGGAAAAATAATTCAAAAATATCCTATGTATTCTTCCAAAACCATCGACGGGAAGCCATTATTTGCTTATGCTCGGGAGAATAAAGAGGTTGATATTCCTGAGAGAGAAGTATGGGTTAAGAGTCTAAAATATTTAAATCTTAAAAAAGTATCTTCTAAAAATCTTTTACAAAAAATAGAGAAAAGAATAAATAAAGTAGGTGGTGATTTTCGTCAAAAAGAAATATTAAAGATTTGGGAAAAAGAGCTTAACAATGAAAAAATGCCAAAGCGTTTTTTCATCGCGTTTTTCAAAACTCGGGTAAGCTCTGGGACTTATATACGCTCTATAGCAAATATGCTAGGCGAGAAAATATCTATACCAAGCCTAACTTTTTCTATTAAAAGAACCAAAGTAGGTAAATATAGTATTTAGGTTATAATATTAATATGTCTTTATTTGATCTAGAATATAAAAAACTAAATTCAAAGCAAAAAGAAGCCGTAGATACTATAGAAGGCCCCGTTATGGTGGTAGCAGGTCCGGGTACAGGTAAAACTCAGATTTTAACGCTCCGTATTGGAAATATTTTAAGAAAAACTGATACAAGCCCTGATTCAATCCTTTGTTTAACTTTTACTCGTTCGGGAGTTCGTGCAATGAAAAATCGCCTTTTAGAATACATAGGTACAGACGCTAATAAGGTAAATATTTCTACTTTTCATTCTTTTGCTATAAAAATAGTAGAAGAGAATTATGATTTACTTGATTTTGATCAAATACCAAAAATTCTCGAAGAAGACGAAGTAGTTTTTTTGATTGATGATATTTTACAAAATTATGATTGGCAATATCTCCGTCCTCGCAACAACCCTCAAATGTATTTTAATGATTTAAAATCTTTGTTTTCTATTTTAAAAAGAGAAAATATTACTGTAGAAGAATTTTTCTCTCAGGTAGAGCGCGATATAGAGAATTTAAAAAATGACCCTGATAGTATCTCTTCGAGAGGAGAGAGTAAAGGGAAACTTAAAAAAGAAATTGAGAAAAAAATAGAAGGTTTAAATAAAACCTTAGAAGTTGTAGAGTTTTATAAAATATATGAAGAGAAAAAGAAAGAGTTTGCTTTGATGGATTATGATGATGCCCTAGAGTATGCTCTAGAGATTGTAGAGAATTCTTCTGATGTTAAATCTTCTATTTTTGAAAATTTCCTTTATGTTTTAGTAGATGAGCATCAAGACTCAAGTGGTATTCAAAATAAATTCTTAAAAGCAGTTTGGGGTGGAATTGAAAATCCAAATATTTTTGTGGTGGGTGATGATAGGCAACTTATCTATGCTTTTTCTGGAGCGAATTTGTCTTATTTTGAAGATTTTAAAAATTATTTTGGAAAAGCACATTTGATAACTTTAGTTGAAAATTATCGTTCTACAGAAAGGATTTTGAATCTAGCTCATGATTTACTTAAAAGCTCTATTTCACCTGAAAAGTTAAAAAGTAATAAAAAAGAAGATGAAAATATTTATTTAAAAGAATACGATTATCCTCGTGATGAAATACTTGGCGCTGCTCTTTATTTTAAAAATCTGATTGATAAGGGGGAGAAGGCAGAAGAGATGGCTATTTTGGTTCCTAAGAATTACCATGTCAGAAACGCAACTTCTTTATTGCGTAATATGAATTTACCAGTAGACAATGATAAAAATTTATCTTTATTCTCTTTAAATAAAACTGAATCTTTTCTTAAAATTTTAAATATTATAGATAATCCTTTTGATAATGTAGCTTTAGGTGAACTTATTTTAGATAAAGTAAGCAATATAGAAATTCTCGAAGCTCATAAATTTCTGCGTTCTAAAAAGAAAGAAGAAATTGGGCTTCCCGATTTAATAAATCATACAAATGAGGTAGGTTTATTTGCAGGAGAAAATAATATTTCTGTGTTTGGCAAATTACTTAAAGTCTTTTTAGATAAAAAAGACGAAAAATTAACAAACCTTTTAAGTGAAATAGGTAATACTTTTTTTATAGATAAATCAGAAAACCATAAAGAGCTTTTAGAAAATGTTGAATTCGTTAGGACTTTTATTCATTTAGGGAATTTATTTGAGCAAAAGCATTTAAATCCAAAAATTAAAGATTTCTTAAAATATATAGGTCGTCTGAAAGAATATGGCAATCATATTGATGTAGCTGTTTTAGGTAAAGAGTCAGGTATAGAAGTTATGACACTACACAAATCCAAAGGTCTTGAATATAAATACGTTTGGATTGCTCATATGAATGAAGAAGTTTTAATGTCTCAAAAAAGAATGCCTTTTACTTTACCTGAATATGTAAAAAATCGCTTAGCGAAAAGAGACATAGAAGACGTTAAAAGAGAGCTTTATGTAGCGATAACTCGGGCAAGAGAATTTTGTACTATATCTTATGCAAATCAAAATTATACAGGAGGGGAACTTACTTTATCTTCTATTTTAAATGAGCTTGATCAACTTCATTTTGAGAAAAAAAATAGTGAAGAAAATGAGCATGAGCTTTTAGAAAACAATATTAACGGAGCGAAAATTTTTGCTACTAATTTTGTAGCTCAATTAGAAGACAAGTCTTCTTTAGAAGAAGTGAAATTTTTTGTAAAAGAAAATTATAAAGACTCGGTGATTTCGGTATCTTTGCTTAATAACTTTTTTGAATGTCCTTGGAAATGGTATTTTAGAAATTTCTTGAAAGTTCCGGAAGTAAAAAGCATTTCACTTGCTTTAGGTTCGGCAGTTCACAATACCATAGAACATATATTAAAAAATAATAAAATTCCAAAAGAAAAAGAATTATCACATTTTATTTCAAAAGAACTTCTAAAAGAAGGGGTAGATGATGAAAAAGAGCTTATTCGTTTAGAAAAACAAGCTTTAAATATTATTTTAGATTGGCTAAACTCTTTTTATAAAAATTTAGAAAGAGAATACAAATCAGAACGATCAGTTTCTTTTAAAGATAAAGATTTAGATATTTCTATTTATGGTAAACTCGACCTTACTGAATGGCGAGAAGATAAAGCCATAATTATTACTGATTTTAAAACAGGTAAACCAAAGACAAAAAACGAAATAGAAAAAATAGATGAAGAGGGTAGACTTTCTTCTTATGTGCGCCAACTCGCTATGTATGCGTATTTAGTTTATGAAACCAGTGAGAAATATCCTGAAATTTGCAAATTGCTTTTCTTGGAAGCTGACAAAGATGATAAAAATAAGATTTATGCTACGAGTATTAATACCGAACAAATTGATTTACTTAAAAAAGATATAAAAGAATATGTTTTAAGTTTAGAAAATGCTAATTGGGTAGAAAGAAAATGTAATTTTAAACCTTTTGGCGGCAAAAATGAATCTTGCCCAAATTGCACTCTTGCCCAAAAAATCTTTTTGAAATAAAAAAAGCAGCTTGTTATTAGCAACAAACTGCTCTGTTCTTTTGTTTCTGAGTACTTAGATGTTTCATTTCCCCAGACGCTAGAGAATCTAGAGGTTAGCGGTCGCTTGCACCTACCAATAGCTTATCGTAGCTTGCCACGCTCATTATCGCTTTACACTTCCGCACGTATCATTGCATATTTGAAGTGTGTATATAAAAGAACTAAAAATAATTTTAACTTGCATCAAGCATTTGATGCTAAGTTTATCAAAGAACTTTTTGTCTTTATCAAGAGAAAAGACAAGAAAACTACAAATTTAGTTATTTCAACTTTTTCTTTTAAAAGAATCAATAACTTGTTTTAGTGTAGCGTTGTTTTATATGTTAGTCAATTTCTTGCAAAAAGGCTCTTTTGAGAGTATATTTTATATATTAAAAAATTTTATGCATAAGAAAGTTAATACTAAATCTAAAGAAGAACTTTTGCGAGATATTGAAAATGAGGATTTTGCTCGTAAGACTTTATCTTTTTATAAATACGTCAAAATAGAAAATCCAAAAGATATGAGAGATTTTCTATTTGATAAATTCTCTGAACTTAAGTGTTTAGGTAGAATTTATGTAGCTCACGAAGGAATAAACGCTCAGATGAATGTGCCTGAACATAATTGGGAAAAGTTTGATTCTTTCATTCAAAATATTCCTGAGTTTAAAGGAGCACCTTATAAGGTGGCAGTAGAAGAAGTTGGTAAATCAAGTTTCTTGAAACTTATAGTTAAAGTCCGCCCAAAAATAGTAGCTGATGGACTTGATGATTCTACTTTTGATCCTGCTAATACTGGGGAATATGCGACGGCTGAAGATGTAAATAATATGATAGATCGTGGAGTTACTGTGATAGATATGCGCAATATTTACGAAGCAGCTATTGGGCATTTTGAAAATGCTAAATTGATGAATGTAGATACTTTTAGAGAGCAGCTCAAAAAAGTAACGGATATGTTTAAAGACAAAAAAGATGAAGAAGTCTTGCTTTATTGTACTGGAGGTATTCGTTGCGAGAAAGCTTCGGCTTGGATGAAGCATAATGGTTTTAAAAATGTTAAGCATATAAAAGGAGGTATAATTGATTACGCTCATCAAGTAAAAGAAAAAGGATTACAAAACAAATTCAAAGGTAAGAATTTTGTTTTTGATGAAAGAATGGGGGAGAGAATAGGGGATGAAATTATCTCTTATTGTCAGGCTTGCGAGAAAGCTAAATCCGACGATTATATTCACTGTAGAAACACTTCTTGCCATGTTTTGTTTATTTGTTGCAAGAATTGCGAGACTAAGCTTTCTGGATATTGTAGTAAAATTTGCCATATTTGTGATAAATTCCCTAAAAAGGTTAATCAATTGATAGTAGGTAAAAATAGGCAAAAGCATAAAAATCAATTTAAGAAAAATTATAAAAGATAAACAAAAATCCCTTAAAAGGGATTTTTGTTTATCTTACTTGAGCATTAAATTTTAGAGTTGTTTCTTCTTCTAGTTTTTTGTGAAGAATATCTATTTCTTCACTAGTTAAGGTTCTCTCTATTGAGCGGTAAACGATATGGAAAGCATAACTCATTTTATCAGAACCGAATTTAGTGTCGTTTTCATATTTATCAAGTAAACTAATTTCTTCTACTAAATCTCCTGCAATTTCGCGGGCCAAATCAAAGTAATCATTAGGTACGAAAGTCTTAGGAACTATAAAAGATATATCTCGTGCAATAGGAGGGAATTTTGAAACCTCGTTGAATTTTTGACCTAGATTAAGTTGCTTGGTAACTCTCTCATCGTTACTCCAAAGTAAGCGTATATCAGGCAAATCCATACTTATAATAGCAAGACGTTCAAGCCCAAAACCAAAAGCCCAATTACTCCATTTTTCTGGATCAAGTCCTAGATTCTTAATAATTGTATCAGTCATAATTCCGCAACCTAAAACTTCAACCCACCTGTCTCCAATTAGAACTTCCATCTCAAGTGACGGATCAGTATAAGGAAAAGTATCTTTATTAAAACGATATTGTATATTTTCTCCAAAAACAGCTTTTGCAATATCAGATAAAACATTTTGTAAATCCTCTATAGTAATTTCTTTTTTACTTTTTGGAATTAAAAATCCTCCATCCATTTGATGAAAAACATTCATATGGTTTCTATCAATTTCATCTTTACGATAAACTTTACCAAAAGAGAAAAATCCTAAAGTTTCTTCATTTACTATTTTCTTTTTAATTTCTTCTTGGGTTAAATAGTAATACCACATTACAGTAGTATGAGGACGAAGTATATATTTATCATCCAAGAAATAAGTATCTGAACGAGAGCGAGCAGGGTGATCTGGAGCGAAATTATATAAATCAAAAGTCACATCAGTAGGTACCATTTCGGGAGCTTTAATAATATCAAAATTCTTAAATTCTTCTATGTTTAATATTCGTTTTACTATTTCATTTATCGGTGAACCAACCTTTCTAGACAAATCATCCATAGAAAGATATCTTTGCATTCGGAGTGCTTCAGTGTCTTTTCTTTGATTTAAATTAGCTTTTAATTCTTCTTGATTGTTAAGTTTAATATTGTATTCCATCTTTTAAATATAATGAAAAATTAAGGAAAAGTAAACCCCGCACGAAAAAATTCTAGGAATTTTTTCGTGCGGGTCAAAGTTGGTTTTGTATTATATTTTTGTTATAATAACCTTAAATCTGATTTGAGAAATTAGATTATTTATGTAAATTAGTTTTTGTAACATTTTACAATGTTTAAAAAAAATAAGTTAAAAATAGATAAATTTAAAAAATATTTTTTTTCCGACAGAATTATTTATATTTTTATTATACTAATATTAGTCTGTTTAATTATTTTTAATAAACCCGAAGATAGAAATAAATTTTTAATTTCTCACGATAAATCAACTCAATATCAATTTACCAATCCTATACTTGATTGTGAATTCGAGATAGAGAATTCTGCTTTGTTTTTGGAAGATATCAATAAAGAAACAAATAAATTAAAAACTAAATATAGTTTAGACTCTTTTTCTTTTTATTACAGAGAGCTAAATAATGGAGTTTGGTTTGGTATTAATGAAAAAGAATATTTTTCACCAGCCAGTTTATTGAAAGTGCCTATACTAGTTGGATTTTTAAAAAATGTTGAAAAAGATAATTCATTATTAAATAAAAAAGTGATAGTTCAAGAACAAGATTTTGTAGAGAATGTTAATTCTAATATTGTTTCATATAACTTGCTTGAAAGAAATAGAGAATATTCATTACTTGAAGTTGCAGAACATTTAATTCAAAAATCTGACAATACCGCTATACCTATTTTATTTGAAAATATTTCAGAAGATTACCTTGAAGAAGTTTTTAAAGCAGTTGGTTTGAATGCTATAGATGGAGAACATGACACTGAGATTCGCGTGAAAGATTATGCAGGTCTTTTTAGAGTTTTGTTTAACTCTTCTTATTTGGGTAGAGATATGTCTGAATTAGCATTAAATATCTTATCAAGCACTGAGTTTGATCAAGGTATTGTAGCTGGTCTTCCAAAAAACATTAAAGTTTCTCATAAATTCGGAGAAAGAAAAATTGATAATTTGAAAAATAATACTCAATTGCATGATTGTGGAATAGTTTATTATCCTGACAATCCTTATATTTTTTGTGTTATGACAAGAGGTGATGATTTTAATAATCAAGCTAATTTTATTAGAGATTTATCTGAATTTATTTTTAGTCAAGTAGATAAAAATAAATAATAAAACAAGCTAATTTTTATTTAAATAAGCTGGTTTTTAGTATTTTTTTTGCTATAATATATTAATATGGCAAAAGACAAAGAAACTAAAAAAGGTAGCTATGGAGCGGATCAAATATCTGTTCTTGAAGGTTTAGAACCAGTTCGTAAGCGTCCGGGTATGTATATCGGAACTACAGGTCCTGATGGTATGCATCACTTAATTTGGGAAATTTTTGATAACTCTCGTGATGAGGCTATGGGTGGTTATGCAAACGATATTGAAATAGTACTTCTACCGGGAAACACAATTCGTGTAGCTGATAATGGTCGTGGTATTCCTGTTGATGTTCATAGTAAAACAAAAGTTTCTGCCTTAGAAACAGTTATGACTACTTTGCATGCTGGAGGTAAATTTGGAGGAGAAGGTTCAGGTTATAAAGTCTCTGGAGGACTTCACGGCGTAGGTGCTTCTGTTGTAAATGCTTTGTCTATTTATTGTAAAGCTATTGTTCATCGTGACGGAGGTAAACACTGTCAAGAATATTCCCAAGGTAAGAAAAAAGGTCCTGTAAAAAAAGTAGGTAGTTCAAAGAATAACGGAACTATTGTTACTTTTACTCCGGATGAAGAGATTTTTGGTAAAATTTTATTTGATTGGAATACTGTTGTGAATCATGTTCGTCAGCAAGCTTATTTAGTTAAAGGTTTACGTATTTCTGTTATTGATGCTCGTGATATGGATGCAGAAGCATTAGTCTATTCTAAAAAAGAAAAATTAGACCCAGACGAAGTTCATTACTTTAGAGAATTAGGTCTTGAGGTTCCTTCTATTACTTATTATTTTGAAGGAGGTTTAATTTCTTTGGTTAAGTATTATAATAAATTCCAAAAAGCGGTTCAAAATAATATTTTTTATATTGAAAAAGAATTAGATGGAGTTCAGGTTGAAATTGCTTTGCAATATGTAGACGATATTGCTGATCGTATTGTAGCTTTTGCTAACAATATCTATACACCTCAAGGCGGTACTCATGTTACCGGTTTTAAAACAGCATTAACTCGTACATTAAATACATACTGCAAGAAAAATGAAATGCTTAAAGAATCCGAAGGAGGATTTACTGGGGAAGACGTGCTCGAAGGTTTGACTGTTGTGGTTTCTGTGAAATTACCTGAAATTCAATTTGAAGGTCAAACAAAAGCAAAGCTTGGTTCTATGGAAGCTCAAGGAGCAACTGCAACAGTTTTTGGTGAAGCTTTTGCTGCCTTCCTTGAAGAAAATCCTGATGATGCAAAAGTAATAATCAATAAATCAATTCTTGCATTAAAGGCTCGTAAAGCAGCAAAAGCTGCGAAAGATTCAGTATTGCGTAAAGGAGCACTCGAAGGTATGACTTTACCTGGAAAACTTGCAGACTGTCAAACAAAATCAGCGGAAGAATCAGAATTATTCATAGTAGAGGGAGACTCTGCGGGAGGTTCAGCTAAGCAAGGTCGGGATAGAAGAACTCAAGCAATTCTTCCACTTCGTGGAAAAATCTTAAACGTAGAAAGAGCTCGTATTGATAAAATGCTCGCTTCGAAAGAGGTTCGGGCTTTAGTTATTGCTATGGGTGCATCAATAGGAGACACTTTTGATTTAGAGAAAATGCGTTATCATAAAATAATTATTGCAACTGATGCCGACGTTGACGGTTCTCATATTCGTACTTTGCTTTTAACTTTATTCTACAGATATTTCAGGCCAATTATTGATGCAGGATATATTTATATAGCTCAACCACCTTTATATAAACTTAAAAAAGGAAAAGAAATTCATTATGCTTATACTGATGAAGAAAGAAATAAAATTGTTGGTAAAGAAGTTGATATCGCTGAAATTGTAAATGCTGAAGATGAAGTAAAGGAAGAAGAAACCGAAGAAGAAGTAAAAGTAAAATCAGGTAAATTTCATATTCAAAGATACAAAGGTCTCGGAGAAATGAACCCTGAAGAGCTTTGGGAAACAACTATGGATCCTAAAAACAGAGTCTTAAAAAGAGTAGATATTACAGACGCCGAAGAAGCCAATAAAGTATTTGATATATTGATGGGCTCCGAAGTTCCACCAAGAAAATCCTTTATTCAGTCTAACGCTAAAATGGCTGAGATTGATATATAAAACTTAAAACAAAAACCTCTCCATTGAGAGGTTTTTTATTAATTCAAACTTTTATTTTTGATTTCTTCTTTTAATTTTAGAATAAAATTCTCTAGAGTTATTTCTTGTTTGTCGGTACGACTTTCTACTGTTAGGTTACCACTTTCGAGTTCTTTATCACCCAAGACTATTACGTATGGGACTTTTTGAGCTTTAGCGTGATTGATTCTTTTACCTAAGGAATTATTGTCGTCTTCTAATTCTACGCGTATGCCTTCCTTTTTTAAAGCTTCATAGATTTCTCTAGCTTTATCATTATGATTCTCTCTGACCGGTACGATAGAGACTTGGACAGGGGAAAGCCAGGTAGGGAAAGCGCCTTCAAAATGTTCGATTAAAAAACCAATAAATCTTTCATGTGTACCTAAAGGGGCACGATGAATAACAGCAGGAATTTTTTTTGTCCCATCTTGGTCTGTATATTCTAAGTTAAAAGCTTTACCCATATATAAATCAAGTTGATTTGTTGAAGCAGTAAAAGCTCTACCTGTTGATGAAAATATTTGAAAATCCATTTTTGGTCCATAAAAAGCGGCACCTTCATTAACTACAGTAAATGGCACTTTAGATTTTTCCATAGCCTCTTTTGTCATATTTTCAGCTTCTTTCCAGTCTTTCTCATTGCCATGATATTTATCCATATTGTTAGGGTCTCTCAGCGCTAATTCCATTTGGTAATTATTTATACCAAGAATTTTATAATAATATTCATGTAATTTGATTACGTTAACAAATTCATCTACCGCTTTTTCTTTTTGTATATAAATATGAGCATCATTCATCTGCATTCCTCTTACACGCATAAGTCCAAATAAGCTTCCTGAGTCCTCATATCTATGGCACCAGCCATATTCTGCAAATCTTACAGGTAAATCCCTATAACTTTTAGGTCTAGCTGCATAAGTTTTGTGATGAAAAGGACAGTTCATTGGTTTGATGTAGTAATTTTCATTTTCTATTTCTATAGGAGCATACATACTTTGTTTATATAAAGGTAAATGGCCTGATGTATAAAAAAGATTCTCTTTTGTGATAATAGGAGTAGTAACTCTTTGATATCCCCATTTTTCTTCTGTTTCTTTTGCCCAATTTTCTAATTCTTCTTTGATTATGTTACCTTTAGGTAGCCAAATTGGTAAACCTTTACCTATTGATTCATCAAAATAAAATAAATCTAATTTTTCTCCTAATGTTCTATGATCTCTTCTTAAAGCTTCTTCTCTTTGCGAAATATAATTTTCTAATTCTTCTTTTGTGTCAAAAGCGAGTCCATAAATACGAGTTAGCATTTTATTTTTTTCATCTCCTCGCCAATACGCTCCCGCGACCCGGTCGAGTTTAAATGAATCAATATTTATTTCTTTGCTAGGGTTCTCAGAATGTCCTCCACGGCAAAGATCAGTAAAATCTTCACAAGTATAGAAAGTTATTTTTTCACCTTTTTCGGCTATTTCATTTATGAGTTCTAATTTGTAAGGATTATTTTTAAAGTTTTCTTTTGCTTCTTCTTTAGTCTTTTCTTGGTGAGTAAAAATTTCCCAATTCTTCAAAGACTTTTTCATTTCTTTTTCTATTTTTACTAAATCGTTTTCTGAAAAAGGATTTGTGAATTCAAAGTCGTAATAAAAGCCGTTTTCAATAGCAGGCCCTATTGTGTTTTTAGTATCTGGATAAAGTTTTAATACTGCATCTGCAAGCAGGTGAGCGAGTGTGTGTCTTTTGTTTTCTAAATTTTTATTGTTTTCCATCTCAGTCTTAAAATTTAATTTTTAATGTTATTTTTTATTGCCTGTGATTAAAATTTTAATACAGGACAAGTAATATCTCTAAATAATAGCAAAAAATAAAGACTTTTCATATACTTGACTTTTAATTTTTATGTGATAATATATTTTTGATACAAAGTTCGTTGTGATCTTTGAAATTTTTTTTAATTTCCAAAAACAGTTTGTAATGGAAAATAATGTTTTAACAAAATCCCAATTTGAGGAAACCTTCAATTTTCTGAAAACTATGGGTTATTCAGAAATCCGTTTCCCGGGTGGAACAGATAAAAACTACGATCATTTTTCTGGAGTGATAATTTATCAATACAACTCAGAAAAAAAGAAAGTGTTTTTTTTGGTTGTACCTTACAACTCAGACTTTTTTAAAAGTCACGAGGAAGACAGAAGTAGAAAACCACAAAAAGAAACTTATAAAAAAACTGCAGTTCGAGAGGTCTATGAAGAAACAGGCCTTATTGTTTCTCAAGACCATTTAATTGAACTCCCCGAAGCTCGTTTTGTGGCGAAGAAAAATGTTGGTACTGGAACCCATACCAAAAATTGGTTTATTACTAACAATTTTTCAGGTCATCCAGCTAAATTCGAAGCTGGAAATCTTATTGAGGCTGAGACCGCCTCGCCGATGTGGGTAGAGGGAACAATATTAAAAGAATTTCTTTCAAGAAAGCACAAAATTGCTTTCGAGAAAGGTGTCAATTATCTGGCAAGCAAAGATAGAGAACTTTGCATGGCCATGATGGATTATCTTGATTAATTAAAAAAAGTTAATTCATTAAAAAAGTAAAGCCGGTTTGTTAATAAAATAACACCCGGCTTTTTTATTTTGCATTTTTGTAGATATGTGCTAATATAGAGAAATATGGTTATAAGAATGAGACATACAAAAGGGCATACAGGAAACAGGCGTTCCCACCATGCTCTTAAAAATAGAACTTTAGCAATTGATCCTGAAACAGGAACAAAGCATTTAAGACACCGTGTTAATCCTACTACAGGAATGTATAAAGGAAGACAAGTTTTAAATATTGTTAAAAAAGTAGAAAAGAAACAAAAAAAAGCTAAAGCTAAGACTGCTTAATTTTTAGCTTTTTTATTTTGTGTTTTTTATATTAAATCAATTATGGCAAACAGGCACCTTTCAAGATCAATAGTTCTTCAGACTCTCTTTGAGTGGGATTTTATGACGTCTAAAGAAAATCCTAAAGATTTCAATAAAGAAGATATTGAAAATTCTTTAAAAAGAAATTTAGAAGAATTTGCTCCTGGACTAGAAGACGATAAATTTGTTTTTGGTTTGATAGATTCTATTCTAAAAAAGAAAGCTATTATTGATGAAATAATTACTAAAGCAGCTCCTGATTGGCCTATTGATAAAATTTCTGTTGTAGACAGAAATATTTTGCGTATTGGTTTAACTGAACTTTTATTTGGAGATAGGCGAGATGTACCTCCAAAAGTTGCTATAAATGAAGCAATTGAACTTGCAAAAACTTTTGGTGGAGAAAACTCTTCTAAATTTATTAACGGAGTTTTAGGTGCAGTTTATAAAGAAATAGGGGAACCAGGCAAAGAAGAAATAAGTAGAAAGAAAAAAATAGAAGAACCAGTAGATATTACTAAATTACCTAAAGAAAAATTAGGTGGAGCTTTAGTTTTTGCTTATAAAGACAATAATTTGTATTTTGCTTTAGTGCATGATGTGTTTGGTTATTGGACTTTATCTAAAGGTAAAATTGAAGAAAACGAAGATTTAGAACAAGGAACTAAAAGAGAAATTAAGGAAGAAATTGGACTTGATATAAAAATCATAACTAAATTAGGCGAGAATGAATATGTAGCTAGTCATCCAGAAAAAGGTAAAAAAGTTAAGAATGTTTCTTATTTTTTAGCTGAATCAGAATATAAAGAACTTAATTTAGAAGTTTCAGGTGGCTTAGATCAAGCCCGTTGGTTTTCTCTTAAAGAATTACCAGAACTAAAAATTTATAATGATATAGTTCCTCTGATTGCCCGTGCTGTTGAAATTATTTCTAATAATAAAAAATAAAATGATTGATTTTAGTGATTTTGAAGAAAAAACAAAAATATTTTTTAAAAATAAAGATTTATTAAAACAAGCGTTTATTCATCGTTCATATATAAATGAAAATCCTCAAATAGGTCTTGCTCACAACGAAAGGCTAGAATTTTTAGGAGATGCTGTTTTAGAGTTAGTAGTGACAGATTTTTTATATTCAAAATATCCTAATTACACAGAAGGAGAATTAACAGCAATTCGGAGCGCTTTAGTGAATGCAATTATTATATCTGATGTTGCCTTTAAATTAGAAATGAATGAGTATTTATTACTTTCTAAAGGAGAGTCCAAAGATAAAGGTAAGGCTCGTCAATATATTTTAGCCAATACTTATGAGGCTTATGTTGGTGCAGTTTATTTAGATCAAGGTTATGAAATTGCAAAAGTTTTTATTGATCATACTTTGTTAATACATACAGAAACAATTGTGAAAAATAAATTATGGAGAGATGCAAAAAGTTTAGTTCAAGAAAAAGCTCAAGAGCATGTTGGAGTTACTCCTTCTTATAAAGTTTTAAATGAATCTGGTCCAGATCATGATAAGTATTTTACTGTTGGAATTTATTTTGGTTCTAATTTGATAGGTCAAGGTAAAGGTCATTCAAAACAAGAAGCAGAACAACAAGCAGCACTCAATGCATTAAAAATAAATAATTGGATTGATTAATATGAGATTACTTGATTTAGAAGTAAATGGTTTTAAATCTTTCGCAAAAAAAACAAATTTAGAATTTAATACAAGAATTGTTGCTATTGTTGGCCCAAATGGTTCTGGTAAATCAAATGTGGTTGAAGCGTTTCGTTTTGTTTTAGGTGAACAGTCTATGAAATCTATGCGCGGTCGCGGAGGTGCAGATCTTATTTTTAAAGGTTCAAAAGATTTACCAAAAGGAACAAAGGCTAGTGCTACTATTTATTTTAATAATTCTGACAGAGTTTTTAAATTATCTTCTGATAATGGGGAAGAAATGAATTTAAATTTTGATACTATTTCAATTACTCGCGAAGTTTATATAGATGGTTTAAATAAATATATTTTAAATGGAAGTGAAGTTCGCTTGAAAGATATTCACAATCTACTTGCTTCTTTAAATATTGGTTCTTCTGGGCACCATATCATTTCTCAAGGAGAAGCTGATAGGATACTTAATGCAAATGCAAAAGAAAAAAGAGAAATGATAGAGGACGCTTTAGGTCTTAAAGTTTTTCAATATAAAATAAAAGAATCTACTCGTAAGCTTGAAAGATCTAATGAAAATTTAAAAGAAGTTATTTTACTTAAAAGAGAAAATGCTCCACATTTAGCTTATTTAAAAAAACAAATTGAAAAATTTGAAAAAATTAAAGAATTAAAAGAAGAGTTAATAAATCTGTATAATGAATTCCTGTCTAAGGAAAGTGTTTATATACAAAAGCAAAAAATTTCTTTAAATCAAGAAAAAGAAATTTTAAAAAAAGAAGTTCACGAAACTAGTCTTTTGATTAATCAAATTTCTATTGGAGAAAATATAGAAAATCCAAAA
This sequence comes from uncultured Candidatus Saccharibacteria bacterium, assembly GCA_964522195.1. Lineage (GTDB taxonomy): Bacteria > Patescibacteriota > Minisyncoccia > Phycocordibacterales > UBA9973 > UBA9973. The sequence goes on from CAZFSV010000001.1 coordinate 106,028, forward strand.
TTAGAAGAATTAAAAAAAATAGAAAATGACTTGAATTCTTTGCGTAGGGTAAAAAGTGAAATTGAGCGCAAATTAGGAAGAATGGAAGGCATGATTGAATCTCGAAAATGGAAGCAAGATGAAGTAAAAAATGTAAAAGTTTTTAATCAAGATGAAATTCAAAATATTATTTTTGAAGTTGATTCTTATATTAATGAAGCTTTAAATCAGGATGATTTAAATAATATTAAAAATATTTTAAGAAATATCAAAAATATTTTTATAAAATTAAATAAAGAAGAAAATAATACCATAAATCATGATTTGGAAATTAAAGAATTAGAAAATGATTATAAACAAGTTCTCTCTGAATTAGAATTTATTAAAAAAGACGAAGAAGAAAAATCTAAAATTATTCTTTCCTTAAAAGAAGATATTAACAAAGAAATGGAAGCTGGTATAGACAAAGAAAGAGAGCGTTTTGCTCTTAAGGTTAAATATCAAGAATTAAATTCAAAACTTTCTTTATGTGAAGTTAGATTAGAAAATCTGGCTCGCGAAATAGAACAATTTGAGAATGAAATTCGTGAAGGTGAAGTATTGATAGGTAATGATATTTATAAATTTAAAGATTTTAATATTGGTGGTGAAATAGATAAATCTATTCAAGATGATTTAAAGAGAAGAATTGAGAGAATAAAAATTAAAATTGAAGACAGTGGACTAGGTAATTTAGATGAAACTTTAAAAGAATACAATACAGTAAATGAAAGAGATGTTTTCTTAATAAAAGAGATAGAAGATTTAACATCAAGTATATATTCTTTAGAGCAATTAATTTTAGATCTTAAAAATAAAATTGATATTGAGTTTAAAAATGGCATTAATAAAATTAATATTTATTTTAAAGAATTTTTTTCGCTTATGTTTGGAGGAGGAGATGCAAAAATAATCATTAGTCAAATTTCAAAAAAGAAAAAAGATATAGAAGAAGGGGATGAAATCATAGAAATTGAAGAAGAAGAAAAAGAAGAAGGAATAGAGATTGATGTATCTCTTCCTCATAAAAAAGTAAAAGAATTACATTCCCTTTCAGGAGGAGAAAGATCTCTTACTTCTATCGCACTTCTTTTTGCTATGTCATCTGTTAATCCACCACCTTTCTTAATCTTAGATGAAACCGACGCAGCCTTAGATGAAGCGAATTCTCGTCGCTACGGAGATATGCTTGAGAGATTAGGTAAAGGATCGCAACTAATCGTAGTTACTCACAATAGAGAGACTATGTCGAGAGCAAATATTCTTTATGGAGTAACGGTTTCTTCCCAAGGAGCGTCTCAATTACTTTCTGTAAAATTTGACGAAGCTTCCGCTCTCGCAAAATAAAATTTAAAAATAAAAAACCTGCAATTAAAAAATTAATTTGCAGGTTTTTTTCTTAGGTCTATTTTTTCTTCTTTGCCCTGAATTATTTTATCTGGTTGGAATAATTTATTTAATTTAACAGTATTCTTTTTATAATCAATACTACCATCACGCCAAAGTTTTAAATCAAGTAGCATTCCTTGCATAGTGTTTTCTGAAAAACCTTGATCAAAAATAAAATTACCTAAAGAATAAATTATTAAACTATCTTTATAAATCTCTGTATTTTGAATTACATGAGGGTGATGACCTATGACTAACTTTGCCCCAGCGTCGACTGCTTTTTTTGCTAAAGTTTCTTGTCTTTTATTGTTTTTCGTTTTGTATTCGTCTCCCCAGTGAATAGACACTACTAGATAATCAACTTGAGCTTTTGCTTTTTTAATTATTTCTTCAAAGCGGGGATTGTTTGCAAGAAGTATTCCAACTTGATCTACTTTAGGCGTTAACCCGTTTGGTCCAACATCAGAGAAAGCCAAGAATCCAATCCTCATATCGTATTTTTCTATTATTGTAGGGTTTTCTATATTGCTTGATAAACCAGCCCCAGCGTATAGAATTTCATTTTCGGTTAGTCTATCCATGGTATCTGATAAAGCTTCTCGTCCCCAATCCCCAGCATGATTATTAGCTAAAGATAGAATACTAAAATTTGCTCCCTTTAGAGCAGGGATAGTATCAGGATTCATTCTGAAAGAGTATAAGTTTTTTAAGTCGCGACCCTTATCCGAAGCTGGTCCTTCTAAGTTTCCAAATACAATATCTGATTTTTGTAGAACTTCTAAGTTAGTAAATAGCTTAGAATAATCTCCTAAAAAATTTTTATTAACAGAACTTCTAACTCCACGATCAAGCATTATATCTCCCACAAAAGAAAAAGTTATATAATCAGGGTCTTTTATGCTCGGTATATTTAATTTTTCTTTTATCCAGTCTGCATAAGCATCACTTTCACCCCCATAATAAACATTTTTATTTAAATATTTTAAAATATTTTCTACGTCACGAACACGATCATTTGAACGAAGTAAAACGATACCAATAGGGCGAGTTCCTTCTTTCCCTAATGGCAAATTAAATACTGAGATTACTGTTTGTTTTGCTGGATTAGTAAAACCACTTTTACCACCAATGTATTCTTTTTTATGTAAAAATTGATTTGTGCTAAACCAGTTATGATTTTTAATATTATAACTTCTCTTGCGACTTATTTCTAAAATATTTGATTTTTTCTGATATAAATATCCAGTTAATTTAAATAAATCCTCTGAAGTTGATTGATTGTTATATGAAAGTCCGCTAGGATCATCAAAAAAAGTATTAACCATTTTTAATATTTCCGCTTGACGATTCATTTTAGATAAAAAATTGTCTCTATTAAAATGACTAGCAAGCACCTCTGCTGAATCGTTACTTGATTGCATTAAAAGAGGATAAAGCAAATCATTAGTTTTTATTTTTTCATTTAATCTTAAATTTCCATTTGTTCCATAAGTAGCTAATGATTTAGAATTAACTTTTGCAATTTCATTATTTAGATTTATTTCATCTGCAACTAATGCTGTCATTAATTTAGTTACAGAAGCTATTGGTAATTTACTTTGAGTATTTTTAGAAAGTATTATTTCTCCAGTATTTAAATCTCCAACTATGTATGATTCAGATGAAATTTTTAGCTCTTTGTCTAGACTTTTATTAAAATAAAAATATTTTGGTTTTTCTTCTTTTTTTTCTGTTGTACTTATTGCACTCGCTTCCATATTTTGCTCTAGGTTTATTTTATTATTTTCTATTTTTTGGTATGAAAAGTTTGTAGAAATTAAATACGCAAACAAAATACCCCCCAAGATAGGCAATAAAGCAAATAAAAATATTTTAATTTTATTTAAAAAATTCATTATTTTATTAGACTATAATCAATAATCTTTTTTTCTAAATCAACTTTTTTAACTTTAATTTTAACACGATTACCAAATTTATATTTTTTGCCTTTTCTTTTACCAACAACTTCCATTTTTTTCTCATTTAAAATATAAAAATCATCATCAAGCTCTCTTAATTTTACCATACCTTCGGTTTTAGTATTTATTTCTTCTATATAAATACCCCATTCGTTCATACCAGTAATAATTCCATCAAATATTTGATCTGTTTTGTCAGACATATATTCTATCTGTTTGTATTTTATAGAACTTCTTTCTGCGTCAGATGCTTTTTTTTCTTGTTCGCTACTAACCCTTGCAATCTCTTCAATTTCAATTTTACTATTTTTATTAAATTTTTCTTTACTTAAATATTTTTTTACAATTCTATGAACTAATACATCAGGATATCTACGAATAGGAGAGGTGAAGTGAGTATAATACTTAAAAGCAAGTCCATAATGACCTATGTTTTTTGTGGAATAAATTGCTTTCGCCATAGCACGGATTACAGCTCTATAAACTTTATCTTTTTTGTCTTTATCTTTTATACTAGCTAGAGTATTGTTTATGTCTTTAGACTCTATGGTATGATTTTTAAGTTTTAGTGTATAGCCTAAAGTTTTTAAGAAAAAAGATAAATCTTCACTTCTCTCTTGGGTAGGATAATCATGAATACGATAAATAAAATTATCTTTTAAATTCTGATACATTTTTTCTGCAATCTTTCTGTTGGCAAGTAGCATAAATTCTTCAATCATTTTATTTGAATCAGTTCTTTCTTTTTTGATAACTTTTATAGGTTTATTGTTTTCATCTAAAACAAACTTAATTTCTTCTTGTTCTAAAAAGACAGCACCTTTTAGAAAACGTTCTTTATTTAAATTTTTAGCAATACTATTTAATATTTTTAATTCTTTGTGTAGGAAACCTTTTTCATTCAATATTGACTCATAGGCTTCTTCGTATGTAAATCTTTTGTCTGAATGAATTATGGTTTCTCCATACCATTCTTCTAAAACTTTTCCTTCTTTATTTACTTTAAATACAGCGGACATAGTTAGACGATCTTCATTTGGTACGAGAGAGCATAAGTCGTTTGATAATACTTCAGGTAGCATTGGCACAGTTCTGTCAACTAAATAAATAGAAGTTGCTCTCTTGCGAGCTTCTTTATCAATAGCAGTATTTTCTTTTAAATAAAAACTCACATCAGCAATATGAATTCCAATTTCAAATTTATCTTTATCTAATTGTTTAAAAGATATAGCATCATCAAAATCCTTGGCATCAAAAGGGTCTATGGTGAAAGTTAAAGTATCTCTAAAATCTTTTCTGTTTTGAAAGTCTTCTTTTTTAATTCCTCTTTTTTTTATGATTAGGGCTTCTTTTTCTATGATTTTAGGTATTTCTAATTCAAATCCTTTTTCTAAAACAATGGAATGCATTTCTGCGTTATGCTCCCCAGCTTTACCTAAAATTTTAAGGACTTTACCTATTGGATTTTTTAAATGATCCTCCCAAGAAATTATTTCAACATAAATTTTATCATTTATTTTTGCTCCATTTAAATATTTAATAGGTATTAAAATGTCGGTATAAATTTTATTATCATCAGCCTTCAAAAAATATACTTCATTTTCTTTTTGTAATACTCCAGTAAAACCCTTTTTGGCTCTTTCTATTATTTCTTTTACAATACCAGTGTTAACTCCGTTTACTTTAGTGTTTAAAACAACTTTTACTTTATCTCCATGAAGGGCTTTATTTAAATGTTTATAATCTATTTCAACTTCGATTTTACCATCAGGTCTTTTAATACAACCAGTTCCACGAGGGGAGATTGATATACAATCCACTATTTCTTTTTTTAGGTCATTTTGTTTGTTATTTTTATTCATCCCGTAGTGAATTTTCAAATTGTTTTAAAAAACAATATTTAAAAATGTAATTAAAATTAATAATAAATATATACTTATATTTTATTCTAAACTATTACCCTGTAATAATTTGAAAATCTACTACAGGATTCATTAAATTAAATATAGCATAAATATAACATCTTGACAAATAGCTTTTAATATGCTATACTTTTGTTATGAGATATAAGTTTTTGGCCTTATTTTTAATAGGTTTTTATTTTATTTTAATACCGGCGAATAGTGTTTTGGCATGTAATTCTTGTTATGTAAAACTCTCTAATGGTGGATATTTTTATAATGGGTCTTATGTGAGAGAAGCTGCTTTTCCTTCTGGGTCTAGTTTTGTTTCTATTTCTGCTTACTTGTCTAAAGGGGGAATTTTTACTGTTGGTCAATACAAGTTATTAGGATCAAATTTTGCACCGGCTGACTATAAAGCTGTTGCTAGTTTTTATTTTAATGCTGGGTATTTAAATAAGGCTTCTTATGACATGATTGTTAGTTATGCTACTAACCCAGCATATATTCAAAATGCTGCCTACCAAGCTAACTTAGCTTTCTTAACTAATCCTGCATACATGCAACATGCATCTTATAATATGATTGCAGCTTACATGACTAACCCAGCATATATTCAAAATGCTGCCTACCAAGCTAACTTAGCTTTCTTAA
>CAZFSV010000001.1:112197-112336 GCA_964522195.1 uncultured Candidatus Saccharibacteria bacterium
GGAGCCTACATGACAAACGGATCATACAATCAAGTAGCAAGTTATTTAACCAATGGAGGATATCTAGCTAATGGATCTTATTACACTAACGGTGGTTATTATGGAAACGGATCTTATTATGATAATGGATCGTATTATA
>CAZFSV010000001.1:112436-123270 GCA_964522195.1 uncultured Candidatus Saccharibacteria bacterium
CAAACTAATTCTGCTTACAATGCAAAAGCTGGCTATCAATCAAATGGAAGTTATTATACTAATGGTTCTTATGCTCAAAACGGATCTTATTATACTAACGGTGGTTATTATGGAAACGGATCTTATTATGATAATGGATCGTATTATACAAACGGTGCATATCAAACTAATTCTGCTTACAATGCAAAAGCTGGCTATCAATCAAATGGAAGTTATTTAACCAATGCATCTTATAATGCTAATGCTGGTTATCAATCAATAGGTTCTTATAAAACAATAGGTTCTTATTCTGTAAATGGTGGCAGTTCTCAAAATGGTAGTTATAATACAAATGGATCATATAACACGAACGGTTCAAGTGCTGTAAAAAGTGGCTATAAAACTAATGGTTCATACAACACAAATGCTGGATATCAATCAACTGGTGGATATTTTATAAATGGTTAAATGTTTGCCTTTTTAAAAATTTATGTTAAACTACATTCATGCTTAAAATAAGATTACAAAGAATAGGTAGAAAAAATGATCCTTCTTTTAGAGTCGTTTTAACCGATTCTAAGAATTCACCAAAAAGTGGTAAATTTTTAGAAATCATTGGAGCTTATAATCCAAAGAGCGGAGAAACAACTTTTCAAACTGAAAGAGTAAAATATTGGATATCTGAAGGTGCACAAGTTTCTGAAACTGTTCACAATGCTTTAGTTCACCAAAAAGTTATTGAAGGAAAAAAAGTCAATGTTTTACCTAAAAAGAAAACTACAATAAAAAGAAAAGAGTTGAAAGCTCAAAAATAATTGTTTATAATGTACTAGACAGTCTAATAGTGTCACAACTTGGTCGTAGACTGTTTGATTAAAAATTTTTAGCTCTCTACAACATGAATACTGATAGTCAATTTCTAGAATATGTAGTAAAAGCTCTTGTTGATAATCCGAACGATGTAAAAATCGATCGAACTGTTGACGAGATGGGAGTACTCATTTCTTTAACTGTTAATCCTGCTGATATGGGTAAAATCATAGGAAGAATGGGTAATACTGCTAAAGCAATAAGAACTCTTCTAAGAATCATCGGCATGAAAAGTAATGCTCGTGTGAATCTAAAGATTAACGAACCAGAAGGTGGAAATGGTAATTCATCTCCATCAATGAGTACCGTTGATCAAGCTATGGAAGATTTGAAAGGAATTTAAATAACACTAATCTATCTAGATTAGATTTTTAAATAAAAAACTCAAGGAAACTTGAGTTTTTTATTTGCATTTTTTATTAAAAACTATAAACTAAAAAATATAATACAATAATTATGAATTTTCATCTTATAACAATTTTCCCAGAAATGTTTGATTCTTATTTAAATGAATCTATTTTAGGTAGAGCAAAACAAAGTAAGTTGATTGGTTTTTCTTTCTATAATCCTAGAGATTTCTTGCCTAAAAATAAAACTAATTACAAGCCTGTTGATGATAAACCTTATGGAGGAGGGCCAGGTATGGTTATGCGTGCAGAACCAATTTTAAAAGCAACAGAGAATGCTTTAAAAAAAATAAATAAAAAATCTAAATCCAAAGCTTTAATAATAAATTTTATTCCTAGTGCAGAAAAATTTACCAATATTCACGCTAAGAGTTTTTCAAAAAAATATACCGACATAATTTTAATTTGTGGTAGATATGAAGGCATAGATGCTAGGATTGATAAGATTTTAAAAACTAAAAAGTTTTCAATAGGGGATTATGTTTTAACCGGAGGGGAAATACCAGCTATGGTACTAATTGATTCTATTTCTCGTCAGGTTTCAGGAGTTTTGGGTAAATTTGAATCTTTAGAAGAAGAAAGAGTTTCAAGTAGTGAAATATATACAAGACCTGAAATTTTAAAATGGAATAATAAAAACTACAAAGTTCCGAAAGTTCTCCTCTCAGGGAATCATAAAGAGATAGAGAATTGGAAAAAAGGCAATAAATAATTTTTTATAAAAACTTGATTTTTTAAAATATTTATGCTAAAGTGTCTTTAGATTGAATGATTGAGTATCGGATGCAATCTCATTATAAGCTTAAACAAGTTTTTAAAAAGTATCCGAACATAAGAACATCTTAACAAATAAGGTTTATTTGTTTTGTTTATCTTTTTTTTGGTTATTTTTTAATAAATTATTATTATCAAGTAAGTAGAATAAATAATATATGCAAAAAAAGATACAGCGTCCAAAAAAGTATTTTGCAAGGTATAAGGAGCCATTAGCACCTTTCCCTAATTTAATAGAAGCTCAACTCAAATCTTTTGAGTGGTTAGTCGAGAGTGGTTTAAAAGAAATTTTTAAAGAATTTTCTCCAATTCCAGATTACTCTGGAAAGAAGTTTGATTTAGAATTTACTTCTTTTTCTCTTTCTCCTTCATCTAAAGATGAAAATTATTCAAAGATAAATAAAGTTTCTTATCAAGGTCAATTAAAAGTAAAAGTTAAATTAACTAATAAAGTTTTAGGTACAGTAAAAGAACAAGAAATTTTCTTGTCTGATTTACCTATGATGACAGGTCATGGTACTTTTATTATAAATGGAGTAGAACGTGTTATAGTACCTCAACTTGCTCGTAGTTTTGGTGTTTTCTTTACTGAATCTGAAAATAAAGGAAAAAGATATTTTGGTGCGAAAATTATTCCTGCTCGTGGAGTTTGGATTGAAATTGAATCAGAATCTGATGGGGGTATTTATGTAAGAATTGATAAAAAAAGAAAATTCCCAATAATTTCTCTTTTGCGTGTTTTAGGGTTTAAGACTACTGATGAAATAATAAAGGCTTTTAAGCATAATGAAGAAGCACAAAAACTTATTACTATTTTAACTGAAAAAGAATCAGATAAAAGTTTAGAAGATGCTTATATTGAAGTCTATAAAAGACTTCGTGATGGAGATATGGCAAGTGCCGAGAACGCTCGTGAATTTATTGATTCTTTGTTTACAAAAGAAAGATATGACCTCTCTCCGGTAGGACGCTATCGTTTTAATAAAAGATTTGAAAAATCCATGGATGCTAAAGAATTAGAAAGAAGAACTCTTTCTAAAGAAGATTTAATTTCTGTTTTAGAAAATATTATTGTTTTAAATAACGATCCTTTTGCAAAAGGAGATGATATTGATCACCTGGGTCAAAGAAGAGTACGTTTTGTTGGTGAAATGTTACAACAAAAAATTCGTACAGGTATGATGCAAATCAAAAGAAATATTCAAGATAGAATGTCTATTATTGATATTGATACAGCTTTGCCTATTAACATAATCAACCAAAGACCTCTTCAGGCTCGTATTAAAGAATTCTTTACAACAAACCAACTTTCTCAATTTATGAGTCAAGAAAATGTTTTAGCTGAATTAGAGCATATTCGTTTATTGTCTGCTTTAGGCCCTGGGGGTCTTACTCGAGAGAGAGCTGGTCTTGAAGTTCGTGACGTGCACCCATCTCACTATGGAAGAATTTGCCCTATTCATACTCCAGAAGGACCAAACATTGGTTTAATAGTTCACCTTTCAACTTATGCAAGATTGAATGATTTCGGTATTATTGAAACCCCTTATATTAAAGTTAAGAATGGAAAATTAACTTCTGAAATAATTTATTTAAATGCTTTAGAAGAAGAAAAGTATAATATAGCTCATGCAGGTATTCCTTATGACGAAAATGGAAAAATAACTAGTGAAAAAGTTCCAGCAAGAATAAAAACAGAACCAGGTGAAGTTTTGCGTGAAGAAATTGATTTTATTGATATTGCACCTAACCAAGCTTTTTCTATTGCAACTTCAATGATTCCTTTTTTGGAACACAATGATGCTAACCGTGCACTGATGGGTAGTAATATGCAAAAACAAGCTGTGCCTTGTGTTCTTCCTGAAGCTCCATTAGTTGCAACTGGTGTAGAAGATTTGGCTTGTCGTGATGTTGGTAGAGTTGTTATTGCAGAAGAAGAAGGAACTATTTTATATGTAGATGCTAAAAAAGTTATTGTTAAAGGAAAAACAGAAAAGACATATGATTTAGTAAATTATTTAAGAAATAATAACTTCTCAGCTTTTCACCAAAGACCAATCGTAAATATTGGAGATAAGGTTAAAAAAGGAGATGTTTTAGCTGATACAACAAGTACAGTAGGAGGTCAGATTTCTATAGGTCAAAATATTTTAGTAGCTTTCTTGTCTTGGTCTGGAAGAAATTACGAAGACGCTATTATACTTTCTGAAAGATTAGTTAAAGATAGTAAATTTACTTCTGTTTATGTAGAAGAATTTATTGCAGTTGTTCGTGACACTAAATTAGGACCTGAAGTAACAACTCGTGATATTCCTAATGTTGGAGAATTAAAATTAAAAGATTTAGATGAAGACGGTGTTGTTCGTATAGGTGCCGAAGTTCGAGAAAATGATATTTTGGTTGGTAAAATTACTCCAAAAGGAGAAACAGAATTAACTCCAGAAGAGCGTTTACTTCGTTCCATTTTTGCTGATAAAGCTCGTGATGTAAAAGATACTTCACTTCGTATGGAACATGGTAAAAGAGGTCGTGTTATTGGTGTAAAAGTTTTTTCTCGTGAAATGGGTCATCAATTAGAAGCAGGTATTATTAAAAAAATAGTAATTGAAGTTGCTCAAATTAGAAATATTTCAGTAGGAGATAAACTTTCTGGACGTCATGGAAATAAAGGAGTTATTTCAACAGTATTACCTGAAGAAGATATGCCATATATGGCAGACGGTACTCCTGTAGATATTATTCTATCTCCTTTGGGTGTGCCTTCTCGTATGAACTTAGGGCAAATTTTAGAAATTCATTTAGGACTTGCCGCAAATGCTTTAGGGTATCAAGCAATTATCCCACCTTTCTTAGGGGCAAAAGCAGAAGAAGTAGCAGCAGAACTTGTAAAAGCAGGTTATCCTGAAAACGGTAGAATAACGCTTTTTGATGGTAGAACAGGAGAATCTTTTAATCAAGATGTAGCAGTTGGATATATGTATATGCTTAAACTTCACCATATGGTTGAAGATAAGATTCATATGCGTTCAATTGGGCCTTATTCATTAATTACTCAACAACCGTTAGGAGGTAAAGCTCAAGGTGGAGGACAAAGATTTGGAGAAATGGAAGTGTGGGCTTTAGAAGGATATGGTGCGGCTTATTCACTTCGTGAAATGTTAACAGTTAAATCAGATGACATACAAGGTCGTTCTCAAACATTTGATTCTATTATTAAAAATGAAAAAATTAGACCACCGTCTTCACCAGCATCATTTAACGTAATGCTTAATTATTTAAGAGGTCTAGCGCTTGATATTAATCTAAAAAAATAATATGAAAACATTAAATACAACAGATTTCAATCAAATAGAAATTAAGTTAGCTTCTCCAGATCAAGTTCGCGAATGGTCTTATGGTGAAGTTACTAAGCCTGAAACGATTAATTATCGAACAGGTAGAAGTGAAAGAGGTGGACTTTTCGATGAGAAAATTTTCGGCCCAGAAAAAGATTATGAATGTTACTGTGGAAAGTATAAAAGAATTCGCTATAAAGATATAGTTTGTGAAAAATGTGGAGTTGAGGTAACTCGTTCTATTGTTCGTCGTGAAAGAATGGGCCACATTGAGCTTTCAACACCAGTAGCACATATTTGGTTTCTAAGAGGAGTACCATCAAGAATGAGTATACTTCTTAATATTCCTGTTTCAGATTTAGAAAAAGTTATTTACTTTGCTGGATATATAATTACTAAAGTTCATGAAGAAGAAAAACAATCTGTGATTGAATCTTTAGAAAAAGAATATAAAACAAAATTAAAAAATACTAACGATGATGAAACAAAAGAAAAATTAAAAAACCTTCTTTCTGTAACTAAAAAAGAAATTGGAGAGATTTATGAAGGTAAGGTTTTAAATGAAATTTCTTTTCATCACTTTTCTTTAAAATATGGAGCTTGTTTTGAAGCTAATATTGGAGCTGAGGCTATTTATTCTATTTTTAAAAATTTAGATTTGAAAAAATTAGAAGTTCATACTGAAACAATGCTTACTAAAGCAAGTACTTTAGAAAAAGATAAATTACAAAAAAGACTTTCTTTAATTAGAGCTATGCTTAATGCTAATGTGCGACCTGAATGGATGTTTTTAACAGTAATTCCAGTTATTCCTCCAGTACTTCGCCCTATGGTTGCTCTTGAGGGGGGTCGTCACGCAACTTCAGACTTAAATGATCTTTATCGTCGTGTCATAAATAGAAATAATCGTTTAAGAAAATTAAAGGAAATAAGTGCTCCAGATGTTATTTTGAGAAATGAAAAAAGAATTATTCAAGAAGCAGTAGATGCTTTAATTGATAATTCCATCGCAAAACAAAATGATTCTCAAGCTGTAAGTCAATCTCAAAAAAGACCACTTAAGTCTTTAGCTGACAACCTAAAATCAAAACAAGGTCTTTTCCGTGCAAACCTTTTAGGTAAGCGTGTAGACTATTCTGGTCGTTCTGTGATTGTTGTTGGTCCACAACTTAAACTTAATCAATGTGGATTACCAAAACATATGGCTTTGGAATTGTTTAAACCTTTTGTTATTTCTAAAATACTACAAGCAGAACTAGCTTTTAATATTCGTGGTGCAAATAAATTAATAGAAGAACAAACCCCGGAAGTTTGGGCTATTTTAGAAGAAGTAATCTTAGGTAAATATGTATTACTTAACCGTGCGCCTACACTTCACCGTTTAGGTATTCAAGGTTTCAATCCAACTTTGATTGAAGGAAATGCTATTCAAGTACATCCACTTGTTTGTGCTGCTTTTAATGCTGACTTCGACGGAGACCAAATGGCAGTATATCTTCCTTTATCAGAAGAAGCACAATGGGAAGCTCGTGAATTAATTGCTTCTAATAAAAACTTATTAAAACCTCAAAATGGTGAACCTATTGTTCATCCAAGTAAAGATATGGTTTTAGGTTCTTTTTGGATGACTAAATCTGTTGATGGTGAAATTGGTGAAGGTAAATATTTCTCAAGTCCAAATGCAGCTATTACAGCTTATGAGTATGGAGTTGTTTCATTGAGAGCTAAAATAAAAGTTCTAGCAACTGATACTCCAAAATATAAAAATCAAGAAGGTAAGATTTTTGACACAACTGTTGGTAAATTGCTTTTCAATAGCATATTGCCAAATGATTTCCCTTATTTAGGAGAAGAAATGAACCAAAAAAGACTTTCAGGTTTAGTTGATGAAATGATTATGCATTACGGTATTGATTCTACCCCAGCAGTACTTGATGCTATTAAAGAATTTGGATTTAAATACGCTACTATATCTGGAACTACTTGGGGATTGGACAATGTTAAGACGCCAAAAGAAAAACCAGAAATAATAGGTAATGCTCGTAAACAAGAAGAACAAGTGAGAGCAGAGTGGAATGAAGGTTTACTTTCAGACAATGAAAGATATCAAAAAATTATCGAAATTTGGACTCGTGCTAAGAAAGATTTAGAAAAAGCATTACCTAATACTTTAGATAAAAATGGATCTACTTATGATTTGTTTACATCTGGAGCAAGAGGTACCATGACTTCACTTTCTCAAATGACAGGTATGAAAGGCCTTATTCAAAATAACCAAGGTAAAACTTTGGAATTCCCAATTCTAGCTTCTTATCATGAAGGACTTTCTCCGATAGAATATTTCGTTACAACTCACGGTGCTCGTAAAGGTGCTTCTGATACTGCTTTAAATACTGCAAAAGCAGGTTACCTAACTCGTAGATTAGTTGATGTTGCTCAAGATGTGGTTGTTACTGAAGTTGATTGTAATACCAAAGATGGCAAATTAGTTAAAGCTGAAAATATTGGTGGTATTGAAATTCCTTTTTCAAAAAATATTCGTGGAAGAATTTTAGCTCAAGACTTAAAAGATGAAGCTGGTAATATAGCTTATAAAAAAGGATATTTAATTACTAAAGAAGAAGCTGAAATAATTGAAGCAAAAGGATTTAAAGAAGCTATAGTTCGTTCTCCTTTATCATGTAAAACAGCTCACGGTCTTTGTCAAACTTGTTACGGCCTTGATTTGGGTAGAAATAAATTAGTTGACTTAGGAGAAGCTGTTGGTATCGTAGCTGCTCAAGCTATTGGAGAGCCTGGTACTCAATTAACACTTCGTACTTTCCATGCCGGAGGTGTTGCTGGAACAGATATTACTACAGGTCTTCCTCGTGTTGAAGAAATTTTTGAAAAAAGAATTCCAAAAAACCCAGCTGTTGTTTCTCATGCAGATGGAGAAGTTTATGAAATTAAAGATAAAGCAGGAGATGATCGTTATATTAAAGTTTTGTTAGATTCAAAAGGTGACAATAAATCAAATGAAATGATTTATACTCTTTCAACTTACAGAATCCCAACAGTAAAAGTCGGAGACAAAGTAAAAGCTGGTGAATTATTAACTGACGGTTCTGCTGATATTAATGAAATTTTCAAATATGCTGGCAAAGATGCTGTAGAAGAATACATTATTCGTGAAATTAATAAAGTTTATGAATTGCAAAGTGCTTCTATTGCGCGTAAGCATACTGAAATTATAGTAAGACAAATGTTTTCAAGAAAAAGAATTAAAGAAACTGGAGAAACTACTTTCTCTAATGGTGATATCGTAGAAAATACATCTTTCATAGAAGAAAACCTTATAGCTAAAGAAAATGGTAAAGCAGAAGCAAAAGCAGAAACCATAGTGTTAGGTATTACAGAAGTTTCTCTTCGTACTAAGAGTTGGTTGTCAGCTGCTTCTTTCCAAAATACTAACCGTGTTTTGATTGAAAATGCTATTAAGGGTGGAGTAGATTCTTTAAGAGGGTTAAAAGAAAATGTTATTATTGGTAGACTAATTCCTGCTGGAACTGGTTTTAAAAATGAATTTGAAGCTGAAATAGACAATCCTTCTTTAGACTAAAATAAGTTAAGTTCTATTATTATTTATTTTTAGTTTAATCAATGAATACTTTTAAAGGAGTAGATTCTCCGGTTTCAAAAATTAAAGAAAGATTAAGCATAGAAGAAGTAATTTCTTCATATATTCCTTTGATTAAAGTAGGAAATAGTTTAAAGGCTCGATGTCCGTTTCATAATGAAAAAACACCATCTTTTTTTGTATCCAATGAACGTAATAGTTATTATTGTTTTGGCTGCGGAAAAGGTGGTGACATTTTCTCTTTTGTTGAAGAATTTGAAGGTCTTGATTTTAAAGGAACTTTAAAACTATTGGCAGAAAAAGCTAATGTGTCTTTAGATTCTTCTTATTCTTTACCTAAAGAAGATAAAGATTCTTTGTATGAAATTATGGAAGTAGCAACTTTGTATTTTCAGAGTAATTTACAGAAAAATGATAAAGCTTTAAATTATTTAAAATTAAGAGGGTTGGAAGATAAAACTATAAGTATTTTTAGATTAGGTTTTGCAAAAAATGATTGGAGGGAATTAACCAACTATTTGAAGAATAAAGGTTTTTCTTTTGAATTAATAGAAAAATCTGGTTTAGCAAAAAAGAAAGATGAAAATTCTAAAATTGAAGATGTTTATGATAGATTTAGATCTCGTATAATGTTTCCTATTATGGATTCTTCAGGTAGAGTAATTGCTTTCTCTGGTAGATATTTTAAAGAAGACAACAGAGAAGATAAAATAGAACCAGCTAAATATTTAAATAGCCCAGAAACACCAATTTTCATTAAATCTAATGTTTTATATGGACTTCATTTAGCAAAAGAATCTATTAGGAAAAATAATTTTTCTATTTTGGTTGAAGGTCAACTTGATCTTCTTATGTCTTTTCAATCTGGGTTCAGGAACACTGTAGCTACATCTGGAACAGCTTTTTCTGATCATTTATATGCTGAGGATAATAAAGTTTCTAATTTAGGTTTAGTAAAAAGACTTTCTAATAATTTACTTATAGCTTTTGATGAAGATAATGCTGGACTTAAAGCTATGCAAAGAGCAGGTAAGATAGCTTTGTCTTTAGGTATGGATGTAAAAGTCCCTTCTTTAAAAGAAGGTTTTGATCCGGCTGATTTGATTTTAAAAGAAGGAGTGGATGCTTGGAGGGAATCCATTAAAAATAGTAAACATATTATAGAATTTCTTTTAAATAAAATCTTAAAAGACTTTAAAAAAGATAATAGAAAAATAGGAAAAGAGATTAGAGAAAATATATTTCCATACTTACTTTTACTACAAAGTGCTATGGAAAAAATGTATTTTTTGAAACTAATTAGTGATAAGACTTTAATTGATTTTGAATCTTTAAGAAATGATTTAAATAAACAAGAGCAAATGAATAATAATTTGTTTGTTAATGAAAAGGTGGAATTTAACTTGGGTAAAAATATTTTACCAAGAAAAGAAATTGTAGCAAGAAGACTTTTAGGTATTTTATTTTTTAAAGAAAACAAAGTTGATTCTAATTTTAAAATAGATAATATATTAGAAGAAGTAGAAAATTTTATAGATCAAGATTTATTAGATAAAATCTATCAGGATAAAGAAATTTTAATAATGAAAACGGAAAGTGACGCTTTGGATGAAGAAATTTTAAATAAAGAAATTAAAGAATTAATTTTAAATCTAAAAGAAGAACATTTTAAAGAAATTAAAAAAAATAAAGAAAAAGAATTGTTTTCTTTATCTAAAGAAGATCAGTATAAAATATTAGAAGAAATAAAAAATTTAGATAATAAATTAGAAGAAATAAAAAATAATAGATTATAAATTAATTTTAAAATTATGAAGAAAAAAAATAAAACAATAAAAAAAATTACAAAG
>CAZFSV010000001.1:123370-130707 GCA_964522195.1 uncultured Candidatus Saccharibacteria bacterium
AAAGTTTCTAAAAAGGTTATTAAAAAATCACCTAAAAAACTAGTTAAAGCTAAAAAAGTTAAAGTTAAAAAAGTTGTAAAAAAAATTACAAAGAAAGTTTCTAAAAAGGTTATTAAAAAATCACCTAAAAAACTAGTTAAAGCTAAAATAAAAATTATAAAAAATAAAGTAATTAAAACTCCAAAAACAAAACTAGTTAAAGCTAAGGTAGAAAAAATAAAAACTCCAAAACTATCTAATGCAGAAAAAAAAGCTTTAGAGCTGGAACAAAAAGCAAATGAATTAATTGAAAAAGGAAAAAAAAGAGGATTTATAACTTATGATGAATTACTTAAAAGTTTTCCTGATATAGAAAATAATATAATGTTTTTAGATGAATTGTATGAGAAATTTTCTGTAGCTGGAGTTGATGTTTTAGAA
This sequence comes from uncultured Candidatus Saccharibacteria bacterium, assembly GCA_964522195.1. Classification (GTDB taxonomy): domain Bacteria; phylum Patescibacteriota; class Minisyncoccia; order Phycocordibacterales; family UBA9973; genus UBA9973. Next base: position 123,791 of record CAZFSV010000001.1, read on the forward strand.
GGAGGGAATTTACTCAATTTAGATAACGATCATGATATAAAAGATTTACTAAAAACAGCAAATCATGATTCTATTCAAATGTATTTAAAAGAAATCGGTCAATATCCTTTAATTTATGCTAGTGAAGAGAAAGAATTGGCTAAAAGAATTGAAAAGGGTGATGAAGAAGCAAAGAATCTACTTGCTCGAGCAAACCTCCGTTTAGTTGTGTCTATCGCTAAAAAATATGTAGGTAGAAGTGCGAATTTATCTTTACTTGATTTAATTCAAGAGGGTAATTTAGGTTTATTTAAAGCCGTCGAGAAATTTGATTGGAATAAAGGTTTTAAATTTTCAACTTATGCAACTTGGTGGATTCGTCAATCTATAACACGCGCTCTAGCTGATCAGTCTCGGACTATTCGTATTCCAGTACACATGGTTGAAACTATTTCAAAATATAAACAAGTTTACAGGAAGTTAAGTCAAGATTTAGGTCGCGAACCACTAGCAGAAGAAATAGCAACAGAAATGAATTTATCAGTCGATAAAATACATGTGATTGAAAATATTTCTCAAGACACTGTTTCCTTAGAGCAACCAATAGGGGATGATGATGATAAATCAACTTTAGAGAATTTTATTTCTGATGATAAAATCCTTCGTCCAGACCAGGAATCAGCCCGTCGTATTTTATCAGATCAAATTCGTGAAGTTTTAGAAGAATTAAATCCAAAAGAAAGAAAGATCTTAGAAATGCGTTATGGCTTACTTGATGGAATTCAACATACTTTAGAGAGAGTAGGAGAAGAATTTGGAGTAACTCGTGAACGTATTCGTCAGATTGAAGCTAAGGTCCATGACAAACTTCGCTCTCATGAAAAGATTGCCCGCCTTAAAAACTATTTTGATTAAATATTAAAAAATATTTATGGTTTTTAGTGTTTTGTCAAAAGAAAACTATCCAAGGGATACCCTTGGGTAGTTTTCCACATACTTGACAATAAGCCATATTTTATGTTATACTATAAAAGTATAAATGTCCTTTTGCAAAATTCTTTTATTTATTTGTGAATTGGTTGTAGTCAAAAGATACTGAGTTTTCGGTCTTTGTTGACTATAACCAAGATGGTTTAGTTCTAGCTTGCGGAGAGCAAGTAAAAACGAGCTATCAGCTCACAAATTTTTTAAAAATGAAATATAATGATTTAACTTGGGGGCAAATGGAAGCCATTTGCAACAAGCTCGGTGGCGACGAGGGAATTGCTAAATTTTTAAGAGGAGATTTAATCTTAACTGAAAAAGAAAAATCAGTTATGGTTGAATCAACTATTGATTTTTTAATCAAAGTGGATAGGTCAAAAAAGCCAACTTATCCAGACTGGGTGAAAAAAGTTATACATCCAGAGTTTGAATTATCTGGCCCAACTGAATTTGATTTAAAAAATGTGAGTCTTTGGCTTCATGAAGATCAAAAAACCGTTTATACTACTGGTAATAAGATTTACCAGCAGCTAAAAAAAGATGATCTTTTAAAAGATTGCTTGAATTTAGCTGATTTGCTTGCAATACAAGAAAAAGGAATAGAAACATTTCGAAACTTGTATAAAGGCAAGGCAGTATTCGGTTGGAAATCAGTCGTCGAGTTTACCTACGGTTATCTCTACGTCCCTTGTCTTATCGAGCACGGCGGCGGGGTTGTCTTGCATTGGCGTTGGCTAGACAACTATTGGTATTCCGATTATCCTGCGTTGCGTTTTAGCAAGTAGAACTTAGATATTGTTCATTTTGACTTATTTAGTTACTTTGAACTTTGTTCTTTGTTCGCAAAAAATTTTGGTAGATTTTGTAAATCTCCACCCGTACGAAAGTATGGGTTTTTTTATATTTAAATTTTGCTATACTAAAAATAGTAGTAGGTGAATATATAGAAGATTAAGGTTTTCTATTACCGAAACTAGTATCCATGCATTCAGAGTATCTGTGATTATTATCTCAAGTAGAGTGGTGCATGCAGAAACTTCATAAAAAATGAAAATACTTGGTATGAAAGTTTGAGATATTAAGATATCAAATAATATACAGCTCTAAGAGTATTCAAAGGGCAGTGGTAAAGATGAACTTTCATATATTCGTCGAGAATACCAACGGTAATCTCAACGTCCCTTGTCTTATCGAGAACGACGGCAAGGTTGTCTTGAATTGGAATTGGCTAGACAACAATTGGAATTCCAATAATCCTGCGTTGCGTTTTAGCAAATATTTTCATTTCTCTCCTTTATTTAGGAGAGTTTTGTTTTGCAAGCTGCCCATTCCATCCACCGAGCATACGACCTATTTCTTCTATACTTTCCCCAAGATGAATATATTTCTTGTTATCTAAAGATTTCGTTTCCCATAATATGAGTAATAGAACTTTAATAGTATCAATTTTACGAATAGCGAGTCTGACCCAAGGTTGCTTTTCAGTTTTATCTAAAAAAGTGGCTATTGCTATCGCTTCTATTATTTCTATAAATAAATTGTCTATCTTTTGACCCAAAGTGTATCTATGAGCTTTGTCTAATTTTGTATAATAACTAAACCAGACTATATAAGTAGATTTAATTTTAATTAAAACTGGTAAAAAGTTCGTTCGGGGGGGGGGTAGCCTTAAAAGAATGATTAAAATCTTTATTCATAAATATGATAATATCATAAGCATAGAAAATCTGCTAAATGCTTGGCAGAATTTTAAGCGTAATAAAAAGAATAAAAAGGACGTGCAAGTTTTTGAACGAGATTTGATGAAAAATATTTTAGAATTGTTTAATGACTTAAAAAATAAAACTTATAAGCATTCTAGTTATACTCATTTTAAAATCAACGACCCAAAACCTCGTGATATTCATAAAGCCGAAGTCAGGGACAGGTTAGTGCATCATTTACTATATGAATTTTTGTATCCATTTTTTAATAATACTTTTATCAGTGATTCATATTCTTGTAGATTAGATAAAGGAACACATAAAGGGTTACATAAATTTCGTAGTTATACTTTAAAAGTAAGTAAAAATAAAACAAAAGCTTGCTTTGTGTTGAAATGTGATATTAAGAAATTTTTTGCAAACATAAATCATGATATTTTAAAAGAAATATTAATAAATAAGATTAAAGATAAAGATTTATTAAATTTAATATCTAATATAATAGATAGCTTCCCTGAGGGTTTACCATTAGGGAATTTAACTTCTCAGCTTTTGGTGAATATCTATATGAATGAATTTGACCAATATATGAAGCATAAATTAAAAGTTAAATATTATATTCGTTATGCTGATGATTTTGTGATTTTAAATAACGATAGATTATATTTAGAGAATTTAATTATTGAAATAGATAAATTCTTGAAAGAAAAACTCAAATTAGAACTACATCCAAAGAAAGTTAGTATAGAAAGTGTGTATAGTGGGGTAGACTTTCTTGGTTGGATAGATTTCTCGAGTCATAGGGTCTTAAGGAACACTACAAAAAGAAGAATGTTTAAAAAACTTGAAAATAATAATTCTAGAAAAGAAAGTATAGCTTCTTATTTGGGAATGTTGAAAGTGGGGCAGGGGTTTAAATTAGAGCAAAAAATAAAATCTCATGAAAAGATTGCCCGCCTTAAAAACTATTTTGATTAAAAACAAAAAAACCTCCTTGCGGAGGTTTTTTTGTTTTTAATTTTTATCTTAGATAAGAATCTAATTTAGTTTTGATTCCTTCGTATGGAGCTGCACCTTCTATTTGATCTACGACTTTCCCGTCAATAACAATAAAGCTTGATGGTGTTCCACGAACTCCGCCTAGTTGTCCGTCTAGTATATCTTGCTCTATTTTTTTATTATATTTACCACTTTCCATGCAATTATTAAATGATACCATGTCTAAATTTAAATCAATGGCGATTTGATTTAAATCATTTCTTGTAAATTGATTATCTGAATTTGTTCTGTTGTATATTTCATCTGTAAAATTCCAAAAAGTATCATTACCTCCTTGTTCAGTTGCACATTCGGTTGCAATAGCTTCAATAAAAGCATTTGGATGCAAAGAAGGAATAGGGAAGTGTCTATAAACCCAAGCTACATCCCCCTTGTATTCATCAACGATTCTATGCATTGTATTATGGAACATTTTACAGAAAGGGCATCCAGTATCAGAGTATTCTACAATGATAATTTTTGCATTCGGATTACCTAATATATGTTCTTCTGAAGAAATTTCTCTTATCTCTGCTGTAGTATTTTCTTGATTATCGTTAGTATTTTTTTGACTAATAGGGGTAGTGTTTCCTTTTAGTAAAATAGCAAGTGCGATCATAGCTCCAGCAATTATTATGGCTGAAAAAATTGTTTGTTTATTTTTTGGAGATAAATTTTCTATTTTATTTATTTCCTCTTGATTGTTGTTTTCTGTTGGGTTGTTTTCCATATTTTAAAATTTATTTAATAATATTAATATTATAACATAGATTTTGCTTTATAAATATCAAAGGTTTATAATTAATATAAGTCGTAAATAAGTTTATAAATTTAAAATCATTCAAATTATGTGCATAAATTGTACTACTTGCAAAACAAATAAAAAAAGTTGTTTTACTGCAAAGTTAACAAATGTTTTACTATTAGTAGGTTCTTTAAACTGGGGATTGGTTGGTATTGGTATGTTGTTAAATGTTGGTATTAATTTTAATTTAGTTAATATTATTTTTGGATTTTCACCAGTCTTAGAGGCTATTGTATATTTAGTTGTAGGTATTTCCGCTTTAGTTCTAGTTTTTGGTTGTAAATGTAAGACTTGTAAGGAAGGTTCTTGCTGTAAAGACTGTAAGTAATTTTAATTTAAGTAAACCTTAATAAGGTATTTACTTTTTGTAAAAAAGTGTTATACTTAAGAGTGATATATGATTAATGTCTTCGATTCAATATTTTATATTTTGACTTTTTTGGCTGTCTACGTACAAGTCTTTTTTTTAGTTACTTTTTTAGAAAATAGAAAAAAGATAGTTACTAGAAAGGGACCAATTAAATTAGATTCTTATCCAGAAGTCACAATTATAGTTCCTTGCTGGAATGAAGAAAAAACCGTCCAAAAAACTGTTGAATCGTTGATTGATTTAAATTACCCAAAAGATAAAGTTAAGCTTTTTTTAATTGATGATGGTTCTACTGATAACACTTACCAAGAATTATTAAAATTTGAAAAATATCAAAACATAAAAGTTTTTACAAAAGAAAATGGGGGTAAACACACTGCACTTAATTTAGGTTTAGATAAACTAGAAACTCCTTATATTGGTTGCTTGGATGCTGATTCTGTCGCAGACAAAGAATCTTTAATTAGGTTAGTTTCTTATTTTCAAAAAGACCCTTCTGTTATGGCTGTAGCTCCTTCGATTATTGTTACAAACGCAAAAACTATTCTTCAAAAAGCTCAAAAAGCAGAATATTATATGGCTGTGTATGTTAAGAAAATGCTTGGTTTTTTAGGTGCTATTCACGTTACTCCTGGTCCTTTAACTATTTTTAAAAGAGAGGTTTTTGATAATTTAGGCCCATATCATCATGCTCACAACACAGAAGATATGGAAATAGCATATAGAATGCAAAAAAACCATTACAAGATAGAGCAATGCAACGACGCTTATGTTTTTACTAATACCCCTCAAACTGTCTATAAGCTATACAGACAAAGATTGCGTTGGATTTACGGTTTTATAAATAATACTATAGATTATAGAGATGTTTTAATGAAAAAGAAGTATGGTAATTTTTCTTTGTTTACTGTGCCTTCGGGAATTATATCTATTTTTGCCGCTAGTTATTTATTTTTTAGAGCTTTTTATTATATTATAAGTTCTATCTATGAAAAATTTTTAAAATATAATGCTATTGGATTTGATTTTAAAATAAATAATAATTTTAATTTTGATCCTTTTTTTATAAATACAGAAAGCTTTATTTTCATAGCTATTATTCTTTACGGATTAGTTATTTTTTCTATGGTTTTAGGCAGTAGAATTGCTCGCGATAAGTGGAGTTTTTCTATAGATATGATTTATTTTTTCCTTTTATTTAGTGTTATTGCTCCTTTTTGGCTAATGAGAGCAATTTATAATACAATAACTTCCAAGAAGCCATCTTGGAGATAAATTTATGCAAAACAATCATAATAACCAAAACAATAATGTTGATTTTAAAAAATATTTTTTAGTTTTTCTAATTACTTTAGGTCTTTTTTTTACAGCATCTTATATCAGTAGTTATTTTAATAATAAAAAAATTAATCAATTAAAAAATATTCAAGACAGCATAGCTATTGATATTTTGTCTTCAGAAACTCAATTTTCCTTGCTCTCAGAACTTTCCTGTAAAAATATAAATACAAGTGGACTTTCTGTTGAGTTAGATGAATTAGGTGGTAAGCTATCTTGGAGTGAAGAAAATGTTGGTAAGACCGAAGAAGTCTTGTCTCTTAAGAAGTATTATTCTTTGCTTCAAATTAAAGATTATCTTTTAATGAAAAAAATGCTCGAAAGATGTAAGATCAAATCTGCTTTTATTTTGTATTTTTATACTACCGCAGAAAATTGTAGTGAATGTAAAAAGCAAAGTCTAGTCTTATCTTCTTTGAAAGAAAATTATCCAGAACTTAGAATATATTCTTTTGATTATAGTTTAGATATTTCTCCATTAAAATCAATGCTCGATATATATAAAATAGAAGATACTAAATTACCAGCGCTTGTATTGGACGATGAAGTTATGACTGGTTTTCAAGACAAAGAATTATTAGATCAAAAAATAAACAAAGCTTTTGATTTAGTTACTACTGATAAAACAAAAGAAGAGTAAAAGTTTTAAATTACTATTTATTAGTTAAAACCTTGAGCCGCTTCAGAGGCTTGAACTGAG
>CAZFSV010000001.1:130807-143982 GCA_964522195.1 uncultured Candidatus Saccharibacteria bacterium
TTTAGTTATGCTTTGATTAAATTACTATTTATTAGTTAAAACCTTGAGCCGCTTCAGAGGCTTGAACTGAGGACCTTCGCTTTAGTTATGCTTTGATTAAATTACTATTTATTAGTTAAAACCTTGAGCCGCTTCTCAGACTTGAACTGAGGACCTTCGCTTTACAAAAGCGTTGCTCTACCAACTGAGCTAAAGCGGCAATATTATTTACTATATTATAGTATAATAAAATTTTTAAATTTTGCAACCTTTACTTTATACCTTCTTCTTGTTTAATTTTATGGGTAATTCTTTGAACTTTCTTTTTGTAAGCTTTTATTGTTTGAATAAAAGGGGATACTTCATTATTGTCTGGATTATTTATTTTTTTATTTTTAAAAATTTTATTACTTATTTTTTTATATATTTTTAAAGTTTTTTCTTTCAAGAAAGTTCCACTTATTACATACAATCTTATGATATAAACTAACATAAAATAACCTAATTTCTTAGTTTTTTTACCAAATGCTTCTTGTATTTCTTCTAAATCTGGAACTTCAAATTCCAGATTTAAATCATTAGTGTGTTTAATCTCTATATGTTTAATAGAAAAATATTTCCTTACTATCATTATAGTAATACCTAAAAGTGCTATCAAAAATAATATTAAGGAAATATACATTTTATATATTAATTATATCAGAGAACGTTTAATCTCTAAAATTTTAGCATTGTTTTTTGCAAGCAATTGTCCAACAGTTTCGTCTCCATTTTTAATAAAAGGTTGTTCTGTTAAAGTTTTCTCTTTAAAGAAAGTATTTAATTTTCCTTCGAGCATTTTCTTTTTAATGTCTTCTGGTTTATCTATATTTGCTAATTCTTCTGTAAAAATTCCAATCATAGTATTTCTTGTTTCTTCGTTGATTTCATCCATACTCATATATTCTGGTTTCATAGCTGCTACATGCATAGCTATGTCTCGAGCAAGGTCAGAATTTCCACCTGTAATACTTACCACAACTGCAATTTTACCGTTATGAACATAAGAACCTACTATGTCTCCCTCAATCAAAGAAACTTCACCTAATTCTACTTTTTCTCCTGTTTTTTGAATAATTCCATCAATTAATTCTTTTGAAGCTGCTCTCATTGAATCAACTCCTTCTTTTAAAGCTTTTTCTGTTAAGATGTTTAATATATTAACAAAGTCATCATTTTTAGATACGAAGTCTGTTTCGCAGTGTAGAGTAAGTAATACTGTTTTATTACCTTCTGTTTTAACACAAATAGCTCCGTCTACAGCATTTCTATCTTGTTTTTTCATGGCAATATCTCCACTATTTTTTTTGAGTATTAAAATAGCTTTTTCCATATCACCCAAAGCTTCTTCTAAAGCTTTGCGGCATTGCATAATTGAAATACCAGTTTTATCTCTAAGTTGTTTTACTAACTCTGTTGTAATTTGTGTAGACATATATTTTATTTTTTGAATTAATTATTTATTAATTTTTTAAGCCGTTTTGATAGGCATTTAGAATTTTAGTAGCAAAGAAATTGATAGACATAGTAGATCCATCATTAGCAACGATAGGGTAATCGATACCTTTAATATTTGAATCTGTATTAAGTACAGCAATAACAGGTATATTCATAACTTTTGCTTCTTTAAAAGCAATATGTTCTTTCTTAGGATCAATTATAAATAAAGCTTCTGGCATCTTTTTAAGACTTAAAAGACCAGTATAGTATTTCTCTAATCTTTCCATTTTTTTAGCCAATACAACTCTTTCTTTCTTAGTGTATTTTTCTAATTCACCAGTTTTAGTTTCTTTATTATATTTTTCTAATTCATTAATTCTTTTTTTAATTTCAGAAAAATTAGATAAAGTTCCTCCAATCCATCTTTCATTAACATAAGGCATATTCAAACTATCTGCTATATTTTTAATAGCTTCTTTTGCTTCTGGTTTTGCACCTACGAATAATATATTTTTATTTCCTGAAGCTAAAGATTCAACATAAGCTAAAGCTTCTTTTAGCATAGAATCAGTCTTTTCTATGTCTATAATATCTACTTTGTTTTTTGTAGTGTAAATGAATGAAGCCATAGAAGGGTGTCTTCTTGACTTTGAATAGCCATAATGAACCCCTTTTTCAAACATTTCTTCGACTGAAGCACTACTATTTTTTTCTATTTCTTTACTTTTTTGCATTTGTGTATTTTAGCAGAATATTTGCTATTTTGCAAGGTTTATTTAAATAAAACAAGTTTTTGCTAAAAAAAGATTTTTCGGTTAATATGTCTATATGAGACAATCACAACTTTTCACTAAAACAAAAAAAGAAGCTCCTGCAGATGAGGTTTCTCGAAATGCCGAACTTTTAATTCGCGGAGGTTTTATTAATAAAGAAATGGCTGGGGTTTATAATTATTTACCTTTAGGTTTTCGTGTTTTGAAAAAAGTTGAAAATATAATTCGTGAAGAGATGAATGCTATCGGTGGACAAGAGCTTGTTATGTCATCTCTTCAAACTAAAGAACTTTGGGAAAAGACAAATCGTTTTAGTGATGATGTTGTAGACAATTGGTTTAAGACAAAATTAAAAAATGATACTGAAGTAGGGCTTGGTTTTACTCACGAAGAACCAATGACAAATATGTTGACTAATTTTATTTCTTCTTATAAAGATTTACCTATTTCTGTTTATCAATTTCAAACAAAATTTAGGAATGAAACTCGAGCAAAGAGTGGAGTTATGCGTACTCGTGAATTCGTAATGAAAGATTTATATTCTTTCTCTCGGAACGAACAAGAACATAATGAGTTTTACGAGAAAGCGAAGCAAGCTTATATAAACATTTTCAAGCGTATTGGTATAGGGCATATTACTTATTTAACTTTTGCCTCTGGTGGAGTTTTTTCAAAATATTCTCATGAATTTCAAACATTAACTTCCGCTGGAGAAGATATTATTTACATAGATAGAGATAAAAATATTGCTATAAACAAAGAAGTATATACTGACGAAGTAATAGAGAATTTAGGTCTTGTTAAAGAAAATTTAGTAGAAGAAAAAGCTGTTGAAGTAGGTAATATTTTTACTTTGGGAACTCGTTTTTCTGATGCTTTAGATTTGAAATATCAAGATGAAAATGGAGAAAAAATACCTGTTTTTATGGGCTCTTATGGTATAGGCCCGGCTCGTCTTATGGGGACTGTAGTTGAAACTCTTTCTGACGATAAAGGAATAATTTGGCCCGAGAATATTGCTCCATTTAAAATACATTTACTTGTTTTAGGAGAAGAAGAAGATGTAATGCAAAAAGCAGAAGATATTTATCAAGAATTAACTCAAATGGATGTTGAAGTTTTATTTGATGATCGAATCGGACTTTCTGCTGGAGAGAAATTCAATGATGCAGATTTATTAGGTATGCCAATTCGTTTAGTTGTGTCTTCTCGTAGTATGAAAGAAAACGGTATTGAATTTAAGAAAAGAATAGAAGAAAAAGGCCGAATAGTAAGTATGGATGAATTATTAGAAATACTTAAAAATGAAAATGTTAAATAGGATTTACAATATTTTTTCAAATGATATAGGTATTGATTTAGGTACTGCAAATACCTTAGTTTATCTTAAAGGTAAAGGTATTGTTATTAATGAACCTTCTGTAGTTGCATTGAATGTAAAGACTAATCAGGTTTTAGCTGTAGGGGTTAAAGCAAAAGAAATGCTTGGGCGTACCCCGGGGCATATTAAAGCTATTCGTCCGCTTGTGGATGGAGTTATTTCTGATTTTGAAGTTACTGAAGAAATGCTTTCTTATTTGATTAATAAAGCCGACAAAATGAATCCGAAAATGTTTCGTCCGAGAGTTGTTGTTGGGATCCCTTCTGGGACTACAAATGTAGAGTCTCGGGCTGTTTATGATGCTGCTCGCAGTGCAGGGGCTCGTGAAGTTTATCTTATTGAAGAACCTATGTCCGCTGCTATCGGTATTCGTCTTCCTGTTAAAGACCCTGTAGGATCTATGATTATTGATATTGGTGGAGGTACTACTGATATAGCTGTTATTTCTTTGGGTGGTATTGTTCGTTCTAAAAATTTAAAAATCGCAGGGGATAGATTTAATAATGATATTGTTTCTTATATGCGTAGTGAATTTAAAATTTTAATTGGAGAGAAAACAGCTGAATCCGTTAAAATGTCTTTAGCTACAGCAATTCCTTTAGAATACAAAGAAGCTGAAGTTCGTGGTCGAGATTTGTTAACAGGTCTTCCTCGTGAAGTTATCGTAACTGATTCTGATATTAGAGAAGCATTAACCCCATCACTTAAAGAATTAGTTGATGGTATTAAAGATCTATTAGAATCAACTCCACCAGAAATTCTCTCCGATATCATGAAAAGAGGAATTACTCTTTCTGGGGGCGGAGCTTTGTTAGTAGGACTTGATGCTTTGCTTCAAGACATATTAAAGATTCCTGTTTATGTAGTAGATGATCCACTTTCTGCCGTGGCTCGTGGTACAGGAATAGTATTAGACAATTTTGAATACTTTAAAGATGTGTTAATTAACAACGAACAAGATGAGTTATCTCCAAGATAGAAAAAAAAGAAATAAAAAAATTCGTAATATTTTTTTAGGTTTTTTGTTTTTAATTTTTTTAATTTATTTTAGTTCTCCCGTTTTTAATTTCCTCTCTTCTTCTTTAAATAAAGCAAGCAGACCTTTTTTAATTTTAACTAATAACATCGGAGCTAGGATGTATAATTTCTCTGTTTTATTTACTAATAAAAAAACCCTAATCTTAGAAAACCAAAATTTAAAAAATGAATTAAACGAACAAAAAGGATTAATCGAAGAATATAATATTTTATCCAAAGAAGTCATAGACTTAAAAGAAATTTTAGGTAGAGTTGACGAGAACAAAGAATTTGTTTTAGCTACAATTTTAAAAAAACCAGGGATTTTTGATACTTTGATTTTAGATATTGGAGAAGATAAAGGTATAAAAGAAAATAATTTAGTTTTTGCTTATGGAAATATTCCTATTGGATATGTTAAAGAAGTTTATCCTAAAAGTTCTTTAGTTTATTTATTTTCAAAAACTGGTGAGAAGGTGAATGCTTTGGTCCAAAGTAGGAATATTTATTTAGATGTTATAGGGCGCGGAGGAGGGAATTTTGAAATCATTTTGCCGAGAGATTTAGTTTTAGAAAAAGGAGAGAATTTATTATTACCAAATCTAAAACCATACACAATAGCAAAAGTAGATTCTATAATCTCAGACCCTCGCGACTCCTTCCAAAAAGCTCTCCTAATAAGTCCAATAAATATCCAAGAATTAAGATTTGTAGAAGTGGAGCTAAATTAGTTATATAAATAACTTTATATAAAGTTATTTATTATTTTTAATAATATTTTTTTTTAAAAATATGATATAATTTTTGTGTATGTATATATCGCATAAGTTTTTTAATATATTCTTTGTTTTATTTTTAATGTTTGTTTTATTTTTTTCAGCAAACACTATTCACGCTATCACTTTACTTGAAGATGATTTTACTGGCACCACTATTAATCAGACTAAATGGACTATGGTAGGAGGAAGTGAAGGGGTTGATTATATTCAAAATGGCAATGTTAATGTGAGGAATAGTAGTACTAGTGGTTTTGGGCCTGGTAATTTGAGAGTTTTAAAGAGCTCTAGTAATTTCTCAAAAGCAAATGATTTAACAATATCAGCAAATATTACAAATACTACCGGGGCAGCTTTCTTAGGGTATGGAGATTTTTCTGGTGGTAGTGGTAACTATTATTTTGTGCGTATGAATACTTCCGGAAGTTATTGGGCCTATATTTATAAAGCAGGGTCTTATTATACAAATAATACTTCTTGTGGCTCATTGTCTGCTGGTGCAAAAATTACAATTAAGATTGTATCAAATTATTTTGAGGTTTATAAAAATGATGTATTGGCTTGTAGTTTATCTGGAGCTGTAGATGGTTCGGCCCCAGTTATGACTTCACATCCAGTTTTTTTGCAAGGTTCTACTACTGGTAGTACCTTTGATAATGTTTTAGTTACTAATTCTGAAGTAGGTCCACCACCTTCAACTGTACCAGATGCTATTTCTAATCTTGCTGCTTCACAGTGGGGTAATACTACTACGAATCTTACTTGGACTGCACCTTCAAATGGAGGTGACGCTATTACTGACTATACTGTTGAATATCGTGTTTCAGGAGATGTACCTTGGATTAGTTTTAATGATGGAGTTTCTGCTTCTACTGGGGCTACGGTCACAGGGCTGACGAATGGAGTTACATATGAATTTAGAGTTTTTGCTGTGAACGGAGTTGGTACTTCTAGTGCTTCTAATACTGCTTCGATGACAGTTTTAGCTCCAATAGTTCCAAGTACTCCAAATGCTCCTACTGCCGCTACAGTTTTTAATATTAATGGTTCAAAAGCTACTGTTACTTTTACTCCACCATCCGCTAATGGATCTGCTATTACTTCTTATACAGTTACTTCTTCTCCGGGTGGTTTGACTCAAAATGTAGCAAGTAGTCCAGCTACTTTTACAAATTTAACTAATGGAGTTTCTTATACTTTCACAGTAACAGCAACCAATGGAGTTGGAACAAGTAATTCATCTAGCGCTTCAAATGCTATAACAACAGAAGCTTTCCCTGTAGGTAAAGCAACTTGGACAGAACAAACAAATTCAGGTCTTAGAAATTGGTCTGATGTTGCATCTTCTTCTGATGGAACAAAATTAGTAGCAATAGTGTACGGAGGTTATATTTATACCTCAACTGATAGTGGGTCGACTTGGACAGAGAGAACAAATCCAGGTTCTCGTGCGTGGACTTCTGTTACTTCATCTGCCGATGGGGTAAAATTAGCAGCTACAACAGAAGGAGGTTATATTTATACCTCAACTGATAGTGGTGCAACTTGGACTCAAAGATCTTCTTCAGGATCAAGGATGTGGACAGATATGACTTCGTCTTCTGATGGAGTTTATTTAGTTGCAATTACTAATGCTAACACTGCTTATTATTCAGCAGATAGTGGAGTTAATTGGTCTCTTTCAACAACTAGTAATAAAAATTGGACAGCAGTTGGATCTTCTTCTAATGGTGCAACAGTATATTTAGGACCTACGGAAGGACTAGCTTCATATATTGATCGTTCAAGTGATTATGGAAATTATTTTAATAATAATATAAATTTAGACACTAGTAGAAATTGGAATGTTATCACTACTTCTGATAGCGGTTCTATAGTTTTTGCAGGAGCGAATAATGATTATATTTATAAATCAATAGATTCTGGGGCTAATTGGTCTGCTTTAACTCAGTCTGGGCAAAGGGCTTGGACTTCTATTGCTTCTTCTTCTGATGGAAATATTATTATTGCTTCAGCTTCATCTGGTGTAGTTTTGATTTCTGTTGATGGAGGCACAAATTGGATAACAGAAACTTCGACAGCAAATTGGAATTCTGTAGATATTTCTTCAGATGGACTAAAGGTTGTTGCTACTATTGGTGCAGGTAATTATATTTACACAGGTATAGTAGACATAACTACTCCTACAATCACCAATGTATCCTCAGATAAAGCTAACGGTACGTATACCACAGGGGAAGTTATAGATATTGATGTTGCCTTTTCAGAAGCTGTCACATCTACTGGTAACGTTACAGTTACTTTAGAGACAGGTACTACAGATAGAACTTGTACTTTTGCTGTAACCAATAGTACTACTGGTACTTGTAATTATACCGTAGTTGCAGGAGATGAAACTTCTGATCTGACAGTTAAAACAATTTCTGGAACTATATCTGATCAACATTTAAATACTATGACGGATTTTGTCCCCGTTACCAACTTGGCTGCTAATAAAGCTATTACTATCGACACCACCGCTCCAACGATTATTCAATTTGGAGCTACTCCTTCAAGCACTACTGCTATAGTCACTTGGGAAACGAATGAAAATTCTTCTAGTATTGTAGATTATGGAGTTACAAATAGTTATGAAACATCAACAGCAGAATCCGATACTTCACCAAGAGTTACTTCGCATACTGTGAATTTAAGTTCTCTTGTTCCTTGTACTACTTACTTTTTTCAAGTTCGTTCTAGGGACGCTGCTTTAAATTCTGTAGTCAATCAATCATTCTTTACAACCTTAGGTTGTATTGGAGATGCAAGTATCGTTAGTAGTACTTTAGGTTTTATTTTGGATTCAACAGGTGGTACCAAAGAGCTTGTTACCGGAGTAGATAAAAGTATTAATTTAAGTATACCAGCAGGTACTGTCAGCGACGATGCAAGTTTCCAAATTAAACAACTAGATCAAGTTCCAGCTTTGTTAGTTACTGGTACTCCTTCTGGAGCGATAGCTTCTTCTAGTCATGTTTATGATTTAAAAGCTTTGACAGATGCAAATACCGCTATAACTTCTTTTAATGATCAAATTACAATTACTTTAAATTATTTAGATGAAGATGTTGTAGGTATAGTAGAATCTTCGTTATTGATTTATAGATGGGATGGTGTTACTTGGAATCCTCTTTCTGGTTGTGTAGTAGATACAGTCCTAAATATTGTTACTTGTAATACTACAAATTTCTCAGTTTTTAGTTTATTTGGTACACCTATTCCAAGTCCTAGTTCTTCTTTTGCTAACGGTGCCGTTAGCGTAGCTTTCTTGCAAGAGCTTTCAGACAGACTAAGAAAAGAATCTTCAAACAATAATATTACACCTGTAAAAAAAGAAGAAAAGAAATGCGGTATTTTGCCAGATAATCCAAAAATCTTAAAATTAAATAGCAAGCATTCAAGTGTAAAAACCTTACAACAAATATTAAATTGCAAAGGGTATACCGTATCTGTTTCTGGTGTAGGAAGTCCTGGTAAAGAGACTACTTTGTTCGGTTTAAAAACGAGAGCACAAATTTTAAAATTTCAAAAAGATAATAATTTAAAAACTGATGGTATTGTAGGTCCTCAATTTAGAAAATTGATAAATAAATAATAAAGACTTATTTGCAAGTTATTTTTATATTTATTATATTTAGATAATGCAATTTAAGATCGAGAAAAAATTAAAAGGAGCTTTAGGAAGAGTAGGGATTTTGTCTACTCCACATGGAGATATTTTAACTCCGGCTTTTGTGGCTGTAGGGACTAAGGCGACTGTTAAATCTCTAAGTCCAGTTCAAGTTAAAGAAGCTACTACGCAGGTAGTACTAGGTAATACTTATCACTTATATCTCCAACCCGGAGACGAGATAGTCAGGAATGCCGGAGGGATAGGGAAGTTTATGAATTGGGCGGGTCCTACGATGACTGACTCGGGAGGATTTCAAGTTTTCTCTCTCGGAGCGGCTTATGGAAAAGATATGTCTAAAGTTTTAAAAATTACAGATCCGTCACTCATGATACCGGAGCGTTTTGATGATTCTGATGCACCACGTTTGGCGAAGATAGGGTCTGATGGAGTTTCTTTCAAGTCCCACTTGGACGGCTCGATGCATTATATAACTCCCGAGAAATCTATCGAGATTCAACACAATCTCGGAGCTGATATTATTTTTGCTTTTGATGAATGCACTAGTCCGGCTGAGGATTTAAAATATCAAGAAGAGGCTCTCGGTCGGACTCACGTTTGGGCTAAAAGATGTTTACAACGACATGTTGAGTTGGAAATTCAGAAAATAAATCCCGCAGGAAATTTTGCAGATTCGGAGGTCCTCGGGTCGCCTTCGTCTCAACCAGACCATCCGCCTATGCAAAATTTCCTGCGGGAACCTCAGGCTTTATTTGGTATTGTTCAAGGAGGACGAGAAGAATCTTTACGGAAAAAGTCAGCCCAGGTTATTTCAGAAATGAATATCGATGGAAAATATTTTGACGGTTTTGGCATTGGAGGATCTTTCGCGAAAGAAGATATGGAGACTGCTGTGAAATGGGTAAATGAAATATTGCCCGAAGATAAACCTCGCCATCTTTTAGGAATAGGGGAGCCGGAGGATTTATTTATGGGGATTGAAAATGGGGTGGATTTATTTGATTGTGTTTTGCCGACTCGTCTCGGCCGGAACGGGACAATCTATACAAAAAATGGAAAGATAATAATAACTAATGCAAAGTTTAGAGATGACCATACTCCCATAGAAGAAGACTGTGAATGTTATTCTTGCCAGAATCATACGAGAGCGTATATAGCGCATTTATTCCACGGTAAAGAAATGCTAGCGGGGACGTTAGCCTCGATTCACAATTTGCATTTTATTGTGAATTTAGTGCATAAAATTAGGCAGTCTATCTTAGACGATACTTTTTTTGATTTTAAACAAGAGTTTTTAAGTAAGTATTTACATTCTCGATAATTCTGATATTATAAATCTATTATTATATTATTTTGAACTAAAGGCTTTTTTGTACTAGTTCTATAAAATGAATGGGTAAAAACAAGAGTGCTTCGGCATCAAAAAAATTATGGAAAGTTGGTTTAAAAGATTTTAATACTCAATATTTTGATTTTAATAAAGATGGAGATTTGAATATTAAAGAAGGGCATAATATTTATAATGTGCGTTATTTAGCAGAAAAATTTGGTACATCTCTACAAATTTTTATGCCTTTTATAATTGAAGAAAGGTTGGAAGATCTTATGGATTTGACTGACACTGTGATAAAAAAAATAGGATATCAAGGCAAATTCTTTTATCATTATCCAATGAAAGTTAATCAAAATCGTGAAGTGGTCATGGCTTTAGTAGGAGAAGGAGCACATCTTGAAACTTCTTCTTATAATGATTTATGGCTTATTAGAAGAATGTTAGACCAAGATAAGTTTAATCCTGATATTCGTATTTTATGTAGTGGACCAAAAAATGATGCATATATCAATCTAATAGATGATATGCAACATAAAGGTATCAAGATCTTTCCACTTATAGAAGGCCCTAGTGAACTTAAAATGCTTCAGCATTCAAAGTTTAATGTAGGTATTCGTCTTGATATGCCTGTTAAGGCTGGTTCTCACTGGAACAAGAAAATGGATCGTTTTGGTTTTTCTGCTCGTGAAATTTATGATATGGGTCCATTTAAAAATTTAAAAATCTTACATTATCACATAGGTTCTCAAATAGAGAAACCTATGGATATTTTAAATCCTATAAAATATGCTTTAGATGTTTATTTTAAATTAAAAAAAATTAATCCATCTTTAGACACATTAGATATTGGTGGAGGTATGCCTATTCCTTATAATAGAGCAAAGGGATATACCGTAGATAAATTAATTGAGAAAATTTTTGAGTTAATGAAATCTGAAGCTGATAAACATGGTATGCCTCATCCAAATCTTATTTGTGAATGGGGTCGTTACATAGTAGCTCCAGCTCAAATTACTATTTTTAAAGTTATCGATACTAAGGTTATAAATAAAAAGAAAAATGATGCTAAAAAATGGTATATCATTGATGGAAGTTTTATGAATGACTTAGCTGATACTTGGGCTATAGATCAAAAATGGGCTATTGCCCCTATAAATAATAAAGGTGATGACAAGCTAACTGATGTTTGGCTAGCTGGTTCTACTTGTGATTCTGATGATGTTTATAGAGGTGTTGATAATTATGTCACTTTGCCTGATTATACTCATGAAGACTCTAATGAACCTATGTATATTGTAGTTTTTGATACAGGTGCTTACCAAGACGCTTTAGCAATGAATCATTGTTTAATAACTCACCCGATGCGTATAATAGTTGAGAACGGTCATGTAGTTGTTGCACGCAAAAGAAACACACCTGAAGAAATAGGTAGGTCTTTAGGATGGAATGGGGGTAGCAAATAATATAAAAAATGAAAAATATAATAATTTCTTTTTTAATAGTTATTTTATTTATTGTCTCTGGTTTTTTTGTTTTTAAAAATTATTCTTTTAAAGTTTCAGATAAAAACATAGATCAAAGAGAAGTTTCCTTTATTAAAATAAAAGACAAAATATTAAATATAGAACTTGCTTTAACAAACGAGCAAAGAACTTTAGGGTTAAGTAATCGTAAATCTTTATCAGAAAATTCTGGAATGTTGTTTGTTTTCCCAACTCCTTCGAAGTATTTTTTTGGGATGAAAGATATGAATTTCCCAATAGATATAATTTGGTTTGATGAAGATCGAAAAATAATTTATATAGAAAAAAATGCAAAACCAGAATCCTTTCCGGAATTGTTCGGTGAAGATAAAAATTCTCTATATGTACTTGAGGCTGTTGCCGGTTTTGCTGAAAAATATGATTTAAAGATAGGAGATGAATTTTCTTTTATGGAAAATTAATAGAATATCCTTTTTATTGTAATTATTATAGCAATTACTATTAAAACTAATAACAGCCACTCAAATAAAGTATGAGGTAGATTAGTATCTTTTAAAACAAATAAACTGTTTGCAGTTAAATTATTTTCTGTGTAATTATCTTGATATTGCCAATTTGTATTATTGTTTGTATTGTTTCTGTTAATTGTATTTTGATCTAATATGATTGTGCTTGTTGATGGAACAACATCAATAGTTTTTGTTATTATTTGAGTTTGAGTATTTACTGGAATTGTATTATTCACGATCCTGATAGGAGTATTATTTATTGTTTGAGTATTTCTATTTACTATTGTTACAGTTTGATTTTCAATTCTAGGGTTAGTTTTAAAAAGCATAATATTGCCTTCAACTTTTACTCTACCATTATCAGCCACCATACGTGCATAATAAATAGTGTCAGCTTTTAAATTTGATAATTTTATTTTTATAGGTTTGTTTGTGTTTTGGCTACCGATAAATAGGTGAGTGCTTTCATCATAACTATTTAAATTAAAATCTGTACCATATTCTATCCAAGCTGTAGTTAAGGTTCCATTAGGACGCACTATTCCATATACAGTAGCATCAAAAGTATTTACTTCAACATTTGAAGTATTTGCTTCTGGAATCATATTTGCAAAAGTAGTAGACGCAAAAATACCCAAAGCTAAAAAGCTAATCCCTATAAATATATTAAATTTTCTATAAATATTTTTCATATTAATGTATAAGAATTATATCATATTCCATATAAAAGTCAAATCCCCATTAAGCATTAAACTTAAAGGGGATTTGAGCTTG
>CAZFSV010000002.1:0-117066 GCA_964522195.1 uncultured Candidatus Saccharibacteria bacterium
ATTTGTAAATAAGAGCATTGGTAATTTGCTCCACTTGAGACATTGGATTTGGAACTACGCCGACAAGAATCTGTCTCGCAGCGTCGATATGTTTTTTTGTGTCTTGTGTAAGCATAATTAATTCATAAATGTGTTAAGTGATACATAGTCTTTGATGTATCGAGGGATAATGTCTTTATATCCGTTACATGCATTCCATGTTTCAAATGATAGTGCTGGCGAGTGGAAGAGTTCACCGTATGCCTTGCGATCGATAATGTCTCGAACTTCTGAATCAGATATGTATGATTTGAAGAAGTCTTTTGCCTGATAATAATGATCTGGGTCTACAGGATGAAGTTCTACGAATTTGTCCCACTGTCCATCGAGTAGCTCATTCTTACTTTCAAAAGTATCTTTTTCTCCAAAAGCAATCTGCAAGAATTCTCGAATGCTGATTCTTCGGTCTACATTGAAGACCTTTCTGATTTTCTCAAGATTCAAGAAGTGTGCAGGCTTATCGAATATGTGTTTTTTGGTGTACTCTTCTGCTTCAATTATATCGCCGTTCTTCCAAAGGTTAGAGAGTACGGCGTTGGCAAGAATATCTTCCTCCACAGCCCTACGAAAGCCTTCACGATCAATACGCATACCGTCAGAACCAACCTCGGTATGAGATACAGAAACTATCTTGTCATCAGATTGTAGATCTATTGGACCTTTGAATACTTTCTCTCCATTTTCATCTACGAATTCTCCTTGGGTAGATTCAACTGGGTCGGCACTCGGAACCTTTTTTATAACAGGCAGTTTTATTTTGTCGTCATACTTGAACTCTTTCTCGAAGTATTCACATGTCGCAAAGAAGTCGAAGAATTTGAAAGTTTCTTTTTCAGCACGATAATTTTCTTTTGTTTCTGAGTCGGTGAAATTGAAAAGATGTTTTCGTGTACCACGACCTTTGATCTGCACAAAATCAGACGGACTAAATACTGGTCGCATTAAAGCGATATTCAAAAGATCCTGACAGTCGTATCCTGTCGTCATCATTCCTACCGTAACTGCGACACGAGTTTTTCCAGAATCATATCCAGCAGGAACAGAAATTGATCCACCTAACTTATTATTTGAGAAGTTAATAGTCATTTGCTGTGCATCTGAAACTTGTGAAGTTACCTGCATCGCAAAATCAGATTCTTTATAGAGATCTGGCCACTTTTGGAAAGCGAGTTTATTAAGAATATTAGTTACCCGAGCGGCATGTTTTTGAGATACACAGAAAACAATACCTTTACCAAACAAAGGCACACCTACTTGCTTTGCAACAGGATCAAAGAGACCATTTTCAATGAATGCCTTACACATGGCAATATTTGTTTCTTCATTGAAGAACTTTCTCTCATAGTGCTTTTCATTAAATATTTGATCTACAGTTTCTCCGTCTTCTGTTGTTGTATGAACAGCGAATCCATCGTCAGAGAGAAGTTTTGTTGTTATCTCTGTGCGAGCATCTACAACAATAGGATTGATTAGAAATCCGTCTTGTACACCTTTGAGAAGGTCATATCGGTATGTTGGCTGACCTGGCTCACAACCAAATGTTTTATAGGTATCCAACATTTGCCTTCGCTCAAACTCTCTTTGAGTATTTTCGTCTTCACCATCAAGCCCCTTGAGATAGTCTTTAGGGGTGGCAGTAAGTCCTAATTTATACCCAACAAAATATTCAAAGACTGCACGAGAGTTTCCACCGATAGATCTGTGGGCTTCGTCTGAAATTACAAACTCAAAATCGGTTGGAGAAAATTCTTTCTTATACCGATCATTCGCCATGAATGTCTGGATTGTTGAAACAACAATCTGTGCACGTTGCCAAGAATCACGAGCGTCTTTATAGATTACGCAAGTATAGTCACGCCCGAGATATTGTCTGAAAGCTTTATATGATTGATCTTCAAGTTCAATACGATCAACTAAGAAAAGAACTCGTCGTGCATTACCAGATTTTAAGAATAGTTTAATAACTGCCGCTGATGTCAGAGTTTTTCCTGTACCAGTTGCCATTTCAAACAAGAATCGAGTATTTCCTTGTAGTCCTGATTGTTGAATGGCTTTAATTGCATCCACCTGATATGGACGCATTTGTTTTAAATTATTTGCTCTAAGAAATTCTGATCGCAAAGAATCATCTTTAAAAGACGGATCATTCTCAAAGCCAGGCATTTGAGAAGCGATAATGTAATTTTCATCTACGACCGTAGAAGCTAATTCTTGAGGGTTTGGCGTATAGCTTTCAAATTGAGTTATAGATTCTTGTGTAGGAAAACGAGCGATAGTATCAGGGTTACCGTGTTTAGTATCCCAAAAATAATGGAGATTTCCGTTTGAAAGTATGACAAAACGAGCACCTACATTTCTCGCATAGTTACGAGCTTGTTCTTTTGCTGAAAGTGGCTCAATAGATTCTTTTTTAGCTTCAAGCACAACAAGAGGACGACCGTCTTTATCTAGCAGAAGATAGTCTATGAATCCCTTAGGAATGTTTTCAAAGTCGTCTCCAGCATCAGCAATACTCACTCCAGGCTCTAGAGAGATATTTGCTTTACCATTTCCAGAATCTTCAAAACGCCAACCTGCTTGTTCTAAAAGTTTGTTTATCTTTATTCGTGCTTGTGCTTCTTTATTATTCATAAAATTATTTTAATAATTCGTTAGTCGACACTCCTAATGCTTGAGCTAAGTTAGTAATAGTTGAGAGGGTGGGGTTTGTTTTTCCGTTCTCGATATTACTTACAAAAGATTTGTCTACACCGAGTGTTTTAGCAAGTTCTGTCTGGGTAATATTCTTCTTTGCCCGTATCTTTTTGAGATTTTCTCCTAATTTTTTGGCGTCGTCTTTCATAAAAAGAGTATAGCACAAATCGTTGTATTAAACTACAACAAAAGCAAGTCATTTCTGACTTGCTTTTGTTTGCTAGTTTCGACCCTTGTCGAGTGCTCGAACTAGCTCTCTCTATTGTGACCTCACGGAGAATCGAACTCCGATTAGCGGATTGAAAACCCGCTGTCCTAACCGTTAGACGATGAGGCCAATATCAATATATTACAATATGTCTTTTTAAAATGCAATATATAAATAAAAGACTGGATTTCCAGTCTTTTTGATTTAAAAAACAATTTTAATATTGGGATAGGTGTTTTTTAGATAAAGTATTAAAAAATCTTTATTTGAATTTCCAAACATACCATTTGTTATTGTTTTCCAGTAAGTAAAAAAGATAAGTTTCTTTTCTGGAATTTGGATTTTGTATTCAAAACCAAGTTTAACTTTCTTAACCTTAATTCTCATTTTTTGTATCTTTGTGTATTTTAAAAAAATTAGAAAAACTATTTCAAATTGACTATATCATTTTTAATTTAAAAAACAAACAAATATGTTATAATTTTAATATATGTATCTGAAAGTAAAAGTCAAAGCGGGGAGAAGGCAAGAAGAAGTAAAGAGGGTGAATGAAAATACTTTTGAAATTTCTGTAAAAGAAGAAGCTAAACGCAATATGGCAAATAATAGAATTTTAGAAATACTTAGCTCGGAATTAAAAATCCCTATAAATAAAGTCAGAATCATAAACGGTCATCAAAGTCCAAGTAAACTTATTTCTATTTTAGAATAATGCTATAATATTTTTATGCAAAAGAAAAAAGCAATTGTTATAGGTGCGGGTTTTGGCGGGCTTTCTGCGGCGGCAGACTTAGCTTCGTATGGTTTTGAAGTAACTTTACTTGAGAAAAATGAAATGGCTGGAGGACGAGCGAGAGTTTTTCAAAAAGAAGGTTTTATTTTCGATATGGGTCCTTCTTGGTATATGATGCTTGAATATTTTGAAAAATTTTTTGAAAAACATGGCCATAAACCAGAAGATTTTTATAAAACTATATTACTTGATCCTTCTTATAGGATTACTTATCAAGACGGTAAAGTTGTGGAAGTTTCCTCAGATTTTGAAAAAAATGTTGAGCTTTTTGAAAGCATAGAAAAAGGTGCTGGAAAAAAATTAAGAGAATACATAAAAGAAGCCGAGAAAAAATACAAAATTTCTACCGATTTAGTTTTAAATAAAACTGTAAATAATTTTTTTGATTTTTTCTCTTTTGATTTATTACTAAAAGCTCGTGGTATGCATGTGTTTGAAAATTTAGACTCTTATGTTAGGAAATTTTTTAAAAATGAAAAATTAATACAAATCATAGAATACATAACTTTGTTTTTAGGTAGTAGTCCAAAACAATTACCGGCCGTTTATTCTCTGATGAATTATGCTGATTTTATTGGTCGGGTTTGGTATCCGATTGGTGGTATGGGTGAAGTTGTAAAAGGTTTTGTGAAAGTTTGCGAAGAGCGAGGAGTAAAATTTGTTTTTAATGCTGAAGTTAAGAAAATAAAAGTAGAAAAAGGTATTGCAATTGGGGTTTATGTAGGAGAAGAATTTTATGAAGCTGATGTAGTTGTCTCTAATGCTGATTATCCTTTTACTGAAACTGTTTTATTAGATAAAGAGTGGCAAACTTATAATGAAAAATATTGGGATAAGAAAAAGATTTCACCTTCAGCTTTTATTTTATATTTAGGTTTAAACAAAAAATTAAAAAATGTTCGTCACCATAATTATTATTTTAGAGAGAATTGGGAGAAGCACTTTGAATCTGTTTTTGAAAATGGAGCATGGGAAGATAAACCTTCTTTTTATCTTTGCGTACCTTCGGTTTCAGATAATTCTGTAGCTCCAGAGGGATGTGAGAATTTGTTCTTCTTGGTTCCTGCAGCTCCAGGGCTTGCTGATGATCTAAATTTTCGCAATCAATATAGAGATAAAATGATTAAAGAAATAGAGACTTTGGTTGGGGAAGAAATAAATTTAAATATAATTTATGAGAGAATTTATTCTCAATCTGATTTTGATCGTGATTATAATGCTTATAAAGGGACAGCTCTTGGTATGGCTTTAAATTTAATGCAAACTGGTTTTTTCCGTCCTCATAGTAAAAGCGGCAAAGTAAAAAATCTTTTCTTTGCTGGTCAATACACTCATCCGGGTTGCGGTATGGCTCCTTGTATTTTATCAGGAGAGAACGTAGCTTCAGATATTAATAAAATTTATGGAAAATAAAACTCAGATTTTTAAAAAGGGTAGTAAAACTTTTTTTTATTCTAGTTTTTTCTTTCCTAAAAAAGTTAAAGAAGAAGTTAGTGTTTTATATGCTTTCGTAAGAGTGGCAGATGACTTTGTGGACTCTGTTCCAGCCCGCAGGCAAGAATTTTTAGATTTTAAAAATAAGTACTATAAAGCTTTAAATAAAGAAAAGTCTAATTTTTCCACAATTGATGATTTTGTTAATTTGCAGAAAAAATATGATTTTAAACAAGAGTGGATTGATGCTTTTTTGTTTTCTATGGAATCTGATTTAGGAAATGTCTTTTGTAAAAATATTGACGATACAGAAAAATATATGCATGGTTCAGCTTCCGTAGTAGGATTTATGATGTGTAAGATTTTAGGATTAAAAGAAGAAGCATATCCATATGCCGATAAATTAGGACAAGCTTTCCAATATATTAATTTCATTCGTGATATTAATGAAGATAATTCTTTAAATAGGCAATATTTACCACAAGAGAATTTAGTTAAATACAATTTAGATAATTTGAAAGAAGATTACATCAAAGAAAATCAAGAAAATTTTATAAAATTTTTAAGAGGAGAGTTAGACTATTTTTATAAGTTGACACAAGAAGCAAAAATAGGTTTTAAATTTATACCAAGAAGATATAGTATACCCATACAGATAGCTAATAATTTATATTTATATACAGGAAGAGTGATTTATAAAAACCCGATGATTGTCTATAAAATAAAAGTTAAACCGAGAAAAATTAGAATTTTTTATGAAGCATTAAAAGTAATATTTAAAAAATAAAATGCAAGAAAAAGATATAAAACAAAATATAGAAAAATTACAAACTTTTCTTAAAAAATACCTTTTAGAAAGTTCTTTCAAATACAAAAAGGTTAATATTTGGCATAAAGACCTAGAAAAAAAATTATCACCTTTTGCAACTTCTGGTAAAAATATGAGGGGTTTATTAGTTATGTTATCTGCTTCTAAAAAAGATATTAATACTTTATATTTAGCGGGAGCTTTAGAATTGTTGCATACTAGTTTTTTGATTCATGATGATATTATGGATCAAGATGAAAAAAGAAGAGGCCGTGATTCAATTTATATTCAATATAAAAAAGAATTAAAAACAGAGAACAATTTGCATTATGGAATTAGTCAAGCTGTTTCTTTCGGAGATATCTCAATATTTTTAGCTTTTGATTTGTTGAATAAAATAAACAATCCAAATTTACAAAAAATTAAAAGTTTTTTTATAGAGGAATCTATTTCAGTTGGTTTAGGTCAAATGCAAGATGTATTTTTTGGTTTTGAGAAAAAAGATCCAGATTTAAACACTATTTTAGATATTTATAAATTTAAAACTGCTAGATATAGTATTAGTTTACCATTAGCTTTAGGATATTTAACTAATCAAAATATAGATAAAAAAGTTCTTAGAAATATTATTTCTGCAGGTGAATTTTTAGGTATTGCTTTTCAAATGAAAGATGATTATTTAGGAATTTGGGGTGATACCAACAATACAGGTAAAGGTGTTTTGAAAGATGTGAATAAAAATAAAAAAACCATAATCAAATTCTTGCTCCTTAAAGAGGTTAACAAAAAAGAGAAAATTTTTATAGATAATATTTTTGGTAAAGATAATTTAATTAAAAACGAAATTAAAACTTTATATGATTTATTAGATAAATATCAAATTAAAGAAAAGCATAATAAAATCATGCAAAACTATAATGAAAAAGCTTTAAATTTTATTAAAAAATTACCAAAAGATTTAGGGGAAGTTTTATTCTTTTTAGAGAAATACAATAATGATAGAACAAAATAAAACACAAAATAATATTTTATATCAAATTTTTAAATTATCTCGTCCAAGGTTTTGGTTATACACTGCTGGAACTTTTTTAGTTGGTTTTACCTTTGGTATTAATTCTTTGGATAATTTTGATTTAGAGTTTTTCTTATGGTTTTTCTATTTTTTAATTCCAGCTAATTTATTGATTTACGGTATAAATGATTTAGCTGATGAAAAAATAGATATATTAAATGCTAAAAAAGAAGGTAAGGAGATTATAGTAAATAATTCCAATAGAAATATTGTTAAATATTCTTTTTACGTAAGTCTCATTATTTCAATAATTTCTTTGTTTTTTGTTAAAGATTTTACTAGTTTTGTTGTATTATCTTTATTTATATTTTTAGGAATATTTTATAGTTTACCACCTTTAAGATTTAAAACTAAAGTGTTTTTAGATTTTATTTCTAATGGTTTTTATGTTTTGCCTGCAGTGTTTGGTTTTTATTTAATTAGTCAAAATTTGCCTAATTTTGTATTTATTTTTGCTTCCTTCCTTTGGGCTTTTTCTATGCATTTATTTTCAGCTGTAGTTGACATAGAAGCTGACCGTAAAGCTAAAATACAAACTTCAGCCACTTTTTTAGGTTTCAGAAAAAGCTTAATATTTTGCTTTACATTTTGGTTTTTAGCTTGGTTTTTAATTTTTAAAAATAATTTTTTAGGTGATTTTATTTATCTATATTTAATTTATCCATTATTACCTTTATTGATTATATTTAAACCAAAAGTTGATCTAGAAAAAATTTATTGGTTTTATCCTTTTATTAATATGATTTTAGGATTTTTATTATTTTTACAAGCATTAGAAAAAATATTATGAAAATTTCAGTTATAATACCTTGTTTAAATGAAGAGCGTTTTTTACCGAATTTAATTATTGATTTAAAAAATCAAACCATTAAAGTTGATGAAATATTAATAATTGATGCTTATTCAGAAGATCAAACTTTAAAGAAAGTTAGAGAAGATGAAGTTATTAGAATCATTCAAACTGTTCCAAATATAGGTGAGCAAAGACGACTTGGTGGAGAAAATGCTACTTCGGATTTATTATTTTTTTTTGATGCTGATGTTAGACTTGTGCCTGATTTTATAGAAAAAAGTATTAAAAAAATTAAAAAAAGAAAATTAGATTTAGGTGCTTTTGTGTATGTACCTTATTCTTTAAAAAAAGGTGGAGGTATAGGAAATTCTACTTTTCCAATTTCTTTATCTTATGGTTTTATTAATTTAGTTATGTTTTTATTTGAACGGTTAAGTCCTTCTGGGGCGGGGTCTGGAATTTTTATGACTAAAGAATTGTTTAATAAAACAAAAGGTTTTAGAAATGATTTAAAATTTGATGATATAGAATTTATTCGTAGGGCTTCAAAAATAGGAAAATTTAGAATTATTAGAAACATACTACTTGTCTCAGATCGGAGATTTGTGCGTTATGGAGTTTTAAGAACAACAATTTCATACTTAATTTTATCTTTTTTCTTTTTATTTAATGCTTTTAAAAAAGCTGAAATGGTAGAGTATAAATTTTCAGATTATAAAAAGAAATCTTGACTTTATTTAAATATAAAGTAGTATCTATTACTGAGTCATAGTTTGTTCTTCACATTTAAAATCATATTTATTATGGTGGATATAGAAATAATAAAAAATACATTAAACAAAAGAGGGTATAGTATAAGCCACGAAACACCAACGTTTGTTATTCTTGATAAAGAAAAAACAAATACAAGAAAAATTATTTTAAAAGAAGACGGGCATACAGTTACTGTTGAAATAAAATAATAAAATACAAAATAGTCAGGTTTTTTTATAAAATCTGACTATTTTTATTTGTGTAATTTATTTATTATTTAGTATGTAAGTGTAAATATATATCTTCAAGGGCTTTAACACCGTCCCCTGATGCTATGTTATTTTGATGATATAATACGTTCGTGCAATCTCCAGCCGCCCAGATGCCTTCTTGACTTGTTTTATTAGTCCAAGGGTCTATTTCTATCCTTCCTATAGAGTCTAGTTTCACTATTTCTTTAGCAAAATAAGTATTTGGAATTTGTCCGATTTCAACAAAGATGCCAGCAACTTTTAATTCTTGTACTTCTCCGGTTGCTTTATCTTTGTAAGTTAAACCTTCTACAAATTTATCTCCTTTAACTGACAAAATATCTACATTTAGAATTCCTTTAAATTTTGGGTTTTTGGAAATTTTTTCAACTGTAATTTCTTCAGCTCTGTATTCTGGACTACGGTGAAGCAAGGTAACAGAGTTGCAATAAGCAAGCAATTGAGAAGCAGATTCAAATCCAGCATTTCCTCCACCAATAACAGCTACATCTTGACCTGCGAATATTGGACCATCACAAGAAGCACAATAGGTGAGCCCTTTGTGTTCGAGTCTATCTGCATTTTCTGCTATTAGTTTTCTCCTACCGCTACCAGAAGAAATGAGAACAGTTTTTGAAATAAATTCTTTACCACTTTCAGTTTTTATGTTAAAAGTTTTGTCTTCATTTTTAGTTAAATTTACTACTTTTTCTCCGTCAGCAATTTCTAATGTTGAATCAGGATTTTTTTCAGTTTTGGTGTTTGCCATGACGTGACTTTTGAAATTTTCGGCTAATTCGTGGCCGGCAATGACAGGGGAACCAATCCAATTATAAATATATTCAGAAACGATACTTTGACCGCCCCATTCCGAAAGAATGAGTAAGGTTTTAAGTCTCTTGCGAGAAGCATAAACCGTAGCCGATACTCCAGCTGGCCCAGCTCCAATTATTATTAAATCGTATATCATTTAGGTATTATATCACATTAAAATTGTAAATAAAAAATCTAGGATAATATTTTTTAGTACAGATTTTTTTAAGCTTAAAAAATCTTGAAGTTTGCTCGCAGCCGCTTGCAAACCCCTTCAAAATATAATCCTAGATTTTTTTTATTTTTTTCTTCGTAAGAAAGCTGGAACAGCACTCCAGTCATCTTCATCATCTATGATTATTTCATCTTCAATAATTATTTCTTTCTTTTCTGTTTTTTTAATCATATCGTTATTGTTGTTTCCAGAAATTGCATTTATGATTGGATTAGAAGCTATTTTTTCTATCTTTTCTTCTTTTTTGTCTTCTAATTTTCCATTTTGTAAACTATTGTGAATTTCCTTTTTTATTTCAACAGGATTTTCTGTTCTTAATGGAGCTTGATTAATTAAAGGTGTATTAGAGAAAAGACTTTTTTTAGGTAAATCAGTAGGGAAGTTAGTTGCTATAACGGTTACTTTAATTTCGCCTTTTTTTAATTTATCATCATTAATTGTTCCAAAAATAACTTTAGCATCTTTGTCTATTGATTCAGTTATGATTTTAGCAGCATCTTGGATTTCGTGAATAGTCAAATCATCACCTCCAGAAATAGCGAACAATACTCCTTTAGCTCCATGAATAGAAACTTCAAGTAAAGGAGAATTTATAGCTTGTACAGCAGCTTTTTCAGCACGATTTTCTCCTGAAGCAGATCCGATACCCATAAGAGCACTACCTGCATCAGACATGACAGCTCGAATATCAGCAAAGTCCACATTAATAATACCTGGAGTAGTAATAAGATCTGAAATACCTTCTACTGCTTGACGTAATACATCATCACAAATAGAAAAAGCATCTTTAAAATTAGTATTTTTTTCTGTAATTTGAAGTAATTTGTCGTTCGGTATTGTAATCAAAGCATCAACTTCTTTTGCTAATTCATCAATACCTTTTTCAGCAAGTCTTGTCCTGTGTTGGCCTTCAAAGAAGAAAGGTTTAGTTACTACACCAACAGTTAAGATTCCTTGTTCTTTTGCAGCACGTGCAATAATAGGAGCTGCCCCTGTGCCTGTACCTCCACCCATACCTGAAGCTATAAAAATCATATCTGCTCCTTTAATAACATCTTGAATTTCAGCTTTGGTTTCTTCAGCTGCTTTTCTACCAATTTCAGGATTCATACCAGCACCTAATCCTTTTGTTAGATTTTTACCAATATGAATTTTTTTCTCAGCTAAGGAATTATGTAGATCTTGAGTATCAGTATTCATAGCAATAAAAGTAACTCCTTTTACTTTTGAATTAATCATATGATTTACTGCATTTTTACCAGAGCCTCCAACTCCGATAACTACTATACGAGCAAAACTTTCTATTTCTGGGTTTACTTTAGGCATATATTTTTTAACTTAATCTAATAATCTTTATAACAGTATAATAGCAGAAAAAAACAAAAAGTAAATCATTGACTTTTTGTAAAAAAATAGCAGAAAAACCTTTATTTTTAAGGCATAAATTGTTTTAAATGTGATTTGATTGTATTTTTTAAATCTTTAAAGAAATTGTTGAAAGCATTATCTTCTGTAATTTTTTCTTTTGTAGTAAAAAGTAAACCAATTACAGTAAACCAAGAATTATTTTTTAATTTGGTTTTCATTGTACCAAATATCTGAGTTTGTCCTATACTTGCTGGTAATTTTAAATTATTTTTTGCTTTTTCTAATAAATTATTTGTATTAGATCCTCCACCTATAAACACAATACCACCAGGCAATAATTCATTACGTTTTATTTTTTTTAAATAATTATCAATTAATTCAAAAATATCAGAAAGCCTAGCGTCTATTATTTCTTCAAGTTTTTTCTTAGATATAGTTTCTGGTAAATCTCCTAATTTTATTTTTTCAGCTTCTTCTATTGAAATCTTAAGGCCTAAAGCAATATCATTAGTAATATCTCCACTACCAATTCCAAAAGTATGCAATGCAATTAATTTTTCATTTTCAAAAATTGCAATTTGAGTTGTGTCGCTACCTATGTCTGCTAAAATTGTTCCAAATATTTTTTGTTTTTTTGAAAGACATATATTGCTTGAAGCTAGAACATCCGGAACTATATCTATCACCTCTATGCCTAAGTCTCCAATTGTATTTATTAAATCCTCAAAATGTTGGTTTTTGCATGTGGTAAAAATAGCTTTAACTTCAATTTTATTTCCGATATTTCCTTCTATTCTACCTAATATTTCATTACCATCTAATTTATAAGAAATAGGGGAAATTTGAATTACTTTTTTATTATTCAAAGAAAGATTATTTTGGGCATCATCTATGGCTTTTTCTATATCTAAATAAGTAACTTCATTGTCTGCTTTGGTTACGATTGAAACACCAGTAGCTATTTCTCCTTTGGTTGTAACACTACTCATATTTACAAAAGCTTTTTTTATTTTTATTTCTGAAGTTTTTTCAGCTTCAGTTACAGCCTTCTTGAGATTTTTTAAGAGAGATTCTTGGTCTGTTATGTATCCGTGTCGTATTCCTATGCTTTCACTTTCACCAACACCTAAAACAATAGGATTTGGAGCTCCTTTTTTAAACTCAGCTATTACGACTCTTATTGTGTTTGAGCCTATGTCTATTCCTACCGAAATATTTCGTATCATATTTTTTTTCTTCTCTTTCCATTATACTCCCATGTTGCATTCCTTTCAAATGTAGCATAGCGTGGATAACTAAAAACCCAAGAAAATCTTTGGGAGTTTTTTCAAAATTTTTTGCTTGACGTTTTATAACTTTAGGACAAAGAATTATTTCACCTTCATTTTTACTATATTCAAAAGATAAAACATTGGTAGATTTATTTTTATTTCTATATTTAAAATTTATTTCTTTAGATTTTTTTTCTCCAACATAAGCGATAGAGAGATTATATTTTTTACCTAAAATATCATCTTTTATACGTAAAGAGAGAGACATATTAACTAATATGTCTCTCTCTTTTGTTGTATTTTTTATGAAAAGTTTTTCCTCCACTTTTATCTTATTTTTCCAAGTTTTCTTAATTTCTCGTTATCTTTTCTACGAGCCAATTTCTTTAGAGTATTTTTTTTAGTTTTTACTTTAGATTCTTTTCTTTCATTAAATCTTTTTGATTTAACTTTCGGAATAATGTTTGACTCTGAAACCTTACGAGAAAAACGGCGCAATATACTTGCGTTATTTTCATTTGGGTTTTTTGATACTTCTATAACTGTTTTTGACATATGTTATAGATTAACATATATAAAATTTATCGCAAGTTTTATGGACTTTAGTTTTAAAAAAGTGTAATATATCAATATTATGGATAATATATATTATTTAACAGAAGAAAAGAAAAAAGAACTTGAACACGAACTCCTTGATTTACAAGGACCAAAAAGAAAAGAAATTATTAATGCCCTTGAATATGCTAAATCATTAGGTGATTTATCTGAAAATGCTGAATATCATCAAGCTCGTGAAGATCAAGGTAAATTAGAAGCAAGAATTAAACAAATAGATCAAATTTTAAAGTCTTCAAAGATTGTTGAAAAAACCGGTAGCGATAAGGTAGAAGTTGGCTCCGAAGTTGTGGTTGAAAAAGAAGGTACCAAAGAAAAGAAAACTTATTTTATTGTTGGTTCTGAAGAAGCAGATTCTGTTTTAGGTAAAATTTCAAATAACTCTCCTATAGGTAAAGCTTTTATGGGTAAGAAGAAAGGAGAAATTGCTTCTTTTCAAACTCCAAAGGGTGTAGTTAATTATAAAATAATTAAAGTATCATAAAATATATGTCTTCGATTGATGAAATTAGAGACGTTCGTTTAACTAAATTAAAGATTTTAAAAGAAAAAGGAATTAATCCTTTTCCTTCTACTACAAACAAAGAACTTTATATTAATGAAGCTATTTTTGGTTTTGATGATTTAGAAAAAAATAAAACTTCAAAATGGTTAGCTGGTAGAATTCTTTCTATTCGCGGACAAGGATCAATTATGTTCATTACTATTTCAGATGGAACAGGTTCTTTTCAAGGAGTTTTAAAATTAGATGTATTAGGTGAAGAAAAATTAAATCTTTTTAATGAAGTTATTGATATTGGAGATTTTATTGAAATACAAGGAACTTTTTTTACCACTAAAAGAGGTGAAAAGAGCTTAGAGGTTTCAGATTGGAATATTTTAACTAAAACTTTACTTACTTTACCTGAAAAATGGCATGGTTTAACTGATGTTGAAGAAAGATTTCGCAGGAGATATTTAGATGTTTTAATGAATCAAGATGTTAGAGAATTACTTGAAAAGAAAATGAAATTCTGGGAAACAACCCGTAATTTTATGAAAGAACATGGATTTTTAGAAGTTGAAACCCCAACACTTGAATTAACTACAGGAGGAGCAGAAGCTACACCTTTCAAGACTTACAATGAAGATTTTAAATTACCACTTTATTTGCGTATCTCTATAGGTGAACTTTGGCAAAAACGCTTGATGGCGGCGGGTTTCCATAAAACTTTTGAAATTGGTAGAGCTTATCGCAATGAAGGATCCGATGCAAATCATTTACAGGAATTTGTAAATATGGAATTCTATTGGGCTTATGCAAATTATAAAGATGGAATGCAATTAGTAGAAAAACTTTATAAAAAAATTGCTTTGGATGTTTTTGGTAAAACAGAATTTGAAACTCGTGGACATAAATTTGATTTAGGAGGAGAGTGGAAAATTATTGATTATACAGAAACTATCAAAAAAGAAACTGGAATTGATTTAGGTAATACTACTTATGAAGAAGTTCGTAAAACCTTAGAACACCTTGAAGTGAAATATGACGGAGATACTATGGAGCGTTTAGTAGATACTCTATGGAAATATTGTCGCAAGAAAATAGCAGGTCCGGTTTTTCTAACAGGACATCCAAAACTCGTTTCTCCTTTATCTAAATCTATGGAAAATGATTCTAATAAAACTGAAAGATTTCAGGTTATAATTGCAGGATCTGAAGTAGGGAACGGTTTTTCTGAATTAAATGATCCTATTGATCAAGAAGAAAGGTTTCAAGTTCAACAAGATTTAATAAACAGGGGAGACAAAGAAGCTATGATGCCAGACCATGAATTCGTAGAAATGCTCGAATACGGTATGCCTCCGACTTGTGGATTTGGATTTGGAGAAATGTTCTTTGCCTTCCTAGCTGACAAACCAATCCGTGAAACTCAATTCTTCCCACTAATGCGACCGAAACGAGAAGAGTAGATTACTTGCTTTTTATAGCTTTTGTGTTTATATTAAACACGAAGGCAATTTTGTCGTAGCAAATTTAAAATTAAATAAAAATGAGTAATGTAATTTTTGATTCTTCTGTGACTATTTTTATTCGAGAAATTAAGGTTACTTTAAAGCCTTTTGTCGGTAAATTATTTTTTAAACACCTAGCAAATGAAAATGGAATAAACATGTTTTTTCAAAATTCTTTTTTAGAAGAAATACTACCAAAAATAGAAAATTTTAAGTTTTCTTTGACTAACGATGTTTCGTTACAAGTAGCGGCTTTAATGCAAGATTGCTACGATAAACAAATTAAAGAGAATTTTTCTGAACCTATTACAATTCCAGCAGAAATATTTTTTCCTGCTTTAAAGTTTTTATTAGAAAATGAAAAAGATCTTTTAAATCGTTATAAAGCACTTTTCGCTTATGTGGATTTGTATAGAATTACAGGAGTACAAAAAGTTGTACCTATTACTGTATTTGCTGAGAATCACAGAGCATACATATTAGATGTTATGTTAGATGAAAATGAATGTTGGGTAGGCCGGGGTGGTAAGTGGAAAATTTTGTATTTATAAGTTTTTTTAAAGAAAATGAGAATTAAAGAGTTTTGGATTTTATATTCAAAGCTCTTTTTTATTTTATCTAACTTGCGGAAGTCCTTCTTCCGCGATATTATTTATATATGGCTTTCAGAAAAACAACTTTTCTTGAGGGTGAATATTATCATTTATATAATCGTGGTAATAGTAAACAAGAGATATTCTTGGATGATCATGACTATGACCGTTTTGTTAAATTACTTTATCTTTGTAATTCAGGAAAAAGAATTGATTTTCGTGAAGATATAGTTAGAGCAAAAATTGAGGCTTGGGATTTCGATAGAGGAGAAAGATCAGTGAGTATTGGTGCTTGGGTTTTAATGCCCAATCATTTTCACTTATATATTACTGCAAATCCGCGGAAGAAGGACTTCCGCAAAAATGAAATTTCAGAATTTATGAGAAAAGTTCTAACCTCTTATTCAAAATATTTTAATAAAAAATACAAAAGAACAGGAAGTTTATTTGAAGCTAAATTTAAGGATACGTATGTATGTAAAGATAATCAGGCAAAATATTTATTTTCATATATTCATTTAAACCCTATAAAATTAATTGATAAAAATTGGAAAGAAAACGGTATTAAAGATTTTAGTAAAGCTATATATTTCTTAAAAGAATATAAATGGTCAAGTTATTTAGATTATAAAGGAGCATCTAGGCCCGAAAATAAAATATTAAATTTAGAAGATTTTCCTCCTTACTTTAATAATATTGAAGATTTCGATTCTGAAATAAAAGAGTGGTTAGATTTTAAGGAATTAGAATAACTCTGCGGAAGAAGGACTTCCGCAGATTAATTTATTTTTAATTTAAAAAGCTTGCTTTGTATTATGCAAAGCAAGCTTTTCTAGTTTTTTATCTAATTCTAATTTCTTTCTTTTTGTTATTTTTTGAATAACTTTCAAATCTTTTTCTCAGATCTTCCCAATCTATATTAGAATTTGGCTTTCCTAATTCTAATGAAATTTCATTAGAGAGATTGATCATAAATTCATCTGAATTATGCATCGGTGGTTTTGAACTTGTAAAAAAAGTTCCCGTAATATTTTTTGTAGTTTTACCATCTTTACAAAGAAGATACTTTGCTTCTCGATCTATCCAAGAAGTGTATTCAGAATGTCCACTCATTTTGTATGAATTTAATGTTAAAAAAAGAATATTTCATTTTATTTATACATTTATTTTAAATAAAAAGCAATATAAGGCTTTTCAGATTGAAATCTTTTATGGTGACCATATGAAAGTTGTTTAAATTTAATTTGTGTTATAATTTAAATATGAATCCCGTTAAAAATTTTAAAGAACGGGAATTAGGGATGTATTATATTAAAAACTTATAACGTGTATTTCAATTACAAATTAATCAAAAATATTTAACGGGATGAAGATAATTTTACAATGGTTGATCGTAGCGGGATCAGTTTTAGCTACTTCTTATATTGTGCCGGGGATCTCGGTCTCTAGTTTTTATATTGCTCTGATTGTGGCTTTAATTTGGGGAATATTTAGTTTCTCTATAAAGCCAATACTTCACATCTTGGCTTTACCTATCACTATCTTAACCCTTGGACTTTTCTCTCTCGTTATTAACGGATTACTATTTTGGTTTATTTCAAGTTTTATTAAAGGATTTTATGTAGATGGATTTATCTCTGCGATTTTAGGAGCTTTGTTTGTATCCATAACTTCTTTTGTTTTAGGAAAACTTTTAATTAAAAGCTAAAAAATATAATCAAATAAAGGAAAAACCCGTAGTATATACTACGGGTTTTTCCTTTTAAGTTATCCACATATTTCATGTTTATTTAGTTTGTGTAGTGGGGCTTGGTGGAGTATAATATATATGAAGTGGGAAAAAGTGGGATATTATAATTTATTAGAAATTTATGTTAATAGGCGAATTTACACATAAAATAGACGAGAAAGGAAGAGTTTCTTTGCCTGCAAAATTCCGTAAGGAAATGGGTAAGAAAATTATTATCACTCGTGGACTTGATAAATGTTTATTTGCTTTTACTTTAAAAGAGTGGACTAAATTATCTTCTGAATTATCTAATTCTCCTTGGTTAGCATCTGATACTCGTGCTTTTAATAGAAGAATTTTTGGTGGAGCAGTAGAAACAGAGATAGATAAAGTTGGCAGAATATTGATACCAGAATTTTTAAAAGAAGAGTCTTTGCTTGGTGATCAAAAAGAATTAATTTTGGTTGGAGTAGACAATAGAATAGAAATTTGGAATCAGAATATTTGGAATGAATACAGAAAGATTACCGAAAAAGAGGCCGACCAAATAGCAGAAAAATTAAGCCAAAGAATAAAGTAATGAGTAGTGTTCATAGTAGTGTTCTTTTACAAGAAAGTATAGAAGGTTTAAATATTAAAGACGATTCTTTATTTGTTGATGCGACTTTTGGTGGCGGAGGTCACACAAGGGCTATTTTAGAAAAAGCAAAAAATGTAAAAGTTATTGCTTTTGATCAAGATAAAGGAGCTTGGGTAAGGGCATTACCTAAAATAAAAGGATTAGAAAATAAGGTAATTTTCAAAAATTTAAACTTTAAAAATATAGATAAAGGTTTAAGTGAAGAAGGCATAAAAGAAGTTTCAGGTATTTTATTTGATTTAGGAATTTCTTCAGACCAGTTGGATAATTCTTTGCGGGGTTTTTCTTTTTTAAGAGATGAAGAATTGCTTATGACTATGAAAGAGTTACCAAATGAAGAAGATTTAACAGCTAAAGAAATAGTAAATACTTGGAGTGAAGAATCTTTAGCCGACATTATTTATGGTTATGGAGAAGAACGTTATGCTCGCAGGATTGCTCACAATATCGTAAATGATAGAAAAATTAAAGAAATTCACACTACTTTTGATTTAATTGAAATAATCAAAAAATCAGTACCAGCTTCATACTTAAGAATGAAAATTCATCCAGCAACAAAAACCTTTCAAGCTTTAAGGATAGCTACAAATGATGAGTTGAGGATTTTAGAAGAAGCTTTAAATAAGAGTTTTGATTTACTGATAAATTCTGGAAGATTAGTAGTCATAACTTTTCATAGTTTAGAAGATAGAATTGTAAAGAATTTTTTTAGAAATAAAGTTTTAGAGAAAAGAGGAATTTTAGTTAACAAG
Organism: uncultured Candidatus Saccharibacteria bacterium; assembly: GCA_964522195.1. GTDB lineage: Bacteria > Patescibacteriota > Minisyncoccia > Phycocordibacterales > UBA9973 > UBA9973. The sequence continues at coordinate 18,857 of CAZFSV010000002.1, forward strand.
AAACCGATTATACCTAGTAAAGAGGAAATTTTAAATAACAAAAGATCTCGTAGTGCTAAATTAAGAATTATAGAAAAATTATAAATTAATTAGTGATTAAAGTTTAAAAATGAAACAAGCAAGTATAAAAGTGAAAAATTATATGGAAAAAGTAGATACAATAGATCAAAGTATAGATCTAAGAAGCAAATTTTTGTATGGTATTTTTTCTATGTTTATTCTTTTTTCTTTTTTATATATGATTGTTTTAGGTAAAATGGTTTTCTCTATCATTGAAAGAAAAACCGTTGATTTAGAAGCTCGTAATTTAGCTAATGAAGTAGCTGATTTAGAAGCAAGTTATTTAGTTTTAGTAAATAATTTAGACAAAGAAAGTTCTGTTGCTTTAGGTTTACAAGAAGTAAAGCCAGTTTTTGCAAATCGTTTTGATAAACCAGAAACTTTAAACTCTAATTTATTAGCTCAAAATGAAATCTAATAGTGTTAATTTGCGTTTAAAAATTATTTCTTTTTTTATTATCTTAGTTTCTTTTGTTTTTGTTTACAGAATTTTTGTATTACAGATTGTTAAAAAAGATTTTTTCACTGAAAAAGCTGATCGTCAATATGTTGCTTCTGCTTCTGGTATTTTTGAAAGAGGAACTATTTTTTTTACTCGAAAGGATGGCGAATTAGTTTCTGGTGCTATGCAAATATCTGGTTTTAAATTAGCTATTAAACCAAATCAAATTAAAGATAAGGAACGTTTATATAAAAATATAAACAACATTATTCCAATTGATTATGATGATTTTATTACTAAAGCCGATAAAAAAACTGACCCTTACGAAGAAATTAAAACAGGTTTATCTAAACAAGAAGCCGATAAATTACAAAAATTAAAATTAAAAGAAATTGAATTAGTGAAAGAGAAATGGCGTTTTTATCCAGGTCAAAATATATTATCTCAGTCTTTAGGTTTCGTTGCTTATAATCAAAACAATTTAGAAGGTAGGTATGGGCTCGAAAGAGAGTATAACGAAATCCTTTCTCGTAATCCAAATGAATCTTATGTGAATTTTTTTGCTGAAGTTTTTGCTGATTTAAATGATAATTTATTTTTAAATAAAACTAAAAAAGGTGATTTGATAACCACTATAGAACCAAACGTTCAAAGCTTTTTGGAAAAAGAAATTAATAATGTTTTAAAAAAATATAATGCCGATCAAATTGGAGCTATTATTATGAATCCAGAAGATGGGTCTATTTATGCTATGAGTTCAAAACCTGATTTTAATCCAAATGATTTTAAGAAAACTGAAGATGTATCTTTATTTAGAAATCCCATGGTAGAGAATGTTTTAGAGTTTGGTTCAGTAGTAAAACCTTTAGTGATTGCCGCTGCTTTAGATAAAGATTTAATAAAACCAAATACTAAATATAACGACACTGGTTCTGTTGTAGTAGAAAATAAAACTATTTTTAATTTTGATAAAAAAGGTAGAGGTTCTAATACTAGTATGCAAGATGTTTTAAACCAATCTTTAAATACAGGTATGGTATTTACTTATAAAAAATTGGGTAAAGAAAATTTTCGAGATTATATGCTTGGTTTTGGAATTAAAGAAAAAACAAAAATAGATTTACCAAATGAAACAGGTAGTTTGATTTCAAACTTATATTCTCCAAGAGAATTAGAATATGCGAATGCATCTTTCGGTCAAGGTATTGCTTTAACTCCAGTCCAAATGATAAGAGCTTTAGCCTCTTTGGGTAATGGGGGAAACTTAGTTACTCCACATTTTGTGAAAAAAATAAAATATGAAGATGGAACTTTTCAAAACCTAACTTACGATATTTATCCAACAAAAATTTCAAAAGAAACCAGTAAAGAAATTACCGAAATGCTTGTAACTGTTATGGATACATCCTTAAAGGGAGGTAATGCTAAATTTGAAAGACATAGCGTTGCTGTGAAAACAGGTACTGCTCAAGTAGCTCGTCCAGACGGTCAGGGTTATTATGACGATCGAAATACACATTCATTTTTTGGATACTTTCCAGCTTATAACCCTAAATTTATAGTTTTATTATTTGCTGTTAACCCAAAAGGAACTCCTCTTGCTTCAGTCACTTGGGCTGATCCTTTTTTGAATATTACTAAATTTTTGTTAAACTATTACGAGGTGCCACCAGATAGATAAAATATATGAAAACTTATTTAAAAAAAATTATTTTAAAAATTATAAGGATACAAGCAGAATTAGTTGTAAAAAAATATAATCCAAAAATTATAACTATTACTGGTTCTGTTGGAAAAACATCCACCAAAGATGCAGTTTATGCTGTTTTATCTAAATTCTATTATGTTAGAAAAAGTGATAAAAGTTATAACAGTCAAATAGGACTTCCCTTGACTATTTTAGGAATTCCAAATGGTTGGAATAATCCCTTAATTTGGCTTTCAAATATTTTCAAAGGTTTAAAGTTAATTTTATTTAAAAATAAATACCCACAGTGGCTTGTTCTCGAAGTGGGAGTAGGTAAACCAGGAGATATGAAAGAAACTGCTATGTGGCTTAAAAGTGATATCGTAATCATAACCGCTATCGGAGATATACCTGTTCATGTTGAGTTTTTTGATTCTAGAGAACATTTAATAAAAGAGAAAAGTGGACTTATACAAACTTTAAAAAATGAAGGCACTTTGATTTTGAATGCTGATGATATTGATGTTTTAGGTATGGGTAAAAATGCCAAGCAACATATTTTTACTTATGGTTTTAATGAAAAAGCAAATCTACTTGCTTCTAATGAAGATATTTTTTATATTCATGATATTCCAAAAGAAAATAAAGATACTATAGAAAATATAGAGGATTTGATAAATCATACAATCCCGAAAGGCACTTCTTTTAGAATAAATATTGGTGAGATTAGTTTTCCTGTAATTCGTGAAGGAGTTTTTGGTAAAAATCATATTTATTCTAGTCTTTCTTCTTTAGCTGTAGCTAATGTTTTAAAATTAAATATGATAACCGCAATCGACGCTTTAAGGAATTATGATACACCACCAGGCAGGATGAATATTTTAGTTGGTAAAAATAACACTTTAATTATTGATGATACTTACAATTCTTCACCTTTTGCTTTAGAATCAGCATTAAAAACAATGAGAGATATTAAATCAAAAAGTCGTAGAATTGCTGTATTGGGAGATATGCTTGAATTAGGACGTCACACAGAAGAAGCTCATAAAAATATCGGTAATTTAGTTAAAAATAACGCCGATGTTTTATTTACCGTTGGACCTAGGGCTTTATATATTAAAATCGGAGCAATAGAAGCAGGAATGGACGAAAAAAATATTTTTGAATTTGAGGACTCTGTTTCTGCTGGAGAATTTTTAAAAGATTTTTTGAAAAAAGAAGATATTGTTTTAGTGAAAGGATCTCAAGGTGTTCGCATGGAAAGAACAGTATTTAATATTTTAGAAAATCCAGAAAAACAAGCAAAATATTTAGTTCGTCAAGAAGAAGAATGGCTTAAAAAGAAATAATTTTTTATTTAATTCCTACCATATTTATCTTCTATTCTAACTATGTCATTTTCATCGAATTCTCCAAAAGCTATTTCTAGGAAATATATATCAGTAATGCCTTGCATTCTATGATTAGTATTTTTAGGAATAAAGATTTCTTCACCTTCATAAACTTCTTTAATTTCTTCTCCTAAAGTTAATAAACCTTTACCTTTTAGAATTTTCCAAAATTCTGATCTATTATTGTGGTATTGCAGACTAAAAGCCTCATCTTTTTTAACTGTAATAATTTTAACAGTACTAATTTCATTTAAAGTAAAACGCTCAAATTCTCCCCAAGGTCTTTTTTCTATGTATTTTTCCATAAATTTTTTATTATTTTATAATTATATATATATTATACCTTTTTGTGATTTTTTTAAAAATAAGGTAATATAATTTTATTGGCTCTATCGTCTAACGGTTAGGACGGAGGCTTCTCAAGCCTTAAATCCGGGTTCGATTCCCGGTAGAGTCACAAAAACAGGATTTTAGCTCACCACTTAAAAATTTGACTTAAATTTTTTAAATTGATATTGTATGTTTGAATATGTTTTCATTTAAAAAAATAAATTTTTATGGAAAATTTTAACAATTCTTGGAATAATGAGTTTTGGAAAACTAACACTTTTCAAGTGTTTGCAGTAATTGTAACCATTTTGCTAGGAGTAATTGGTTACTTAATTTTTTTCAGATAATCATAAAATTTTTAACGCCGGTCTCAGACCGGCGTATTTTATTTTAAAAAATTTTATATTAAAAAAAGAGCCTGATTAAGGGCTCTTTTCTATTTTTGTTCTTAGCCTGTAACTCGGGTCTAAGTATAAATGATTAATTAAATGTAAAATTTCTTCAAAATCTAGATCAGTAAATAAATCATTCCAAGCTTTAGTTGTTTTATTTATGTTGTTTGAGTGGTGCTTGCCTTTTAACATAACAGGAGACCCATTAATAAATTTACAATATACCGTAATACCTTTTGGTTTTTCTTTTCTATTGTTTAATTTTTTAGCAATTTGATATACGTTCATATTTCCAAATAAAATATGCCAGGCTCTGTGTTTATTAGGCTCTATGTAGCTAATATTAGAAGGTTTAGATGTACCACCTAAAGATCTCGGTCTTCTGTGGTGTTCTTCGGTTAGAATGGTTTTTCTACCTCTCATTCTTTTTGCTTTTAAAAATTAAAGATCAAATATCTCTTTTAGATTAGTTTATATAAAGTTCTTTGTCAAATCCTTGTAAATAAAGATAAAAAGGTTTATTGTATATTAATAATAAAATTTTATGAAATTACTTTATTTTTACTTAAAAAAATATTGGAAGCTTTGTTTGCTGGTTTTGATTATGGCTTCTATCAATCAGATTTTTTCTTTAATTGATCCTTTAATTTTTCGTCATATTATTGATGATTACGCAACTAAACCTGATCTTTATGAAACTTCAGAGTTTTTGACTGGAGTTATTAAATTACTATTACTTGCTATTGGTATAGTTTTTGTTTCAAGAGTTGCGAAAAATTTGCAAGATTATTATTTAAATATGGTAACTCAAAAAGTAGGATCTCTAATGTATCAAGAAGGAGTTAAAAGCGCTTTGTCATTACCATATGAAGTATTCGAAGACAAAAGGAGCGGGGAGACTTTAGGGATATTACAAAAAGCTCGGATGGATACTGAGAAATACTTAACCTTAATCATTAATGTGGTTTTTGTTTCTTTGCTTGGATTTATTTTTGTTTCTATTTATGCTTTTTTTGTTTATCCATTAGTTGCCTTAGTCTATTTTTTAACCATACCTATTATTGGAGGGACGAGTTATTTTCTTACTCGTAAATTAAAAACAATTCAACAAAAAATAGTAGCAGAGACTACTAGTTTATCAGGATCTACAACTGAATCTTTAAGAAACATTGAATTAGTAAAAAGTTTAGGTCTTGCCGATCAAGAAATAAATAGGCTTAATCAAACCACTGACAAGATTTTAGGTTTAGAATTAAAAAAACTTCGCTATGTTCGTAGTATTAGTTTTGTGCAAGGAACTCTGATTAATTTAATAAGAAACTCTGTTTTGTTTTTTTTATTGTTTTTATTGTTTAAAGAAATTATAACCTTTGGGCAATTTTTTACTTTGTATTTTTATTCTTTCTTTATTTTTGCACCTTTGCAGGAAATAGGAACAGTTATTAGCTCTTATCGTGAAGCTGAAGTTTCTATGAAAAAATTTAAAGAAATAATAGATGCGCCAAAAGAAAAAGATCCAATTAATGCAAAAAATGTCGGTAATATACATAAAATTAAATTTAATAATGTTTCTTTTAAATACAGTTCCGGAGATAATCAAGCCTTAGAAAATATTTCTTTTGAAATTAATAAAGGAGAAAGCATTGCCTTTGTGGGGCCTTCGGGTTCTGGTAAAAGTAGCCTAGTTAAACTTTTAGTTGGACTTTATTTCCCAAATAAAGGAGAGATCTTATATAATAATACTTTGAACCAAAATATTATTTTAAATGAATTAAGATCTCAAATAGGTTTTGTAACTCAGGAAACTCAATTATTTGCAGGTACAATAAGAGAAAATTTACTTTTTGTAAATCCAAATGCTACAGAAGAAAAAATGCTTGAGGTTTTGAAAAAAAGTGCTTCTTTATCTATTTTGGAAAAAACTAGAGGTGGACTTGACTCTATGATAGGAGAATCAGGCATAAAACTATCTGGAGGAGAAAAGCAAAGATTATCTATTGCTCGAGCACTTCTTCGTAATCCTTCTATTTTAGTTTTTGATGAAGCAACTTCTGCTCTTGATTCTATTACAGAAGAAGAGATTACAAAAACAATTAAAGAATTAAACCAGGATAAAAATCATATTACTATAATGATTGCGCATAGATTATCTACTATAATGCATGCTGACAAGATTTATGTTTTAGAAAAAGGTAAAATAAGCGAAGTTGGTAATCATAGTGATTTATTAGAGAAAAAGGGTCTTTATTATGCTATGTGGAGACAACAAATAGGAGAGAGATAATGAAAAAAATTGATAAAATAATTTTATATTTTTCTTTTATTATAGTTTTTTTTATACTTTTAGTTTATATTTTTAATTTAAATATTAATTTTATAAGTAGCGGTGAGCAGGTAGCTAAAATTTTAGAAATTAAAAAAGAAACACCTAAAGAAATAGTGCTTTTAGGTCGCTCAGAGCTTTTGTTTACGGGTAGTAGCGAAGCCCGTATTGAAAATATAAATATAGCCGTTTCTAAAATAAACAATACTGTTATAAAAAATAGAGAAGAATTTTCCTTTAATAAAACTTTAGGTGAAGTTTCAGAAAATTTAGGATACAAAGAAGCTCGTTCTTTTTTAAATGGAGAAGTTGTTTTAGGTATTGGGGGAGGAGTTTGTCATGTTTCTACTGCTTTATTTGAAAGTATTTTAAACACAGGTTTACCTGTGACAGAGAGACATAATCATACTTTTGCTGTTTCTTTTTATAAAATAGGTTTAGATGCGACGGTTTCTTCTTTGGGGCCTGATTTGAAATTTGTAAATGATACTGGTTATGATATTAGTATTTTAGGTAGGGTAGAAAATGATAAAGTTATTTTTGAAATTTATGGAGTAAAAGATAATAGAATTGTATATATAAGTGAAGCTAAAATTACAAATAGAACAAACAAACCTTTAATAAAATATATAGAAACAAATGATATGAATAAAGATGGTATTTGTGAAAATACCCCTCAGATAGGTTATACAACGGAAGTTGATTATAATATTTCTTATTCTAATAGTGAAACTAAGAATCAAATTTTTAAATCAATTTACAAACCCCTCGCGCGTTCTTGTTATATTTATACTGATCCTATTACTGGTTGCAGTTCTCAAACTATTTATAGTCCAACAACAGGAATAAAGTGTGAATAGGGGATTGAATAAAAATAAGGGTGATTTGTTGTTAATAACAAATCACCCTTATTGATTTTTTTAATTTTTTTTTGCTTGTTGAGCAATTATGTTTAGAAAAACTAAATTTAAGCTAGCAAAGCATTCTTGGCTTAAAAAATTAAATCTTTCCATTTTTTTTATTTTTTAAAAGATGAAAGAAAATTCAAATTTATAATAACATATATTTGTTATTTATTCAAATTTTTGCTATAATAAACAGTATGATAATTAAAAATTTGTTTCAAAATCATCTACAAAAAGAAAAAGATTTCTTGCATGGAGTAGAGTTGTTTCTTGCGCTTGTTGTTATTGTAGGAGTTTTTGCTTCTTTGATTAATCAAATTCCTGTTTTTTTGAATGCTGATTGGAGTAGTGAAGCCACTTTTATTTTATTCATGAAAGCAGTCCTGCATTTAGCTGTTGGAGTAGAGCTTGCTCGTCTTTTGGTCTCTTATAACATAAACACAGTCATAGAGCTTTTAGTTTTCGTAATTGCTCGTAAAATATTACTTTTTGATGAGTCTGCAATATCTTTGGTTTTCTTGGTGTTAGCTACAGTTTTACTCTTCGCGGGTAGATATTTTTTCACTACATATAAACTCAAAAATAATAACAACTCTAATTAAAACTTGCATTTATATTTTTTTATGTTATTATAAATAACTGAATTGTTACTTTAACTTTTAAATTTTTAAAAATTTATTAAAAATGTCCAAACACAAGTTAACACCAGAAGAAAAAATAGAACTAGCTAAAAAAATCTATAATGATTTTAGCTTTACTTTTACTAGAATATATGTTATAAATATTTTGATATGTAACATTAACAAATAAATATTTAAGAAATGGTGAAAAAGAAAATTTTAATTTTACCCAAAAAAGGAGGTAATTTTTATTTTTTAAATTTATTAACTAAAGAACAATCTTCTTTTTTTAAGATAAAGATAGAAGGTCTTCAGCTTCTTTTAAATTTAAAAGAAGAAAATGATCTTGAGCTCTTTAATCTCTTAAAAGAGATTAATTCTACTAAAGATTTTTCTGAAAGAAAAATTCTGAAAGAAAAATATAAAAAGAAACATAAAGAGTTTCTTTCAGATAACGATGTTTTAACAGTGCTTAAAGTTTTATTAAAAATGGAAAGTATACCTTTTTATAAAGGATACATGGTTATTAAAACCAAAGATGCCTTGGATATAATTTTTGAAACACACAAACTGTTTTTAACAGCTAATGTAATGTATAAAAAATTACATTACAACAGTGGTGGAGAAAGATTATATATTCAAGAAAGTGAAACTAAGTTACTTCAATTTTCTCAGAATATTGAACCTTCTGATAAAACAAATTATGTTCTTTAACCCTTTCAAATCATATTCAAAAGAGGTGTCTAAAAAGCATCTCTTTTTTTATTATGTTATAATAGGTACATTAGTATTAAATAATTATATAAATATATGATAGACCCAACAAAAGTAGATATAAATCAATTGCCAAAGAAATTCTGTGATGGAGCTCTTGGGACTTATAGTAAAGAATCTTTTGCCTTTGTAATGACCTCAGGTAACAACTTAGACACTTATGCGACTACTCCTCAAATCATGAAAAGCATAGCTTTGTGGATGACCTCTCAAGTAGAAACTTACGAGAAGCAATTCGGCCCGATAGATATGAATCCACCTCAAATTCAAAGTCCGATACAAATGGTAGATTTAAAATAGATACAAAAATCGATCCCGTTAAATAATATACAAAACGGGCATATCTTAATTAAAAAATATTTAACGTGATGGACACTTTTTCAATATACGTAATAGAAAACCTAAATAATATATCACCATTTTTTCAGATACTCTGGATGTCTTTTTTTGCATACGCTGAAGGTTTGCCTGGTATTGGCTCTATCTTGCCGGGAGGGACTATTGCTTTACTAGCAGGTAGTTTATCTGCTAGTGGTTCTTTCTCGCCGTTTGTTGCTTTCTTGTTTATTGGGATCAGCAATTTCCTAGGAGATATGACTGGATTTTTACTTGGTAAAAGATTCAGAAATAATAGTTTTATAAAAAAGTTAGTCGAAAAAGAAAGTCATCAAAAGAATTGGGATTTATTCGATAGACATATTGCTCTAATTAGCATTTTTGGAAAATTAATCCCTCTTGTGAGATCCACACCTTCAATATTTGCTGCTTTTAGGGGAATTAAAACTCGCCGATATATAATCTATAGTTTTATTGGATCTTTTTTGTGGGCTTTTACTGGAGTGTATTTTGGAAATTTCTTGGCACAAGTTTTTGGTAGTACTGCGATATTAATAATTTTTGGAATCTTGCTTGTATCAATAGTACTAGTCGTCATTAATTATCTAAAAAAGAAATAAAAATACCCGCATTCTCTATTGAAAATACGGGTAATTGTTTTACTAATTTTTTTTAACTAGCGATTTGAAGATTTCCTCTTTCTTCTTGTTTTCTATGTTTTTGTTTTGAAAAAAACTTTTCTTTTGTTTCAGAATATGACCATATGTCAAGTATTCTAAAATTAATTTCTCTTTTTGTTTCAGGGTGTTTAAAAGACCCTTCATCAAACTTTTCTTTTCCTAGTATCGCCTTACATAATGGGTTATGGAAGCATATTGTTTTTGCTGATGTTACGCAGACATCAGGTATGACAATTTTTTGTACTCCATTTATTTCAAGTAAAACTGCTGTCCCCATGGAACAGAAGTTATTTTGGTTTGGTGGAATAACAATGGTATGATGCACAGTTAGCAGCTGTGCTGTTTCTTTAATTTGAGAATTTAAATGATTTATTTTTTGAACTGTTTCAAAATCTTCAGGCTCATTTCTGAGAGTTTTTTGTAGTTCATTAATTTCATTAAATTCTTCGTGAATTTTTTTGTTTAAAAATTTGTACGTGTTTAGTGGAATTCGGTTTTCAAAAACATTCCACTGTCTGGCTTGATTTTCTGTTAGATATAACATCTTTTTGAAATTTAAAAATTAAAAAATACTTAAACTAAATTAATTTTTGGGATAAACTAATTTAACAAAAAGGAGGTAGGCGAGCCATAAAAAAGTATTTAAATGTGAGGAACTTTTATCAAAAGATATTATGCTCTTTTTTATAAAAATGTCAAAGATTTATTTATTTTTGAAATTCTTTTATTTTATATATAAAATTTGTAAAAATTAATTCTCTTGTTTTTTCTAAATTATTTTGAAATATATAATTAGGATTTTTGTAAATTTCATTTAAAATCATACCAATATCCATTCTAATACTACCAACTTCAGGGTGTCCTTGTATACAAATAGTATTATTATTAAATTCTATAATTTCAATATCTCCTCGTTCATTTTGACCAATTATTTTTGCATTTTTAATATTTGAGTTTTTTATTTCTTGACCGTGATTTTCAGCTATATAAGTAATTTCATCAAAGTTTTTTAAAAAAGAATTTTTAATATCTTTATTTTTTATAATTTTATCCATTCCAACAATCCTTTCATTTATTTTGTTTTGATTTTTGACCCAATCTATTTCCATTCCATTTTCATGAGCTAAAAGTTGAGCTCCTAGACATATACCTAGTTTAGGAATATGGTCTGAATTTTGAATTATTTTTCTACTTCTATCCAACATGTTTTTTCTACGTTGGTCTTCTTCACCATTAATATAAGCTTCACCTCCGCTAAATATGATACCAACACAATTATTTAAATCAGGAAAACTTTCTTGCTCGTTATAAGAATTAAAGACCTTAAACCTAGAATCATTATCTTCTAGACCTAAGCAATATTTAATATTATCTGTTTGAAATGTATCAGAACTTTCTTTTTTACCTGTTTCTGCTTCTCGCATTTTTTCTAATCTTTCTTTATTTATTAGACTAGGATCTATTCTTTGCAACATGCCTTTTTCTGTTTGATTAACATAAAGTATAAACTTATCTTTTGGTACAGATTCATTTAATATTAATTTTGTTTTTTCAAATATTTCTCTGCTTTCTTTAATAACTTTTTCATAGCATTCTTTTAATGTTAAAAGTTCTCCATTAATTTCAATTTTAAAATTAGGATTTTCCCAAAATTCATTCATTCTTTCTTTTTTATTCAATTGTTGCTCTATACTGTTTTCGTGCATGTGTTTAATCAGTTTCTACTTTTGATGCTTCTATTAATTCAAGTTCTGGAGAAGAGCCCGTAATACGAAGGACATCTTTATCTATTTTTTTTAATTCTTTGTTTGAAGAGTTGTAATGATTTACAACTGTATTCAAAGAATTACCCAATTTTTGATGATATTCATCATAGCTTTTTAAATGCTTACCTAATTCATTTACTCTTTTTATTATTTCTTTTGCAGATTCTTCTATTTGTAGGGCTTTTAGTCCTTGGAGTACTGTTTGGAGGTATGCCAAGAAAGAAGTGGGGGAAGTTATAATCACTTTGTATTTACCACTTGCTCTTTGAATTAAATTTTCTCCATCTTCTAGGGCTCCAACTTTGTTTGTAATTAAATCATAATAAATAGCCTCATGAGGAATAAACATAAAAGCAAAGTCTGTGGTGTTATTTCCTGTTTGTATGTATTTTGAAGTTTCTACAATTCTATTTTTTAAATCATTTAAAAATATAGTTTCTAATTTTTTCTTTTCATTATTATCTTTTTCTTCAACCATTTTATTATAATTCTCAAGTGAGAATTTAGAATCAATAGGTATGATTTTATCTTTTACAAAAACTACAGCATCTACAATAGAAGAATCAGGGAAAGCATACTGCATTTGATAACTTCCTGGAGGTAATACATTTTTTAACACTGTTTCTAAATAATATTCTCCTAATATTCCTCTTTGTTTTGGATTACGTAATATATTTTCTAAACTTTGTAATTGATCGGCAAAAGATATAACTTGTTTATTAGTTTCGTCTAATTTAGTTAATTTCTCGGTCACATCACGGATTATTTTATTAGACTCAGTAGAGTGAAAACGTAAAGTTTCGTTAACTTGCTTGTGGCTTTCGCCGATTTTATTATCTACTGTTCGAGAAATTTCATTTAGTTGAGTTAAGATTAATTGAAGTCCCGTGTCATCTTTTGGATTTCTTTTTTGATTTATTTTATCAATTAAAAAGTATACTAATATCCCTCCAAAAAGTATTCCTATGATTATTGTGATTATAAATTCCATCTTTTTTAATTATTTATTTAAATAATGTTTTAATGTATAAATCCAGTCTTCATCCGGAGCTTCACTTTTTAGTTTTTCATTAAGTAACCATTCTAAATATCCTCGGTCAGTATTTGCTATTTCTTCTATTTTCTTACCAACATATTTTCCAAAGTTAATAACTCGTAAAATTGAAGGATGAGAAGAAATTTCTATCATTTTTTCTATGGCTTGTTCATCATTTAAATTTTCACTTTCTTTGATTTTATTTTTTAATCTTTCAAAAAGTTGCTCTAATACTAAAACGTCACCTAGTGCATCGTGTGCTTGAGCCTCGACTTCTATTTCTAGTAAATAGCGCAAGTATTGTAGATTGTAGCGTTCTATTTTATTTTCAGGATCAAGTTCGCGAGCTACTCTTAAGGTACAAATAAAATTTGCAGGGACGATATCTTCTTTTTTGATTATCATTAAATCAAAAGGCGCATTGTGAGCTACAACTACATTGTTAGAATTTTCAAATAATTCTTTGATTTTTGTATAGTCTTTGCTTTCTTTAAATTTTTCTTTATTTATTACCATTTTATTTGAAATGTGATGGACGGCTGAAGCTTCCGGAGGAATTTTAATTCCCGGATTGTAAAGATTCTCAAAGGTTTCAGAATTGTTTTTATAAGCTATTTGGCAAAGGAAATCATTATTAGTATTTCCTGTAGTTTCCGTATCAAAAAAGATTATGTTTTTAGTCATGGATATATTTTAGCATTTTTTATAATAATCAAGAAATCTAAAATAATATATAAATTATAAAACTCACATATCGGCGTGCTCGCGGATTGCTATGCTCGGCCCGTCGGCCTGCGCAATGTTTTATAATCCATATATTATTTCTTAATTTAGTAGTTTTTGCTATAATAAAAACATGTTACATGAACAAATAAAAAATGGAATAAAAGAAGCCATGATGGCGAAAGATAAAGTTCGTTTAGAAGTTATGCGTGGACTTTCGACTGCTTTTATGAATGAATTAGTAGCAAAAGGTAAAACTCCACAAGATATACTCTCTGATGAAGAAGCTTTAGTGGTAATAACTCGCACTGCAAAACAAAGACGTGATTCTATAGAACAATTTAAATCTGGAGGTAGAGAGGATTTAGTAGAAGAAGAAAGTTCTCAACTTAAAATTCTTGAAGAATTTTTACCTACTTTGATGAGCAAGGAAGAAATTTTAAATTTTGCAAAAAATAAAAAAACAGAATTAGGTATAGATGATGGAGCTAAAAAAGGTATATTGATGGCGAATTTAATGAAAGATTTAAAAGGTAAAGCAGACGGCTCTTTGGTTAAAGAGATTGTTGATGAATTGTTTTAAATATGATTAAAAAACGTCTTGTAACTCATAATGGTTCTTTTCACGCAGATGATTTGTTTGCTGCTGCAACTTTAGTTTTGTATATGGATAAAAAAGGATATCAATATGAAATAGTCCGTACTCGTGATGTAGAAGTTATAAAAAATGCAGATTATGTTTTTGATGTTGGGGGGATTTATGATCCTAAGCAAGATAGATATGATCATCATCAGTTAGATGCACCTTTGCCTCGTGAAAATGGCATTCCTTATGCAGCTTTTGGTTTAATTTGGAAAAATTTTGGCTTAGAATTATGTGAAAATAATCAAAAAACATGGGAAGTCATAGAAAGAGAAATTGTTTGTCCTATTGATGCAAATGATAATGGGGTTGATATTGTTAATCTTAAATTCAATAATATAAAACCTTATATGGGTTCTAGGGTTTTTTCTATTTTTGAACCAACTTGGACAGAAACAGAAAACCACATAGATCAAATTTTTAAAGAACAAGTTCAAAAAATTAAAGAAGTCTTAAAAAGAGAAATAAAGGTTGCTTATGATGATGTGTTAGGCCTTGAGATTCTAAAAAAAGCTTACGAAGATACAAAAGATAAAAGAATAGTTATTTTGGATCAATCTTTACCTAGATATTTATATCAACAATTTTTATCGTCTTCTAAAGAGGTTTTGTATTTAGTTTTTCCAAGTGAGCATAGTGATACCTACAAAGTAGAAGCAATTAGCAAAAGTCCTGAAAGTATGAAAAGTCGTTTACCTTTTCCAGATTCTTGGTTTGGAGCTTTAAATAAAAATTTTAATTTAGATAATCATCCTAGTGGTGTTCATGGAGTTTTATTCGTTCACAATACTGGATTTTTAGCTAATATAGAAAATAAAGAAAATGCAATTTTGTTTGCAGAAAAAGCTTTGAATTATAAAAAACCTTTCTCATTCGCAAAATTCTTTAAAATATAGTATACTGTAGCCAAATGTCACTAATAGATGAATTGAATATACATGCGAAAGCTGGCCGTGGAGGAGATGGAGTTGTTCGTTGGCGTCAGGAAAAATTTATTCCGAAAGGTGGGCCCGCGGGAGGAGATGGAGGCCGTGGAGGAGATTTTTACATAAAAGCTGTTCGTGATATCAGTATTCTTTTTAAATATAAAGCCAAGAGGGAATTTAAAGCTGAAGATGGAGAAAGTGGTGGTGCAAAAAGTTTGCATGGTAAAAATGGTGAAGATTATTTTTTAGAATTACCTGTAGGTAGTGTTGTTACTAATAATAATACTGGAGAAAAATGGGAATTAAAAAAAGAAGGTGAAGAATTTTTAATTTTGCGTGGAGGTTACGGTGGTTACGGAAATGAACATTTCAAAAGTTCTATTAACACAACCCCAGAAGAATCAAATAAGGGAGCAGATGGAGAAGAAGGAGATTTTCATATTGAACTAAGGCTTTTTGCTGATGTGGGTCTTGTTGGATATCCGAATGCGGGTAAATCTTCTATGCTTAATATGATAACTAAAGCAAATGCTAAAGTGGGTGATTATGCTTTTACAACCTTAGACCCAAATTTAGGAGATTTCTATGGATATATTATAGCGGATATTCCAGGTATTATTGAAGGAGCTAGTGAAGGTAAAGGTCTCGGAATTAAATTTTTGAAACATATAAAAAGAACTAAAATTTTAGCCCATTTAATTTCTTTTGAAAATCCCAACATGATAAAAGCTTATAAAGAAATCCGTAAAGAGCTTGAAAGTTTTGATAAGAAAAATATTTCTATTGATGATATAGATGAGGATTATTTAAAAGATAAAGAAGAAATAATAATTTTAACTAAAACTGATATGGTGGAAAATGAAAAGCAAATAGCGAAAGCTCTGAAAGATTTTGCAAAGCTCGGTAAAAAAGTTTTATTATTGTCACTTTACGATGACAATTCTATAAAAAATCTAAAAGACGAATTAATAAAAATATTAAAGAATAAATAAAAAACCGGAACTTGCGATAAGTTCCGGTAGATATTTTATTAGAGTGCGACTTTTTTTAAATTTTTTTAGAAAAGTACTTACCCTTTACACTCTAACACTAGTAGTATAGCATTTTTTAAATAAAAAGTCAAGGGTTTATAAAAAACTCTTTATTTTATGCAGTAATTTTAACTTGTCTTGTACTAAATTTTTTATTACTTTAAATTATGAAAAAATTGATTTTTGTGTAATAATTATAAAGTTAAATTATTATTAATATATAAAATTTTAGTACTAGGATGGATAAAAAATATTATGTAACAATTGGACTTGAAATACACGCAGAGTTAAATACAAAGACTAAGATGTTTTGTTCTTGTCCGAATAATCCTTTTGAATCAGAACCAAATAAAAATATCTGCCCGGTTTGCATGGCTCACCCTGGAGCTCTACCAACTCCAAACAAGAAAGCTATTGAAAATGTTATTAAAGTTGGACTTGCTATAGATGGAGAAATTGCAGATTTTTCAGAGTTCGATCGTAAGAATTATTTTTACCCAGATATTCCAAAAGGTTATCAAATTTCTCAATATAAATATCCAATAGTAAAAGGAGGATTTCTTGCAGGTATGAAAATAACTCGTATTCACTTAGAAGAAGATACTGCAAATAACAAGCATGACCGAGGAGATTTCTCCATTATTGATTTTAATCGTGCGGGAGTACCTTTAATGGAGCTCGTAACAGAATCTCATACTTTCGAAAATCCTGAAGAAGCAGCAAGAGTTGCCGGTAATTTTGCTCGTGAATATCAATTACTTCTTCAATACTTAGGAGCAAGTCATGCAAATATGGAAAAAGGTGAGATGCGTGTAGAGGCGAATATTTCTATTTCTCCTGTAAAAGAAGAACTTTGGAAAGGCTATGTAGAAGTTAAAAACTTGAACTCTTTCAAGACCGTAGAACGAGCTATTTTGTACGAAGTAGAACGCATGACTGAACTCTGGGAAAAGGGAATGCAAGACGAGATAGTCAAAGAAACTCGTGGTTGGGACGAAGCAAAACAAAAGACAATAAGTCAACGAAAGAAAGAATCTAGCGAAGACTATCGTTATTTTCCTGATCCGGATTTAGCTAAAATGGAATTACATAAAGTTTTTGATTTAGAGAAAATGAAGAGCGAGCTTCCAGAATTGCCAGTAGGTAAAAGAGCGAGATACAAAGCTGATTATGGAATCAAAGATGAAGATATTGAGATTTATATCAACAATAAAGACTTGGCTTTGTATTTCGAAGAAGTGGCAAAGATTTTGAACGATAAAGAGAAAATCAAAACTGCTTCCAATTATATCCTGACGGATTATATAGGTATCAAGAAAAATTCTGCGGAAGCCCGGCTTCCGCAGAGTGTGAATTTCGCCGAACTTATAACCTTAGCCGTAGAAGGTCAGATTTCTTCTCGTGTAGCTAAAGATATTCTCGCTATGATAGTAGTCGAAGATGCTTCACCTTTAAAAATTGCCGAAGAGAAAAACTTGATTCAAAAGAATGACGAAGGCGAGATAAAAGGAATAGTTGAGAAAATAATCTCTGAGAATCCTGAAGTCGTGGCGACGTATAAATCTGGAAAAGAAAATGCGATTATGTCTCTAGTGGGTAAGGTTATAAAAGAATCAAATGGATCCGCAAATCCTCAGATGGTTATAAAATTATTAAAGGAGTTGATATAATTATTTTATGGAAACAAAAATAAAAAATTTACGTGAATATATAAAAGAAGCGGGGAAGAATGGAGTTGCTATTGGGCATTTTAATATTTCAAATTTAGAAGGTTTGCACGGGATTTATAATGCAGCTCGCAAATTAAATCTACCAGTTATTATTGGAGTTTCAGAAGGTGAAGAATCTTTTGTAGGACTTTCTGAAGTCGTTGCTTTGGTTCACGCTCTACGTGAACGAGACAATTATCCTATATTTTTAAATGCGGATCACCATGCGAGTTTTGAGAGAGTAAAGGCTTGTATTGATGCCGGTTTTGATATGGTTATTATTGACGGAGCGCATTTACCTTATGAAGAGAACGTCGCTTTGACTAAAAAATGTGTAGAATATGCAAATTTAAAAAGTATTGAAACAGGTAAAGAAATTCTCGTAGAAGCAGAGCTCGGCTATATCGGTTCGGGTTCTAATATTAAAGAATCTATCCCCGAAGGTGCAGGGATTTTAACTAGTCCCGAGGAAGCGAAAAGATTCGCGGATGATACTGGTATAGATTTACTCGCTCCGTCTATCGGGTCTGTGCATGGACTAATTAAAAGTGGTAAGCCTCATATCGACGCAGAACGAACAAAAGAAATTAAAGAAATCACGAATTTACCTTTAGTGCTTCACGGAGGTTCAGGTCTTCGCGACGAAGATTTCGTAAATGCTATTAAAGCAGGAGTAAATATCGTGCATATCAATAGCGAGATACGTTTAGGTTGGAAAGAAGCAGTAGAAGAATTCATAAAAAATAATCCAAACGAAATCAATCCGTCAAAAATCCTAGAACCAGCTGTAAAAAAGATAGAAGAAATAGTAGAAGCGAGATTAAAACTTTTTAATATGATTCAATAAAAAATTATGCAAGAAGAAATAAAAAAGTTTTTTAAGGGAGATATTGAAAATAGTGATGAAGTCCTGACTAAATATTCGCACGACTCTTCTGTTTTAGAAGTGCGTCCAGAGTTGGTTCTTTTCCCGAAAGATTCTTTAGATATTAAAAATTTAGTGAAATGGGTGAATGAAAATAAAGATAAATACCCCAAGCTTGCTATAACTCCTCGCTCTGCCGGGACTTGTATGTCAGGAGGTTCTATAGGAGAATCTTTAATTTTAGATTTTACGCGGTATATGAATAAATTAGTAAAAGAACCTGAGAAGATAAAGAATTTTTCCAATACTGAAAATTCAGCTGATACTTTTTCTGATGTCCTCGGATCGTCTTCGACTCAACTAGACAATCAAAAAAAGTATGTATCTGAATTTTCAGGTTTAATTACAGTACAGCCTGGGATGTATTATAGAGATTTTGAAAAAATTACTTTAGAAAAAGGTATGATATTACCTTGTTTTACTGCTTCTAAAAATTTAAATGCAGTTGGAGGTATGTATGGGAATAATTCAGCCGGAGAGAGAACTTTATCTTATGGAAAAACAGAAAATTATATTCACCAAGCAAAAGTTATTTTTACTGATGGGAATGAATATATCGTAAAACCTTTATCTAAAAATGAACTTCTAAATAAAATAGCTCAAAATGACTTCGAAGGGAATATTTATAAAAATGTTTACAATTTGATTTTAGAGAATAAAGAAGAAATCTTAAAAGCAAAACCTAATGTAAGTAAAAATTCTGCAGGTTATTATCTTTGGAATGTTGTAGATTTTGATGGTGTTCGTGGTGAAGATAATTACTTTGATTTAAATCGTCTTTTGGTTGGATCTCAAGGAACTTTAGGAATAACTACTGAAATAACTTTTAAATTAGTTAAAGAAGCAAAATACAGAAAATTATTAGTAATTTTCTTGCGAGATATTTCTCTTTTACCAAATTTAGTAAATCAAACTCTAAAACATAAACCTGAAACTATAGAGTCTTATGATGATAAAACTTTTTTCTTGGTTTTGAAATATATTTGGGATTTTATTAAAATGCTTGGCTTTAGGAATTTATTTAAACTTATTTTTTCTTTCGGTCCGGAGACTTTGATGACTTTAAAAAATGGATTACCTAGATTAATACTACTTGTAGAATTTGCAGGAGACGATGAAGAAAAAGTAAACGCACAAGCTTTTACAGCTTTAGAAGATTTAAAAAATATTAAGAAAATTGGTATTCATTTAACTCGTGATGATTTTGAAGCAAAAAAATATTGGACTATTCGTCACGAAGCTTTTAATCTTATTCGTTATCATTTGAAAAAAGTTAAATCAAAACCTTTTATTGACGATGTAGTAGTCCGTCCTGAGAAATTACCAGAATTTTTCCCGAGACTTTATAGTATTTTAAATGCTTATAAAAAAGATATGACTTTTGCTATTGGGGGACATGCAGGTGATGGTAATTTGCATATTTATACATTACTGAATCCAAAAGATCCAAAAATAAAATTAGTAATAGAAGAAGTTTCAGAAAAAGTTTATTCTTTAGTAAATGAACTTGGAGGTTCGAATACAGCAGAGCATAATGATGGATTAGTGCGTAGCGCCTTTTTACCTAAAATGTATAATGAGAAAATTATTTCTTTGTTTAAAGAAAATAAAGAAATCTTTGATCCAAAGTATTTTTTAAATCCTGGTAAAAAAGTCCCATTAAAAGAAGGTGATTTAGGTAGTAGAACTTTCTTAGATAATCACATAAGTATAGACAAAGCCTAAAATTTGCTTTTTTATAAGTTTTGTATATAATTAAAGCTATGTTTGAAATAAAAGCCCAAAAAAGAGAATTAACAGAAAATTTAGATACTTTAAGAAAAGAAGGTTTGATGCCTGCTGTATTTTATGGAGCAGGAGAGTCAAATACTCCTATTTCTGTAAATGTTAATGAATTTAAAAAAGTCTGGAGAGACGCTGGAGAAAGTACTGCTATTAAAATTTCTTTAGCTGGTAAAACTTTAGATGCCTTGATTCAAGATGTTGGAGCAAATCCTGTTACAGGAGAGCCAATACATGCTGATTTTCTAATTATTGACGCTAAAAAAGAAGTTACTGTTTCTGTTCCTTTAGAATTTACTGGTGTTGCGCCAGCTTCAAAAGGTGGAATTGGTGTTTTGGTTAAAGTATTACATGAATTAGAAATTAGCGCATTGCCAAAAGATTTACCTCAAGAAATTACAGTTGATTTATCTTCTTTAGTTGATTTAGATAGTGTTATCTTGGTAAAAGATATAAAAACTCCAAATGGTGTTACAATTAACACAAAAATGGAAGAAGTTGTGGCTTCTATTGCTCCAATGCAAGAAGAAAAAGAAGATACAGGTCCAGTAGACTTATCAAGTATTGAAGTAGAAAAGAAAGGTAAGAAAGAAGAAGAGTCTGTGGAAAATTAATTCTCTAAATATGATATAATAAGAACTATGATTAGAAAAGTCATAGTTTTTATTTTTATATTTACATTTTTATATAGTTTTAATAGTAATACAACTTATGCAATCGATTGTTTAAAAATTAATTCTTCTTCACCTCAATCCGAGAAAGATTTTTGCCGTGGAGAATTAGCTAAAATTGAAGCAGAATTAGCAGATCTACTTAAACAACAAGAAGCTCAAAAGAAAAATACTGGAACATTAACAGGGGATGTTAAGTATTTAAATAGTCAAATTAATGCTTTAAAAACAAAGGTAAAAGCTCGTTCTTTAGCTATTGCGCAGCTAAAAGCTTCTATTAATGAAAAAAGTTCAAAAATAGAAGATTTGTCTTCGAAAATTGAAACTCAGCATGAGTCTTTAGCTCAATTACTTAGAAATACCAATAATTTTGATGATAATAATTTAATTTATTTATTATTATCAAATCAAAATATTTCTGATTTTTATGCTGATTTAGAGTCTTATTCTTCAATGAAAGAATCAATTAAGAAAACAGTAGATGAAATTAAGGGTGTTAAAACAGTAGTAGAAGAAGAAAAGAAAACTTTAGAAGAAAAAAGAGACGCTGAAAATGACGCTAAAGTAGAACTAGAGACTGCTCAAAAGAAGACCGCTGCCGCAGAAGCAGAAAAGAAAAAATTACTTTCTATTTCTAAACAAAAAGAAAGTGAATATCAAAAATTAGCTGCGGAGAAAAAAGCTCAAGCAGATAAAATTAGATCTGCTTTGTTCTCTCTTGCAGGTACAACACAAAGAATTGATTTCGGTACAGCTCTGTCTTATGCAAATGAAGCAAAAAGATTATTTAACATAGAACCAGCTTTTCTTTTAGCTATTTTTAGACAAGAAAGTAATTTAGGATCTAATGTTGGGCAATGTTTTATGACTGATCCTGCGACAGGTAATGGAGTTGGAGCTAATACAGGTGCGGCTCAAATTAGAGTAATGCATCCTACTCGTGATGTTCCTGTATTTATGAGTTTAACTGAAAGATTAGGTATAGATTCTTCTAAAACTAGAGTTTCTTGTTGGATTAAAGATTATAGAAATGGAGTACCTTTTGGTTGGGGTGGAGCTATGGGGCCTGCTCAGTTTATACCTTCTACCTGGAAAGGTTTTGAAACAAGACTTAAAAAGCTTTTAGGGTATGAAGCAAGTCCTTGGGTTGCAAAAGATGCTTTTATGGCTTCAGCTATGTATTTAACTGATTTAGGTGCCGTAGGAGAAAGTGATAGCGCTCAACAAAGAGCTGCTTGTAAGTATTATGGTAGTGGAGGGTCTAGTTGTGCTTATAGTCGAAGTGTTATGAACTTTAAAAACCAATATCAAAAAGATATTGAGTTGCTTTCTAACTAAAAGCGTGCTAATATTAACAAGTTATGAAAAAAAACATACATCCAAAATACAACAAAGAAATAGACGCAAAATGTGCTTGTGGGGTAACTTTCAAGGTTGGTTCAACAATGAATTCAATTAATAATGAAATTTGTAGTGCTTGTCATCCTTTTTATACAGGTAACGAGAAATTACTTGATACAGCAGGTCGTGTAGATAAATTCAACAAACGTCGCGCAGCAGCTAAAAAATAACGACAAACAGGTTATTCTTTTAAGAAGGATTTTTTGAATATTCAAATTTCCTAAATGACTAAGTCATTTTTTAAAAGAATAACCTGTTTTTATTTATATAAATTTTATGGATTATAATTTAGAAGAATTAAAAAAAAATCACAATACTAATTATTTAGCAGATGTTTTAGTACGTTTAGAAATTGCAGAAAAAGAAGTTAGAGAAATGCTTGAAAGTGATGATTCTTTACATGAACTAGCTGGAGAAGAGTTAAAAAAAATACAAGAAGAAAGAGAATTAATTTTGAAACAAGTGGAAGATATTTTAGCTAAAGAGCTTGAAGAAGATGAATTTCCTAATGAAATAGTTTTAGAAGTTCGGGCTGGTGCTGGTGGAGACGAAGCAGCTTTGTTTGCTTGGGAGCTTGCTAATGCTTATGAGAAATACGCTGAAATAAAAGGTTGGTCTTGGAAAGTGAATTATGAATCTAAAAATGATATTGGAGGATACAAAGAAGCTAGTTTTGAAATCAAAGGGAATGATGTTTATAAATTAATGCGTTATGAAACTGGCGTTCATAGAGTGCAAAGAGTTCCTGCTACTGAGAAAAATGGACGAGTACATACTTCTACTTGTTCTGTGGCAGTTTTGCCTATCAAAAAGAAAGTTACTTTTGAAATTAATCCAGCTGAGTTTGAAATGGAATATTCTCGTTCTGGAGGAAAAGGAGGTCAGAATGTAAACAAAGTTGAAACAGCTGTTAGAATTATTCACATTCCAACAGGACTTGATGTTCGTTCAACCAATGAACGTTCTCAGGTTGCAAACCGCGAGAAAGCTATGATGATTTTAACTGCTAAATTACAAGCTTTAAAAGAAGAAGAAGAGGCAAAAAAATACGCAGGAGAGAGAAAGAATCAAATAGGTACAGGGGATAGAAGTGAGAAAATCCGAACTTATAATTTTCCTCAAGACAGAATCACAGACCATCGTATTAAAAAAAGTTGGCATAATTTACCTAAGATAATGCTCGGAGAATTAGACCCTATTTTTGAAGCATTATTATCAGGCGAAACGGGTGACGAGGACGAAGAATAAATACTTGGCGGTTAGATCGCCAAGTGATAAATTAATCAAAATATTTAACGGGATGAATATAAAAAGAATTTTTTATTATTATTGGGAATCAGCCAAGCAATATAAATGGCATTTTTTTGCTTTGCTATTTATTTATTCAATAGCAATTATTTCATCCAATGTTATAGGACCTCTAATTTTTAAAGATATTATTGATATTATTTCTTTAAATGACCATCTATCTGTAATTAAAGAAGATATTTTTAAATTATTTTTTTTCTTTGTTTTAAATGTTTTAGTTTATAATATATTTTATAGAACAGGAGATTTTTTGATTACTCATATTGAAGCTATTGGTATGAGAGATATTGCTAATATGACATTCAAGAAACTTTCTAATCATTCATATAATTTTTATACCAATACCTTTGCGGGTTCTTTAGTTGCAAAATCTAGAAGATTCGTATCTTCCTTTGAAGGAATAATCGATCGTATTGCATTGGACTTCCTTTTTATTTTTATAAAAATTATTAGTATTTTTGTTGTTTTATTTATCCAAATGCCTATTGTGGGTATAGCTTTTTTTGTTTGGCTTGTTGTATATTGTATTATTTTGTACTTCTTTATAAGAATAAAGATCAGACTTGATATAGTGAATTCAGAAGCTGATTCTAATGTAACTGCGGTTTTAGCAGATACTATAAGTAATGTTTTAAATATCAAAATTTTTTCTTCTGGTAAAAGAGAAAGAAATTACTTAAAAGAAATTATTCAAAAGCAATATAAAGCTAGAAGTAAAAGTTGGAATTTCAGTAATTATCAGCTTTTAATTCAAGGTCTTATGATTGGTTTTTTGCAAGTTATGATTATTTATTTATCAATAAATTTGTGGTTAAAAGGAGAAATTACAGCTGGTACAGTAGTATTAGTTCAAACATACACAATTTTACTTTTTGATTCTCTTTGGAATTTAAGTCGTTCGGTTGGTAAATTTATAACAAATCTTTCTGATGCAAAAGAAATGGTAGATATTTTTGATAAACCGATAGACATCTTAGATCCCGAAAATCCAGAGCAATTGAAAGTGAATTTTGGGGAAATAGAATTTAAAAATGTTTACTTTGAGTATGTTGATGATAATGAAGTTTTTAATAATTTAAATTTAAAAATTAAAGCAGGAGAAAAAGTTGGACTTGTTGGTCATTCTGGTTCAGGTAAATCAACTATTACAAAAATGCTTTTACGTTTTGTGGATATTAAGCAAGGTGAAATATTAATAGATGGGCAAAACATTAAAAATATTACTCAAGACGATTTGCGTAGTGTTATTTCTTATGTACCTCAAGAACCTATTTTATTTCATAGAAGTATAGCTGAAAATATAGGTTATTCTAAAGAAAATGCGACACACGAAGAAATAGTAGAATCCTCAAAGAAAGCTCATGCAGATGAATTTATTTCTAAATTACAAAACGGATATAATACCTTAGTAGGCGAGAGGGGAATTAAACTTTCAGGTGGAGAGCGTCAAAGAGTGGCTATTGCTCGTGCTATGCTAAAAAATTCACCTATTTTAGTTTTAGACGAGGCTACTTCAGCCTTAGATAGTATTTCTGAGTCTTATATAAAAGAAGCTTTAAATATATTAATGAAAGATAAAACAGCTATAGTCATAGCTCATAGACTTTCTACTATTGCCAAAATGGATAGGATCATAGTATTAGATAATGGAATTATTTTGGAAGAGGGAACTCATCTGGAACTTTTAGACAAAGATGGTATGTATACCAAGCTTTGGAATCATCAAACTGGTTTCTTAAATGAAGAATAAAGTTTTGCTTAAGTTAGTATTTCGTAAAAATCCATAGGAGCAAAAGCTCAAGCTTTTGCTCCTATGATTGACTTTAAAATTTAATTATGTTTAAATAAATACGAAAGTTTATATTATCGTACCTCAAAAAAAAATAAGAAAATGGATAGTAATTTTATTTTTCGTTTTTTGTTTATTGTAATATGTTTGGGTTTTATTGGTTATTTTACAAAAAAACAAAATGAAGTAGAAACAATGGAACAGAAGAGTTTTGATTCTGAATTAAGTATGTTGAAAGATTCAATATATTATTTAAATCAAAAATTAGATGCTTTAAATTTTTCTTGTAAAAAAGATACCATTATAGCTACCCCGAAAGGTGGAAGTCTTTGTGGAACTTTTAAGATGGATGAAACAGAAGCTTTAGCTTTTGCTAAAAAATTTAATTACCCGGTTAGATATAATCATTTAGGTAAGCCTAATGTTATTATTCAGGAAGCAGAAGAATTTTCTGTAGGATTGCAACCAAAAGTTATAAAACATTTAAAACCAAAAAATAAAAAATAAATAACATGGAAACAAACTTGGTTAATAAAGAAAAAATGCTTGATTTCTTAGTAGAAATTATATTTTATACAATATGCTTACTTTCTTTGTTTATATAATTTTATTTTAAGCCCTAAAGGACTTGCTTGCATAAAGATGCGAACAAGTCCTTTTTATTTGCTTTATTTTTTAAATATGGCATACTTTAGATAAGTAGTTTATTCATCTGCCTTTTTGTGTGGATTGTGAGTTAAGGTTTTTTTGCAAAATAAACCAAGTAAGTGTGTTTGAGTTTCTACGAATTATAATTAGTTTTTGCCTAATTTTTTAAAAAAATAGGAGAAAAGTTAAATGGCTACAAAGCTATATGTAGGGGGACTTCCTTACTCAACAAATGAAGATGCTTTAAAAATGCATTTTTCACAAGCAGGTAACGTATCATCTGCTACTATTATTATGGATAAGATGACAGGCCGTTCAAAAGGTTTTGGATTCGTAGAAATGTCAACAGACGAAGAAGCACAAAGTGCTATCTCTATGTTTAATGACAAAGAGTTTGATGGAAGAAGACTTACAGTAAATGAAGCTCGTCCAATGGAAGCTCGTCCTCCAAGAACTGGTGGTTTCAATAATCGCCAAGGTGGAAGAAGAGAATACTAATATTCTAAAAATTAAAAACCTCAAGTAATTGAGGTTTTTAATTTGCCTAATTTAATTATTTTTGATATATTTTGAAGTACAGGTTTTACCTGTTTTGTTTTTTTAAAGTTTGAGCGTGTAGTTCAGTCCCGCCAGAGGACGGGTAAAGTCCGAAGTCTGTCTGAATCGATCGCTATAAATTTTTTGTTTTGAGCGTGTAGTTCAGTGGTAGAACGCTGTCCTGATAAGACAGAGGTCGATGGTCCGATTCCATCCACGCTCACAATTTGCTTTAGTTTTTAAATAGTAGTATAATTGCCAAGGCAAATTTTTAGCCTGTTTTTTTATATAAGAAATAATATGGAAATAGATAGATTAAAACAAGAAAAAGACAAATACGTAACTAAGATTTTTTACTTAGGTCTTAAGATTGCTTTAATTTTTGCTATTCCTGCAGTAGGAGGAGTTTTGCTTGGAAAAAGATTGGATATACTTTACGACACAGGCAAAGCTATAACTTATAGTATGCTTGCTTTTGCTTTTATACTTTCTTGGACTATAACCATAACTATGTATAATAATTTAGCCAAAAAGATAAAAAAAGTAGAAAGGGAGATTAAGTTAGAAAAAGATAAAATTACTGAAGCAGATAAACAAATTAATTAAAATTATAATTTATGAATTTTTTTCAAATTGAAAGAGAAATAAGTGGAATAAACCCTGATATTGTATTTAAGATTGGAGATTTTCCAATTTCAAATACAACTTTACTTCTTTCTTTTATAGCTTTAGTTTTATTTCTATTTTCATATTTTAAAATTAGTAAATTTATTTGGTCTCCTTCAAAAGGTCAGGCTTTAACTGAGATTTTTTATGAAGGTATATATGGTTTAATTTATCAAATTACAAATAGTAATAAATTAACAAAACAAATTTTACCTTTGATAGGCGCCCTGATTATTTTTGTTGGCTTATCTAATTTAATTGGGCTTATTGTACCTGGATTAACAAGTATTACTTATGATGGAATTTCTATTTTTAGAACTCCAACTTCTGATTTTAATACTACCTTCTCTTTAGCTGTTGCTTGTATTTTAATTACTCACGTTGTTAGTATTAGAGATTGGGGTTTATTGACTCACATAGGTAAATTTCTTCAATTTAAAGAAATTTATTTAGGTTTCAAGAAAAGTTTTGGAGATGGAGCGATGGCAATTGTCGGTTTTTTGATAGGTGTTTTAGATATTGTTGGAGAATTTGCAAAAATTATCGCTTTGTCTCTGAGATTATTTGGAAATATGTATGCAGGAGAGGTTTTGATGATGGTTATATTCGGAGGACTTGCATATTTCTTGCCAGCCCTTTGGATGGCTATGAGTTTACTTTCGGCTGTGGTGCAAGCAACTGTATTTTCTTTGCTTGTGACTGCTTATTATACATTAGCAGTTAAACCAGTCACAGATGATGAAAGTTAATTAAAAGTCGTTTTTATTATTATTTTAATTTTGCTTGTTTAGTAAAACAAGAGTAAAAATATTATGGAAGTAGAATCAGCACGTTTATTTGCTAAAGCTATCGTTATGACTATAGCTATGGCAGGATCTGCTTTAGCAGAAGGTTATCTTATTGGTAAGGCTTTAGAAGCTATGGGTCGCAATCCAGAAATGGAAGGTTCAATATTTACAAAAATGATCATCGGAGTTGCGATGGCTGAATCAACAGCTATCTATGCTTTCGTTGCATTCTTCTTACTTTAATTATTAATTTAAATTTATTTATATGGAAAATTTACTAAATATATTAGGAAAAGTTGGTTTTGATTGGCAAGTAGCACTAGCTAATTTGTTTAATTTCTTAATTATATTTTTTATTTTAAAAAAGTTTGCTTTTGGTCCTATAGGTAAATTAATTAAAGAAAGACAAGACGCAATCACAAAAGGTCTTAATGATGCAGAAAAAAATAAAAAACTTTTAGATAATACTGAAAAAGAGTATGAAAAAGTTCTTTTAAGTGCTCGTAATGAAGCAAATCAAATCATTGTAGAAGCTAAAAATGATGCACAAGCTAAAAAAGACAAATTGATGGAAGATGCTAAAAAAGAAGTAGCTCTTATTTTAGAGAATGGAAAAAAGACTTTAGAAATTGAAAAAGTTAAAATGTTATCTGAAGCTCGCAAGGAAATTGTAGATTTAGTAATGCAAGTTTCAGAAAAAGTTTTAAATGAAAAAGTAGATTCTAATTATTCAAATAAAGTTATTAAAGAATTAAATAATTTATAATATGGCAAAGTTTTCGAACAATGAAATAGCCAATGCAATTTACAAAGGCGCAAAAGGTAAAGAAGGCGAAAATCTTTCTTTGTTTATGCAAAATGTTATAAAATTTTTAGTTCAAAAGAAACTTCTTTTTAAGTCAGAGCATATAATATCAGAACTTGAAAAAGTTCACGATAAAGAAAGTGGTATTTTGAAGGTTAATTTGTTTACTAAAAATAAAATAGATGAATCTTTTAAAAATGAATTAATCAATATTTTATCTAAAAAATACAAAGTAGAGAAAATTATTTTAAGAGAAAATATAGATCCAAAAATAGTAGACGGTTTCAGGTTAGAGATAGGAGATGAAATATTAGACACAAGCATAAAAAATAAATTACAAAAATTACAAGCATATTTAACAAGATAATATTATGAACAACAACACAATAGTAGAAAATTTAAAAAAAGAAATAGAAAATTTTTCTTTAAAAATTAAAGGAGAAAAAGTTGGTCGCGTGATAGAAGTATTTGATGGTATTGTAAAAGCTACGGGACTTTCAGATGTAAAATCAAGTGAAATGGTTTCTTTTCCTCGTGGTGAAGTTGGTGTTGTTTTAAATCTTGAAGATGATAGTGCCGGTATTATTGTGCTTGGTGATTTTTCTCAAATTAAAGAAAATGATATTGTAACTCCTACAGGGAAAATCTTGGAAGTTCCTGTAAGTGATACTCAAATTGGACGTGTTTTAAATGCTTTAGGAAATCCAATTGACGGAAAAGGTGAAATTAAAACTGAAAAAACTTATGCAGTGGAACGCGTGGCTCCTGGAGTTGTAACTCGTCAATCAGTAGACCAACCTCTCCAAACAGGTATTAAAGCTATTGATGCTTTGATTCCAGTTGGCCGTGGTCAAAGAGAGCTTATTATTGGAGATAGACAAACAGGTAAAACAGCTATTGCCATAGACACAATTTTAAACCAAAAAGATCAAAACATAATTTGTATTTATGTTTCTATTGCTCAAAAAGATTCTAAGTTGCGTAAAATAGTAACTAGACTCGAAGAAGGAGGAGCTATGGATTATACTATTATTGTTTCAGCTGGAGTATCTGAATCTGCTTCTTTGTCATATATTGCTCCTTATACTGGAGTTGCTATTGCAGAATATTTTATGGATCAAGGTAAAGATGTTTTGATTGTTTATGACGATTTATCAAAACATGCAGTAGCTTATCGTGAAATTTCTCTTCTTCTTCGTCGTCCACCAGGTCGTGAAGCTTATCCTGGAGATGTTTTCTATTTGCACTCAAGATTGCTTGAAAGAGCTTGTAGAAGAAACAAAGAATATGGAGGTGGAAGTATCACAGCATTACCTATAATTGAAACTCAAGCAGGGGACTTGTCTGCGTACATTCCTACAAATGTTATCTCTATTACCGACGGTCAAATATTCCTAGAAACGGATTTATTCTATAAAGGAGTTCGCCCTGCGGTGAATGTAGGATTCTCTGTTTCTCGTGTAGGAGGAAACGCTCAAATTAAAGCAATGAAAAAAGTTGCAGGAACTTTGAAACTTGATCTTGCTCAATTTCGTGAACTTGAAGCTTTTGCTCAATTCGGTTCTGATTTAGATGATGCTACAAAAAGACAATTAGAAAGAGGAAAGAGGGCAGTTGAATTATTAAAACAAGCTCAATATTCACCTGTTTTAACAGAAAATCAAATAATAGCTTTATATGCTTTAGTAAAAGGGTATATGGATGAAATTCCTCTTGCTAGTATTCATACATTTGAAGCTGGGCTTGTTGAGTACGTAGAAAATAATGCAAAGAATTTCTTGAAAGAAGTTCGTGAAAAGAAAATGTGGGAAGAAAAAGGAGAATTAGAATTAAAGAAAGCAATTGAAGATTATAAAACAACTTTTTTAGCTAATAATTAAAACCTAAAATATAATTTAATTTTATGGCAGGAACAAAAGAAATTAAAAGAAGAATAAAGAGTGTTAAGAACACAAAGAAGATCACCAAAGCTATGGAACTTGTAGCTGCTTCTAAGATGAAAAAAGCAGTTGTGAAAACTTTAGCTTCTCGTTTGTATGCAAATTATTCCTGGGATTTACTTGCTTCTGTTTCAGAGTCAATTAAAGATTTAAAAAATATTTTCTTTACTGAAAATAAAAAAGCAGAAAAGACTTTATATATTTTATTTACTTCAAATAGAGGACTTTGTGGAGGATATAATACTCAAGTTTTTAAAAGAGCTTTTGCGGCTTTCAAAAAAATAGACAATAAAGAAAATCTTGATATTTTAGTTGTTGGTAAAAAAGGAGATGCTATGCTCCGTAGAGCAAAATTAAATGTAGTAGCATCTTTCTTAGAATTACCTGATGTTATAGAACTTCGAGACATTGCACCAGTTTCAGAATTAATTTTATCTGAATATAAAAAAGGTATTTATAAAGATGTCTATATTATTTATACAGATTATATTTCTGCTTTATCTCAAAAACCAAAAAGAAAAATGATTTTACCTGTATCTCGTTATGAATTAAAAGAATCAATAGAGTCTATTGGTGATTTAAAATCAAAAGAAGAATTAGCTAAATTCAAAAACAAAAACAACACACAATATATTTTTGAAGGTAATATGGAAAGTTTAGTTGAAAGTTTGTCTGAGAAATTAATTAGAATGCAGATTTATCAAACTTTGTTAGAATCTAATACTTCAGAACAGTCATCTCGTATGATAGCCATGAAGAATGCAGGAGATGCCGCTTCTGAAATGATAGATGATTTAACTTTAGTTTTTAACAAAGCAAGACAAGCAAATATTACAAAAGAAATTAGTGAAATTAGTGCTGGTATGGCCTCAGTAAATTAAAGATTATAAAAAATAAATTATTATTAATTAAAAAATATTATGAATCATAAAATAGGAAAAATAAAAAGAATTATTGGACCAGTCGTAGACGTTGAATTTGATGGTTATATGCCAGAAATTTACAATGCATTAAAAATCACAGTTCCACAAACTGAAAATACAGAAGGGAGAACTTTGATCTTGGAAGTCGAACAACACATAGGTGGTGGTGTAGTGCGTAGTGTCGCTATGGATACAACAGACGGACTTTCTCGATCTATGGAAGTAGAAGATTTAGGTGCTCCTATTTCTGTACCAGTTGGAAAAGGTACTTTAGGTAGAATTTTCAATGTTTTAGGTGAGCCTATTGATGACGCTGGTAATGTTAATTCTCAAAAATCTTCTCCTATTCACAGAAAAGCTCCAGAATACATTTCTCAATCTACAAAAGTTGAAATTTTGGAAACTGGTATCAAGGTTATTGATCTTATTTGTCCTGTTTTAAAAGGAGGTAAAGTTGGTCTTTTCGGAGGTGCAGGAGTAGGAAAGACTGTTGTTATCCAAGAGTTGATTCATAATATTGCTTCTAATCACGGAGGATATTCTGTGTTTGCTGGAGTAGGAGAGAGAACTCGTGAAGGTAATGATCTTTATCATGAAATGAAAGATTCTAAAGTTTTAGATAAAGTTGCCATGGTGTTCGGTCAAATGAATGAACCACCAGGAGCACGTATGCGCGTTGCTCTATCAGGTCTTACTATGGCTGAGCATTTTAGAGACCAAGAAGGGAAAGATGTGCTTTTCTTTATAGATAATATTTTCCGTTTTACTCAAGCAGGTTCTGAAGTATCGGCTTTGCTTGGACGTATTCCTTCTGCAGTAGGATATCAACCAACCTTAGCTTCAGAAATGGGTGCCATGCAAGAACGTATTACTTCAACTGAAAAAGGTTCTGTGACTTCCGTTCAAGCTGTGTATGTGCCAGCAGACGACTTAACAGACCCGGCCCCAGCTACAACTTTTTCTCACCTAGACTCTACTGTGGTTTTAAATCGTTCACTTGCTGAATTAGGTATTTATCCAGCAGTTGACCCTCTAGATTCTTCTTCTACTATCTTAGATCCTAATATTGTAGGTAAAGATCACTATGAAGTTGCTCGTGAAGTTCAAAGAATCTTACAAAGATACAAAGACTTACAAGATATTATTGCTATCTTGGGTATGGAAGAATTATCTGAAACAGATAAAGAGCTCGTATCTCGTGCACGTAAAATTCAAAAATTCCTATCACAACCTTTCTTCGTAGCAGAACAATTTACCGGTGCACCGGGTATGTATGTTCCTTTATCTGAAACTATTAGATCTTTTAAAGAAATTTTAGAAGGTAAGCATGATGATAAACCAGAGCAAGATTTTTATATGAAGGGTGCTTTATAAAAAATAAAATGTCAAAAAAAATAAATTTAAAAATCATAACTCCTGAAAAATTAATTCTAGAAGAAATTGTGGATGAAGTTTTAATTCCTA
This sequence comes from uncultured Candidatus Saccharibacteria bacterium, assembly GCA_964522195.1. Lineage (GTDB taxonomy): Bacteria > Patescibacteriota > Minisyncoccia > Phycocordibacterales > UBA9973 > UBA9973. Next base: position 52,278 of record CAZFSV010000002.1, read on the forward strand.
CTTCAGAAGGAGAAATAGGAATATTACCTAATCACATTCCTTTAATAGCTCGTTTGTCTTCAGGGGATGTTGTTGGAATGTTAGGGGATGAAAATTTACCTGTGGCTGTGGTCGGAGGTTTTGCTGAAATTAAAAAAGATGAAACCGGAACTACTAATGTTATTATCTTGGCTGATTTTGCAGAAAATGTAGCAAACTTAACTGATGAAGTTATTGCTCGCGCAAAAGCTCGTGCTGAAGAATTAAAACTTGAAATGGAAAAGAAAGACAATGTTGACTTCGAACACTTTGCAACAGAACTTGAAAGATCAATCACTCAAATCAAAATTGCTGATAAGTGGCGCACTCGTAAATATAGAAAATAAAATGGGTAAATTTTACATTGTTGCAACTCCAATAGGAAATCTAAGTGATATTACTCTTAGGGCTTTAGAAGTTTTAAAAAGTGTAGATTTAATTCTTTGTGAAGATACTCGGGTTACTAAAAAGCTTTTAGATAAATATGAAATTAAAAATCAGACTATGAGTTATCACGCTCAGAGTAAGATTTCCAAATTAGATAAAATTTTAGAATTACTCAAAGAAGGTAAGAACATCGCCTTGGTATCTGATGCGGGTACACCAGCTATTTCAGACCCTGGAATTATGCTTATAAAAGCTATTAAAGAGAGATTTCCAAGCGAAATAGTAATTATACCGATTCCAGGTCCTACAGCTCTAATAACAGCTTTAATCGCTTCAGGACTTGATACTAATGAATTTACTTTCTTAGGATTTTTGCCTCATAAAAAGGGTAGAGAGACCTTATTTAAAGAGATGAGTGAATCTAAAAGAACCATGATTTTTTATGAATCTCCACATAGAATAATGAAGACCTTAGAAGCTTTAGTAAAATTCTGTCCAGATAAAAAAGTTTGTGTAGCGAGAGAGTTAACTAAAATCTACGAACAATTTGTCACTAATACTCCTGAAAAAGTTTTGAAATATTTTGAAGAAAACCCTGATAAAGTTAGAGGCGAATTTGTAGTCTTGGTGGGGAAATAAATTACAACAAATTTTCAGGGTCTATTTGAATATCAAAGTTTTTTTCTAAATAATTTAATTTTTTATACAATTCTTCGTCTATGTGACTATTTGAAATTAAGTTCGGTGTGGACCAATTTTCCCTATTTAATTTAATTAAAATATTTACAGTTGTTTTATTCTTTGTTTGTCCATTTGAACTTTTAAAAATTATTGGATTATATTCATTAAAATTCTCTTCAATAAATTTTTTGACTTTTAAATTTTCTTCACTGTTTCCAAAATAAGTAAGTTTAATAAATCTTACATAAGGTGGATATTTTAAAATTTTCCTATCTTGCAACTCCTCGTTAATATAATTTAATAAATTTTTATTTTTAATACTTAAAATCGCTTCATTTTCAGGATTTCTTGTTTCTATAATTAAATTTTCACGAGTTATATCTATTGTGTTAAATAAAATATTAATCACTTTTTCATTAATTTTGAAATTTGGAATCGTGAATAAAGAATCAAAAGAAGCGATCATAGATAAATCAACTTTTTCTCTTAGATAAAAGAAAGCCATTTCGGTCCCAAGTAATATAGAATTTTCTGTTTTATAAAATTCATTTATGACTTTTATAGCTTCTTTGTTGTTTTTAATATTAGTTTTATCTAGTTGGAATATTTTTACGTTTTTTATATTTTTTTCTAATTCCTCCTTGATTTTATCTATACCAATACCTAAAGGTACTAAATTCCAACCATCACAATGAATACATTTATTCATTGTATTTTCTTCTTTTTTACATTTATTACACAAAAAAATTCTTTGTTCTTTACTTTTAGTTTGATATAAAACAAGAGGAGATTTGCAATCTTTGCATAAAACTTCATTTTGACAATCTTTACAGACTGTAAAAGTTGCAAGTCCTTTACGCAAAGCAAATACAAAAATTTTACCTTTATTTGTAAGGGTTTTTTTAATTTCTAAAATACTTTTTTCGTCTAAAATTTCAAATTTTTTTTCTTCTCGATCTGTATTTTTAATAATTTTATTTTTATCTAAAATAGTAATTTCTCCAAAATAAGGTAAACGATAAGACATTTTTTCTAATTCGTTTAAATTATCTATTTTTATTCTTTCTATTGTTTCAAAACGAAGCAATTTATCAGCTAAAATTAATTTTGCGTTGATTTTTGAAGCAAAAATTTCAATAAATATCCTTAAATCAAAAAATGGTTTTTGAAAAGTTTTGTAACTATTACTATTTTCTTCTTCTATGATAATAGTTTTTAAATTTAAAATAGGTATTGATAAAAATTGTGGGGTACCTATGATTACCACAGGGTGGGGGTTTTGAAGAATTTCTTTGATTTTTTCTAAGAGTTTATTTTTGTTTAAATTATTTGATAAGGTATAAACAAATTTTTCTATTCCTTTGTTTAAATTCTCTTCAAATTCACTCAAAGAGTGATCTGTGGGTAATACAATAAAAATTGATTCTTTGTTAGCAAAAGCACCTCTAATATATCTTTTGTAATAATCTATTCTTTCTTCTTTAGAATTTTGAAATAATAATTTTTCTGATTTTATTTCAGAATTTCTTACTGTATTTCTTGAAATATCATAATCTTTAGCTAATAAATCATAATTTTCTTTAATTATGCTTGGAATCAAAAAAGACAACATATAGTTCTTGTTTACAATAAAATATTTACTAGTTAAAAAAACAGCTTCTAAAAATTCTTTTCTAAAAATAGAAATTTCTTTCTTTTCAGCTATTTTTTTGATATTGAAATTCATATTTTTAATTTTAGATTTTAAGTCTAGTAAATTTTCTATACTAACAACTAAACCTAAACTTTTTTTAGTTTTGATAGTTATGCTTACAATATCACCAACTTCAATATTTTCCTTAGTAAAATAAGTTAGTTCTTCGGCAAAAGCTTGCTTTTTTAAAGGTAATATTTGTAATACTTTCATTCCTGAATTCATATTTTTTATTCTACCATATATATGATATATTAGGTTTATGAGTTTATTTTCGAAAAAATTAGGTATAGATTTAGGTACTGCAAATACTCTTGTTTTTGTGCCTGGAAAAGGGATAGTTTTAAATGAACCTTCTGTCGTATCTGTGTCTTTAGAAGATAATAAAATTTTAGCTATTGGTAAAGAAGCTAAAGAAATGATAGGTAAAACCCCTGAAGCTATTATTACTTATTGTCCAATGAAAGATGGGGTTATTGCTGATTATCGTATTACTGAAGCTATGCTTAGATATTTTATAAATAAAGCAATGGGTAAATTTAATTTATGGAAACCTGATGTTATGGTTTCTGTTCCGGCTGGAGTAACTTCAACAGAACGTCGTGCTGTAGTAGAGGCAACACTCAAAGCTGGGGCTCGCAATGCTTATGTTGTTAAAGAACCAATCTTAGCTGCTATAGGTGCAGGTATTCCTATTTATGAATCTCGGGGTCATATGGTTGTTGATATTGGAGGAGGAACTACTGATGTGGCTGTTATTTCTTTAGGTGGAATTGTAGCTTGTACTTCTGTTAAATGTGCTGGCAATAAAATTGATCTTGCTATAGCAGATTATATTAAGAAAACTTTTAATTTAGCTATTGGAGATAAAACTGCTGAAGAAGTAAAAATAAAAATAGGTGGAGCGATTTCACTTGAAGAAGAATTAAAAGTCACCATAAAAGGACGTGATTATATTCAAGGACTTCCAAGGAGCGCTCAAGTTGGAACTAATGAAATAGTTAAAGCTATTGATAATGAACTTAAACAAATTGTAAAAGCTATCAAAGACGTTCTGCAAGAAATTCCCCCAGAACTCGCTTCTGATATTATTGATAATGGAATTATTATGACTGGTGGAACTTCACTTTTACGCAATTTGTCTGATTTGATTTATAGAAAAACTGGAGTTAAAGCAACGGTGGCTGAGGATGCCTTGTATTGCGTAGTTAAAGGTACGGGTATTGCGCTTGAGCATTTAGATGTTTATAAAAAAGCTATTTTAAGTAAAAGATAAAATGTTAAATCATATTAATAAAACTAATTTACACCACGCGTATCTAATAGAAGGTGGAGAAGATATTTTAAATTCTCTTTTGGGTTTTATCAAAAAAGAACTTGATATAGAAACTGTATCGAATCCAGATTTTTATTTTAAAAAATATGATACTTTTAAAATTGACGATGCTAGGTTTTTAATTAGTATTAAAGATGAAAAATCTATAAAAGGAGATAAGAAAATTGTTATAATACAAACTAATTCTGTTTTAAGAGAAGCTCAAAATGCTATGCTTAAAATGTTTGAAGAACCTATTTTAGACACTATCTTTTTTTTAATAGTAAAAGACAAAAATATTTTACTGCCTACATTTTTCTCTCGTTTTTATTTTGTTTCAAATGCAGATAAAAACATTTCTTTTGAAAAAGAAGCAAATGATTTTATAAAAATGAATTTAAAAGACAGATTAGAATTTATTAAAATTTTAACAGTTAAAGTAGATGAAGATGAAGAAGGTTTTGAGGCTCCTCGCCATAAAGCTTTAGAATTTTTAAATGCTTTAGAGTTTATTTTATCTCAAAAAGAAAATCAAGATAAAGAAATTTTCAATAAAATCTTTGAAATCAGAAGTTTCTTACGAGATCCTTCAAGTCAAGCAAAAATGCTACTTGAAGCAATAGCTATAAGTTTATAGATTAATTTCCAAAATTTTCAAAAATTGATTTTTGAGTTTCAAGGTCTATTTTGTTTGTAGTTAGGATTATCATCTCTGTGGTTAATCCTAAATCTTTTTTAATATTTTCAAATAAATATTCGTATGGTAGGGGAGAAATCCAGACGGAATTCTTAAGACATACAAATCCTGCTTTTTTTAATAAATAGCGTAATGATTCACGTTCGTTTTTTCTGGTTTCAGGAAGATCGAGAATTATCATTCTCCAATATCCATCCCAAGTTGTATTAACTAGAGTATTTTCATTATCTAATTTAAGACTATAAAGTTTCTTTTTTCCTTCTTTAGTAAGGCTTATGTAGTCTTGATTACCTGAGTCGTGAATTCGAGCAAAACCACTGTTTACGAGGTTTTTGAGGCTTCTGGAGAGGGCATATTTCTCTTTCTTGTCTTCTTTGTCTTTCAAAGACTTTATAGAGGTAGCCCTTTTTTCAGCTAATTTTTTAAGGATTTTTTTGGAAATATCTTGATTGCTTGACATAGATATATCATATCATATATACTAGATTATACAAGTATTTCGCGGTCGCGAAAAACAAGTAAAATTATATAAATTTATTAAAAATATTATAAATTAACAAAGTAAAACAATATGTCAAAAATAATAGGTATAGATTTAGGTACAACAAATAGTGCAGTCGCTATAATCGAAGGAGGAAATCCAAAGATTGTAGAAAATATTGAAGGAGCTCGAACTACTCCATCTATAGTTTCTATTGCAAAAAATGGAGATAGACTAGTAGGACTTTTAGCAAAACGCCAAGCCGTAACAAATCCAGAAAATACAATTTATGGTATTAAAAGATTTATGGGCCACAATTTTGAAGATCCAGAAGTTCAAAAAGATTTAAAAAATTCTTCTTTTAAAATTCAAAAAGGAACTGATGGTGGAGTAGAAGTTATGATTGGAGATAAATGGATGCGTCCTGAAGAAGTTTCTGCAATGATTTTAGCTAAAATAAAAGCAGATGTTGAAGCAAAAACAGGAGAGAAAATAACTGAAGCCGTGATAACAGTCCCTGCTTATTTTAACGATGCTCAAAGAAAAGCTACAAAAGACGCTGGAGTTATTGCAGGGCTTGATGTAAAAAGAATTATCAATGAACCGACAGCCGCAGCTCTTGCTTATGGATTTAATAAAAAGAAAAATGAAAAAATTGTAGTATATGATTTTGGAGGAGGAACTTTCGATGTGTCAGTTTTGGAAATTGGAGATGATGTTATCGAAGTAAAGTCTACTGATGGAGATTCTCATTTAGGAGGACGTGATATCGATCACAAGATTATTGCTTGGATTGCAGAAGAATTTAAAAAGACTTCTGGTGTTGATGTTCGTAATGATAAATTAGCACTACAAAGATTAGATGAAGCTTCTGAAAAAGCAAAAATAGAACTTTCAACAGCAGTAGAAACAGAAATAAATATTCCTTTTATAACTTCAACAGCTGAAGGCCCTCAACACTTATTACTTAAAATGACTCGCGCTCAATTAGAATCTATTGCTGACGAATATATAACTCGTTCTATAGAAATCACTAAAAAGGCTTTAGCTGCTTCAGGATTTTCTATGAATGATATTCACGAAATCATAATGGTTGGAGGTCAAACTCGTATGCCAAAGATAGTAGAAGAAGTGAAGAAAGTTTTCGGCAAAACTCCAAATTTATCTATTAATCCAGATGAAGTTGTGGCTCTTGGTGCTGCAGTTCAAGCTGGGGTATTAGCAGGAGATGTGCGTGATGTGTTATTGCTTGATGTTATACCACTTTCTTTAGGAATAGAAACTTTAGGTGGAGTGGCTACAAAATTAGTAGAGAGAAATACAACAATTCCGGCCTCCAAATCTCAAATTTTCTCAACAGCAGCAGACAATCAAACTTCAGTAGAAATTCATATAGTGCAAGGTGAACGACCTATGGCAAGCGACAATAAATCCCTAGGACGATTTATTTTAGATGGAGTTCCACCTGCACCTCGTGGTATTCCTCAAGTTGAAGTTACTTTTGATGTTGATGCTAATGGAATTCTAAATGTAAAAGCTATGGAAAAAGCTTCAGGTAAAACTCAATCTATTCGTATTGAGGCAAGTTCAGGACTTAAAGATGAAGATATTAAGAAAATGCAAGCTGATGCAGAACTTAACGCTGAAGAAGATAAAAAGAAGAAAGAATTAGTTGATGTGAAAAATACCGCAGAAATGACTATGTACACAGCTGAAAAATCTTTAAAAGAGAATGAAGCGAAATTAGACGAAGCTTTGAAAACAGAATTAAATACAAAAATTACAAATTTGAAAAATGTAAAAGATGGTTCTGATATGGAAGCTATTAAAAAATCAACTGAAGAATTATCAAATGAAATGTCTAAAATAGGAGAAGCTTTAGCGAAAGCAGGAGAGACTCCAAATACTGAAACTAAAACTGCTGAAGAGCAACCTGTAGAAGTAGAAAACGAAGAGAAAAAAGAATAATTTGTAAAATTTTATAAAAGCCCGATTTTTGAAAAAAATCGGGCTTTTAGTTTTTCTTTTCTATTGCTATAATTAAATTATGCAAATACCTGGATTACCAGAAAATAGAGATTTAACATATATCGGTTATACAACTTACCGAGGTCAAAACCAACTTTTTGGTATTAAAAGAAAAGACCGAAGGCAACATATGTATATTTTAGGAAAATCTGGAACAGGTAAGTCTGTGCTTATGTCTAATATGATGATGCAAAATATCATCAATGGTGAAGGAGTTTGTGTTGTGGATCCTCACGGAGAATTAGTCGAAGGAGTACTTCAATCTATTCCCCCTCATCGAATGAAAGATGTAGTTTATTTTAATCCAGCTGATACTGATTATCATATTGGTTTTAATGTTTTAGAATTAGTTGATTCAAAATACAAGCATCTAGTTGCTTCTGGTCTTATGGGAATTTTTACTAAAATTTGGGCCAATGCTTGGTCTGCCCGAATGGAATATATTTTAAATAATACTATTTTAGCCCTGCTTGATACTCCAGGCACGACTCTACTAGGTATTCAAAGAATGCTTGTCGATAAAGATTATCGTCAGAAGATTATTTCAAATTTAAAAGATCCTGTGATTAAGGCTTTTTGGATTCACGAATATGAATCTTGGCAAGATAAATTTAGAAATGAAGCCATAGCACCTATTCAAAACAAAGTAGGTCAATTCCTTTCTACTTCAGTTATTCGTAATATTGTAGGTCAATCAAAAAGTACAATAAATATTTTTGATTTAATGAATGAAGGTAAGATTTTCTTGGTTAATGTATCTAAAGGTAGAATAGGTGAAGACAACTCTAAATTACTCGGAGGTATGATAATTACTAAAATTCAACTTGCTGCTATGGAGCGTGTGCGTATTCCCGAAGAAGAGCGTAAAGACTTTTATTTATATGTGGACGAATTTCAAAATTTCGTAACAGATTCCTTTGCTTCAATTTTATCTGAAGCTCGTAAATACAGACTTTCTTTAACCGTGGCTCATCAATATACTGCTCAACTAGTAACAAAAGAGTCTTCTGCTATGCGAGATTCTATTTTTGGTAACGTTGGAACTATGATCGTTTTTCGAGTTGGTGCTGATGATGCTGATTTCTTAGAGAAAGAATTTGCTCCTGAATTTACTCCTGAAGATATTGTGAATTTGCCTAACTATAAAATTTATTTGAAATTAATGATAGACGGTATTACTTCTCGTCCTTTTTCTTCAAAAACAATTCCACCCTTAGTTAAAGGTGGAGATAAAAGCATAGAAGAAGAAGTTATTAAATCTTCTCGAGAACTTTATTGTCGAACAAAAGAAGACGTCGAAGATGAAATCAATAAATGGAGTGGTATGACACTTGGAGATGATAATTCTAAAGATGGAAATAATAAAAATAATAATTTTACTGGTGAAAAATTCGAAACAGTTTGCTCTAATTGTGGTAATTTAACTTCTGTACCTTTCAAACCTGAACCTGGTCGGGCTGTTTATTGCAAAGATTGTATTATTAAAATTAAAGCAGGAGAAATAAAACCTATTAAAGTTTCTCCTGACCAATTAAAAAAAGACGAAGCTAGATTTTTTAAACCTTTAGCTGATTTGGGTATAGAATTTGTTTCTACTGAAAATAATATTAAAACTAAAGACACAGAAAGAAAGACAGAAAATAAATCAAATATTGTAGAAAAAAAAGATTTTTTTAGAAATAAAAAAGATTTTATTTCTAAACCAAAAATTAATAATAATTTTCGAGAAAAACCTAGTGCTTTTACTAAAATAGGTTTAGGTTTAAAGGAATTACTAGATAAAGCTTTGCATAATGAAACTGATGAAACTGTATCTTTAGAAGAAGTTAAAACCAATAATTTGATTGTACCAAAAGATGAGAAGAATATTTCTTTAGAAGATTTAAAATCTAAAAATAATCTAGAAAAAAATAACAACAAAGATAAATCTGCGAATGAAAAAACAATGAGTAGTTTTAAAAGTTTAATTTTAGAAAAAGAAAAAGAAATAGTAAAAGAAGAAGTCAAAATTTCAACACCAGAAATTAAAATAGAAGAATTTAATAAAGAAGAAAAAGAGGAAGTTGTTTTAGAGAATAAATCAGAAATAAAAGAACCTATCCACAATACTCCACAGAGCGATGTAGGCGAGGAAAGTCATTTTGATAAATATTATAAAGCTGATTTTGAGAATTCTAAAAAAGAAAATAAATCTGGTACAGAGCCAAATTTTTCAAAAGAAAATATTCCCGAAGTTCCCGAAGAAGTCCTTAAAAAAATTTTAGATCAAAAATAAAAAGAGGATCATATGATAATTTTTTTGTTTTGTCAAAGTATTTAAATATCTTGTTTTTTGTGTTAAAATATAAAATATATGTCATACAATTTTTCAAATTTTAAATTAGAAGTTAAGAAAGCAGAGGATTTTTTAAGTAAGGTTTATCGTGAACTTAACATCGGACGGGCTTCTCCTATGGTACTAGATAGTATTTCTATTGAAGCTTATGGAGATTATCAACCTTTAAAGAATGTCGCTTCTGTTAATGTGGAAGACCCAAAAACTCTGCGTATCGCACCTTGGGACAAAACTCATATTAAAGCCATAGAAAAGGCTATTATGACTGCTGATTTAGGACTTTCAACAGCAGTAGATGATTCTGGAATGCGGGTTATTTTTCCTCAATTAACTACAGAAAATAGACAAAAGTTGGTAAAAGTTTTGAAAGAAAAATTAGAAGACGCTCGTATTACCGTAAGACAAGTTCGCCAAGATGCTATGGATGATATAACAGGAAGTGAAATGACTGAGGACGAAATAAAAAGAGCAAAAGATGAATTGCAAAAAATTGTAGATGAAGTAAATGCTAATCTAGAGAAAATCTTTAAAAATAAAGAAAATGAAGTAATGAATTAATTTATGTCTATATTAATATTTTTTATAATTCTTTTTGTAGTTGTTTTAGTTCACGAAGCCGGACACTTTTTTGTAGCTAAATTTTTTAAAATTCGTGTAGATGAATTTGGAGTAGGTTTTCCTCCAAAAGCTATGACACTTTTTAAAAAAGATGAGACTGAATATACTTTAAATTGGTTACCTATTGGAGGATTTGTTAAAATTTTTGGAGAGAATCCTGATGACGAAAGTGTGAATGGTCCTGACAAAGAAAGAAGTTTCGTGAATAAACCTCGGTGGCAACAAGCCTTAGTTTTATTTGCTGGAGTCTTTATGAATTTTATTTTAGCTTGGGTTTTGTTTTCTGTTGGATTTGCATCTGGTCTTCCGACTTCTGTAGGGAGTGAACCTTCTGGTTATACTTTAGAAAATACCAACTTAGTAATAGTAGGAACACTACCTAATTCTCCAGCAGAATTATCTGGTATTAAAACAGGGGATAAAATAATCGGAGTAAATACTATTGATGATAAAAAAAATACTCTAATTTTAGAAAATATTAATCCAGAATCTTTTAGAGATTTTATTGGGGAATCAAAAAATAAAGAAATAGTTTTAAATTACACCAGAGGTTTAGATAAAACTATTTATGAAGCTCGTATGGAGCCTAATATAAATGAAGAAGGTAGAGCTGTTATTGGGGTAGCTATGGACCAAATTGGAACTTTAAAATTACCTATTCACTTAGCTCTAGTGGAAGGTTTTAGTATGACTGTATATCAAACAAAGACTACCGCAGTAGGATTATTTACTTTAATCAAAAATGCAGTAATAGGGCAAGGGGATTTGTCTAGTGTGTCAGGACCAGTTGGTTTAACTAAAATAGTAGGCGAAGCTTCAAAATTTGGTTTCATTTATTTGCTTTCTTTGACTGCTTTGATATCTGTGAATTTAGCTATTATAAATTTAGTACCTTTTCCGGCTCTCGATGGAGGAAGATTACTTTTCTTATTAATAGAAAAAATAAAAGGTTCTCGCCTGAATCAGAACTTCGCAAATACGGCTAATATGGTAGGATTCTTTTTATTAATATTATTTATGCTAATTGTGACTTATAACGATATAGTAAAATTATTCTAAATTTAAAAACCACCATATGGTGGTTTTTAAATTTTATTTATTTTATACCCTTCTTCATTATCTTTGATTTCGTAGCCTAGAGAATTTATTTTCTCTCTAAGTTCGTCTGATTTAGTGTAGTCTTTGTTTTCTTTAGCTTTTTTTCTTTCTTCTGCGAGTTTTTTTATTTCTTCAGGAATTTCTTCGTGTTCTATTTTTAAATTTTCAAAATCTAATCCTAAAACTTTATCAAAATCTAAAATTGTGGCTTTCTTGTCTTTGTTAGAAATATTTGAATCTTTCACTAAATCCCAAAGTAGGGAAAGAGCCCGAGGAGTATCTAAGTCGTCACTAATCCTTTCTTTGAATTTATTTTGATAATTTTTATTTATTTCTCCAAGTTCTTCTCCGAGACTCAAATAAAGGTTATAAAGTCTATTTAAGGCTATTTCTGAGGCTTCTAGAGCTTCAAAAGTAAAGTTTACTCTAGTATGATAGCTTGCCATAAGTAACCAAAAACGGTAAATCATAGGGTCAATATTTCTTTCTATTAAATCTCTTAAAGTATAAAAATTATTTTCACTTTTTGACATTTTTTTATGATCAACTAAAACCCACTCATTATGCAAAAAGAAATTTGAAAATTTTTTACCTGTATAGCATTCTGATTGAGCAATCTCGTTTTCATGGTGAGGAAAAATATTATCAACTCCTCCTGTATGAATATCGATACTTTCTCCTAAGTTTGCAATTGCCATAGCCGAGCATTCTATGTGCCAACCAGGCCGCCCTTTTCCTAAACTTGTTTCCCAAAAAACTTCACCATCATTTTCATCATAGGCTTTCCAAAGAGCAAAGTCCTGAGCGTTTTCTTTATCGTATTCATCAGTTTTAATTCTTCCGCTAGCATTTTCTTTTTGATTGTTTAAATCAAGATTAGATAATTTGCCATAATCAGAGAATTTTTTAATATCAAAATAAATAGAGCCGTCATTGCTTTGATAAGCAAAACTTTTTTTAATTAAATCTTCTGTGATTTCTATCATCTTGTCTATATAATTTGTAGCTTTGGTGAATGTAGTAGGTGGAAGTATATTTAATTTTGTTAGATCTTTTATAAATTCTAAAGTATAGAATTCAGTAAATTCTTTTAGGCTTTTACCTGATTTTTGAGAATCTCGAATGGTTTTATCGTCTATGTCAGTGATATTCATGATGTGTTTAACTTCATATCCTAGATATCCTAGAGTTCTTTTTAAAATATCAGCAAAAATATAAGAGCGATAATTTCCAATATGAGGATAATTATAAACAGTTGGACCACAAGAATAAAAACGCACTTTATTTGGTTCTATGCTTTGGAATACTTCTTTTTGTTTTGTTAGAGTATTGTAAAACTTAATCATTTAATTATCTTCTTTTGGTCTGAATTCTTCGTTATAAATTGATATTAAAGCATAAAGTAGGCTTACTGCTAAAGGACCTATTAAAAATCCAATTGGACCCATCAAAACTAAACCTCCTAAAATAGAGAATAATACTAATATTTGAGGAATTTGAATTTTTGAAGAAATTACTATTGGATTTAACAAATTATCAACCCATCCTACAATCATAAAAGCCCAAATAGACATACCTATGCCTCCAAAAGTATTACCAGTTGCAAACAAAAATATAACAGCTGGTAAAGAAACTAAAGCCGTACCTAAAGTAGGTATAAGAGAACCTATGCCAGCAATAACACCCCAAAGAGCAGAGTTAGGGACCCCAAAGAAATGAAGACCGAACCCCATAAGTATTCCTTGAATAATAGCTATTAATAAATATCCTTTAATGATTCCGTTGATAGACATAGATAATTTATCTATGATTTTATTATCGTCTTCATCACGAAGTGGACTTAAGGAAATTAAAGCTTGCCTCCATCCTTTTCCATCTTTTAAGAAAAAGAATAAAGAAACTGTAATTAAGAAAAATGAGAATAAAGTAGTAATAGTTGACGTAAAAATACCTGCTATGTTTGAAGAGGTAAAAGATATAAGTTCACCTAATCTGTCTTCTATGTTTATGTCAATTTCATTTGGAAAATATCTCTGAATTGTATTTTCTATGTTGTAAAAATAAGAACCAATACCTCCATTTTGATTTATAGATTGATAAACATCTTGGCTTTGATTAAATACTAAAATTCCTATACCAAATAAAGGCCCACAAATTATTAAAATAAAAAATAAAACTGTAAGTAGAGACGAACTCCAGTTTGCAAATTTTTTCTTCAATAAAAAATTGTAAATAGGATATAAGACTACAGCAAAAGAGGCACTAATAACAATAAGAGGTAAAAACGGTTTAAAAATTAAAAAAGTAAAAATAAAGGTTGCTAATAATAAACCAAAGAAAAAGTTTCTTTCTATAATTTTTGTTTGCATAATATAGATTATATCATTTATTTGTTAGTTTTTGCAAAAAAAGTCAATATAGTTGCATTTTTTAATAATATAGTGTAATATAGACTGATATGGAATTTGCAGTAATAAAAACAGGTGGAAAACAATACAAGGTTGCAAAAGACCAAGTTGTTTCTATTGAAAAAATTAAAGGAGAATTAAAAAAGGGGGATAAAGTATCTTTTGATAAAGTACTTTTAGTTGATGATGGTAAAAATACCACTATCGGAACTCCTTATATTACTGGAGCTACTGTTGAAGGAGAAATAACTATGGTAGGTAGAGCTCGTAAGGTTTTAGTTGTAAAATACAAGCAAAAATCAAGATACTTGAAAAGAAACGGCCACAGACAACCATTCTTTAAAGTAAAAATTACATCTATTAAATAAAATAAATAAAAAATAACCTTGTAAGAGGTTATTTTTATTTTGACATTTATTTTAAATAATATATTCTAATTGAGAATACAAATTTTTGAACTTTTAAAATTATATGTAATGAGAAAATTAAATAAATTATTTCCTAGTGCTTTATTTAAAAATTTAGAACGTAAATATTTTTATTTCATATTTATATTTTGCGTTGTTTATTTTATCCTATTGTGTTTGCTAAAGAAAAATGATCTTTCTTTAGGAATTACTATACTTTGGTTTTTATTTTTTGTTTTTACTTTTTACTTAGGACTATTTTTAGGTAAAAAAAGTTTAGAAAAGAGTGAAATGTTAAAAGAAATAAATAAACAAAAAACTATAATTCAAGAAAAATTATACATTTTAAAAAATCAATCATTGAGTCAAAAAGAAAGAGAAGAAGCTTTTTGGTTTATTGTTGAAAATGAATATGTAGATAAAAAATCTTTATATCTTATTTTAGAAAATTTAGAAGGTCTAAGATTAGAATTAAAAGATGAAGTTTTAAACGTTTTATTTAAACTAAAAGAAAAAGCCCGAGACACATAGTGTTAAGGGTTTTTTTATTTCCTATTTTTTAATGCATTTTTTAGGGTTTCGTTGTCTGAGTATTCTAGCTCGGTGCCTGTGGAGAGTCCACGACCTAAAGATGAGATAATTATATTTTTCTTTTCACAAATTTCTTTTATCTCATTTCTTAAATAAAAATCAGTATGATCTCCAGCAGGGGATATTGAAAAAGCTAAAATTATTTCTTTTAAATTATTTTCTTTATTTATTTTTTCTTTTAATTCTTTGATTCTGACAAAGTTTAAAGTTTTAGTATCTGCAATAGGTATAAGTCCTCCTAAAACAAAATATTTTCCATTATAAGTTCTACTTTTTAGAATACTTTCTAAATCAGAATCTTTTTCTACTATCACAAGCAAAGTATTATCAATATTTAAATTAGAACAAATATTACATAAATTATTTTTTATATTAGAATCTGTTTTTAAAAAAAATCTAAAGCAATCGTTACATTTAGTAATATCTTTTTTTAATTCTAAAATTGTTTTAGCCAAATTTTCACTATATGCTCCGTTGCGAGCCATAAGAAAATATACAAAACGCCGAGCTTGTCTTTCTCCAATGCCAGGGAATTCTTTGAATATTTCAGTTAATTTTTCTATATTATCCATTTACTCTGAACTTATTATACAATAATGATTTGAAAATCTACTACAGGATCCATCCGGTTAAATATTTTTAATTTTAAAAATCGTCTAAGCCGCCCTCAACTTTAGCTGGAGCAAAGTCAGAAAGATTGCTTTTTTCTAAGTTTAGGAAGCTGGTAGTTTTACCGTCAAAGTAAAGTTCAACTTTACCAGTCGGACCATTTCTATGTTTTTCTATTAAAATTTCAGCGATATTATTTCTCTCAGATTCATCTTTACCTTTATCTTCACGGTGGATAAACATAACAACATCGGCGTCTTGCTCTATGGATCCTGAATCACGCAGATCTGACAAGCGTGGTTTACCTCCACGTGCTTCAACAGCACGAGAAAGTTGAGAAAGTGCTAATACAGGCACGTCAAGTTCTTTAGCCAAGCTTTTTAAGGATCGTGAAATTTCTGTCACTTGATTAACCATAGAATCGTGATTTTTACTTGTAGTCATAAGTTGCAAGTAATCTACTACTATAAAATCAAGACCTTTTTCAGCTTTTATTCTACGAGAAGTTGCCTTCATACGAGCAATAGAGTTTCCAGGTTGATCGTCTATGAAAATTTTTGCTTTAGATAATTTATCTAAAGAATCACGCAGTCGAGAGAAATCATTGTCTCCGTTTATTCTACCTGTACGCAAATTCCAAGCATTAACTTTAGATTCTGCTGATAGCATTCTGTCTACTAATTGCTGAGAGGACATTTCAAGAGAGAAAATTAAAACAGATTTATCATAATTTGTAGCACTCATACGAGCCATGTCTAAGGCTAGAGTAGTTTTACCAACGGAAGGACGGGCAGCTAAAATAATTAAATCAGAAGGTTGAAGTCCAGATAGCATTTCATCCAAATCACGAATTCCTGTAGGTACTCCGCGAAGCATGCCTTTATTTTCGTGTAATTTTTCAAGTCTTTCATAAGCTTCAGGTAAAGCATCTTTCATGCTTACATATTTTTGATTTTTAGGTTGAGAAATAACTGAGAAAATTTTCTTTTCAGCTAAATCTAAAATATCATCCATATGGTTTTCTCCATCTTGCATAGCGATCTCAGAAACGAAATCCGCAGCTTCTATTAAAGCTCGCAAAATATATTTTTTTTGAACTATTTGTGCGTAATGCTTTACATTAGTTGAAGCAGGAACAGAATTTACTAATTCGGTTAAATATTGATTTCCTCCGATAGAATCTAAAATTCCTCTTTCATTTAATTTTGTAGATAAAGATAAAATATCAATAGGTTCGTGTTTGCTGTTAAGTTCAAGCATCGCGTCAAAAATCTTTTTATGTTTTTCTGCATAAAACGAATCAGGGATTATAAGATCTTCAATTTCACTTAAACTATCCTTGCGAAGCAGTATAGAACCTAAAACAGCTTTTTCTCCGTCCAAATGTTGAGGAGGAATTCTAACACTATTCCAATTTCTATTTTGTTTCTCTTTAGACATAGATATATTTTAACAAGTATAAAAAAGAAATAAACTAGTAAATTCTTGATTTTGTGGTTAAGTTTGTGATTAACTTGTGGATTGTTTAAAAACCTTTAAATATGGTATTATTTAGCTATGTCAAAAAAGATATTATTGTCTGGAATACAACCTTCAGGCCTCCCTCATATTGGGAATTACTTTGGAGCCATGAAGCAATTTGTAGACCTTCAAGACGAATATGAAAGTTATATTTTTATAGCGGATTATCATGCATTACATACTTTACGTGACCCAAAAATAATGAGTGAAAATATTAAAAATGTTTTGCTTGATTATTTAGCTATTGGGCTTGATCCAAAAAAAGTCACTATTTATAAGCAATCCGATATTTCAGAGCACACTGAGTTAGCTTGGATTTTTGATACTTTGGTTACCATGCCTTATCTTATGAGAGCGCATGCTTTCAAGGATGCAGAAGCGAAGAATAAAGAAATTTCAGTAGGAACTTTTAATTACCCAGTATTACAATCTGCTGATATTTTGCTCTATGATGCAGATGTTGTTCCTGTGGGTCAAGATCAAAAGCAACACATAGAAATTGCTCGTGATATAGCACTTAAATTTAACAATCAATATGGAGAGACTTTTAAATTACCGGAATCTTTAATATTAGAAAATGTTTCTATCGTGCCTGGGACTGATGGTCAAAAGATGAGTAAGAGTTATGGAAATATAATTCCTTTATTCGGAACAACAGAAGAAATTAAAAAAGCTGTTATGGGTATTGTGACTGATTCAGGAGAAGGAATTCCAGAAAATGTTTATAATATTCATAAATTGTTAAGAAATGAAGAAGAATTAAAAGTTCTTTATGAAGAAAAAAAAGGTAAGTATAAAGATTTAAAAGAAGAATTGCTCGAAGATATTGAAAAACTTTTAGAACCTATGCGAGAGAGAAGAAAATACTGGGAAGAGCATATGGACGAAGCACTAGAAATTCTAAAATCTGGAGGAGAAAAAATGAAAGCAAAAGCAAATAAAAAAATGCAAGAAGTACGAGAAAAATTAGGAGTTAATGTTTATTAAATATTATGCAAAACAGAACATATATAAAAGATTTAAATACAAAAATAGGGGAAGAAGTTATTATTGCTGGATGGGTTAATATCCGCCGAGATCAAGGAAAAATGATTTTTATGGATTTTCGAGATATGACAGGCCTTGTTCAAGGAGTTATTTTGCCTGGAAGTTTAGCTATGGAAATAGGTAAACAAGTTCGTCCAGAATGGGTGGTAAAAGTTTCTGGAAAAGTAAATGAAAGACCAGAGAGAAATAAAAAAGCTGGAGTTTTAAACGGAGAGCTAGAACTTGAGGTTTTGAATATTGAAGTTTTAAATGAGTCTAAAACAACTCCTTTTTTGGTAGATGAAGATACGATAGCTGTGAACGAAGAAGTCCGTATGAAATATAGGTATTTAGATTTACGCACAACAAGAATGCAAAACAATTTACGTATGCGAGACAAAATAATTTCTTTCTTTAGAGATCATATGCATCAAAATGGATTTTTGGATATTGAAACTCCGATAATGACAAAAGGTACCCCAGAAGGTTCGAGAGAGTATCTAGTGCCTTCTCGCCTAGAACCAGGTAAATTTTATGTATTACCTCAATCTCCACAACAATTCAAGCAACTTGCTATGGTGGCAGGCTTTGAAAAATATTTCCAAATTGCAAAATGTATGCGTGATGAAGATACTCGCGGAGATAGACAGCCTGAATTTACTCAACTTGATTATGAATTATCTTTCACTAATCAAGAAGAAATAATTTCTTATACTGAAGATATGTTTATTAAAATGGTAAAAACTTTGTATCCAAATAAAAAGATTCAACAAATTCCTTTTCCTAGAATAACATATAAAGAATCTATGGAAAAATACGGTAATGATAAACCAGATTTAAGAGAAGACAAGAATGATCCTGATTTGCTTGCTTTTTGTTGGGTTGTTGATTTTCCTATGTTTGAGAAAAATTCGGAAGGTCAAATCGGAGCAGTGCACCATCCTTTTACTCGACCTTTGGATGAAGACTTGCATTTACTTGATTCTGATCCATTAAAAGCTCGTGCTAATGCTTATGATATTGTGCTTAATGGTTATGAATTAGGAGGAGGTTCTATTCGTATCCATGAGAGAGATTTACAAAATAAAATTTTTGAGATTTTAGGATTATCAAAAGAATTAATCGAAGCTCGTTTTGGTCATATGCTTGAGGCTTTTGAATACGGAGCTCCTCCTCATGGGGGTTGCGCTCAAGGTGTAGATCGTATTGTTATGCTGCTTCAAAATGAGCCAAATATTCGTGAAGTTATAGCTTTCCCTAAAACAGGAGAAGGTAGGGATCTAATGATGGGCGCTCCTAGTGAAGCAGGAGATAATCAACTTAATGAATTAGGTATAAATCTAAAAAAGAACTAATGGAACTTTCTAAAAGAAAATGCATACCTTGCGAAGATAAAAACTTAAAGCCTTTTGATCTCGAACGAGCAGAAGAATATATGGTTGATGTCAAAGGTTGGGAACTTTTAAAAACTGCGAATGTCGGACATTCGCAAGTTTTCAAAATCTCTAGGGAATTTCAATTTAAAGATTTTGTAGAAGCTTTAGAATTTGTAAACAGAGTAGGAGATTTGGCAGAAACTGAAGGTCATCACCCGGATATACTAATGCATTCTTGGAATAGAGTTTTAATAACTCTCTATACACATTCAATAGGTGGACTATCTGAGAATGACTACATCCTTGCCGCTAAAATAAATCAAGTAGCATAAACAAAACCCATAGGAATTTCCTATGGGTTTTGTTTTATTTTGAATCCAGTTCTAGATTTATGTTCTTATAAAGACTATCTTGATAATCTTCAAGTTCATACCATTTACCCTCATACGCTAGTTTTGCTTGCATAGGCCAGTTTTTAGGGTTTGCCATATTGAAACTATTTCCAGCTTGATCTAGTATCATTTGTAGGTCAGCTATATAAGTATAAGCTAAAGTCTCATAGGTTTTGATACCTTTGTTGTATAAAAGTTCTTGAATTTTAGGACCAATGCCTTCTATTTTGGTTAAATCATCATATCTATCATTTTTATTTAAAACCATTTTTTGACTCAATTCTTCTATTTCAGAATTTAAATGTTCTAAATCTTCTTGCTTTTTCTTAGTTAAATTTATATCAATATATTCAAAATAAGAATATTTATTTATGAAATATAATGATATAGCACAAAACATAGTTATTAATATGATGGTTAAATCTCCGTTCATATTATTATTATATATACTTTTTTAGAAATTTATCAAGTTTTTTAGAATCTCTTTTTAAAAGCAAATTATTTATTTCCATTCTTTCTAAAACTTGTTCTAGGGATCTTTTTGCTGTTTTTGGATCTTTATCTTTGAATAAATTTTTAAGAATTTTAATATGTTTTTCTTCAGCAGTTGGGCTTATGCCTTTAATTAGTCTTCCTAAAGTATACCCTCCGTCACCATATCTATTTAAAATAGTTTGCCAATTTATTTTTAAAGATTTAAACCAAATATCTCGACCAATAGGATTTTGCGCTAAACTTGTTAACATACCAACAGTATCTTGAGAACGTACATGTTCTGAAAAAGCAAAATTTACTACTTCGCAAAGTATTTTATTATTTTTAAATTCTGCTAAAGCATACCCAATACGATTTTTCTCTTCATGCATATTTTCATTTTTATAGTTTTTAATTAGCTCTTTGTATTCTTTTTCTCCACCATTTATAGCTATTGTATTATAAATAAAACCTTTAATATCAGTATTTATTTTTTCTTTATTTTTAATTTTTTTATATTCTTGTTTTGCAAAATTTATAACTTTTTTATCTCCTAAAGATGCTAATTTGTTTAAAATAAGGGGACGAAGTAGAGAAGTAAAATGATCCTCTTTTTCTAATTTTTCAAAAGAAATTTTATTCTTTATTTTACTTAATAAATTTATTTGATAAATTTCTAATTTCTTTTCGTGTTTAGTTTTTGCAAAGATTTGAGAAACTCTATTAAGTCCTGAAATTATTTCAAGCCAAACAATATAATTATCTTCGTCTTTATAATTCTCCAAAAACTCCAATACTTCTACTATGCTTGTAGTTCCGTTTTCAGCTAAAGCGAATAAATCTCTAACAATTCCTAATCTATCAATGGGAGAGAATTCTTGATTTTGGATTTTATCTTTTAATAAATTAAGTAAATTAAAATCATAAGAAGTTCTATAAAAACCACTTTCATTTATATTTAATTTCAATATTTCATTATTATTGTAAGGAATAAAGTCAGTTTTTTTAGTCAATAAAATTTGATCTATATTTTCTCCAATTTGGAAATTGATAGGAACTTGCCATAAAGTGTTTGTATTATGTTTTGGGTGAGCAAAAAATCTCTTTTGACTAATTTGAATTTTATTTTTTTGTAATTTTAGACTAATTTGAGGGTAGCCAGATTTTTGGGTCCAGTTTTTCATAATATTAGCAACAGGAATTTTACTTACTTTTAGAAAAGCATGCCACAAATCTTCTGTTTCAGTATTTTTATAACTATGTTTTTTTAAATAATATCTTAATCCATCGCGAAATTTTTCTTCTCCCAAATAATCCGCCAGCATACGAATAACTGAAGCTCCTTTTGAATAAGAAACTTCATCAAAAATTTCTCCTATTTCGTCTGGATGATGAACTTCGATTTCAATCGGATGAGTATTGTATAAAGAGTCTAATTTTAAAGCTACACCTAAATCATGGTTTGCAAATTGATTCCAAATATTCCATTCTGGGAAAATTTTATCAACAGCTAAATATTCAATATAAGAAGCAAAACCTTCATTCAGCCATAAATGCGTCCACCAGCGCATAGTAACTAAATTTCCAAACCATTGATGAGCTATTTCGTGGGCTATAACGAGCGCTACCCATTGTTTGTTGGTAACAGAAGAATTTTCTTCATCTACAAGCAAAGCACTTTCTCGATAAGTAATAGCTCCCCAGTTTTCCATAGCTCCACTTGAAAAATCAGGTATTGCTATCATATCTAGTGTAGGCAAAGGATATTTGATATCAAAATATTCTTCAAAAAAATCTAAAGTTTTAATTGCTACTTCTAAAGCAAATTTACTTTGATTAATTTTACCTTTGGTTGCATAAACTTTTATGCTGACATTATTTTTACTTTTTCCTTCTATAAAATCAAAATCTCCAACAATAAAAGCTAGGAGATAAGTCGACATAATGGGAGTCGGAGAGAAAGATATTACTTGATATCCTGGATCGTGTTCTTTGATTGATATAGGTAATGTATTTGATATAGCTGTATGTTCTTTGCGGATTACTAAAGACACATTAAAAACAGCTTTTTGTTCTGGTTCATCAAAACAAGGGAAAGCACGTCTTGCATCAGTTGCTTCAAATTGAGTAGTAGCGAGATATTTCTTCTCTCCATTATATTGATAGCTACTTTTATAAAAACCACGCATTTTGTCATTTAATATTCCAGCAAAACTTAGATTTAATTTATACTTACCTTTAGGAATTTTATTTTTAAAAGTAAAATTTACAGTTTCATTTTTTATGTTGTAATCTATTTTGTTTGCAAAAATTTTGTTCTTATTTATTTCAATAGAAGCTGTTTCTATATCAATATCTTTACTATGTAAAGTTATATTTTTAGTTTCTTTTAAAATATTTAAATAAATTATCTCAAAACCAGAAAAAACAAAATTCTCTAAATCAGGTTTTAAGTTTATGTCATATTTTATAGGTATAATATCTCTTGAGAGTTTAATTTTATTTTTCTGCATTTTCTTATAAATTTTAAGGATAATTTTTATATTATAACACAAGTAGGTTTTAATGCTTTTAAGGTAAAAAAATGTTAAAATAGCTATATGGAAAACTATCATACAGAGGATTTTTTTATTAAAACAGACCAATTCAGTGGCCCTTATTCTGTATTACTGTCTATGATAGAAGATCGTAAGCTTTTTATAAATGATATATCTCTTTCTTTAATAACAGAAGATTATTTAAAATATGTTAATTCTAATAACATCCATCCTTCCTTAATTTCAAATTTTGTATTAGTTGCTTCAACATTAATTTTAATCAAATCAAAATCTTTATTACCAAGCCTTGATCTTACAGAAGAAGAACAGACTGATATTAAAAATCTGCAAGATAGATTAAAATTATATGAATATTACTCAAATCTATCTATTAACATAAAAGAAAAATTTGGTAAAAGAATTCTTTTTTTTCCGGAAGAAAGAAAAAATTATGATGTTATATTTTTACCTGATAATGAAATAACTCAAGAGAAAATGATGTTTTTAGTTAGTGAATTATTAAATAAAATACCTAAAAAAAGTATAAATCCTGAAGTTTCAGTTAAAAAAGTTATTTCTTTAGAAGAAATGATAGATAAATTGAAAGTTAGAATACAGAATAGTCTTAAATTGTCTTTTAAGGATTTTGCTGGACAAGGAGCTTCTAAGGAAGAAAGAGTTTATGCAATTGTAGGATTTTTAGCTATACTAGAATTAGCAAGAGAAGGTATTCTAAGTGTCGTGCAAAACAATCATTTCGAAGATATTTTAATAGAAAAAAATAATTTATAAAATAAAAAATGAATAATTTAGAACAAAAAATTGAAAGCGTTTTATTTTTCAAAGGAGAGCCAATAAAAATTAAAAAATTAGCTCAAATTTTAGAGGAAAAAGAAGAAGTAATAATAGAATCTTTAAAGAAATTAAAATCCTCACTGGAAAACAGAGGTATTAGTTTAATGGAAAAAGAAGATGAAGTATTTTTAGTTGTATCTCTTGAAACTTCTTCTTTAATAGAAAAGATTCAAAAAGAAGAATTAAATAGAGATTTATCTAAAGCAAGTCTTGAAACTTTATCTATTATTTTATATAAAAATGGAGCAACTAGAAGCGAAATAGACTATATTCGTGGTGTAAATTCAAATTTTACTTTAAGAATATTATCAATTAGAGGATTGATAGAGAAAATAGCTGATAAAAATGATTCTAGGCGTTTTATATATAAACCTACTTTTGATTTATTGTCATTTTTAGGTATTACAACCGTAGAAGAAATGCCAGGTTTTAATAATCTAAAAGAAGGTTTAGAAAAATTAGAAGAAGATATAAACGAAATAGAGAATTCATAAAATGAAGAAAAAAATTTTAATAATTTTATTTTTAATATCTTTATCATCACCTTTTTACTCTTTGGCAGAAGAAAACAATAAAAACACCAACAATATCAAAATAATCACAAACGAATTTTTAAATAAAATACCATTTAAAGGTAAATTAGATAACTACTTTTTGCAATCTGAAGTTTTTAGAAAAAATCAATTATTTTCTTTTTTGATTCAAAAAGATAAAGCTCAAAATCAAATTTTTGTTTTTGAAGAAAGAATAAATAATCAAACCTTAGAAGAAAATAAAAAAGAAGTTAAAAATGTTTTAATTTATTTAAAATACTATTATTTTGGATTGTTAGCTTTTATTTTTAATAATATTTTTATATATTATATATTAATATTAATTATTTTGTTTTATATAATTTATAAAATTTGGAATAAATTTAAATAATGATTATTAGAATTTTTAAAAAAAATAAAATTAAATTAAGAAATTCTGTGGACCCAGATGAAATCTTTTTAGATTCTACAAACTTAAACAATTTTGATACTCAGCAATTTGAAGGTAGACTAGAACAACCTATCTCAAAAAGAACTATTTATTTTATAGCTACTTTTTTTGTGAGTATTGTTTTCATTTTTACTTTCCAATTATTTAATTTACAAATAAAAAAAGGGGAAGCTTTTTTAGAGAGAAGTGAAAATAATAAATTAAATAAAGATATTATTTTTGCAGACAGAGGAATTATTTATGACCGTAGAGGAGTAGAGCTTGCTTGGAACAAAAAAAATGATAATTTAATATCTGATTTTGATTTAAGTAAAAGCGAAGATTCTCTTTCTTTCAGAGAATATTTAAACCCAGGATTTTCTCATTTAGTTGGATATGTTACTTCGCCTACAAAAGACAAGAGTGGTAAGTTTTGGCAAACAGATTTTATAGGTAAAGAAGGATTAGAAAAACAATATTCAGATAGATTAAAAGGAGAAAACGGCTCAAGGCTCGTAGAAGTAGATGCAAGGGGTAATCTGCATTCTTTTAATGTTATAAATCCTCCTAAAAGAGGGCCTGACTTAGTGACAACCATCGATGCTAAATTACAACAAGCAGTTTACGGTGCTATGCAAAAACTAGCAGATAATCATAATTTTACTGGTGGAGCAGGGGTTATTTTAGATGTTAATAATGGAGAAATTTTAACAGCAGTAAGTTTTCCGGAATATAATTCTCAAATATTATCTGAAGGTAAAGATGGGCAATCAATCAATGGTTATTTAAATGATAAAAGAAAATTATTTTTAAATAGATTTGCAAATGGACTTTATACTCCTGGATCCATAGTAAAACCTTTCTTTGCTTTAGGTGCTTTGATGGAAAATATTATTTCTCCTAATAAAGAAATTTTTTCTGCAGGTTCTATTTCTATTCCAAATCCTTATGATCCTAGCAAACCTACTATATTTAAAGACTGGAAAGCGCATGGTTGGACTGATATGAGAGAAGCTATCGCTGTATCCTCTGATGTTTATTTTTATAGCATTGGTGGAGGTTTTGGAGATCAAAAAGGTATGGGTATTTTAAATTTAGAAAAATATGCTCGTATGTTTAAAATTGGTGAAAAAACAGGTATAGATTTACCTCAAGAAAAAGAAGGCGTTATTCCAAATCCAGACTGGAAAAGTAAAAATTTCAAAGGAGAAGCTTGGCGTATAGGTAATACTTTTCATACTTCTATCGGACAATATGGCTTCCAAGTAACTCCACTTGAGATGGCTAGAGCTACAGCAGCTTTAGCTAATGGAGGAACTTTTGTTACACCGCATTTAATATTAAATGATGAATCAATGAATACTCAAAAAAGTAAAATAGATTTAAATCAAGAACATTTAAAAATTATACACGAAGGTATGAGAGAAACAGTAACTTATGGTACAGCGTCAGGACTTAATTTTCCTTTTGTAGAAGTTGCAGCAAAAACAGGTACAGCTCAATTAGGTATTTCTAAAACTAGAGTTAATTCTTGGATTATAGGATTTTTCCCTTATGAAAATCCAAAATATGCTTTTGCTTTGATGATGGAGTCAGGACCTTCTAATGCTGGAGTAGGAGCTTCGTCTGCTATGCGAGAAATTCTAGAATGGATGAATCAAAATACTCCAGAATATTTTGAATAAAACTTAATTTTTTACAAAAAATATACAAAAACATATTTTTGACATTTTTAATAAAAAGTTATATATTAATAAGGTAAATAGTCTTTTAATTTCGATAAAAGGTCCTTTATTAACATTAATCAGTTTTTATTAAATTAATTAAAAATTATATGAAAAAATATTTATCAGGTTTTCTTGTTTTTAGTTTAGTTTTCGGAGCTCTAATTTTACCAATCAACCAAACAAATGCTGCTCCAGTAACAATTTTCTCAGAGAGTTTTGGTGATAATAACTTAGGTAATGATATGGACCCAATATCATGGAATAGTTGGTCCGATGGAGGAAACAGTGGCGATGATGCAGAAATAAGAGTTGGTTCAAATGGTAATAACAATGATTCTGTAAGTCCTAATGGTGGTAGATTTGCTATGGCATTAGGCCAAGATGGTTATTTTTGTAAAACTATAGATACTACAGGATATAATAATGTAAATCTTTCTTATTATTGGAGAGGTGATAGTAATGCGAATAATAATGATTTTGGATTAGTTCAAATTAAAGAAGCTGGTAATGGAATCTTTTGTAGTGATAATTCAGGATGGACTACTTTAAAAAGTCATGCATTAGATATTGATAATAATTGGTCTACTCAATCTGCATTTACAGATAACATATTAAACAATAAAAATTTATTACTTCGTTTTAAGGTTGATGCAAATCAAAATACTGAAGATTTTCGTGTTGATGGTATTTTGATAAGTGGAGATTTAATACCTGTTGCTCCAACTACAGCTAAAGTTACTATTGTAAAATACATCAATGGAGTACCAGCTACACCAGAAAATACTAATAATGCTTCTTTCCCTATGACTGCAACATGGAATGCTACTAATATAGGTTCTGGCACAGGTAACTATAATCTAAGTTCTACTGGTTTCAATAACCCAAATCCATATCAAGCTACTACTGCAGATATGACTACAGGAGCTGATTATAGTACTTATGAAAATACTGGAACTGCATGTGTCTCACCAATGATGTATGCTCTAACAGGCTATACAACAGGAGATACTTTAAATGATGCTACTTTGGCTGTTCCATCCCTAACCACTCCAAGTTTTACAAATCTACAAACTGATAAATTCGTAATCGTTTGGAATAAGACTTGTGTTGATTTACCTACTCACTTAACTCCAGCTGACAATTCTGTTCGAACTACAGCTGAGCAAACTCTGATAGATTGGTCTGATGTTGTAAGTTGGGCAAGTCCTGTAACTTATATGTATCAATCAGCTCTTTCAATGGCTACAAATATGGATGGATCATTTACAAGTCCTGCATACACTTCAGGAGCTTTAACTAGTTCAGAAATACCAACTCCAGGTACTCCAGAAGGTATTTACTACTGGCATGTCAAAGCTACTGATTCTGCAAACAACACAAGTGGATGGACTATTCCTTGGAAAATAACTATCAATAATACAGGAAGTCTAACTGTAAATAAAAATGTTCTAAAACCAGACGGTGTTACCGAAGTATCAGATAATCAATCTTTCTCTGTAATGCTAAACGGTGGAAATACTCAAAACGTAAGTGAAAATATTTCATATACTTATACAAATTTAACTCCAGGAACTTACACAGTTACAGAAGGAGTAAATGGTAATTATGAATTTGTTTCTTTCTCTAATGACTCTGACTCTGAAACAGCAGGCGCTCAAGTAGAAGTAGTTGCAAATCAAAATACAGTTGTAACAATAACTAACAAACAAAAAAAAGGAACTCTTACAATAAATAAAATCGTTACAAATCCTAACGATGGAGAAGCTATCGCTACAGATTTCTCTTTCCAAGTTAACGGAGGCGAAGCTATTGCTTTTACAGATAGTGATGACGAAAATAATTTAACAGGTCAAAATATTATTTCTGTAGATCCTGGAACTTATACAATTACAGAAGTTATCCCAGAAGGAGCTTATGCTATATCATATAGTGCTAACTGTACTAATGCAGTATTAACAAGCAACAGTAACATAGTTTGTACAATCACAAATAGTGATATTCCTGCAGGTAAAGGTGCTATAACTGTAGTTAAAAATTTACCTAATGATAACGGAGGAGATTTCGTATTAAGTGATTTTCCTCTTAATGTATCAGGTACAACAACAGAAGAAACACCTATGTCTGTAAGTGAATCAGTAGCTAGTGGTATTTCTGAATTTTTTACACCAGGAACTTATGTTGTTTCCGAAGATAATCCTAATGAATTAAGTGGTTATACAACAACTATCAGTTGTACAGATGGAGAAAATACACTAACAAATGGTAATATTACAGTTTCAGATCAACAAGCTTGGGTTTGTACTATTACTAATGATGACGAACCTGCAAAATTAACTATAATAAAAAAAGTGGTTAATAATGCTTGGATGGGTACTTTAGAAGAAACTTTCAATTTTAACTTAATAGGAGAAGACACTGAAGAAGAGATTGCAATCACAACAGAAGCTCCTGAAATGATGGAAGAAGAATCAAAAATCTACGAACAAGATTATCAAGCTATGGGTGAATCAGAAGTTATTACTTTGAATTCCGGAAGTTATACTTTAACTGAAGATTTATTACCTGAATGGAATTTAACAGATATTTCTTGTTCTGTTAAAACAGAAGAAACAGAAAATGGTGTATATCTTTCATTGCAAAATGGTGAAGATGTTACTTGTACTTTTGTAAATACTCGTAAAACAGGAACTTTGGTAATAGAAAAAATTGTAGTAAATGATGACGGTAAAGAACTTACTGTTTCTGATTTCGCAGGATTTACTATAAACAATAGTGAACCAATTCCTTTTGAATCAGATGAAGACGAAATGTCAGGAGGTAAGACTGTTATTTTAGAATTAGGTACTTATCAAATTTCTGAACCAGTAACAGAAGGATATTACAAAGTAACTGAAAATTGTGAAGCTGTAAACATAACAGAAGGTACAATAAAAACTTGTAAATTTAGAAATGATGATGTTGGATTCTTTGTTCACTCAGGTGGATCTGGATCTAGTGGTGGTCAAGTTTTAGGAGCTTCTACAGAAACACCAGCCCCATCACCAACAACTCCTACAGAAACTCCAAAAGGTGAGGTTTTAGGAGCAACTTCATGTAGTACAATTTACTTAAACGACTTCCTGTACTTTGGAAAGAAAAATAATCCTGAACAAGTTAAGTTGTTACAAACTTTCTTGAATGAAGAATTAGGATTAAAATTAGTAGTGGATGGAAAATTTGGTAGAACTACAAGAAATGCAGTTATAGCTTTCCAAGAAAAATACGGAACTGATGTCTTAACTCCTTGGGCTCCGTTTGGACTAAAGAGTGGAAAGGGAACAGGTAACGTTTACAAGACTACAAAATGGAAAATCAACATGATTAAATGTGCTGATTTGAAATTAGAAGTTCCTCAACTTCCATAATAACTTTATAAAATAAAGCTAAATTTAAAAACACGGCCTCTTGACCGTGTTTTTAAATTGTTATATAATGCTACTGTGAAGAAATTTTTAAATAATTTAAAAAATCATTTTGTGCCCCATGAAGGCAACAATCATCATCCTCACTTTTTTAAAGAGAAATCTATTCTTTCTTTATTGTCTCTAGTTATAGCAATTGAAATTTTATTTTTATTTCAAACTTTATTTATTTTAAATAGAACCAATTTCTTATCTGCCGTTTTACCTGGTGTTTTAACTTCTTTAACAAACGAACAAAGATTGCAAAATAATGCTCCAATTTTAACAGAGAACCAGCTTTTAGTTAATGCCGCTCAACTTAAAGCCAACGATATGGCAAGTCGTGGATATTTTTCTCATAATACTCCAGATGGTAAAACCCCATGGTATTTTTTGGAACAAGCTGGTTATAAATACTCACAGGCTGGTGAGAATTTAGCTGTTAATTTTTTTGAATCTATCGATGTAGCAAACGCTTGGATGGCTTCACCAACCCATAGAGCCAATATTGTTAAAAAGGAATACACTGAAATAGGCATTGCTGTCGCTTCAGGTGTCTACGAAGGTCGTAGTGCTGTTTTTGTGGTTCAATTTTTTGGTAAACCTCAAACTGTAGCAATAAATACAAATTCAAATCAAATTAACACTAATAAGAATATAGAAAATATTCAAACCCCTACAAATGTTTTAGGAGAAGATGTTTTGGTTAAAACAGAACCAATTAAAAAAACTACCCCGAAAACTGTAGTTAAAAAAGAAGAAACTAAAGAAGTCTTAAAAGTTCTGAAAGAAAATTCTCCTGTTGTTATTAATACAAGTGAAAATAAAGATATACAAAGAGCAATTGAATCAGAGCCAGTTTTGGCTGTTTTTAAAGATTTAAATAAATTGCAAGATAATCAATTAATAACAAAGATAAAAAACAAATTAAATTTAGTATTAACTTCTCCTAATAAATTTACAAATAATATGTTTCTAATCATACTTTCTTTTATAAGCTTTGTTTTTATTATTTATTTAATAAAATCTCAAATCTCACATTCTTTTATTTTAACTAGAACTTTTGGTGTCTTAACAGTAGTATTTATGTTAATGTTTTTAAATCTTACATTCTTTTATAAAGATACAAAAATATTAGAAACAGCAAGCTCTTTTACGTCAATTGCCTTATAATTTTTTCTTTTATATAATTAGATAATGCAAATATCAAAATTACTTTTATACACGGGAATTTGGACAATGATCTTGCCTTATTTAGGTATCCCTTCTTTTATTAAAAATATTTTATTCGTTATTACTGGTTTTGTTTTAATCTATTTAAGTATCTTGCTTAGAAATATGAAGAAAAATGATAGCTTCAAAAAAGCTTTTGAAAATTTCTCAGAAAATTTACATCTAATAAATAAAAGTTAATATGTTTAATTTTTTTCAATCTAAAGAAAATAGGAATTATATTTTAGTAGGTTTTTTAATATTTGCTATTGGGTTTTATGTTGGAGGATTAAAAAAAGAAAAAACTCCTGTTGTTTATACAGGTCAAGCTGATTTAACAGATTTTTGGCATGCTTGGAATATTATTGACGAGAAATATCCAAATGCTAGCGAGACAGATAATCAAGAAAGGCTTTATGGTGCGATAAAAGGATTAGTAGGTTCTTTAAATGATCCATACAGTACTTTTTTTACCCCAGAAGAAACAAAAAGCTTTGAAGAAGATATTTCCGGTAATTTTAGTGGGGTTGGTATGGAAGTTGGCATGAAAGAAGGTGTTTTGACTGTAATTGCTCCTTTAAAAAATACTCCTGCTTATAAAGCTGGTATTAAATCTGGAGATAAGGTATTAAAAATTGACGAAACTTTAACCAATGATTTGTCTATAGAAGAAGCTATCAAATTAATAAGAGGAGAGAAGGGAACTAATGTAAAACTTTCTATATACAGAGAAGGAGAAAATAAACCGAGAGAAATAACAATAACTAGAGATATTATAAATGTACCTTCTTTAGAAACAGAACTTAGAAAAGATGGAATTTTTGTAGTCAGACTTTATAGTTTTGATGCAAATGCTACAAAGCTTTTCAGAAATGCAATGCGCGAATTTTCTAAAGCAAATTCAGATAAATTATTGTTAGACCTTAGAGGTAATCCAGGTGGATACTTAGAATCTGCTGTTGATATAGCTTCTTGGTTCTTACCTTCCGGAGAAATAGTATTAATAGAAGATTACGGTGGCAAAAAAGAGCAAGAAAAATTTGATAGTTATGGTTATGACATTTTCAATGAAAACTTAAAATTTGTTATTTTGATTGATGAAGGTTCAGCTTCAGCTTCAGAAATTCTAGCAGGATCTATGCAAGATTATAAAAAAGCTAAAATTATAGGCAAGCAAAGTTACGGCAAGGGATCAGTTCAAGAAGTTGTTGATATCACAAAAGACACTCGCTTAAAAATAACTGTAGCTAATTGGTTAACACCTAAAGGAAGTTCTATTACAAATAAGGGAGTCACCCCTGATATCGTAGTAGACAGAGGAGAAGATGAAAATGATTTACAATTAGAGAAAGCAGTTTCAGAATTACTTAATTGGAATAAAGATAATTAAGTCGGTATTATAAATTTAATTTATTATTGATATGAAAGTTATATTCTTAAAAGATGTCCCTAGGGTTGGTAGAAAAAATGAAGTGAAAGAAGTAAATGACGGTTATGCTTTAAATTTTTTATTGCCTAATAAATTAGCTATAAAAGGTAGCCCTAAAGCTATTAAGCAACTAGAATTAAAACAAAAAGGTATTATAGTAGAAAAACAAGTTCAAAAAGATTTGCTTATTAAAAACCTTAAAGAATTAGAAGGTAAGATTATAATCTTTAAAGAAAAAGCAAACGAAAAAGGTCATCTATTTAAGTCAATTCATTCTAAAGAAATTGTTTCTGAATTAAAAAAACAACATCATATAGACATAGATGAATCTATAATTAAATTAGATAAACCAATTAAAGAAACAGGTAAAGTAGAAGTCCCAATAGAAATAAATGAAATCAAATCCTTCTTGTCTCTAGAAATACAAAATAACTAACATATAAAAAACCTCCTTTTTACGGGAGGTTTTTTATATTATTTAATTTACGTTTACAACTTTTTTAACAACAGTTTTGTTATTAAATGAAGTTTTTCTTTTTGATCCGAATTTAACAACTCCTTCTTTTAAAGCAAATAATGTATGGTCTTTGCCTATACCTACGTTATTTCCAGCTAAGATTACAGTTCCTCTTTGGCGAACAATAATGTCTCCAGATTTTGCTCTTTGACCATCAGCAAGTTTAGTACCTAGGTACTTTGGATTCGAATCTCTTAAGTTTTTGGCGGTTCCGCCGGCTTTCCTATGTGCCATATTATTTTTTTAAATTTAATGTTAAAATTAATGTATAAATAACTATAAACCATTTTATGGAAAAAATCAAGTATTTTTTAGAAAGTGAAAAAGGTAAAAATATATTAATAATTTTAGTTATTATTTTAGTTGGTTTAGGGTCTTTTGAGCTAGGTAGAATGTCCGTAAAAGAGGTTAAAAATGACTCAAATATAGGGTTTTCAAGTCAAGAAGCTAATGTTATTAAATCAACTCAAAACGAGCTTTTAGAGCAAAAATACGAGTTTAAAGGGGTAGATTTGAATGGTAAAGAGTATTTTGCTTCAAAAAGAGGAAGTAAGTACTATCCATTTGGTTGTTCTGCTGGAAAAAGTATAAAAGAAGAAAATAGAATATATTTC
Organism: uncultured Candidatus Saccharibacteria bacterium; assembly: GCA_964522195.1. Classification (GTDB taxonomy): domain Bacteria; phylum Patescibacteriota; class Minisyncoccia; order Phycocordibacterales; family UBA9973; genus UBA9973. The sequence goes on from CAZFSV010000002.1 coordinate 85,727, forward strand.
TCTAATGAAGAAGAAGCAATAAAAGCCGGCTATTCTAAATCATCTTCTTGTAATTAATTAAACAAAAAACTACAAAGGGTTACCCTTTGTAGTTTTTTTATAAAATAGATTTAATGACTGTGCTTATGATGTTTTAAATTTTCTTCTTCTTTTTTGAGGATTTCTTCGTTCACTTCTCGCTCATCTTTTTTCATTAAAAGTAGGGTAGCGATATAAGTAGTTATAGGTACTGCAAGGATCAAACTAATACTACCAACTAAAATACGAACTATTTCTGTGGCAAAAATTTCACGATTTAAAATTAATTCTATGTTTGTGGAATTTGAAAAAAGAAGCAAGAGTGGGAGAGAAGCACCAGCATAAGCAATAGCTAAAGTATCAACTAAAGCTCCTATATGTTCCCGACCCATACGCATTGCCCTTTTAAAAATTTTCTTTCTTTTTATGTGTGGAGCTATATGATGCAACTCTTCAACAAAGATAGCTTGATTAATAGCTATATCATAAAGCACTCCTAAAAGACCTATCATAATTCCACCTATCAATATTCCAACTAAATCAATTTCTCCTGCAAAATTTCTATTCAAGAAGACAGCTTCTTCGTTATCGTAACCAGTAAATTTTCCATATTCAACCGAAAAATAAGCAAGTGTTCCAGTAAAAATAATAGTTGTAATCATTCCTAAAACTGCTGAAGTTGTAGTTTTGTTTACGCCATGAGTAATATATGATCCAGCAATAATTATAAAAGAAGATACAATAATACTAATCAAAACAGGGGAATAGCCAGCTAAAATTCCAGGAAGGAGCGCATATAAAATTAATATAAAACTTAGAGCAAGACTTATAAGTCCTCGCAAGCCTTGAACTCCACCTATTAGAACAGTCAACACTATGAAAATAAAAAGTAAAATATAAATTATATTTAATCTGTACGGCTCCATCATCGCAAAAAATTCTTCTCCTTCGCGAGTTGTATGATTGAGGTAAAAAATATCTCCAACTTGAAGGGGAGTGAAATCATTGTTAAAGGTTACTACCCTGTCTTTATTATTTCCCTCTAGGATTATTGCTCTGATTTCTTGATTTTTATTTTCTATATTAAAAACTGGAATTATATCTGATTCTTTAAAGTTCATATCTAGGACTTTTGCTTTTACAATTTCTTGAGTCTCCTCTATTGGGGTAGGTGAATCCTCTCTCTCATTTATTTGAGCGACAACCTTATTATTAGAAATAAAAAAAATACTTATTAAAAGTAGGGAAAGAGTAATTATATTTAATTTGTTTTTAAATTTAAACATTATTTGAGTTTGTTATTTTTAAAGGTGATTTTATATTAACTATGTCGCACAATATATCTTTTGGTGAGATGGCTTATATTTATATATAATAAATAAAGCTTTAATAAACACTTATTAATAAATCTCTAAACCAATTATATACTCCTGTAAAAGTTACGCCCATATATCTCATTAATAATAATGCGCCAATAATTACAATTATTACGTAAACTAATCCTCCTTGTTTATTTTTAAAATTTCTCATTTTTCCAAATTTTTGATTATTTCTAATAAAATTATTATAACTTAATTTTTATATTTTGGTAAATAATACATCGGGTCCAAGTATGCATTCACTGGAGCAAATGGCTGAGTTAAAGTTTTACCTGCACATGCCCTACTTGGCTTAGTTTCAACTTTCGCAGCCTGACTAGCATAAATTGTTAGGTGCAAATGTGGACCTGTGGTATGTCCGGTATTACCACTATAAGCAATCAAATCTCCACGAGAAACTTTTTGACCTGGAGTAGCTTTAATCAAAGACAGATGACCATAAGTACTTGCAAGTCCATTGTTATGTTCGATAAAAACCCATTTTCCAAAAGATGCACCTCTGCAAGTCTCATCAGTATCTCCAACAGCCTTAACAACTCCTTCAGCTACAGAAAAAACTGGTGTTCCTACCGAAGCTCTAAAATCGACTCCAGAATGACTTCCCGAGGCATAAAGTCTCTTGGATGCACTGGTAACACCGAATAATTGAGTTATATAAACATTCTCAAGCGGCCAAGCTAAAACATTTGCTCCGGGTAAAGAATTTGGATCCAAGATATATTTCAGCTGAGACTCATACTCACGAAGTTCTTTCTCTAAAGCAATTTTTAAATTTTGCTTTTCTTTGAGAAGTTTTTGATAGTTAGATTCATTATTTTTAGTATCTTTTAATAATTTTTCCGTATCTTTTTTATTTTGTTCGATTAATTTTTTTTCATCAGCTAAATCTCTTTTTAACTTCTCTAAATTTTCTTTAACTTTAACTGTAGTATTTTGAGTATCTTCTAAATCTCCTTTTATCGTTTTCAAATTACCGACTTCTTCACGGATATTTTCACGAATTGTAATAATATTGTCTAAATCATTCCAAACTTCAGTTAAGCCATTTTTATTTAAAAGCAAAACAAAAAAATCAGTATTATCTAATTCATTCATAGATCTAAAACTTTTCTTTAAAGCGCTTGTATTAAGATCTATTTCTTGGTTTTTAACTCCAATCTCAGAAGATAATTCCTCTATTTTAGATTCAGCATTTTGTATTTGTTTTTGAGTTAAATTAATATTTAAAGCTAGTTTTTTGCTGCTTAATTCAAGTTCTTTTATAGCTTTACTTAGAGAATTCTTTTGTTTACCTAAATTATTTATTTCAGATTGAAAACTTTTAATTTGAGTTTCTATATTTGCAATGTCTAAATTCCTAGAATTTATTTCCGATTCTAAGCTTTCTTTGGTTTTAGTTTGAGCGGAAATATATGAAGTATATAAAAAACTAAAGAACAATATAAATACAAGTAAGGCTAAACTAATCTTGTATTGCTTTTTGTAATCTAAAAATTGTCTCATTTTTTCCTAAAATTGCTGCTATCGTAAAAGGATCTGGTGACTTAGCAAGTCCGGATAATGCATATCTAATTGGATGAAGAATTTCTCCCCTGTTTTCAAATTTATCAGCTATTGACATAATTCCATTTTTAATGTATTCCAAATCAAAATCTTCTTCTTTGATATTAGAAAAAGCATCAAGTGCTAATTTTAAATTTTCTATTGTTTTTTCTTTTGTGGAATTTTTGTAAATTAAATTTTCTTTTTGATATTCTGATAGTTTTATAAAAAAGTCTAACTCCCCCTCTCCTACCATTTTAGAAATATCGCTCCACTTAGAAATACGATCAAAAATAAGAGGAACTAGTTTTTTGTTTTTTAAATTTTCTGGTAGTAAATCTAAAATATTTTTTTCTATTTCTTCTTGAGGGAGCTTTTTCATATGTTCCCTATTAATCCAATCTAATTTTTCATCATTCCACCTAGCTCCACCTTTTTGAATTTTTGTAATATCAAAAACTTCTATTAATTCTTCTATTGTATAAATTTCTTTTTCTCCGCCTGGATTCCATCCTAAAAATGACAAAAAGTTAAACATAGCTTCTGGTAAATATCCTTCTTCACGATATTCTAAAATATCTTTGGCTCCATCCCTTTTACTTAATTTTTTAGTTCCGAGATCACTTAGTATCGGAGGTAAGGTTACGAACACAGGAGGCTTTAAATCTAAAGCTTCGTATAAAGAAAGAAATTTTGGAGTAGAAGGAATGAATTCTTGACCACGCATAACATGAGTAACTTTCATCTCAATATCATCCACAATATGAGCGAAATTATAAGTTGGATAACCATCACTTTTAATTAAAATAAAATCATCCAAAGCTTCTTCTCCAGCAGATAATTTATCAAAAACTACATCTTGCCACTCGTATCTTTTAATTTCAGGAACTTTAAAACGAAGAGGTTTTGTTCCGTCCCAAGTTTCAAAATTCTCTGGTCTATGTTCGCGATACAGGAAAGGTTTTTTATTTTCTTCAGCTTCTTTCCGCCAAATTTTAACTTCTTCTTCAGTATAAGGATCCGGATAAGCATAACCTTTTTCTATTAGAATATTTGCATATTTTTTATATATTTCTAATCTCTCTGATTGAATATAAGGTGCATAAGGGCCTCCTTTATCTGGACCTTCATCATAAGAAACCTTAAACCAATTTAAAGACTCTACAATATGTTTTATTGAACCAGAAACTTCACGCTCTTTGTCTGTATCTTCTATTCTTAGGATAAATGTTCCATTGTTTTTTTTAGCCCACAAATAAGCAAAAATAGCGGTTCTAACACCGCCTACATGCATAAACCCAGTAGGACTTGGGGCAAATCTTGTAACAACTTTATCATTTTCTCTCATAAGAACATTTTAACATAAAAATCCCTAAAATTTAAATTTTAGGGATTAATTAAAATTTTTTATTAAGTTTACAAAATACTATTTATTGCAATTACTATTACAGCAAGTAGAAACATAGAAATTGCTGGCAAAGATTTCATAAAATTATCACGAACTTTAATATGCATCAAAATAGCTCCTCCCATAAGCATGACAAGAATATATGCGAAAGGAACTAAAACAATAGGATAAACGAAACCAACTAGCATCATTAAAGCAATTATAATTTTTAAACCTCCAACAATATAAACCATAAATTTAGGTAAGCCATAAACCTTAAATTCTTCAAACATATTTTTAGCATTACCTCCACGATATTCTGTAGATTTTTTGAAACGCAAAAGCCAAACATTAATCAAACCAAAAGCAATAATTAATTGCGCTAAATAAGAGATCACTAAATTTGTTTCCATATTATTATTATTTTAAATTAATTTTTTAATACTTAAATTATAACACAATCAATTTAAATCTTAATTTATTTAACTTGACTTTTATATATAAATATGATATAATATACAAAGATTTCTTCACACATTAAAAAAAATTCATTACATGAAAAAGTATTTGTTCTTTATATTCGTTGGTTTTTTTATTTCTTTAACTAGTTGTGGTATTCTTAAAAATCCAGAAAAAGGGAGTTACGAATGGAGCAAGAAATATTCCGGGTCAAGTATGGCCCGTAACCGTAGCGCAAGTTGCGGAATCAAAAAAACCAAAACTCCATCGTGGGCCAAGGTGAAGTACACTAGTCCAAAAAAAAGTAATAAGAAGAAGAAATAAAGAACATTCTTCTTAAATCCAAAAAGCGTTCCAAGTGAACGCTTTTTTTATTTTATAGCGCCTTCTTTTTTAAGTAATTTGATTTTGTTTTCTCTACCTCTGTTGTATTCCCCTGTTTGCCCATCGCTTCTGATCACTCTATGACAAGGTATATTTTTATCATAATTCATTTTCAGTACTGATCCCACAGCCCGAGAAGCTCCTTCGCTCCCCGCCTTCAAAGCGACTTCTTTATAAGTCATAACTTTCCCGCGAGGGATATTTTTCACAATATCTAAAACTTTTTCTTTAAAGGTTTGCATTTTAATTAATTCTAATTTTAATCTTATATTCAGTTTTAATTTCATGTTTGCTTATCGCAGTTTTATACTTATCTAAAATTATCCTTCTACGTGTTATTTTTATAATATTTATTTTTAAATTTATCAAATAAATTTGTTAAATCATTTTCAATTTCAATTTTGCAAACAAAACAATCTTTTAACTTGGGTGTAATACCTTTTTTAAGAACACTTAGCGAAAGATCAAATTTATATTCACTTGTATGAACTCCATTTACTATTCTTTTAGTTAATTTTTCCCAATTTATATCTTGTTTTCTTGCAATAAGGACATATAAATCATTTGGCGTAAAATCAAGAAAAATAAAAGCATCGTAATTTCTATTTTTAAAAAATTTTTCATGCTGAAATGTATCAGCCGACGCACCTATTGTGGCTGTTTTAACTTCAATCTTTATGTCATCTACAACAATATCCCAATATTTATCATTATTAGTTATTGCTTTTTCATATTCAACTTTATATCTTCTTTTTGTAAAAATTTCATTTAAAAGCAACTCTCCCACTTCCCCAGTGTCATCATTATTTAATTTTTTTATATTCTCATATTTACCACCTTTTGCCCAATTATTTTTCTTTTGTTTTCTATTTTCAGGAAGTGATATTAATATATTTTTTATAATTTCTTCTATTTTCATATTTTAAAATAATTTATGATTAAAATCATAGTAACCATTTTTAATTAAAACATCTTCAATTAAACTTGTACGTAAGTTTATTGCAGAGTTACTTGAATAAAAAGCTGTTTTTTCCCAATCATGATTTAATAATAAATTCTTAATTTTTTCTTTATCTTTTAATATTACAATTCCATATCCTCTACGTTGAGGTAATTCTTCAAAAGAAAGGTATGGTTTTATGTCTTTATAGGTTGTAGATGGCAAATAAATATCACATTTATAAAGCATATTTTTATTTCTTGTATTAGAAGGCAATCCTCCATCTGATAAAGAATAAATTTTTATATACTGTAAACATGTTTTTCTTTCAGGGATCTTAATATTTTCTGTTTTTATTTTGGTCCACACTTGAAATATAGTATGAATTTTAATTTCCTCACCACTTGGATATATAAAAGAATTAGGAGGAATAATTTCTGAATATGCTAACTTGTAACCAAAAACTCTTTTTTTAGGAGATCCTTTACCGTCACTATTAAATAGTTGTGGCAATATAAAAGCAACAACATCAGCAAATTTGTAAGAATGATTAATGAATTGTAAAGCTAAATGACCTCTTAAGCCAAATGGAGGATTTCCCACAACAAAATATTTAAGATTTTTAGATGGAATCCATTTTAAATAATCATCTTTAATAATAGTTTTTGCTTTTGGGTCTATGTCTATGCCTATAGAGTTTTCTGGTAAAAATTTCAAAAAACTACCATTTCCAGCTGAAGGTTCAATATAAACATAATCTTTATCATCTATACCTAAATCAGTAATAATTTTTTTAAATTTTTTAATACAACCTAATGCAATATTTTCTTTAGTATAATATTGATCTTTTTCTTTTATAGAAAAATTATCTTCATATTTTACATTTAATAATCTTAAAAAATCTAATTGATAATTTTTAGGTACTTTGTTTTGTTGGACCCATCTTTTTACAGTTCCTTTATGTATGCCAAAATGATTTGCTAATCTATCAAGAGTAAAAACATTTAAAGATTGCTCAAATAGCTGATTAATTTCAAAATTATTTATATTTGTGTTTGTATTTTTCATTTATTTTTTATAAATAAGTAATTAAATTGTCTCATACTTTTAAGTTTTTTACAATTAAGATTTTAATTAATTATTTATTATATGCAATATATGCTATAAAATCCTATTCCACAGGACAGGTAGTTTTCCCTATTGCGGCGTAGAAGCCACACCATGAGAATAATGCTACACCCCCACACCAAATTATTGTACACTATTTTCAATCCTTTTTCTTAATTGCGTAAAAGCTCGACTTCTTAACTTTAAATTTGATTCTCTATGTCTTGCATCTTTCTCTGCTTTGTATGCTTCGTAATATACTAACTCAAGAGGTCGTCGAGCTTTTGTGGAAATAACTTTACCATCGTTATGTTCTTTAAAACGTTTCCTTAGATCATTTGTTGACCCAGTATAAAATTGATTATCTTTTTTACTTTTTAGAATATAAATGTAAAACATAACTTATTTGGTGTGGGGGTAAAAATATTGCGAATCCGGAGAAGAATAAGAGTATTGGGCTCCAGGTTGTGGTTATTGCCCAGACTAATAACCCTACTCCTATCAAGAGTCTCAATAGGCGGTCGCCTTTACCTATATTTTTACTACCGCGTCCTTCTTTTCCGACTATTGCATTCTTTGCTAATTTTTTTAGAATTGCTCGATATAAGAGTCCAAAAATCCCCGCAAGGAGATACATGGCGACGACGAGTCCCCAACCTGTTGTAAAAGTATTTATCATACTTGTATTATACACTGAATCAAAGTATTAATCTTCTTGCGTTAGGTCTTGCCTAACGCAAGGGTTTAAATAATGTTTGACAAATTTAACTTAATATGATATGATACTGATTGAGGATAATGTTGTTCTCAAAAAATTTTATATTATGCCAGCAGAATTATCAGCAGCAAGGGCGAATGAAATCGCCATGATTGTCTTACAAGACAAACTTGAAAATGATGGTGAATTATCTAGAGTAGTTCCCTCTGAAATCAAGAGACAGGTTCATAATGCGTCAAAAAAAATGGGCATTCCCCCAAAAGAGATTGCCGAATTCATGAAGCTAATGCTTCAAAAGATGCATACAAAAAACATTGCGGAGCTCGATAAGATAATTGGCTCCTAAATCAATTCTTTCAGTCAAGGTTGAAGAGTATTCTTCACTAAAGGGATAATTCCGATTTGTTATTAGTCGATCTGCTTTGCTGATCTATGCAAGATAAATCTAAGAGAATAAGAACCTAACCTCACTGAAAAAATTTGCCCCGTCGCCTAAAAACGACGGGGCTTTTTATTTTTCCTGTTACGTTAAATCTTGCGTTAGGTCTTGCCTAACGCAAGACTTTATCTAAAACTACAAGTTAGTACACATTGCAACGTGCAGATTTGTGCGTCTTTGTCGTGTCTACATGCGGAGGCGCATCCATTCCATTCTCCACCTTTCGCTATACATTGATTTTCACTAAAAGAATTAATCTCGCAGACTTTACTCTCTTCATACCAAGTACCTTTTTGAGACTCACAAGATAATTTTTTGTTATCTGGAGCTAGGGTGATTTTATCGTTCTCTTTTTGTGGAGGAATATTTTCTGGTTTTATAATTTCTGGAGTTTGAATCTGATTATTATTTTCAGGAATTAAAATATTACTATCTAGTTCATTTGCTGAATAATCTTGTAATTTAGAATCAGAATTCTTAGCTACATTCAAAGCATAATATCCTCCTCCGACAAATATAATTCCTACCAAAACCCATATTGCTATTTTTGACATATATTTTAATTTAATTAATTAATTTTTTAATAATTTAGATTTATCAAAATATTTTTCATAATTATTTTTTAAGATACTTAAATTATACCATTCTATATTTGATTAATACAGCCGTACAAATACTTGAGTTTTTGTTATAATAAAAATTATGATAAATGCATTTATGGTTTTGCTTCCAGTATTCGGTATCATAGCTTTCGGCTATCTTCTGCATAGATATGATATTGTCAAAATAAAATTAGTTCATATATTAAACCTTTTTATCTATTATGTTTCATTACCAGCTCTGATTATTAGTTTATTTTGGAATATAGAATTCACTAAGAGCACTCTCGGATTCTTCGGCTTTCATGCAGGACTCATAATTGTACTGAGTTTGATACTAATGCTAACACTCTCAATATTTAAAATAAATAGTAAAAACAAAATCGCTATAATGCTCGGGGTCATGGTCGGAAATACTGTGTATATGGGCTACCCAATACTAGGTGCTACTTACCCTGATTTCCCTATTGAAGTCGGTATTGGTGCGGGAGCTATACAACTAATCACTGGTTTGCTAATGGCAGTGTTATTCGTAGAATATATGATACTGCGAACAAAGAAACTATCTACATACATACTAGACTTGGCTCGGAATCCGCTCGTTATCGCTTGTATATTGGGTGTGATACTAAGTTTGATACCACACAGTGAAGCTATGAATGCCGGATTTAAAGTTGTATCAGCCTTAGGACAAACAGCAAGTCCACTCGCTTTACTGACACTTGGATTCTTTATGAATAGACATATCTCAAAAAAGAGTATCATGCTGGGAAGTATAGCAGTGATGGCGAAGCTCGTAATATTACCTATGGCGGTGTTCATTATATCTATACTGCTCGGTTATAGCCGAGAGTTTATACAAGTATCAGTACTGATATCAGCAATGCCTACAGCGGTTACGAGTTTTATTCTCGCAGAGAAATATAACCTAGACGAAAATCTATCCGCAGACATAATACTCGCAAGTACCATCTTCTCAATAATAAGCATACCTATTGTGGTGTGGTTGCTCGGATAAATACTATTAGTCGTGAATGATATATAAAAATAAAAAAGCCCCTACTTTTAGGGGCCTTGCCTTACGGCAACTAAATGAAAAGTCAATAAAATAATTGGTCTAATTTTTTAAGTTTTCAGGTCTTCCAACCTTGCGAACTTTTCTTGTTTTTGCTTTTGGAATAGGAATTGGTTTACCAGATTCTTCAAAAGCCTTTTGATTTTTCTTTTTATAAGAAACTGTATTTTTTCTCCTTATTCCTAGAAATTTTTTATCTTCTTCAGATAAGCCATAATCCCAAGAAAGAAAAGTTGGTTTTGAATGCTTTTCAGAATTTATACAAATCCAGAAATATTGACGAGTTCCTTTTTTACGGTGAATTTCCATTTCGCGTTCACATTTTTTACAAGGACAAAGCGGAGTGTTGTCAATTTTTTGTTTTGTGATGCGAGCATATTCTTTCATGTCTACAAAAAAATTTTTGTTTTTTCTTGTGAAATATTGAGTACAATAAATCAAAATATCTCCTTTTGTTAAAATAACCCATCCAGCATCAGTCCCTTTATCTCGGAGCTTGTTTTCTTTTTCAAGAAAAGTAGACCAAATTTTCTCAGTATAGGTTCCATTAGAATATTGAAAACCTGTTTCGTATCCTTGGATTCTTCGAATTCTTTTTTCAAGATCAAGTCTTGTAAAATCTTTATGAATTTGTTTTGATCCAATTTTATGAAAACCCAAAGCTTTCATTTCAAGAGCAAACCACTCAAACCCTTCAGGGGTAGGAGTACCATTAACTTCCATGATTATTGATTTTTAATGTGAGGAACTATTTTTTTATATCAAAAATAATCCTACAATAAAAATAGAATTTTAGCAATATTTTATGAATTTAGATTTATCAAAATATGTTAATAATTCTAATAAAACTCTCTCCTGATTTCTTTAGAATAATTCGGGACGTCGCCTATTTCTTCTGAAATATCATTCACATAATATTTAAGTCTTGCTTCTTCTATCGATAAATCTGTATCAAGTAAACCTTTCTCTAGTGCCAACTCATCCGCTGAAGCTGTGAGCCAGAGTTCCCAAGAGAACGGCGAAATACGGTTGGGACTGAGATTATTCACATGCTTGGCAATCATAGAAGTACAGTTAGAGAAAAAAGTATTATACCATTCAGGCTCCACTATTAATTTATTCATCTTGTTTAACATGTCGACGAGGAGCAGTCGTCCGTTCTCGGGTTTCTCAAGCTTTATAGGATAGACATAAACTTTATCTTTACGAACGTTAGCACGGAGGAGTATCGTATCTCTCTCGTCCGCGGCGACGTAGATGAGCGGATAAGTCCGGAGCATACCTTCCCAAATACTATATACTTGATCCTTGGTTTTCAAAGCTTCAATACTAATAGACAAGAAATCTCCATTTTCAAATTCAAAAGATACAAAAGTATGCGCCGCTAAATCATTTTCATTAAAAGGTTCAGATATAAACCAAACTTTTTTCACTCCGTTTAGATCATAAGTCTTGTCATAATAGCCCGGTATCATATCTTTCTCTGTTGGGACATATCTAAAATTACGTACATTCTTCACCGTGACTGAGCCCCCATCTTCCGAGAATTCTGCAGTCGAAGGTATAGCAAGTTGAGTCTGCCAATCTCCTTCTGTTAGTGGACGCACCGTCATATAATAAATCACATATCCAATAATAAAAATCAATAATAAAAGTCCTAATTTTTTGAAAAAATTCTTATTTAAAAATTTCATATATTTATTGTATCAACATTCTCTTTAATAACAAATTCTAATTTATGATATAATTTTTAATATGAAAATATTATATAGCATAATGATTTTGGTTTTTTTATTTAGTACTAATATAGCTTCAGCAGATTCAATTAACTTGCCCTGTGTTTCATCGCCAGGAGTTGAGTGCCCTCCTAGTAATGGTAATAGAATAAATCCAAGATGGGATAATCAAACTTTAACATTCACCGAACAATTACAAGACCCGGTAAAATTTTTATTTTTTGTAATTCCAATAGCCCTAATAATCATCATTTCTTTTTTAATTTATTTTAAAAATAAAAAAGAAAAAACTCTCAACATTGAAAGAATTAAATTAAGTATCTGGAATCAATTATTTTTTCTAATCATAGCTTTAATCGGCTATGCAATTTCTGTTATTTTTAGCACTCTCATTTTTGATAATAATGGTTATTATAATTATTATGATAGATATAACAATTACCAAATAATTAAATTAATATCTGTATTTACTTATCCGGTGGCTTCTATTTTAATAGCTCATTACATAACTCTATTTTTAAGACAAAAGGTTCATTATATTATTACAACCATCATTTTAATAATTATTGCAGTAATTGGATATTTTACCTTGACTGGTTTTTAATAAAGTCTTATATCCTTCATGCGTCTTTTATAGTCTGGAATTTGCAGACTTACTAAATTCCAGAATCGAGATGAATGATTCATCTCTTTTAAATGAGCTAATTCGTGCACTATGATATAGTCTCGTAAATCCGGAGGTAAGAAAAATATTTTATAATTAAAAGACAGCTCGCCGGAGCTCGAACAACTCCCCCATCTAGTTTTCTGATTCCGGATCTTGATACTTTTAATTTTAAAATTATAGAATTGATTGAAATAGAGGCATCTTTCGAGAGCTATGTCAGAGGCATCTTGCTTGTAAAGTTTATAATCCTTCACACTAAAGTGCGACAAGATCTTCTTTGGTCTTTTTTTTAAATTCTCTATCTGCTCCAATATCCAATCCTTTTTCGTCTCTACAACACGCTCAATATACAAGTCTGAAATATTCCTAGGCTTGGTAACGACTACAGATAAATCCGGCAAGATGCTAATGCGAATACCTCTTATACCTTTGCGGATTTTTATCGTATAAGTAATAACTATCTTATCTTTTATAATTTTTTGATTCATATATAAAACTTAATCTTTAAAGTATAATATACATACTAAATATTGACAAAGCTCACTAAATATATTATCTTAAACAAGAAAATTCTTTCAATAACCTTAAAAAAAATAAAAAATGGTTTTAAAAATGGATGAATATAAGATTAAATTATTAAATCTTAATTTAATATTAATAAACCATGAGCCAGATAGTCCAATATATAAATTAAGTTTGTATATTATAGATTATTTACATGAAAAACATGATCCTCTAGGTTTTCTAGAAGCTGTTTGTGAAAGTCTCGAAGATTTATATTTAGGAGAAAATAAATTTACTGGAGAAAAAGTCGTTAATCATTTAACTGGTTTTCATGAAAGTTTTTATCAAAAACTTTTAAAAGAAGAAATTCCCGAGATAGTAACTACAATTTTCCCAGAAAATTTTTCTGAAGAAATTAAAAATCAAATTAAAAAAATTTTTAATGAAAAGTAAAACAAAAATTAGTCATAAAAATGACTAATTTTTTATTTCTCGTGAGAGAGAGCTATCTTGACTATTTCTTCAGCTATCAAAGTTGCACCATTTGGTTTATAAAATCTTTTTGCGTGAAGAGACATATTGTTATAAACTTCTTTGTTTTCCGTAATTCTTTCTACTTCAGAAAAAATGATATTTGCTTTCAAATTCATTTCTTCTATAACTACACAAGCTCCCGCCCGAGCATAAGCAAAAGCATTTTTCTTAGAATGATCAGCATTTGAGTTTGTAAAAGGTATAAGTATAGAAGGAATACCCCAAGAAGCAATTTCAAAAATAGTAGAACCAGCTCGAGAAATAATAATATCGCTAGCTCCTGCTGCCATTTTAAGCTCAAGTGAATTTAAATAAGCTTTTGGGTTATAACGAGCTTTGTTTATATTATTATCTAAAACAACCTCAGATCTTTCTTTTGTGTTTTTAAAATTTTTAACTCCTGTTTGATGAATAATTTGATATTTTTCTACAAGCAAAGGTAAAGCGTCGACTATGACTTGATTAATTAATTCAGCTCCTTGAGATCCTCCTAATATTAACAAAACAGGTAAGTTAGATTCTAATTTCCAAAAATTTAATCCAACAGCTTTATCTTCTTTTTGTTCTATTTCTTTGCGAATGGGTTGACCGGTATAAATTAAATTTTTTGCTTTAGGAAAAAAATTTGCTGATTCTTTGTAAGATAAAGCAGTCATTTGGGAAAATTTGGAAGAAAAAACATTAACTCTACCTGGAGCAAAATCAGATTCATGGATAATTAAAGGGATTCTTAATATACGAGCTGCAACAACAATAGGAAAAGAAGCATATCCACCTTTACTAAAAATAACATCAGGATAAATTGAAAATATTTTTATTATAGCTCGTAAAATAGCAAAAAAAGTTGTAATAATATCAAAAAAATTTTGAATAGAAAAATAAGTTCTGAGTTTACCTGTTGTTATTTTATGAAATTCTAAATTATTTTCAAAAAGAATTTGTTTATCATAAGGATCAGTAGAAATATAATATAACCTAACTCCAACTGTTTTTTCCCTAGCTAAAATTTGATTAACTTTTTCTGCTACAGCTATTAAGGGATAAAAATGTCCTCCTGTTCCACCACCCGTAAAAACTATTTTCATATATTAAGCTCTATGTTTTGAAATTTGTAAAATTAAACCAATTGCGACCAAATAAATCATCAACGAAGTCCCTCCATGACTCATAAAAACCAAAGGAACTCCAGTCAAAGGGAAAACTCCTATCACAGAAGCAATATGCAGAAATGACTGTGATATCATAAGTATAACAATTCCTGAGACCAAAAGTCTACCGAAATGATCTCGGGCATTACTAGCAATAGTAAAACCCCTTAAAGCCCAAATCATATAAAGAAAAATTATAATAGTTCCACCTACAAAACCGAATTCTTCTCCTAAAACAGCAAAAATTGAGTCTCCTTGAGGTTCTGGTAAATAAGTAAACTTCTGAATACTTTGACCATACCCTCTTCCTAAAATTCCACCTGAACCGATAGCTATTAGGGATTGCTGAATTTGATAAGAAGAACCTTGGGCGTCATTATTTGGATTTAAAAAAGTTTTTACTCTTTCTTGTAAATAAGGTTTGAAATAAATTAAACCTCCTAAGGCAATAGAAACTACTAGAAAAAGTCCAACTAAATATTTAAAAGGGACTCCGCTAATAAAAAGCATAGCCATACCTGTAACTGAAATCAAAATAAAGCTTTTTGTATCTGGTTGATTAAGTAAAACCAAAGCAATAATTCCAAGCATAATAGCTAAAGGCAATATACCAAATTTATAATCATTAACTTTGTGTTTCGCCCAAGAAAGCCAGGCAGCAAAATAAATAATGAAACCAAATTTAAGTATTTCGGCAGGTTGAAAAGAAATGGGTCCTACCTCAATCCAACGCAAGGCTCCCCCGTGAGAAAATCCAAATCCGGGTATATAGACAGAAGCTGTTAAAAGTATAGTAAAAAGAAAAATATAAAAAGCATATTTTCTTAAAATTCTATAATCAATTTTAGAACTTAAATACATTCCTAAAAATCCAAGACCAAGGCCTAAAACAAGTTGAGTAATAAGAACACTATAAAAAACTTTTGCATTTTTTGCCAAAACTCCTAAAGAAGCTGAAACAAAAATCAAAGCTCCAAAAAAAACTAACAATAAAGTTAAAGTTAAAAAGAATCTATCAACTTTTAATCCTTTACCTATAATCATTTTATTTACTAAAAACAAATAAAATAATACCTAATACTGCAAAAATAATCGATATAACCCAATAACGCATTGTGATTTTATAGCTAGGCCAACCTAAAGCTTCAAAATGGTGATGTAAAGGAGCAACTCTAAAAACTTTTTTTTCAAAGAATTTTTTAGAAAATAATTGAATACTAGAAGAAAGTGAGGTTGCAACTAGAGGAAAAGCAACTATAGGCAAAATAAGTACTGAATTTGTTAAAAAAGCAATAGAAGCTAAAGTAATAGTGAGTGGCATCATCCCTACTTCGCCCATATAAAAACGAGCTGGTGGAATATTAAACCAAAGAAAAGCTAAAATACTACCAGTAAATACAGCATTTAAAGTAGCTAAATCAATTTGATTGTTTATTAAAGCTATTCCTGTGTAAGCAGCAAAAATAGTTGTTAAAACACCTCCAGCAAGACCGTCTATGCCGTCGATCACTCCTCCAGAGAAACTACCTAGCATAACAATAATAAGTGCGATAATAAAACCTATTCCTAAATAAAGTTCTCCTCCAAAAGGAATATGAATACTAGTCATATCTAGTTTAAAATAAAACCAATAACCAACAACTAAACCACAAAAAACAACCATAGCTAATTTTAATTTTGTATACCAAAAAGAATTTCGAGTGATATTTGATCTATTCGTAATTTCTAAAATATCGTCAATCGCGCCCAAAAAAGCTCCAAAAATAAAAATAAATAATGGAACTATGGTTTGCTCTCTACTTAGAAAATTCAATTCTGATAAATAAGGAGCATTAAAAATCTCAGGTAATAAAGCAAAAATAAAAACTGTAATAATAACAGATAGAAATATTATGATTCCTCCCATACAAGGAGTTGAAATTTCTTTTTCTTCTTTATCTTTATGGATTTGACTGAATTCATTTGAAGAAGTATTTTGAGTGCGAACTTTTTTCTTCCACATTTTGTATTTATAGAAAAAATGAGTTGCAATTGGAGTTATTAGAAGTCCAATAAAAAAGGCAAACGCCATAGGTATGAAAATTTTTACCAAATTAAAAAGCATATAGATATTATATGCTTTTTTGGATTTATTTCAAAGTGAATTATTTTTCTTCGCCTAATTTTAATTCTTCATCTATTCTGATTTGAGAGACAAATTCTGGAACGTGAGAAACTAGAATCATAGCTCCTTTGAATTGATCTAAAGCTTTTGCAATTATTGGTAAATGTCTGAAGTTTATGTGATTGGTAGGTTCGTCTAATATCAAAAGCCCTGGACTTTCAATAACTAAACCAGCAAAAGCAACTAAACCTTTTTGACCTTCAGATAAACTACCAATTTTAGTATTTACAATATCAGAAGTTATTAAAAAACCTGAAGCAATAGAACGCCATTTTTCTTCATTGATTTTCCCTGTAATTTTAAGCATTGTAGAAGATAAATACTCTTTTACGGTTTGGTTAAAATCAAGTGTCGAAAAATCTTGTCTATAATAACCTATTCTTAGATTTGGATGAAATACTACTCCAGGAGCTTTACCACTAGTGTGCCCTGTCGCTAGAGATTCGAGTAAGGTGCTCTTGCCGATACCGTTCGGACCAGAAAGTAATAAATGCATATTTTTACGTAATTTTACTTTTACTTTCTTTTCTATTGGTTCACCATTTTTTAAAATTGAAATTTTTTCTAAAACTAATAGATCTCCTATCAAATCTTCTTGAGTAGGTATTATAAAATTTTTAATAGTCTTATCTTCTTTACGAACGTCTACTTTTTCTTCTTCTAACTCTTCAGCAAGTTCCCGCATACGTCTCGCAACTAAACGAAGGTTTCCTCCTTTCATAGCAAATTTATTTGCTTGATCTTTCTTGGCCTGAATTTCTTTTGAAAGAAGCGCATTTTTACGATTTTCGCGTTCCATACGAGCAGTAATTTGATCTCTTACGTCTTTATAGTTACCTAAATATTGCTCTACTTTTCTAGTATAAATATCTAAATATAGAACAGAATCAGTAAAAGAATTTAAAAATTCTGCATCATGAGAAATCACCAAAACTGTCTTTTTGTAATTTTTTAAAAATTCTGTTAAATGAGCTATACCTTCTTTGTCTAGATTGTTGGTCGGTTCATCAAGAAGTAAAATATCAGGTTCTTGTATTAGAGCCGAAGCAAGCAATATACGAGCCTGTTGTCCACCAGAAAAACTTTTAATAATTCTATCATGCAATTTTTCGTGTCCTTTTAAATTTACAATCTCCAAAACTTCATCTATTTTAGGATCAATATCATAAACTTTTTTATCAAAACATTTTTGAAAAAAATCACGAACTGTTAAATCAAGCTCATCACGAGGGATAACTTGGCGAGATAAAGCAATAGAAGAATTTTTGCTAATAATCACTCTACCACTCTCAGGTTCAAAATTACCCTTAATAAGATTAAAAATTGTACTTTTACCAGCACCGTTTTGACCCATTATTGTTACCTTCATACCGCGACGCACCGAAAAATCCACCTCTTCTAAGATTGGTTTATTTGGCCCATATTCAAAAGACACTTCTTCAAATCGTATTAAAACTTCCCCATGAGACATATAGATCTTATATTACAATAAAATTCTCAAAATAGCGAACTTATTCCAAAACCTTAAATTCAATTATTTTGATATCACTAGTTTTTGGATCGAAAGAATATTTTACCTCTGCTTTACTTTGAATATGACCGTCTTCGTAAACTATATTCGCCTGGTCTTCAAAAGTATTTATTTGAGAACTTATCAAATACCAATTTCCACCCAAGACCGGTGAATTCGTTGCAATTTCTTTAATATTTTCTCTTAAATATTTTTCAACTACTAGTCTCTCATTTAAAGACTCACAATCAACTTGAGACATAGTAAAAGATGGTGATAAATTCTCTGGATTTTTATAAACATAAATTCCATCTTGTTCTATCATTTCTCCAAAGAAAGCCACAGCCGAACCTTCACCAAAAACTATATATAATTCTTCTTTAGCATTTAAACCTTCAGCAAAAGTATCCCAAATAACTTTCGCTTTTCTACCACTTAACTTAGGATCAAAATCCCCTACCGTACCGATAAAAGCTCCAATTTTAGAATCTTTTTCTGCTGGTAAATTCTGGTATTCTCCGGTAATTTTTTCACCTAAAATATTTAATTTAACCCAAGCCCTATCTTCAAAAGGAGAATTGTTTTTTTCAGAATAATAATAACACATTTCTATGGTTTTATTTTCTTCTTTTACTGTGTTTTCTGCATCAGGTTTTTTAGAAATATTGATAGTTTTTTTATTATTTTCACGATTATTTAAAATCCAAAAAGAATTTATGATTATTAAAATTATTAGAATAACAATTATTTTTAAATGGTATTTCATTTTTTTAAATTAATTTAATAATTCAAAAGAAGAATTTATTATCTCTTCTTTTCTTTGTATTTGATCTATTTGAGAGCAATTTACATTAGCATATTTAATAATTTTAGGTTCACCTAATCTACTAGGTACTAAAAACCCTTCATCAGTCAAAGAAAGTTCCCATCTTAATTTATTTAAATCTTCTCCTTCTTTTTTATAGATTTCAATTTCTTTGCCTTGAGAACCTTCTATTTCGTAAGCAAAAACAAGTTCCATTTCGTTATTTTTATAATTTCCTTCTAAAGTTCCACGATATCCATTATACATATCAGGTCCTTCTTGAATACCTGTTTTTGTTCCAGAAATTACATTATTTAAAATATTTAATTTTATACTTTCTTCAACTTTATAAGGTTCTTCTTTTGTAGCTAATTGTAATCTAGAATAACAAAATTCTCCATTTGCAAGGGGTATAATTTCTTCTTTTTTCTCTTGCTTTACATACTCATCTACTTTAATTTGAGAATAAGAAGATTTAATTTTTTGATTCTCTTCGCCTAATTTAAAAGCGATCACAAAAACAGCTAAAAACAAAATTACTGCTATTAATTTAGAATACCAAGTAACTTGATTCCAGATAATTTTCATTTAATTAACTTCTATTTTATTTATAATCACAGGATCTATTGGCCTATCGTATTCGTTAGTTTTTACTGTGTTGATTCCTAAAACCACATCAAGCCCTTCTACGACCTTGCCAAAAACAGTGTGCTTTGGGTCTAAGAAATTATTATTAGCTACATTTATGAAGAATTGACTACCATTAGTATTTGGACCTGCATTTGCCATAGAAATAGTTCCTATTATATTTTTATTTTCTGAATGAATTTCGTCTTGGAATTGATATCCTGGACCACCTGTTCCCCAACGACTTTGCATAGAATCATCTTTAGACAAAGGATCTCCGCCTTGATTCATAAAACCTTCTATTACGCGATGAAACTTTGTATTATCATAAAAACCTTGTTTAGCTAATTTAGTAAAATTTTCTACTGTTTTTGGAGCCAAATCAGGAAATAATTCTATTGTAAAAGAACCTTTATTTGTTGTAAATTTTGCTTGCATGTTTTTTTGTTGATTATTATTTATAATATTTGTTTCTAAATTTTCATTTTTTACTTCTGTGTTTGAATTATTATTTACTTCTTCTTGATTCAATTCATTAACTCTTTCAAATCTTTCAGGTGTATTTATGGTTTCATTATTTAATTTATTTGAAATATATCCAATATAAAAAGCTATTAAGACTAAAACAATTCCAATTATTATTAAAATATTTTTATTTATTTTCATCTTTATTTTCTTCTTTAACATTAACTTGGATAATTTCTGGTTTTTTAGGTACCACAAAAGCCATTAATATATAGGCAATTATTGCTGGAAAAAACATACTGAATAATCCTATAATGATATAAAAAACTCTAATCAAAACAGGATCAATTTCAAAATACTCTCCCAAACCCCCAAAAATACCAAAAATGATTTTATTTTCATTACTCCTATATAATTTTTTATTTTGTATATTCATACTGTAGTGAATTTTCAAATTGTTTAAAAACTTTATTTGAAAATATAATTAAAATTAATAATAAAACTAAACTTGTATTTTATGTAAACCTATTATCCTGTAATGATTTGAAAATCTACTACAGGATTCATCTTTTTATTATAACATTTTTATTAAAAATTATTAATTGAACCACCGTCTATAATATTGGTAAAACCATACTGCTCCAACATACTCTTAGCCATCATGGACCTATTGCCACTTTCACAATATAAAGTAATTTCTGTATCTTTAGGAAAATTTGGTAAAATTCCTTGCATAATATCTAAAATATCATGATTGATAGCATTATTAATATGACCCATTTCATATTCCATTTTAGTCCTTACATCTATATAAATCATTTTTTATTAAACCAAGGTATAAATTTACTGGTTATTTTTTTGTAATTTTCATATTCTACATTATTTTCATACTTTTTTTCAAGCATAGGAATCCCTGATACATAAACTATTAAATAAGTTATTAATAAAGGTGAAAATATTAGATAGATATTTGAAATATCATATAAAGTAATACTGAAAATTCCCCACCACATTAAAACTTCACCAAAATAATTCGGATGACGGCTGTATTTCCACAAACCAGTTTGCATAATTTTACCTTTATTCTCTTCTTTGGAAATAAATTTCTTTAACTGTAAATCTGAAACTGATTCAAAAATAAAACCAGTAATCCAAATAATAATACCTAAAATTAAATAATTTAAAGATAAATCTTGATTATTGATATTTACAAAAATAGCTGGCGAAACTATAAGAAAAGCTAAAAGACCTTGCAGTAGGAATACTTGCAAGAACGTTCTAAGATAAAAATATTTCCACTCTTCTCTCCATTTTTTATACCTAAAATCTTCGTCTTTGTTTTTATTTCTTAAATAAATATGAAAACTTAATCTTGCTCCCCAAATAGTTATAAGTAAATTCACCAATAAAGAATATAAATTAAAATTACTAAAATAAAAACTGGACCAACTAAGCAAGATAAAAGTAAAGCCCCAAGCAATATCAGCTATATCATTTCTTTTTTTTATTAAAGCTAAAATATACCAAAAAAGTATATTTATAAGTAAAACCATTAAGACTTTAGATAAAATAAGCATTTTAAAATAACTTAAAATATAAATAATATGTAATACCTGATACCAAAGCCCCTAAAACTGTCCCCCAAATTAGATCAATAATAGTCACAAATAAAGGCCAGTTTTTCAAAGTTGCTAAATTGGTTAAATCATAAGTAGCATAAGTTATAAAACCAAAGAAGGCTCCTACTAAAATAGCAGAGGTTAAAGAATTTTTTAAAATAGCCGGACTAATTGCAAAATAAACTAAACCTACGATAAATAAAAGATAAAAAATAATTGCAGCAATCCAGTTAATATCTTCTTTCATTAAAAAACCAATTTGATTACGATAAAAATCTTTGGCAACAAGTCCCAACCAAATCATATCAATTACAAAAAACACAGGTAAAGCAATAGCGTATAATTTAATAAACATAAATTTAATTTTAATTAATAATTTTTCTTATATTCTTTTAAAACAAGAAGTAAAATTAGAACATAAAAAATTAATCCTAAAGCACAAGTTGGTAAACCTAAAACATAAGCATTTAAACCCTTTTCAAATAATAAAGGTAACTCAAGTACAGTAAAATAACCAGCAAATAGGACCCCCAAAGAAGATACTAATCCTAAAATATTCAATCCTGTTTTTTTATTTATATATTCAAAAACTACTAAATAAGCAAATAGAGTAATAATTAAATACATAAAAAATCCATAATAACAGGCAGGGTATCCTAAAAAGTAAGGACAAGATTCTCCAAAAGCACATGTATCAGAGAAAAATTTTAAACTACTCATATAACCAGCAAATAATAATCCCGCAAAACCTAGAAATAAAATAATTTTTTTATTCATACTTATATTTTACGCCTAAATTTATAATTTACAAGCTTATTTAATTTCTTTTAAAACTGCTGGAGCTACATATTCATCAACTAGTTTTTTGTAACCTTCTTTATTTGGATGAATGCGATCTTCTAGCATTAAATCAGAATTTAAGAAAACACTAGAAACCAAAAAAGGAACAAGAGGTAAATCATATTCTTTAGCTAAATCTTTATAAACTTGATCAAATTCTGATTTATATTTAAAACCTGCATTTAAAGGGGATTGTATTTGAAGCAAAATTATCTTAGGCTTAGTTTCTGCATTTTTAATAATTTCTATTGTACTTTTCATATTGTTTTTCATCTCTGATATAGGCAAAGCGCGTAGTGCATCATTTCCTCCAATACCTAAAATAACCATATTAGGTTTCTGTTCTTTAACAAAATTTGCTCTTTCGTTATTTCCTTTAGTGGTTTCCCCACTCACTCCAGCATTTATAACTTTAACATTAAGCCCTTCAGCTTTTAATTTATCTTCTAATTGAGCTGGATAACTCTCATAAAGAGGTAATCCATATCCCGCAGTTAAACTATCTCCGAAAGCTATTATAGTATATTCTTCTTCTGAATTATTTTCATTTGAAAAATTTGAGTTAGAATCATTAAAAAAAATTCGAGCTAGAAAAAAACCAACTAAAACTAAAGGTATTAAGATTATTAAAATTAATTTAAAATTCTTCATAAGTTAATAATTTTCTAAGAGGCTTCTTTTCTCTTTTCCAAATAATAAATGCAAGTATTATTACAAAAAATATTATAACACCTAAAGCAATCAAAAGCTCTATATCATAGGTAGCAAAACTATCTATTTTGAAAAAATATTTTGATATAAAAAATATACCAATTAAAGCTGTTAAATAACCTAATGCTGAGCTAAACAAAGTTGTTGATATTGTTTCTAAATAATAAAGCTTTTCTATAAAAGATCTCCTGCCTCCTATCGCTAATAATTGAGCACTTTGCTTCCTTCTACTATCAAAAGAAGATACTATTAAAGTTATTATTAAAAACAGAGCAAGTATTACAGGAGGCAAAGATATTATAAAAATAAGTATAAGCAAGGTCTCTACTAATCTAGAAACAAAAATTCCTACTTCCCCAGTATCTATTGTAGAAATATTTGGAAAATTACTTGCTAAATATTTTACAAAATTATTTTTATTTTCACCTTCTAAATATGTAAATCCGAAAAAGGTTGCAGGATATTTTTCTAAATCACTTGGATTAAAGACAAAATAAAAGAATGGCAAACCGCTCCTAGAATCTGATTCCCTTATACTTGTTACAGTAAATTCATTTGGGAAACCCTGTATAGATAAAACAATTTTAGAATTTAATTTAATTTTTGCTCTATTGGCAAAATCTTTTTCAACAGAAACTTCATTGGGTATTCCAGATAACCAAACGCCTTTATCTATTTTCTCGTTTGTTAATAAATCTTTTCTGTATGTTAAATTATACTCACGACCAAATTCTCTACTTAAATTTTCTTCTTTGATTTCATTTTGTATATCTAAATTATCAATTTCCAAAATTCTTCCTGGAATATTTGGGAAAAAAGTTAACTCTGGGTAATTATTTTTCAAATCCTGTGTTTGAGATTTTTGAATATCAACTACATATAAACTAGGAATATTGGAGGCTAAATCATTTTGAATAAAATTTATTAATGTTGCTTGAAGTAAAATCAATAAAGATAAACTAGATAAAGCAATATACAAAGAAGTTAAAGAAACTATCCCAAATAAGCCATCGTTTTTCTTTTGAGCTATTAAAGTTTTAACTAGAAAATTAAATTTTTCTCTTTTTTCATATAATTTCTTTAAAATAAAGTAAAATATTACAGCTAAAACAATATAAGTAATAGCAATGACTAAAATACTCAAAAATCCATAAAGAAAACTATCAAGCAAAAAAATTGCTATTAGAATCAAAGGTATCAGAGTTGAAATAGTTATAAATAAGAAATTTGCAAAAGATTGATTTTCTCTTTTATCTTCATATGAATGTGAAAGTAAATTTTTAGGATTTATTTTTAAAATATTTCTTAGTGTTGGAATAAATGATGCAAAAGAAATACTAAATAGTATTAAAGTAGTTAATATTAAAGAAGTAATTAATTTAACTTGTTTTAATTCTAAACCAAAATTTGAATTTATATATGAAGCAAGATTGTCAAAAATAAACAAAGAAATTAATACACCGACTACAAAAGCAATAAACAAAACATAAAACAAAGATAAACACAACGTAAAAATTATTTTTCTTTTAGAAAAACCTAGAGCAATTAAAATAGAAAAACTCCTTCGCATTATATAAACAAAATAGAGCATACCTGCATAAATATTAACCGCTGACAAAATAGCAGAAAGCAATACAGCCAAGATAAGAAATTGCTCTACTAAAGAAAGACCCTCAATAAAACCTGATGAAGTTATACCTAAAACTTCTATCCTAGCTCCTGTGTTTTTTAAATTTTCAAAAATATAATTTTTTTGATTTTTACTTAATTCATTTTCAAATAAATATAAATTCGTATATTCTGCACGAAGCAAGTTCTTGTCTATATTTAAACTTTCAAAACCTTGCTTGCTAATAAAAACTTCGGGCAAAATCCTAAATCCGGCAAGTAAAGATTGACTATTTTCTGTGATAATTCCTGCAACTTTAAAATTTTTATTCGCATAAATTAATTCTTCTCCTATATTTATATTTAATTTATCTTTTGTATTTTTATCTATGTATATTTCATTTTCTTTTGGGTATACATATTCACCTTCTTCTAAAATTAAATATCCATATAAAGGAAAATTTTCTTCTACTACATTAATAGAAGCTGGTTGATTTAAATCATCTTTAATTAAAATTCCACTAAAATCATAAACTGTAGTATCTTGATATTTTTGATTTATAGAATCTAAGATACTATTTATATTTTCTTTGTTAATTTCATAATTTGCTTCAATGGATACATCTCCGCCAATTAATTCTTTGTTTTTATCAGTTAAAAAAGAAGAGCTTGAGTTTGTAAAAAGTAATACAGTTAAAACAATCAAAGTAGTAAAAACCAAAGAGAAAAAAGGAAGAAGGAATCTTTTCCATTCTCTAAATAAAATACGAAAACTAAATTTAAAAATTGTATTCAAATTATTTAATCTTTTCATTTAAAGTTTTATTTTTTAGTTCAAAAATTCTATCCATCTTGCCTGCAATTTTCATATCATGAGTAATGATAATCAAAGTTTTTTTTCTAAGTTCTACTTCTTTAAGTAAAAGATTGAGCACGGTCTCTCCTGTCTTTTCGTCTAAACTACCGGTTGGTTCATCAGCTAAAATAATTGGTGTATCTATAGCTAAAGAGCGCGCAATAGCTACCCTTTGTTTCTCTCCTCCAGATAAAGTATTTGGAAAAGCATAAATTCTTTCATTTAAACCAACTTCTTTTAAGACATTAATACTAGTTTCTTTGACTTCTTTTTTTATTAAGCCTTTTATTTCTAAAGGGGCAGAAACATTTTCTAAAACATTAAAAGGGCTTATCAATTCAAAAGATTGAAAAATAATAGAAATTTCTGTATTTCTATATCCCGATAATTGATCGTTTGAGAAATCTGAAATATTTTTACCATTTACTATTATTTCACCCATGGAAGGTTTATCTAAGCCTGCAAGTAAAGCAAGTAAAGTAGATTTACCACTACCTGAAGATCCAATAATAGCTATCTTCTCACCTTCTTTTATCTCTAAATTTAAATTTTCTAAAATTACTAGCTTTTCGCTAGTATCAGTAAATTCTTTCTTTAAGTTATTTATTTTTATTATTGTATTGTTTTGCATATAGTTATAAAACTATATCATTTTTAAGTTAAATAAACAAAAATGCTATTTAAATATTCTCCGGTACATCAAAAATACTTTTTTCTAAATTTTTATTATTTATTATTTCACTAATTCTTTTACCTCCATATACAGACGGTAGTATCCCTACACCATTACAGCCGAGATTGTATAGTAAAATTTTATTTTTAGGCTCTTCGCCTATTAATCTAACTTTATTTTTCGTATAGCCCATAAGCCCGTGCCAAGTAAAGATAAAATCTATATCATTATTAGGAGCTGTATTATAGTATTTTTTTACAAAATTATTAATTGTATGTTCTATTTCTATTGGAAATTCTTTTTTTCTAGAATAAAGTCTACTGTCTTCTGCTTCCACTTCAGGACCACCTATAGAAATTAAATTTTCTTTTTTATCAAATTCAAAAACTCTACGAGTTAAATAAAAATAAGGTTCATTAGGATCTGGGTTTTTGCTAGTAAAATAACTAATTGCTATTGGAGGTTTATCCATTTTCTCTAAATATGCAGACATATATCCTATTGTTCCATTTATCATATGATGAAATTTTGTATTAATTTCAAGCCCTTTATGGTCTAAAATATTTAAATTTTCAAATCCATTCGTACATAAAATAACTTTTTCTGCTTTAACTAAATATTTCTCAGCGTCAATAATAGCTTCATTTTCATTTAAAACAATTTTTAAAACAGGAGTATGTTCGTACAGATTAAATCTGTCTTTGTATTTATCTTTTAAATAAAGGTAGATTTCTTCACAAAACAAAGCGCTATTTAAACAACCTTTTTGATAAGAAACGCTAGCAATAAATTGTCTTTCTTTAGTTTCAAGTAATTCTAAAATTTCTTCTTGAGTTTTATTTTGATATAAATCTTGATAAATATTCTCAATTTGATTATTTTCTAAAAACTCTGAAGCTACAAAAATTTTCTCCATATTTAAACCAGCTTCTTTTCTTAAGAGATTATTTTTTAAATGAAGAAAAAGTTGCTCTTTTGAACTCAATCCTAAATGACCTAAAAATCTATTAAAATTAATATCCAAAGAAGCATCAGTATACATTTCATCTAATAACTCCCAAGCGTCTTCTATGGCTTTTTGTCCTTGCCCTGCTAGTTCTAGTCCAAATTCTTCTACCAACGAAGCAAAACCTCTTTCAAAATAACTTACAATTTGACCAGCATTATGACCGGTAGCTCCATAGGCTAAGCGGGATTTTTCTAAAATAATTACGTTTTTTTCGGTATATTTTAATATATAAAAAGCTGTAGCAATACCAGCAATACCTGCACCAACTATTGTAATATCTGTATTAATATCATTTTCTAGTTTATATGAAATTCTATTACTCTTAAGTTGAGTCAGCCAAGGTGATTTATTTTCTTTAATTTTAAAAATATCCATAAAATCATTATAGCAAATTTTCAACTTAAATTAAAAAACACATTTTTATGTGTTTTTTAATAATTTATTTTTTAACTTCTACTTCACAAGTATTTATTCCAAACAAAGTATACAGACCGCAAAAATTAATTAATGCAGTTATTAAAAAAACTAAAGCTAAAACAAAAAACCAAGGTGATACAAAATACCCTAAAATACCCGATATTAAACCTAATAATATTCTTGCATTTTTATCAAATTTACCTATATTTTTTTTCATAAATTTATTATAACATATTTAAAAAGATTTAAAAAAATAAATTTTATATATTAATACTTACCTTTTTAGAATATCCTTTTTATAATGCTTCAAATACGCGACTAAAATAAAACTAATGATAACCAATAAGAACCATGAAGTAATCTTGGACGTGGAGACGACAGACCATTCGTGAAACTGACTCGGATATTTCCAAGCACCGAAATACGTAGCGATATTCTCTGCAATCCAGATAAAAAAAGCAATTAGCAGAAATGCGACGTTCATATGCATAGAACGGACTTCATTAGTCACAATAAAGTTCACTTTAGTTTTGAAGAATAAAATAAAAACGAAAAGAATTAAAAATAAACGGAAATCATAGATATAATGATTGGTAAAGAAGTTCAAATAAATCAAGGCACATAAAATAACACTAAGAAGATAATGTTTATAATTCACGAGCTCTAATTTCATAATCTTCCAAGACTGACTAATATAGCTCCCCACGGCTGCATACATGAATCCGCTATATAGAGGCACACTACCTATTTTAAAGAAGCCATCTTCGGGATAACTCCAAGAAGCCACCCCTGGACTCGTTTTGTAGAGTTCGAGTACAAGACCGATAATATGAAAAAGAAATATCACTTTAACTTCATCTTTGGTTTCTAATTTTGTGAAATATAAAATGGCTTGTATCACAATAGCGAAGATAAAAAGAAAATCATACCGAGCTAGACCCCCTAAAGGAATATAATTAGAAATAAAAAGTAAAACAAAAAACAAGCCCGCGAATATTGAAGCTCGGGCTTGCTTGATTCCAAAAATCCAGAATTCGTAAATGTAGTTTTTAAGTTTTTCTAGCATATTTTTTATTATATCAAAAAAACTAGTTATAAAATTAATTTGACGAATTTTAGTAAATAAGTTAGTCTAAGTTTGAATAATAAGTTTTTTCACATTAAATTTTTTTAAAATGATACGTACTTTGAATTTCCAAGATTGGTTTAACCAACCTGATTTGTTTGTAGATGAATTAAGAAAATCTTTTACAGAAACTGGTTTTTTCTTACTTAAAAATCACAGCATACCTGAAGGATTAATGAAATACAACAAAGAACTTTTTAAAATTTTTTTTAAAGAACTTTCATTAGCAGAAAGGAAGCAATACTCTTTTCCGGATTTACATTATCAAAAAGGATATACTCCTATGAAAATGGAAACAGGAGAATTTGCCGTTGTTCCTGACAATAAACATTTTTATCAACTAGGAGATTCTTATGAAAATCCAAAAGTTGAAGAAGTTTATGATCTAAAGGAAACAAGCGAAAAACTTTTTAAAGAATTCTATAAGGTTTACCAAGAATTAATGCAAGCTGTTGCCTTATCCTTAGATTTACCTAAAAATTACTTTGATTCAGAATTAGGAAATTCTATAATGAGAGTTATTCATTATCCAGAAAATTCTATTGTCGTGTCAGATGACGAAGAAGTAACCCAAGGAGGTAACATTTTAGGAATGTGTGCTTCAAAACACACAGATATAAATGATCTTACATTACTTCATGCTACTGATCCGGGATTACAACTTTGGCACCAAGCAAAATGGATGCCAATACTTTGTAATTCAGATACTATAATCGTGAACGTTGGAGACATGCTTTGGCATCTTACAGCTGGTCTATACAAATCCGGAATTCATAGAGTTGTCTGTGAACCAGGTATTGAAAGAATTTCTGTACCATTTTTTGGGCATAGAATAGACGAAGCATCAATTGTTCCTTTGTTTATATTGACAGGAGATGAGAAAAAGGGTTTTCCTTTCAGGAATGAAGGTCAATTTTTAAAACATAGGTTAAATCAAATTATTAAAAAATGATTTTCTTGTTTATCAAAAAGAATAAAAGCCTTAGCTTCAACGCTAAGGCTTTTTTAGTTTATTAAGATATTATAATAAAACAAAATTTAGATATTAAACTTACGAAAGTGAAGGGTATTTTAAGTATTACAAGAAATTACTCAACTATTATTCTGTCTTCAATTTTGTATATTCTAAAATAGTCTCATATACAATATCATCAGATATTTCATTGATGTGACTCTTTATGATTTCTTCTTTTTCTTGGTAAATATTAGAAAAGATTACGTACATTTTCTCGTAAGCATTTTTAATGCTTTCGTATTTTTCTTTTTTCTTTTTATCTGGCTCTCCTTGTGCGAGATTGTTTAAGTAATTTCTAAAATAATTAATCTGATACATAGATTCTAAAATTATTTTACTTTGCATAGGATCATTAGCTAATTTTTTATTCCTATCTATGCTATCGCCTCCCCAAGTTTTTAGTAATTTTTCGGCACTAGATTGTCTTGTACCAACTACAACTTTTGGAACTAAAAGACTTTTATGCTCTCCTGTATTTGGATCTTCAAAATATTTCAAATTAGGTATATGAGCATTTTTTAATGCAAATTTAATATTATCTAATTTGGATATTATATTTTTTTTATCATTTGCAAAAGCCACATCCACCCCAAGACCCAAGTATTCTTCAGAATCTTCTTCTCTATATATAGAAACTATGTCCACTCCGTTTTTAATATCATCATATCGAGAAGCAGGAACTATTTCTGTATTTTCACCAAGCCAATTATTAGACTCTATTTGATCAGCCAAAACTGCTTCTAATAAAGAAGAAAGTTCTGTTTTATATTTTTGTTGTTCGTTATTCTGAAAACTTTCTTCAATTCTTCTTATCTCTTCTAAATCAGCAAGAATTTCACTTTCTGGGTAAATATCAACAAAGTCCATTTCTTTTGGACGAAATTCATCAACTATTTTTACTTTCTTCTCATGCAAATGCGCCATGAATTTTGGATTCTCTGATAAAGGAATAGGTTGAATAATATTTAAGTTTTCAAATTTAAAATCCATTGCTGTGTCTCCTGAACAAAATCCGAACTTTTTTCCAACAAAATCCTGATTCAGAATTCTAAAAAAGGACTCGGCAGGGCGAAACAATTTTTCTGGGGTTTTGGATTCGCCCTGCCTCGGCTGTTGTTTCCCGCCCGCAGGAGGGGTCTGGGGAGGAATGCGGGCGGGATTTCGCTTCACATTTCTTTTTGGAATTCGGGGCGGACAGAAAACTAAATACATAATACCATAATTGTCTCGGGCATAGTGCCATATTTATCTTACGGCTA
>CAZFSV010000003.1:0-105771 GCA_964522195.1 uncultured Candidatus Saccharibacteria bacterium
TGCTAGACTTGGATTCGAACCAAAATCTTCGCTTTCAGAGAGCGACGTCCTACCATTAGACGATCTAGCAATATACAAACAATATTATAAAAGTGATATAATATCAATATGTATAATTTACATCCAATTTTTGTGCATTTTCCGATAGCTTTATTATTCGTTTATTCAATTATTAAACTTCTACCTTTCAAGAAATGGTTCCCGAATGTTGCCTGGAGAGATATCGAGAGATTATTGCTCGTAGTTGGTCTCGGAGGTGCGTATTTATCGCTTTCTACTGGAGAACAAGCCGCTGATCTCACTCGTTCAAATGAATCCCTCGTAGAAGCTCATGAATTTTTTGCGAATTTTTCTACTCGTATGTATTTACTTCTTTTGATTGGTGAAGTGGCTAGTTACTTAAATAATAAAAATTATAATTTTATCAGTAAGATTAATTTTGTACCTAAATTATTAATTTGGATTGAGAAAATACTAACAAATTCAAATTTGGTAAAAGTTTTAGTATTGTTAGGTTTTGTTAGTTTGTTTTTAACTGGCCTTTTGGGTGGAGTTATGGTTTACGGAACAACAGCCGATCCTTTAGCGCCTTTTGTTTTAGAAGTTTTAAATATTAATCTATAATGCAAAAATTACGAACTATCTATTTAGGTGGAGGTTGCTTTTGGGGACTTGAAGAGATGTTCCGGACTTTGCCGGGCATCGTTGATACTGAAGTTGGTTATTCTGGAGGCTTTGTTGAAAATCCAACATACCAGAATCACGAAGGTCACGCTGAAGCTTTAAAAATAACTTTTGATGAAAATCTTGTTTCTTTTTCAGAGATTTTAGATTACTTTTTTAGAGTTCATAATCCGACCACAAAGAATAGGCAAGGTAACGACGTAGGGACTTCGTATCGTTCCGTTATTTTCTATCAAAATCAAGAAGAAAAAAATGATGCAGAAAATATGATAGATGTAGTGAATAGGAGCGGGAAATGGGGGGATCCTGTCACGACAACTTTAGAAGAATTTAAAAAGTTTTATGATGCCGAGGATTATCATCAAGATTATTTAGTTAAAAATCAAGGAGGGTATACTTGTCACGAATTGTATTTTGATGAGAGTTTTTAAGTGACAAGGTTGAATCTTGTCAAAATTTATTATTTAAATTTAATTAAAAAAATGAATGAAGAAGAAATCAAAAATAAATTAAGCGAAGAGGAATATCGAGTTTTAAGAGAGAAGGGAACTGAAGCTTCTTTTACGGGAAGTTATTTGCATGAGAAAAGTACAGGTACTTATAACTGTAAAGTTTGTGGGAATCCCCTTTTTTTATCAGATGCGAAATTTGATTCGGGGACAGGTTGGCCTTCGTTTGATCTTGCTATCGAAGGGAGTATAAAACATATAGAAGATACTTCTCACGGTATGATTCGTACCGAAATACAATGCGCCAAATGCAATTCGCATCTAGGCCACATGTTCGAAGACGGCCCGACAGAAACAGGTAAGCGTTATTGCTTAAATTCTATTTGTCTTGATTTAGAGAAGAAATAACTTATTTATTATTTATATAATCTAGTTAAAAGTCATTATTTTGATAGCTTTTTATACTTGCTTTTTTATAATAAATATGTTATAATATGAGTAATAAAATTCTTTAAAATGAAAACGGAAGAGAATAATCAAGAAAGAACATTTAAAACATGTTCTGACTGTAGTAATTGTTTTCCAAGAGAAAAGAATTGCTATAACAAGTTTTATTGTATCCTTTACAGAGAAGAGGTTGAATTCTTTTCTACTGAAAATATTTATCGTGCAAATGCATGTAAACATTTTCAGGAATCTGAAGGATCAGAAAATGAATATAGATTACATATCTATATGACATAAAAAAGGTTGAGTAAATTTATTTATTCAACCTTTTTATATTTTATTTTATAAAATTCTTTAGGCAAGGCCTCAAGAGTCGTGATTTTAAAAAATTGTCTTTTTTAATTAAATCTGTTATAAATACAGGGATAAATTGTTATTTATGTCACTTATAAATATTAAATAATGGAAAATATTAATCAAATTAAAACCTCATGTTTTTTATTTTACATAGAAGAATACAATAAATTAAAACATGACAGTCGTTATTCTTCTAAGCAAATTAATTGTAGTGGAAAATTATATGAATACAGACGATCATTAGGAGATAATTTAATCGTAGATGATTCAACAGATGACTTGGTTGCTATTCCAACAAGTTTAAATATTTTTATGATAAAAAAGAGATTTTCTCAAAAGATCTGGCTTTCATTAGGTTCTTATATAAGAGATTTGGTAAAATTAAATGACAAAAATCCAACCATTAGTTCTGAACTTAAAAAGTTTTGGGATGAAGATATTTATCCATTAGCAGACTCTCATTTTTATCATTATTTTTATAGAGAACTCTCTTTACAAGAGAAAGTAAAACCAGGACCATTTCCTTTTGATATTTCAAATTATAGAATAAATGCTTCATTTATAATTTAATAAGTATTTAAATTTAAAGCCGGAAATTTGTATTAAAATAAATTTCCGGCTTTTTTAATACATTTCATCAAAACTCTGATATACTAGAACCAATGCAAAAGAATACAATTTATATTTTGATTACTATAGCTTTAATACTTGTTGCTATCTTTGTATTCTTTTTTGCGCCTATTAGTATTGGAAACATTTCTTATAAAAACGGAGGAAAAATAGAAGACACAGAAAACAATGAAAAGGTTTTAGGGGAAGAAAAGAAGGTAGAATTACCTCCTTTAGATATCGAAGCTTATGATGCCAAGATATTAGCTCTGGCGAACAATCCTGTATTACCTGTACCCGAACCTAAATACGATCCAAAGACAGGTGAGCTGATACCTCCTCCGGCTCCCAAGCCGACCTTATGGCCTAAAAAGACTGTATATCCTAACCCTGGAGCAATACTACCTTTTAACCGTATAGTCGCTTATTACGGCAATTTATACTCTAAAAAGATGGGTGTTTTGGGAGAATATGAAGAGTCTGTGATGCTTGCGAAATTAGACGGAGAGGTGAAAAAATGGAAGCTCGCTGATCCGGAGACTCCAGTAGTTCCAGCACTTCATTATATTGCTATTGTAGCTCAATTAGACCCTGGTAAAGATGGCAAGCATAGAGCTAGAATGCCATACACTGAAATAGATAAAGTTTTAAAAATGGCAGAGAAATCTAACGCAATTGTTTTCTTAGATATTCAGGTAGCTCTCTCTGACATACAAACAGAATTACCATATTTAAAAAAATATTTAGAATTACCAAATGTGCATTTAGGTTTAGATCCTGAATTTTCTATGAAGACTGGAGCCAAGCCTGGCAAAGTCGTCGGGACTATGGATGGGGAAATTGACGTGAATTATACAATTAATTATTTATCTGAAATAGTGAGAGAATTTAATTTACCACCGAAAGTTTTAGTAGTGCATAGATATACTCGTAACATGCTCACTAATTCACAAAAGATTAAACCAACTCCGGAAGTCCAAGTAGTTATACATATGGACGGTTGGGGAGGCAAACAACACAAAATAAGTACTCATAAACTTTATATTTATCCTGAACCAGTGCAATTCTCTGGATTTAAAATATTTTACAAAAATGACATTAAAGAAAAAGGCACAACCATCTTTGAGCCAAGTGAACTTTTAAAACTCAATCCTCAACCGAGTTATATTCAGTATCAATAATTTGTGCAACATCGGATGTTGCACAAATTAAATAAAAGTTATTACTTCGACAAAAGATTTTCGGATTTTTGGTTTTTCGCTTTGAGGGTCTATGCCTCTGTGTCCTAAAGCGAGCATCGTTACAGATTTTAGATTTTGAGATTTAAGATTTAATATCTCATCTACTTTTTCATTTTGGAAACCTTCCATGGGGCAGTTATCGATATGAAGTAGGGAAGCAGTTTGAGTCATTATTCCAAGAGGAATATAGCTCTGAGCTTTCAGCCATGAATCTAATTCTAGTTCTGTTTTATTCTTAGTAGCACCTTCTAAGAAATCTTTATATGTTGTAAGTTCTTCTACTTTTTGATTTTGAATTCTCGCTGTACGTTCTAATCTTTCTTTAATGATTTCTTTTATATCTGTTTTGTAAGTTAAAACTATCAAATATGAAGCGTCTGTGACTTTGGGTTGCTTACTGACTTCGAATAACTTGGCTCTAGTTTCAAGATCTTTAACTACGATGAATTTCCAAGGTTCTAGTCCTAGAGAACTAGGGGATAATATTCCAGTTTCTAGTATGGTATTTAAATCTTCTTCACTTACTTTCTTATCTTTATCAAATATTTTGACTGCATAACGCCAATTTAAGGCTTTTAGTATTTCTTCTTTTTTCATGTTAGTATTATACCAGGTCATCATTAATATTAATAATAAAATAAAAATATGGAAGATTTAAAAAAGAATGTAGAGAGTTTGGCGAGTATGATAAAAGAAGGAAAAATCTTAGAAGGTTTCGAAATGTATTATGCAGATAACGTAGTTATGGAAGAAGTTGGTGACGCTCCACGTGTAGGTAAAGAGGCGAATCGTGCTTATGAAGAAGCTTTCGTTAACGGTATCACAGAAGTCCGTGAGATGAATATCCTAGGTATTGCTTATGGAGATAATGGATATGTAACCATGGAGAGTTCTATGGATGCTACTCATAAGGATTGGGGCGTTATGAAAATGGCTCAAGTTGCTGTGCAAAAATGGGAAGGAGGCAAGATAGTACATGAGAAGTTTTATCATAAATAAGATTTTGTTTTAGGAAATATTAAATGCCCGGCGTCCTTTGGACGCCGGGCATTTATGTTATAATTTATTTATGAAAGAAAATAAAAGATTTAGTATAGTCGCTCGCATTAAAAGCTCTACTCATGCATTTCGTGGACTTGGTATAGTTATGAAAACTACCCATAATTTCTGGGGTCACTTATTTTTTTCTATTTTAGCTATTTATCTAGGTTTTATTTTAAATATTTCTCATTTTGAATGGCTAGCTTTAGTCTTTGCTATTTTTATAGTATTAATAACCGAAACCATAAATACAGCCATAGAAGTAGACATAGATCTAACAAGTCCCGAATATCATCCTTATGCGCGGGATACTAAAGATATAGCTGCAGGAGCGGTGTTATTGTCAGTAATTCTAGCTTTAGTTGTCGGATTGATTATTTTCTTGCCTAAAATTTATCCTATTTTATTAGTTTAATCTTATGTTATAATAGTTTTATGGAAAATAAACAAAAAATTTTTTTTGGTGTTGTGGGTGTAACAATTTTAGCATTAATTTTAGTAGCAATTTTCGTTAAAGAAGAAGAAAAAGGCCCAGGAGAATTAGATGGATTCGCTCAATGTTTGACTGATTCTGGAGCTACTTTTTATGGAGCTTTTTGGTGTCCTCACTGTAACGAACAAAAGAAATTATTCGGTTCTTCAAAGAATTTATTACCTTATGTTGAATGTTCTACACCAGACGGTAATGGTCAAACTCAAATTTGTTTAGATAAAGGTGTTTCAAGTTATCCTACTTGGGAATTTGCTGATGGTAGTCGTCCATTTTCTGGAAAAGTTTCTTTAGAGGATTTGTCCAATAAAACAGGATGTGCCTTGCCGATAGAAGGAGAAGTACTGCCTGTAAATTTAAATACAGAAAATACTAATGAAGCAACAAGTGAGAAAATAAATTTAGAAGTAACAGAATAATATACTATGAATTTCGAAGCAATAAATAATTTAAATGTTTTCCTTGGATTAGGAGCAATTACAGTGCAAGTTATTTCAGTTTTAGCTTTGTTTGTTTTATTTTTTGGAAAATATAGTTTCTTTAAGAAAAATTATTTCTTAGATTTTATTGATAAACATTTTCTGCTTTTAGGTTTTGTTTTATCTTTGGTTGGAACTTTGTTTTCTTTAGTTTATTCTGAAATAATTAATTTTGCTCCTTGTTATCTTTGCTGGTGGGCTAGAATATTTTTGTATCCTCAAGTAATACTTTTTGGACTAGCTTTATGGGATAAAGATAGAAAAATTATAAAATATATTTTACCTTTTATTTCTTTGGGATTTCTGCTGACTGTTTATCACAATTTTATGTATTATTTTGCTGACACCTCAGATCTTCCTTGTGATGCGTCCGGAGTATCTTGTTATCAAGAATTAGTTTCTGTGTTTAATGGATATATTTCTATTCCAATGCTCGGTTTAACTAATTTTTTTGCGTTACTCGTTTTAGTAACCGTTGCTCATTTCTACGGAAAGAAAGATTAAAAATTATGGATCAAGAATTAAAAAATAAAATAGAAGAGCAGTCTATAAAAATAGATGCAATTTATAAATCAGTAGAAAAGACCCGTAAATATTTTATTGTGATTATTTGGATTACAGTTATTGCTGTTGTCCTACCTTTAGTTGGTTTATTTTTTGCAATACCAA
This sequence comes from uncultured Candidatus Saccharibacteria bacterium, assembly GCA_964522195.1. Lineage (GTDB taxonomy): Bacteria > Patescibacteriota > Minisyncoccia > Phycocordibacterales > UBA9973 > UBA9973. Next base: position 6,467 of record CAZFSV010000003.1, read on the forward strand.
GCTTCCTTTCAACTTACTCTGATATAAATAATTTGGTTTTGTAAAAAAATAATGCAAAAACTAGAAAAAATTTTAGTATTTGGAACTTTTGATGGAGTTCATCAAGGGCATTTAAATATGTTCAAACAAGCCCGAAGACTTTCTAAAAATCCATACCTTATAGTGTCTATTGCGAGAGATCAAAACGTTTTAAGGATTAAAAATAAATTACCCTTTAATAAAGAAAATAAAAGAAAGAAATTAGTAGAGGCTACGCTTCTCCCAGATAAAGTAATATTAGGAAGTCTGAATAATTATCTAGAACATATAGTTAAAGAATCCCCAGACTATATCGCACTAGGTTATGATCAGATTCATTATACAGAAAACCTTAAGAAAGATTTAAAAGATCGTGGCCTCAGTCCCAAAATCCGCCGCCTCAAACCATATAAAGAAAATATTTATAAAAATAGCTTGTTGAATAAGAAAATTATTTAATATCTCGTAATCTAAAAGATATAAGTAGACCTGTCATCAAGATTGTTCCAAGTATGAAAAATAAATATGAAAAACTAGGAATAAATTGCAAGAAAATTGTAGCAAGTATTGGTCCTATCATGAAAGACAAGGGTCCAGTATTTCTAAAAAACTCTACTTCATCTGCTTCTTCTTCTTTTATTTTTTTGAAGAAATAACTTTCGCTCATTACTTCTATAGTGGCGGCACCAATACGAGAAATAAATAAAATCAAAGCAAATAATGTAAGAGATTTTATCTCAATAAAAGGAATTAAAATGACAGCAAAAATAGCAAATAAAAAACCATAAATTAAAATTTTCTTTTCTCCTATTTTGTCAGACAAAAGTCCTAGTGGATAAGAAAGGAAAACAAATGGGGTAAGCATTATAGCAAAAATAGTTCCTATTTCTTGCCAAGAAAAACCAATATTTTCATGTAAATATATAGTTCCGTAAATAACCATCCAAGAATAAAAAAACTTTAATATAAAGTTAATTAAATAAATTTTTAATAAATCTTTATCTTTCCAAAAAGTTAAGAAAGTTTTTATTATTTTAACTTTATTGTAAATTGGATCTTTGAATTTTTTTAAATTTGTTGCAAAGACTATAGATACCAATAACATAAACAAAGAAGCAAATAAATAAATTCCTGTAAAACTACTGCGTGCTATAATGCTACCAGATATTATTTGAGACAAAACCCAAGAAATACTTGTAATAGAAATAAATAATCCTCTTAGTTTTCCAATACTTTTTTTAGGAGAAAAATCTTCAATAAAAATATCTAAGGTAGAAAGTAAAAAATAATTAGAAATGAAAAATAAAACAAAACTTGCTATAACAATAAAATCTATTTTGCTATAAGCAATTAGAATTAAAGACAAACAAGAGATCAATCCTATGTATATGGAAATATTTCTTGCACCATATCTAGTTAAAGCTTTCGGTAATTCTAGCATTCCTATAACAGCTAAAATAGAAGCAAAAGCAAAAACTAAACCAACATAGTTTTTGTCTATATACTGTTCGAGCATGCTTGAATTAACATAAGAAGTTATAGCAAGTGGAATAGTAAAAAGAAAACCTGCTAAATATGTAATTCTAAGATTTTGACTCATTAGAATATATTATATGCTTAATACTACTGGTATTACAAGAGGCCTTTTACCTGTTTTTTGAAATAAGAATTTTGAAATATTTTCTCCAATATGAGATTTAACTCCATCTAATTCCATATTTTGTATGTCTATGATATTAGTTTCTTCTATACTTTTTTTGATTAAGATTCTAACTTGACGCAATAATTCTTGGTTTTCTTTTAGATAAACAAAACCACGAGAGATTAGATCAGGAGATTTTTTTAATTTACCTGTTTTTTGATCTATTATAGCCATAATCACAAACATACCATCTTGAGCAAGCATTTGACGATCACGAATAACAACGTCTTGTATATCAGAAACAGCAAGACCATCAACCATCATAATTCCACTTGGAGCTTTTTCTTTTCTTTTAATTATTTTTTCTCCATCAGCTGAAATTTCTATAATAGAACCATTATCCGGCACGATTACATTTTCTTCAGACATACCTACTTCTATTGCTAATTCTTTATGTAATTGTAGATGATAGTGATGTCCGTGAATTGGAATAAAAAATTTAGGTTTTAATCTTTTGTGCAGCCATTTGATATCTTCTTTATTTCCGTGACCTGTCGCGTGCACAAAATCTTCTCCAGCAGTTCTATAGGAAATAACCTTAACTCCTTGACGAGCAAGACCGTCTTTCATTCTTTGAACAGCTCTTTCATTTCCAGGAACTACGGAAGCTGATAATACAATAGTATCTCCTTTATGAAGACTAAATTTTGCATGACTTTTATTTGCGGCACGGTTAAGTGCTGCAAATTCTTCACCCTGAGCCCCAGTCATAAGAATAATAACTTTGTTTGGAGGATATTTATCTGCTTCTTCTATAGGAATAATAGTATCTTTTTTTGGTTTGAAATATTCTGCTTCAATAGCTACTTCGATATTTGTTTTCATGCTACGTCCATCTAATGCAACTTTTTTACCCATAGCTTCGGCAGTTTTTACAATATGAGCAAGACGAGTAATATGTGAAGCAAAAGCAGCTATAATCATTCTACCATTTACTTTTTTTAGTAAATTTTCAAGACCTTGATTTACTTTAACTTCAGGTAGGGAATATCCTTCATTCTCTATGTTCGTAGAATCAGTTAAAAGTAATAATACTTTTCTTTTATCAAAAATTGAATATTCTTTTTCTTCTTCTTTTGAAACTACTCCATCTATATGATCTAATTTATAGTCTCCTGGGGTTACTATATCTCCATGAGGGGTTTCTATAATTATACCCATAGAATCAGGGATAGTATGCGTAACTCCAAAGAAGCGAACAGTAATATTTCCGCATTTAATTACAGAATCTTTCTCTACTATGTTTTCTTTCATTTTAGGAAAATCTTTAAACTCTGCTTGTCTTTTACGCATAAGCAAGATGGAAAGATTTCTTGAATAAACTTCTGGATTTCCAATACGAGAAAGTACTAAAGGTACACCTCCTATATGATCTAAGTGGCCGTGAGTGATTATTAACGCACGGATTTTATCTTTTCTTTCTTCTAAGTAAGTTGTATTAGGTATGACATAATCAACACCTGGGGTTTCTTCATTTGCAAAATACATACCAGCATCAACAACAATAATATCATTACCAATTTCGATTGCTGTCATGTTTTTTCCTATTTCTTCTACTCCACCTAAAGGTATAATACGAATCACTCCATTTTCTGGATCAGGAATATTTATATTTTCATTTTTATTGAAATTAGGTTTACTGTTTTTGTTTCCACCAAATTTCTTTTTTGTGTATTGATAAGTAGAACCTTTTGTGGTTTTTTTCTTATCTGTATGTTTATGAGTATGTTTGTTTTTTGCGTGAAGATTTTCTTGTTTATTTTCTTCTGTCTTTTTTTCTATACTGAATGTACTGAATGGTACTCTGTTTTTCTTATTCATGTTTTTTATTTTTTTTAATGTTAATTAGTAATTTAAATTAGTAAATATTTTCCAGACTTTCTCTGTTTTTAGATACCAGTCTTTAATATTTTTAAATCTTTCTTGAGAGTTAATAATATTGTTTGCATCAAAACCTTTTAAATCTTTTGATACAACATACACAAAACTTGGGCTATATAAAAATACAGCAGGTTGATCTTTTTTAATTTCTTCTCCAAATTGAGCGTATTTTCTACTTCTTTCTTTTTCATCTATAGTTACAAAAGCATCTTCTAATATTTTATCAACTTTTGGATTTGTATACATTGCGATATTTAATCCTGGATCTGTTCTTTGAGAAGAGTGCCAGAAAGCAAATAAATCAGCTTCTGTGTTTATAACTTGACCAAATAGTAATGCATCATAACTTCTTGGTTTTATTACTGATTGATTTAAGTTTCCAATATCAAAAGTTTTTATTTCAACTTTAATTCCTATTTTTTCTAAATCTTGCTTTATCATGTTAGCTGTATTTACTAAATCAGGTGCACTACTAGTTGAAATAGAAAATTCTAATATTTTTTTAGTTTTTTTATTATTTTCGGTTACTTCTTTTTGGAGAAAACCTTCTTCATTTTTTTTCCAATTACTTTTAGCTAATAAGTCTTCTGCTTTTTTAATATTATCTTCATTAGAGATTTTAGTGTTATTTGTTAAATAATCATATGCTATATTGTTTGGTAAAATTGGGTCTTCTATTGCTATACCGTATCCTAATAAAACTTCATTTACTATTTTGTCTTTGTCTATTGCAAGATTGATTGCCTTTAAGATATTTTTATCAATAAAAATTTGATTTTCATTTTGATTAAAAAATATTCCAAATATTCTTGGTAATATTTTAGTTTCTAGATTAAAACCTTTATTTTTTAAAACTAGAGCTTTGTCAGGAGAGATTGAACTTATTTGATCTACATCTTTGTTTTCTAAAGCTTTTATTAATTCTTCCTCATTATTATAAAATTTCAAATTAAATTTCTGAATATATGGTTCTTTGTTTATGTATTTATTAAAAGCAATTAATTCATATGATTTAGCTACTCCTGAATTTTGTTTAATTAATTTTTTAACTTTATATGGACCAGATCCTATTGGATTTTCGTTAGCTTTATTTAATTCAATAGCTGTATTTTCCCATATATGTTTAGGTAAAATCCCAAACGTTGTATTTTCTAAAAATGATGCATATTTTCTAGTTAAAGTAAAAACTATTGTTTTTTCATCAGTAGCATTTATATTTACACCGTCCCATTTTGGCTTGATTGGACTTTTGTTTGTCGAATCTTTAATTTGAGAAATTGTAAATACTACATCTTCAGAATCCAATTTTTCTCCATCATGGAAATAAATATTTTCTTTTAATACAAAAGTATAATTTAATCCATCTTTTGAAATTTCTAATTTTTCTGCTAAATCAGGAATCATGAATCCTTGAGTGTCTTTTTTCATAAGCCCACTATAAATCAAGCTTGATAAATCCTTATCAACATCAGTTGTTGCTAAAACTGGATTAATGAATCTAGGGGTGCCAATTATTCCCTCATTTAAAGTCCCACCTTTAATTGGCACAAAAACACTTAAGTTGTTGTTTATATTTTGAAGTATTAGAGCAGTGCTTATTAAGAGTAATAAGAGTAAACTTAAGAAAATTTTCCATTCTGTTTCAGAAAATGAAAAAATAGATTTTTTAACATTTAGCAATATTTCACTGCTACTTATTTTTTTATAGATATTATTCATATTAAATTAATTTAAACTAAATAGCTTAAATTTGGTTTTTTAGAACGATTATCAATATTGCAGATACTACAAAAAGTATTCCGCATACTATAGATAATACAAAAAGAAACTTTTCAAAACCACGGCGTGTGCTATGAAAAGTAGAACCATCTCCACCTCCTAATGCACCACCAACATTTGAGCCACTTTGTTGAAGTAAAATTGCAAGTATGAGTATCACTCCGAGGACTATCTCTATATAAGGTAATATTTTGACTATTAAACTCATGTTTCATATTCTCTCATATTTTATAAAAAATTGCAATATAGTTGAATTTTATATATTTGTGCTATATTTAAGTTAGTCGACTTTTATTAACCTTAATTTTTTAAATAATATGGACGAAGAAACAACAATGCCAGAGGGAGTAGAAGTTGAAACTCCTGCAGAAGAAATGCCTATGAGTGATGAAACTACTGCAGAAGCAATGCCAGAAGAAAAGACAGAAGAAGCAATTTAATATTGCAAAACAAAAAGCTCTCGCAAGAGAGCTTTTTGTTTTGTATAATAATTTAATGGATAAGCTTATTATAAAAGAAGTGACTGGTTTGCGAAATAAAGAAAAAGGATATTTTGCGCAAAGGTTTTTTAGAACTGGAAAAGGCGAGTATAGTGAAGGAGATATTTTTTATGGACTTCCTGTGCCTACTTCAAGGAAAATTGCTGATAAATATATTGATACTGATTTAAAAGAATTAGAAAATTTAATTGAAAATAAAGTTCATGAAATTAGGCTCATAGCTCTAATAATTTTAAATACAAAATACAAAAAAGTTAAGACGGAAAAAGAACAAGAAAAATTTGTTAAATTTTATTTAAAAAATATTTCTTATGTTAATAATTGGGATTTGGTTGATGTGTCTTCATATAATATTTTAGGAGCGTATTTTAAAGACAAAGAAGATCGAAGTATTTTAATAAAACTTTCAAAATCTAAAAAACTCTGGAGCGAACGCATTGCCATCATATCTACTTTTGCTTTTATTAGGAATAACGACCTTGAACTTATATTCCATTTTGGAGAATATTTCTTGAATCATAAGCATGACTTGATTCATAAAGCCGTCGGTTGGATGCTAAGAGAAGCGGGGAAAAGAGATGAAAAAAGATTAAAAGTATTCCTAGAGAAAAATAAAAGTAAAATGCCCCGTACCATGCTCCGTTACGCAATAGAAAAATTTTCCGAGAAAGAACGAAAGTACTTTTTAGCGAAATAATCAGTCTTTTATTTTTATTTATAATTAAGGTATAATTAAATTAAGATTATTAATTAAACATTTAACCGTATGAATACATTAGATTTATTTAAAAAATTATTTCACAACTTTAACGCGCGTCAAATGAAAGACGCTACTATTAGTTACAAAGAACATTTAGAAAAAGGAGGTAAGATGATGCTCGCTATGGGTGGAGCTATGTCTTCTGCTCAAATTGGAGTTACTCTAGCTCCAATGATTCGTGAAAATAAAATTCATGCAATTTCTTGTACAGGTGCGAATTTAGAAGAATCAGTTTTCCGCCTAGTGGCTCATAGTCATTATAAAGATTATCCAGATTATAGATATTTTACCAAAGAAGATGATGCAAAAATTTTAGAACAAGGTGAGCGTAGGGTAACTGATACTTCTATTCCTGAAGAAGAAGCTTTTCGTGTTATTGAACCTATCATATTAAAAAAATGGAAAGAAGCAGAAGCAAAAGGTGAGAGATATTTTCCTCATGAATATTTTTATCAAATTCTTCTAGATGGATCTGTTGATCCTCATCATGATGGAGACCCTGAAAATTGCTGGTTGCTTTCTGCAGCTAAAGTAAATCTGCCAATGGTTGTCCCGGGTTGGGAAGATTCAACACTAGGAAATATTTTTGCAGGATATTGCAAAGCAGGAGAAGTTTCTCCGAGTGTTATGAAATCTGGAGTAGAGTATATGATGTATCTTTATGATCAATATAAAGAATTATCTCAATCAGGTCCAGGTTTAGGGTTCTTCCAAATAGGTGGAGGTATCTCAGGAGACTTTCCAATATGCGTAGTACCAAGTATTAAATATGATTTAAAAGCGTCTGTGCGTCCTTGGGGATATTTCTGTCAGATTTCTGATTCGACTACTTCATACGGTTCATATTCAGGTGCAACTCCAAATGAAAAAATCACTTGGGATAAACTTACCAAAGATACACCTATGTTCGTAATAGAATCTGATGCGACAATAGTAGCCCCACTGATTTTTGAAGCAATCTTAGATAGATATGAAATAAATAATAAATAAATTTTATGTCACAAGAAGATCAATTTAATTTTTTAAAAAAATACGAAAATGACTATAAAAAAGCTGAAGAAAAAGTTCAGGATGTAAATTCTCTGCTTGATATTGCTATAAAAAAAAATAAAATAGAAGCAGAAATACAAAAAAATCATCCAGAGTTTGTTGGTCTTGTAAGAAAACGAATTGATTTAGATGGTAAAAAATGGAACCTTAGAAAAGAAATAGAGAAATTACAAACTGAATTATTAGAATTAGAAATAAAAAATCCTGATAATATTTCTTCTATAGAAGAAATTAAAGTAAAAATAGGAAAATTAGAAGAAGAGATATCAGATATTGAAACAGAAGATATGCTGGTTGAAGTAAATCTTGATCCTATTGATGAAAAAAGAAGCAATGATCTTTTAGTTGAGCAGGTTTTGGAAGAAAAAGCTAAGAATGCTTTTAAAAATAAAGATATTCAAAATTAATTTTTTAAAAATTTAATTTTCTTTGTAATGCTTGTCTTCAGAAGGTGTTGCGTTTGCAAGTTCTTTTAAGAATTTTTCAGCTGTGCCTTTGGCGTAGTTATTTTTTTCTACTTGTCCATTGTCAGTTAATATATATATGCTAGTTTCATTTTTTTTAACTCCATCTTTTCCATATGAAGTATATCCTTCAATATAACTTTGTACTGTATTATTATTCTTATTGATAGTAGTATTAATTTCGTTACCCCAAAGACCTTCTTTAAAATATTCTTTATTTTTTTCTGAATGATTTCCATTTAGATGACCTAATTTGGCGGTAACTTCAAGAGTAGAATCTGTAGGGTTACTTATAACATAAGAATCTTCTACTCTACCGTTTTCCCATTCTTTTATAGCTACATTGATGAGTGCAAAATTATTATCTTCAATCTGATAAGTTTTTAATTTATTTTGAATTTGTCTTATTGTTTCATCATCGATTTTTTCTATCTCTATATTCTCATTGGTATTTATTGATTGCTCAATATTTGCATATGAATCATTTTTATTTTGGTTGCAAGATTGCATAAAAGATAGAAGCAACAAAGAAGCTATTTTTGCCGATTGTTTTAGCTTAGAAATTAATTCTTCATTTCTTAATTTTTTTATTATCTTCTCGTTTCTTTGTATAGGGTTATAATTTTCCATAATTTAATAAACATTATAATAGATTAACTTTCTTTTGTCTTTAATTAATGGGGATAAGTATATTTTTTAATAAAAATCCTTTTAAAATAAGGGTTTTTAAGTAAATATTAAAAATATAGGTCCTGGCTCATTGGTTGGGAATAGTGGGGTTGACTTTGATTTTGCTTTAGTATATACTCTTTTTACGTCTTTATTCTTTATGGATAGAGCGTTTTACTTTGACAAAAGAATAGGTGAGACCCTGTCGCTGGGAGCGACAGGGTAAATAGAGAACCCTGATTTTCAAATTGAATCAGGGATGCAAGTCTCTAAATATTTTAAAATAATAATTCAAGAGCTAGGAAAAAATAAAATAATTAATTTACTGTTTTTTATTTTGTTTCGTTCCAAATCTAATTTTTTAGTTAGAGTTTGATCCTAGCTCAGGATGAACGCTGGCGGCGTGGATAAGGCATGCAAGTCGAACGGACAAGTCCCATGAAAGCTTGACAGACTTCAAGTAGCAATACGAGAGGAATAGATTGACGGATTGGGTTTGCTTGTTAGTGGCGAACGAGGTAGTAATGTATAGGAATATCCCCTAAAGTCGTGAACAACTAAGCGAAAGTTTAGCTAATACACGATGGTCTCGCAAGAGTAAAGATTTATCGCTTTAGGAATAGCCTGTATGATATCAGCTAGTTGGTAGTGTAATGGACTACCAAGGCTATGACGTCTAGGGGAGGTGAGAGCCTGACCCCCACCGATGGTACTGAGACACGGACCATACACCTACGGGTGGCTGCAGTCGAGAATCTTCCGCAATGGACGAAAGTCTGACGGAGCGACGCCGCGTGATTGATGAAGCCCCTTCGGGGCGTAAAGATCTTTTATGAGGGAAGAAGTTTATTGACGGTACCTCAAGAATAAGAGGCTCCTAATCTCGTGCCAGCAGGAGCGGTAATACGAGAGCCTCGAGCGTTATCCGGAATTATTGGGCGTAAAGGGTGCGTAGGTTGTTCTGTTAGTCTTTTGTTAAAGCCCCGAGCTTAACTTGGGAAGCGCAAAAGAAACGGCAGAACTTGAAAGTGTGAGAGGTGTACGGAACTCATGGTGTAGGGGTAAAATCCGTTGATATCATGGGGAACACCAAAAGCGAAGGCAGTACACTGGCACATATTTGACACTGAAGCACGAAAGCGTGGGTAGCGAATGGGATTAGATACCCCAGTAGTCCACGCCCTAAACGATGATTTCTCGGTTTTCGGAGTATCGACCCTCTGAGAGCCTTAGCTAACGCGTTAAGAAATCCGCCTGGGAAGTACGGCCGCAAGGCTAAAACTCAAAGGAATAGACGGGGACTTGCACAAGCAGTGGATTATGTGGTTTAATTCGATGGTAAACGAAGAACCTTACCAAGGCTAGAAATCAACGTGAAAGCTCTAGGAAACTAGAGCCCTCGCAAGACTAGTTGACAGGTGCTGCATGGCCGTCGTCAGTTCGTGGTTTGAATTGTACCCTTAAGTGGGCTAACGAACGCAACCCTTGTTGTGTGTTATAAGTGTCACACGAGACTGCCCAGCCCAAAGCTCATAAATTATTTATATTAAATTTGTGAATTTCGGGCTGGGAGGAAGGAGAGGATGACGCCAGGTCAGCATGGCCCTTGATGCCTTGGGCTACACACATAATACAATGGCTATTACAACGCGCAGCGACGAGGCGACTCTGAGCTAATCGTCAAAAATAGCCCCAGTTCGGATTGGAGTCTGCAACTCGACTCCATGAAGCCGGAATTGCTAGTAATCGCGGGTCAGCTAAACCGCGGTGAATACGTTCTCAAGTCTTGTACTCACCGCCCGTCAAGTCAAGGGAGCCGGAAGTACCCGAAGTCTCTACATAAGTAGGGCCTAAGGTAAGTTCGGTGACAGGGACTAAGTCGTAACAAGGCACGGCTAGCGGAAGCTGGTCGTGGATTAATTCAATTTGAAAAATATTTCGTTCGTAGGTTTACGAATAGAAATTTATTGAGTCGGTATTGTGTAGCTCAATTGACTACACAATAGTCTAAATATATTATGGACTTAAAGAAATATATTGACAGGAAGGAAAGACTTCTAATTAGAGGAACGAAACAAAATAAAGAACAGTATTTAAAAAATCACTACGAAAGTAGTGATTTTTTGTTTTGTTATTTTTATTAAATGTTATAATTTTAATATATGTCTGAAAATAATTATGGAAAAATTAGAATAGGAATTATTCGAACAAATCACGATGATCGAGAACATGCTTTTAATCAAGCGAATTCTTTTTTTACTTATATTGAAGATAATCTTTTTCATAAATATAAGGCTGTAGATATTTTTGTTGATAAAAATAATGTTTGGCACTATAAAGGTGTCCCTATTTTACCTATGGATTTAGAGCATAAAATTGATATCATTTGGAATGAATATCATGGAGATTTATATCAAACAATTAAAAGTTTAGGGATACCTCATATTGATTTTAATCCTTTTTCTAGTCTTTTAAAACAAAATAAAACTTTATTACAAGAACATTTATCTAAAATTAATATATCTATACCTCGTCATATTATTATTTCTGGATATCAAAAAGATATAGATCAAGACATAGATTATTTTGCTTTAAAAAAAGGTAAAGAAATTTTTGAAAAATTCGGCTCACCTTGGCTTATCAAAAGTTTGACTGATGAAAAAAATGAGCCAATTCATGTAATTAAAACTTTCCCTGAATTAATACAAATAATTAAAAAATATTCTTTAGCAGAAAAAAGTATTTTAGTAGAAGAATTAATTTCCGGTAGGAAAATAGAAACTCATACAATACCAAATTTTAAAAATTATAATTTATATCATTTAATTTCTTTAGAAAAAAAAGAAGATAAATTTTTTAAAACAAAACTTGAAGATAATCATAAAAAAGAATTATATGCTTTAATTGATAAATTACATAATTCACTAGGGGATAATAAATATTTAAAAACCGAATTTATTTTAACACCCAAAGGTCATTTTTATTTAAGTAATTTTAATACAACTTTGCATGTCAAAGAGAATAGAGGGCTTAGGGAAACTTTAAAATATTTAAATATGCATTTAGAAGAAGTTGTAGATCATTTCATTCATAAAGCATTATAATATATAGATATATTATTGTTTATTTTTTAAAAAATATTTGTTATACTATATAAAGATTGTTTTTATCTGTAGCGAGTGGTCGCACTCACATAGGCACATATGTTGGAGTTTAGCCATCACTCGCTTCAAATGAAAATAATTATAAAAACCTTCGTACAAAAACGAAGGTTTTTATTTTGGTGAAAATTAAATGCAAATATTTTGCATTTAATTTTTTTCTTAAATTTTATTTTTTAATTTTTTAAAAAAAATTTTTTTTAAAAAATTAGTTATCCACAGATTTTTAAAAAAATAAATTGTTTTTTATTTTTATTTGCGAGATAATTAATTTAGTTCTTTGCAATAATTTTAAAAATATTTTTTTCGAAAATATTTTTGGTCGTTTATTGCGAGCAATTAAAAATTAATTTTTTAAATTTTATTTTTTAAATAAAATTTAAGGATATAAAATAAATATGGCAGCAAAAAAGAAAGCAGTTAAAAAAGTTGCAAAAAAACCAGCTAAAAAAGTTGTAAAAAAAGCAGCTAAGAAAACTGTTAAAAAAGGAAAGAAATAATTTCTTTTCTCACTTCAACAAAAATCCCGCTAATAGGCGGGATTTTTGTTTATTTTTATGATAATATATTAGGATGAGTATATTAGATAAAATGTTCGGTAGTCCAACTTCTAAATTTTTAAATAATTCTAAAAAAATAGTTGAAAAAATCAATAATTTAGAAGAAAAAATGCTTTTATTAAAAAATGAGGATTTCCCTGTAAAAACTAATGAATTTAAAGCTCGAATAGAAAAAGGGGAATCTTTAGATGATATTTTACCTGAAGCTTTTGCTTTAGTTCGTGAAGCTTCTCGTAGAAATATAAATGAAAGACATTATGACGTTCAGTTATTAGGAGGACTTGCTTTACATCAAGGAAATATTGTTGAAATGAAAACAGGTGAAGGTAAAACTTTGGTAGCTACTTTGCCTGCATATTTAAATGCTTTAACTAGCAAAGGAGTTCATATTGTTACGGTAAATGATTATTTGGCTCGCCGCGATGCTGTGCTTATGGGTCAAATATATAACTTCCTTGGATTAACTGTAGGAGTAATAAATAGCAATAATGTTTCTTATGTTTATGATCCTTTGCAAATAAATAAAACAGAATTTGATAATAATGAAAATTTAGACAAAGAAAGAGACACAACAGGAGAATTTAAAATTGTTTATGAGTTTTTGAAATCTTCTACAAGGAAAGAAGCTTATCTTGCTGATATCGTTTATGGAACAAATCATGAATATGGTTTTGACTATTTGAGAGATAATTTATGTTCTAGGGTGGAAGATTTAGTTCAAAGAGAACATAATTTTGCTATTGTAGATGAAGTTGACTCTATTTTAATAGATGAAGCCCGTACTCCTTTAATTATTTCTTCACAAGCTGGAGATTCAGAAGACTTTTATGTAAAATTTGCAAAAATTGCTCGTCAATTAAAAAAAGATTTAGATTATACTGTAGATGAAAAATTAAGAGCAATTTCTTTAACTGATGGAGGTATTAATAGAGCAGAAGGACTTTTGGGTATTAATAATATTTATACAGAAAAAGGAATAAAATATGTTCATCATCTAGAAACAGCCGTAAAAGCTGAGGCTGTATTTCAAAAAGATAAAGATTATGTAGTTAAGGAAGGTAAAGTTGTTATTGTAGATCCTTTTACAGGTAGACTTCAACCTGGTCGTCGTTGGTCTGAAGGTATCCATCAAGCAATTGAGGCCAAAGAAGGTGTTAACATAGAAAAAGAAACTCGTTCTAGTGGCTCTATAACTTTTCAAAATTATTTTAGATTTTATAAAAAATTATCAGGTATGACAGGAACTGGGCTTACTTCTGCTGAAGAGTTTTTGAAAGTGTATGGCTTGGATGTGATAGTAGTACCTACTCATAGAAAAATTCAAAGATTAGATATGCCTGATTTAATTTTTCAAACAGAAAAAGGTAAATGGAAAGCAATTGCTCGTAAAGTTAAAGAATTAAATCAAAAAGGTCAACCAGTCTTAATAGGTACTATTTCTATTGAAAGAAATGAATTACTTTCTGCTTATTTAAAAGAAGCTGGTGTACCTCATACTATTTTGAATGCAAAAAATCACGAAAGAGAAGGTGAGATTATAGCTCAGGCTGGTAGATTGGGAGGAGTTACTATCGCAACTAATATGGCTGGTCGTGGTATTGATATTAAACTTGGAGGAAATCCTATTGTAAAAGAAGAATATGAAAAAGTTAAAAACTTAGGAGGTCTTTATGTTTTGGGTACTGAGCGCCATGAAGCTCGCAGAATAGATAATCAGCTTCGGGGTCGTTCAGGTCGTCAAGGTGATCCAGGTGAGACTCAGTTTTTTGTATCTTTGGAAGATGATTTAATGCGTGTTTTTGGAGCAGAAAGTCTAAAGAATATGATGGGTCGTTTTGGTATTCCAGAAGATGAACCTATTCAAAATAAATTTATTAATTCTACTTTAGAAGGAGCTCAAGCTAAAATTGAAGGTTTTCATTTTGATGCTCGTAAAAATACTTTAGAATATGATAATGTTTTAAATCATCAAAGAAATACTATCTATGAAAGACGCAGAAAAATGCTTTTTGCGGACAAAGAAGGAATAGAAGAAATTTTAAAACTCATTTCAGAAAATGATGAAGAAATAAAAAAGACCATTTTAGAGAAAAGAGAAAAATTAGGAGAAGATAATTTTTTAGAAACAGTCCGCAGGATTGCTTTATATACTAGTGATACTTTGTGGATGGAACATTTAGAAGCTATGGATTATTTACGTAGCAGTGTGAATTTACGTGCTTATGGTCAAAGAGAGCCTATTGTAGAATACAAGAAAGAAGGTTTAAGAATGTTTAAAGAAATGGAAGAAGTTTTTAAAATTGAAGTAGGTTCTTTGATTGAAAAAATTAATACTGATAATATTACGGTTTCATTAGCATCTGAGCCTGTAGAAAATAAAGAAGAAAAATATATAACCAATCACGATGAGTCTAAAACTTTACCCTCAAATTCTAATTCAAAAGAAGTTGGTAGAAATGATTTATGTCCTTGTGGGTCTGGCAAAAAATACAAAAAATGCCACGGAGCTTAATTTAAATCTTAATGTTATAATATTTAATTATGAATTTAATTAAAAATTTAAAAATTCAAAGACGAGCAATTTCTCTTTTTGCAGCACTTAATTTTTATGGTGATCCTGGACGAGATTTTAAAATAATTGGTATAACTGGTACTAATGGTAAGACAACAACAGCAACATTGCTTTATGAAATTTCATTATCGCTTGGTTATAAAGCAGGTTTAATTGGAACTGTAGGAACCTTTGCTAATGGTAAAGAAATAAATATTTCTCGTAAAATCCCTACAACTCCAGACCCTTTAACTTTAAGAAAAATTTTTAAAGAATTTAAAAAAGAAAAAGTAGAATATGTTTTTATGGAGGTTTCAAGCCATGCCATGGATCAAGCTCGGGTTTCGGGACTAACTTTTACTGGAGGAGTTTTTACGAATTTAACTCAAGATCACTTAGATTATCATAAAAGTATGAAAAATTATTTTTTAGCTAAAAAGAAATTTTTTGAAATTTTACCTAAAAATGCTTTTGCTTTATCAAATAAAGATGATGAACATGGAAATTTAATGCTTACTGGGATTAAAGCAAATAAATATACTTATGGTTTTTCTGGAGGTGAAGATTTTCATGGAGAGATTTTTAAAATAGATTTCTCTGGCATAGAAGCTCGTTTTAATGGAGATAATATTCACACTAATATGCTCGGTAAATTTAATGCTTATAATCTTCTTTCTGTATATGGAGTCTGCAATTTGCTTGATTTTCCTCTCGATAAAGTAGTAAATGCTTTAAGTAATATTAAACCTCCGGTTGGTAGATTTGATTCATTTAATAAAAATGGTATTACGATTATTGTAGATTATGCTCATACTCCCGATGCGTTAGAGAAAGTTTTATTGACTATAAATAATATTAAAGCTGAGGGTAGTAGAGTAATTTCAGTTTATGGTTGCGGTGGAGATAGAGATCCTTTGAAAAGGAGAATTATGGGTAAGACAGGAGTTAGTTTGTCTGATATTACTATTTTAACTTCAGATAATCCTCGCAATGAAGAACCTAATAAAATAATAGAAGAAATGAAAACGGATTTATCTATGAATGAAATAGAAAACAATTATTTTATCACAGACAGAAAAGAAGCAATTTTAAAATCAATAGAAATTGCTAAACCAGGAGATATTATTTTATGTGCGGGCAAGGGGCATGAAACTTATCAAGAGATAAAAGGCATTAAACATCATTTTAATGATAAAGAAGAATACCAAAAAATTTTAAAATAAAATGAAGAACTCTAAAGAATTTTTTAAAGATAAAAAGATAACTATAATGGGCTTAGGTTTACTAGGTGGAGCATTAAATGATGCTATTTTTTTAGCACAAAACGGAGCTATTTTAACTATTACTGATCTTAAGACAGAGACAGAACTTAAATCTTCTTTAAATAAATTAAAAAAATTTAATAATATAAAGTATGTTTTAGGTGGACATGATATTAAAGATTTCCAAAATGCAGATATGGTTTTGCAGCCTGGAAACATCAGAGATGATTCGCCATATTTAGTCGAGGCTCGCAAAAATAATATTCCAATTTTTGTTAGTGAATCTTTGTTTGTTAAATATGCAGAAGGTATTAACGTGGTAGGAACTACCGGTACTCGAGGGAAAACTATGACGACTATGCTTATTTATGAAATACTTTCAAAATCTATTAAAGACAAGAAAGTATATTTAGGCGGAAATATTAGGAATACTTCGACTTTGGCATTACTTCATAAAGTAAAATCCGGAGATATTGTAGTTATGGAGTTAGACTCTTGGGCTCTGCACGGATTAGGTGATTTAAAAATTTCTCCTCATATTTCAGTCTTTACTTCATTTATGGAAGATCACATGAATCATTATAGAGGCGATATGGAAGCTTATTTTAACGACAAGGCTAATATCTTTAAATATCAAAATCAAGAAGATTATTTAATAATCAATCCAAATTTAAATAAGATTATTAAAAAGAATTCTACCAAAGCGGAATTAATACAAGGCAATGTGAAAGAAGTAGAAAATTTTAAATTCATCGTTCCAGGAGAGCATCAGAGAATGAATCTCGCTTTGGCGTATGAAGTCGCCAAACTTTTTGATATAAAAGAAAGTATAGTTAAGAAAATAGTTAAAGAATTTAAAGGTGTAGAAGGGAGACTTGAATTCTTGCGAGAATATAAAGGAATTAAAATTTATAATGACAATAATGCGACAACACCGGAGGCCACTATCGCTGGAGTTAAAGCTTTTACCCTAAAACCAAATCAAAAATTAATTTTGATTTGCGGTGGGGCGAGTAAAAATATCAAACTTGATAATTTTGTTAAAAATATTAATCAAAAAGTAAGTAGAATGTATTTAATACCCGGAACTGGTACAAATGAATTATTGAAATTTAAATTAAAAACTGAAGTAATCCAAAATCCTGACTTTAAAACTTTAATCAAAGAAGCAGTTAAAAGTTCAAAAAAAGGGGACGTAGTGTTATTCTCTCCAGCCTTTGCATCGTTTGGGATGTTTAATAACGAATACGACCGCAATGATCAATTTATTAAAATAATTAAGAGATTGAAATAAAATGAAAGAATTAGAAAATATAATTTTTAAATATTTAAAAGCACGAAATTGGATTGATTTAAAACCAGTTGATTTAGCAAAGTCTATTATGATTGAAGGCGCTGAATTGTTAGAGCATTTTCAATGGGATGCGAAGACTTTGGCAGAAGTAAAAAAAGATAAGAAAAAGTTAAATGAAATTGGAGAAGAGATAGCAGATGTTATGATTTATGCATTACAATTGTCAGTATTGCTTGGATTAAATACTGAAAAAATTATTAAAAATAAATTAAACAAAGCTTCTAAAAAATATCCAGCAAAATTAATGAAGAAGTCTTCAGAAAATAATGATGAAGAAACTTATTGGAAGATTAAAAAAGAACATCGTAAAAATAAAAAATAAAATGCAAAACGTAGATTTATCACAAATTAACACTTCGAAAATAATCAGTGCAAGAAAAGTATTTTTTATCGGTATCGGAGGTATTGGTATTTCGGCTTTGGCTAAGATGGTTGCTAGTCGAGGAATTGTATCTTTTGGTATTAATGACGAAGAGGTAGGCAAGACTTTAGATACTTTAAAAGAAGAAGGAATAGACGTAGTATTCTTGAAAGATTATAAAGAAATTCCTGAAGCGGATATGTATGTTTATAGTGATGCTTGGATTTATCGTGGTCCTGAGATATTGGAGTCAGCAAAAAATACCGGTAAACCAGTATTATCATACTTTGAAGCTTTAGGAGAATTTGCTAAAGAATATAAAGTTATAGCTATTTCTGGTACTCATGGAAAAACTACTACGACGGCTATGACTGCAAAAGTTTTGATTGATGCAAGTCTTGATCCAACTGTCATTGTAGGTTCATTTGTTAAAGAGTTTGGTAGTAATTTTAAAAAAGGTACTAGTAAGTATTTAGTAGTAGAAGCAGATGAATTTAATCGACATATGCTGAATTTTCATCCATGCATAGGAGCTATTACAAATATGGAAGCAGATCATTTGGATTGTTATAAAGACCTCGAAGATATCAAACAAGCTTTCGAACAATTTTTATCTCAAAGTCAAATTAAGATTACTGAAACAGAATATCAAAAATATATCGCTCTAGTTCCGTCTCTTAAAGTTCCCGGAGAGCATAATAGAGAAAATGCAGCTGTAGTATTAGCTATTGCGGAAATATTAAGTATTCCTTTTGAGCAAGCTAAAAAATCTTTAACCGAATTTACTGGTACATGGAGAAGGCTTGAAAAAGTAGCAGAGAAAGATGGAATAATAATATATGATGATTATGCTCATCATCCGACTGAAGTTAGAGCTAGTTTGCAAGCATTAAGAGAGCTTTATCCTACAAATCGCTTGATACTTGTTTTTCAACCTCATTTATATAGCCGAACTAAAGCCCTATTTAATGATTTTATACATTGCTTTGATTTAGCAGACTTTGTATATTTACTACCTATATATTTTGCTAGAGAAGACAAGGACCCTAGTATTTCTAGTATAATTTTGGCTAATGAGATAAAAAAGCATAAAAACGAGGTTCATGGATTTGATACTTTTCTTGAAGCTTTAGATGCGGTTAAGTCTTTGGGGGTCAAAGAAGGTGATATTTTTATAACTATGGGAGCAGGGGAGGCTTATAAAATAGCCAATGATTTCTTTCACCTAAAATAACCTTTAAATACTTGAAAATTAGACAATTTTTAAATATTTTTGTCAAACTATAAAATCTAAAATACCCATACAGAATAAGGGTTTTTTAGATTTGACATACCATAAAAATATGGTTTAACTATTGACTTTTGTTGTTAAAAATGATAGTATATAGACATAACCTTTAGTATAGGCGTAAAGCTTATAAAACAAGGTTTTTTTCGTCTAAGGCGAAGTTTCAGATATTAGTTGATGGAGCTAAACCATCATATTATGCAAAATAAAAATTTAATAAGGTTCGTGCATTCTTTAGTTTTATTGCCATTTTTAACCACAGGGTTAAATGTAAATACTAAAACTTTAGATACTTCATTTAATGAAAATGCACCCAAAACTTTATTTATAGAAAAATTAAATACTAGTCCTTTAGATTTTTTATCTCTTAACCAAGATGAAGATTCAGAGGAAAACAAAAAAGAGCAATTAATTACAAAAAAAGCAGAAGCTATAGATAATTATTTTAAAGAACGAGATATGCCACTTGCTGGCTATGGTCGTAAAATGGTAATTGAAGCCGAAAAAAATAACTTAGATTGGAGACTTTTACCTGCTATCGCTGTGCGTGAATCAACTGGAGGTAAGTTTGCTTGTAAGAGAGTAAAATTCAGTGCTTTCGGTTGGGGTTCTTGTAAGATAAATTTTGATTCTTATGATGAATCTATTGAAGTAATTGCTCTAAATTTAGGAGGTAATAATCCTCGTACTAGTCGTCATTATGCAAATAAGACAACTTATGGAATTCTTCAAGCTTATAATCCACCAAGTATCGTTGCGAAATATGCGGAGCAGGTGATTAAAATCATGGATTCTATTGGAGATAAAGATTTAAGCCTTGAAGCAAATTCTTAAGCTAAAAAAGATAATATAAAAAGCCCCTTTCGGGGCTTTTTATATTGTTACTCTTTTTATTGTTAGTCTTTCTTTTCTTCCAAGTGAACTAAAGTCATTTTTTGATCTTTTGGCTCAAATAGAGTAATTTGGAAATTGTAAGTTTTACCTAATTCTAATTTTTCTCTTAGTTTAGCTTCACCACCAAAAGTAGAATTATGCACTAAACCAGCTACACCTTCTTTAATAGAAATTAGAGCTCCGTGTTTATTGTATTTAATAACTACACCTTTAATAATATCTCCTTTCTTTAATTTACCTTCATATTCTTTCCAAGGGTTTTCTTTTAGAGCTTTAATTGAAAGGGAAATTTTACCTTCTTTGATTTCTATAATACGAGCTTTTATTTTATCTCCAATTTTAAACATACTTCTAGGATCTTCTACAAGTCCCCAATCTAATTCAGAAATATGCACTAAACCTTCTAGATTATCTTCAAGTTTTAGAAATACTCCAAAGTCTACGATACCAGCAATAGAACATTCAATATCATCACCAACATTGTATTTATTTAAAATTTCTTTTTTCTCTTCTGGATTGTTGTCTTTTTCAGAGAAGATTAATTTGCCTTCTTTAGGTAATGTTGAAATAATAATTACAGAGATTTTTTCACCAATTAATTTCTTTAATTCTTTCAAAATCTTATCTTTATCAGAATCAAGTACGCGAGGGTAATGATCGGCTTTTAATTGAGAAGCTGGTAAGAAACCGGAAATACCTTGCCATTCTAGGATTAATCCTCCTTTGTTAGCGTCTTTAATTTCAAGGTCCATTACAGTTTTTCCTTTAATGGCCTTTTCTGCTTCAGACCAAATTAAAGCTTGTTTTGCTTCTTTTAGTGACAATTCAACATAACCATCTTCATTTTCAATATCTACAACTTTTGCTTTAATTAAATCACCTTTATTAATTTTCTTGATAATATCCTTAGCATTAATGAATTCTCTGCCGTAAATAATACCTGTACCGAAAGGTGGTAAATCTACATATACTGAAGATTTTTTTAATAAAATAACCTTACCTTCAACAATAGACTCTATTTCCGGTTTATTGTTACTTCTATCTGTAACACTTTTTAATACACTATTTTCTTCTTGAATTTCTTCTTGATTTATAATTTTTTTCATATTTAATAAAAAATCCGCTCAAAGCGGAATAAAGGTTCGGGTTCTATTTTAGACTTTCGTCTTAAATAGGGTTAGCCAAAACCGCTTGTTTTAATAATTATTTGATTACATATAAAATAACACAAATCCAATTATTTTGCAATACTTTAATATAGATTTATCTTTTTGTTTTTGCTATAATATATCAAATGATAATTACATATTTTGGAAAACAATTTTTTAAAATTACTCAAGGCGATTTAGTTATTGCTTTTAATCCTGTTTCAAAAGAATCAAAAATAGGTATTAACAATCACTTTGGAGCAGATATTGCCCTTATTTCGACTAACCACCCAGATTACAATGGCTTATCTCAATTAGAGCATGGAGATCGAACCCCTTTTTCTATAAATAGTCCTGGAGACTATGAAGTAAAGAGTATTTTTATTAAAGGAGTTTTATCTAGTTCTATGTTGAAAGATAAAAAATATATTAATACTGTTTACTCTTTAATTGTTGATAATATAAATATTGCTTTTTTAGGAGCTTTGAGTGATTTTCCTTTGCCTAATGATGTGGTGGAGTCTATTAATGAACCAGATATTTTATTTATTCCTATTGGTGGGAATGGTCTTGTAGATACAAAACAAGCTGCTAAAATAGCCTCTTCTTTAGAACCAAAATTAATTATTCCTATGGATTATGATGATAGTTCTTTAAAAAGTTTTTTGAAAGAAATGGGTCAGGAAAATGCTAATAAGTCAGATAAATTAACTTTAAAAAGAAAGGATTTAGAAGGCAAAGAAACTGAAATAAATGTTTTAACTTATTAATTTTAAATTTTTAATATGAAAAAAATAATTCATAAATTAAGAAGACAGAAAGAAGAAGACAGAAGACACATATTACATATAAGTATATTTTTCTTAGCTTTACTTATGCTTGTAATTTGGAGTTATAATCTAGGGAGCACTTTAGCGAAAACAAATATCCAGGAAGATTTTTCAGAATTGAATGAATTTAAAAATAATGTTTCAGATGATTTAAAAGAATTTAACTTAGAAAATAATCAATAATATGGCTAAAAAAGTTGAGAAAAACGAAGAAGAGAATAAATTTGATAAAATTGTTCCAATAGAAATTATTAAAGAGATGGAAGAATCCTATCTTGCATATGCTATGTCTGTTATCACTTCTCGTGCGCTTCCTGATGTGCGTGATGGTTTAAAACCGGTTCACAGAAGAATTTTATATTCAATGCATGAAATGGGTCTAACATATCAATCTCGTTTCCGTAAATCTGCTACTGTGGTGGGAGACGTACTAGGTAAATATCATCCTCATGGAGATGTGGCTGTATATGATTCTATGGTTGGTATGGCTCAAGATTTTTCTTTTAGATATCCTTTTATAATGGGTCAAGGAAACTTCGGTTCTATTGACGGAGATAATGCTGCAGCTATGCGTTACACAGAAGCAAAAATGGCAAAACTTTCAGGCGAATTATTGCGTGATATAGAAAAAGAAACTGTAGATTTTAGGCCAAACTACGATCAAACTAGAAAAGAGCCAACAGTATTACCAGCAGCTATACCGTCACTCCTTTTAAACGGAACTTTAGGTATTGCCGTGGGTATGGCTACAAATATTCCACCTCATAATTTAGGTGAAGTAGTGGATGCAACCCTTCATTTAATAGAAAATCCAAATGCAACTACAGAGGATTTGATGCAGTTCGTAAAAGGTCCTGATTTTCCAACAGGAGGTATTGCTTATGGTGCTAAAGATATTTTACACGCTTATTCTTCTGGTCGTGGAGGTGTTGTTTGTCGTGGAGAAGCGGAAATAGTAGAACAAAAAGGAGGAATGTATCAAATAATAATTACTTCTATTCCTTATAGAGTGAATAAAGCAAATTTAATCACAAGTATTGCTGAATTAGTTCAAGAGAAAAAGTTAGATGGTATCAAAGGTCTTCGTGATGAATCAACAAAAGATATACGTATAGTTATAGATTTAAAATCTGGAGCTTATCCTGAAAAAGTTTTAAATTATATTTATAAAAATACTCAGTTAGAATCAAATTTTAATTTCAATATGCTTGCTTTGGTTGACGGAGTACCTCAAACATTGTCTTTGCATTCTATACTAGATAATTTTATTTCTCATAGAAAAGAAGTAGTTATTCGTCGTAGTCAATATGATTTACGAAAAGCCGAGGAAAGAGAACATATACTTTTAGGTCTTAAAAAAGCTTTAGATAAAATCGATAGAGTTATTACCATTATTCGTTCCTCTAAAGATAGTGCGACGGCAAAGGTAAATTTAATTAAAGAGTTTAAATTTTCAGACTTGCAAGCTACTGCAATTTTAGAAATGAAATTAGCAAAACTTGCAGGACTTGAAAGAAAAGCAATTGAAGATGAGTTGAAAGTAAAACAAGATTTTATTGCAGAAATGAAAGATTTACTTGCAAGCCCTAAGAAAATTTTGAAAGTTATTTCAACTGAATTAAAAGAGATTACTGATAAGTATAGGGATGAAAGAAGAACAAAAGTAGTAAAAGGTGGAGTAAAAGAAATTAATGAGGAAGATTTAATTCCAGAAGAAGAAACTGTGTTGGTTTATACCTCTGGAGGATATGTTAAAAGAACAGACCCAAAAGAATATCATTCTCAAAAAAGAGGTGGTGTAGGGGTTATTGATCTTGAAACTAAAGAAGAAGATTTTGTAACTTTGCTTATAAATGGATCAACTCATGATGACTTACTCTTTTTTACTAATTTAGGTAAAGCATATAGTATCAAAATGTATGATATTCCTGTAGGACGTAGAGCAACTAAAGGTAAATCTATTATGAATTTCTTAGCTCTCTCTTCTGAAGAGAAAGTAACATCTATTTTACCTACACCAAAAGCAAATGACAAAGACTCTTCTTTGATGCTTGTGACTCAAAACGGTACAGCAAAAAAGATGGCATCAGCAAGTTTTAAAGATGTCAGAAGGAGTGGTATTATTGCAATTAAGCTTGATAAAGATGATAGTCTAGTTTCTGCTTTTATTACTAAAAAAGGTGATAGTGTTATAGTTGCTACAGGCGAAGGTCAGTCTATTAGATTCAAAGAGTCAGATATCAGAGAAATGGGTAGAACAGCAGGAGGAGTAAGAGCTATTAAATTAGATAAAAAAGATGAAGTTATTAGCGTAGATGTTATTTTGAAAGAAATGGGAGATAAAGGATTTTTCTTAACGATGAGTGCAAATGGTTTAGGTAAAAAGACTTCACTTTCAGAATATAAAATTCAAAATAGAGGAGGATCTGGAATTAAAACAGCAAAAATAACTCCTAAAACTGGTAAATTAATTGTTGCAAAAGTAATAGGAGACGAACATGAAGAATTAATTGCTATGTCTAAAAAAGGACAAGTTATTCGTACAGCACTTAAAGATATTCCAGATCTTGGTCGCCAAACTCAAGGAGTTACAATTATGAGACTTAAAGGTGGAGACGGAATAGCATCACTTACTTGTTTTTAAAAAAATAAACCGAAGAAATTCGGTTTATTTTTTTAAAAAACTTTATTTTTATTTTCTAAAAGTGTTATAATTATATTGTGTTTATAAAACCTGAAGAAATTTTAAAATATTTAGATTTACATAAAGATATGGTCTTAGTT
Organism: uncultured Candidatus Saccharibacteria bacterium; assembly: GCA_964522195.1. GTDB lineage: Bacteria > Patescibacteriota > Minisyncoccia > Phycocordibacterales > UBA9973 > UBA9973. The sequence goes on from CAZFSV010000003.1 coordinate 31,483, forward strand.
GATTTAGGAGCTGGGACTGGATTTTATTCTATTTTAGCAGCAAAATTTTTACCTGAAGGTACAGTTTATGCTATTGATATAAATAATGATTTTCTAAAAACCATTAATCAGAAAGCTCGAGATTTACACTTAGATAATATTAGAACAGTGGTAGGGGATTTAGAGGAATCTTATGGTAGTAAATTAAACGACAATATTGCTGATAAAATAATTATTTCAAATATGTTTTTTCATATTAAAAATAAAGAAATTTTTTTTAAAGAAATAAATCGTATTTTAAAAAAAGGAGGACAGGTATTGTTTGTTGATTATCATCCTAACTCATTAATTTTCGGTAAATTACATAAAAATCTTTTGCCAAAAGAAGAAATAATGGATTTGTTTCAAAAAAATCATTTTTCTTTTAATAAAGAAATTTTTGCAGGAGAGCATCATTATGCTATTATTTTTAATAAGGATTTTAAAATATGAAAAATTTTCAATTAGTTTTAGTTATAATTTTTATTTTTGGTGGAATTTTAGGAATTTTAGTTTTTGCTGGTTTTATAAATTTAGATGATACTGCTGTAAATAAACAATTTTCTGGAACTGTTAAGGTTTGGGGTAGTATTCCTGGTTCAGTTATGGCACCTTTAATTGAAGATCTTAATAAAAATAAAACTTATAATATTAATTACTATTTTATAAACCCTAATACTTTTAATGAAGAATTACTTGAAGCTATTGCTTTGGGTCAAGGTCCAGATTTATTTTTAGTTTCTAATGATTCTATTTATGAACATATTAATAAAATTTCAGTAATACCTTATACTAATTATCCTTTAGTAAACTTTAAAAATAATTTCGTGCAAGCAAGTGATGTTTTTTTAGTTAATGAAGGTGCGCTCGCTCTACCTTTAGTTGTTGACCCATTAGTTCTTTACTATAATAGAAGTATTTTAGACTCAAATGGTACAGTTTTTCCACCTTATTTTTGGGAAGATTTAGAGGATTATTCAGAAAAATTTACTAAAAAAGATGAAGCAGGACAAATAGAAAGGAGTGCTTTTGCTTTAGGTGTTTTCGATAACATCAATCACTCAAAAGATATTTTGTCGGCTATGTTTCTACAAACAGGTAATCCTATAATTCAAAAAGCAAAATACCTGTTTGAAAGTGTTTTGATTGCTAATTTAGATAACCAGAATAACACAGCTCAAGCACTAGATTTTTATACAAGCTTTTCTAATCCTTTGAAGGATAATTATTCTTGGAATAAATCTTTTCCGAATTCGCTCGATATGTTTAGTAAAGAAGATTTAGTTTTTTATTTTGGTTTAGCAAGTGATTTTAAAATTTTAATAAATAAAAATCCAAATCAAAATTTTCAAATAGCAGAATTACCTCAATATAAAAACACTCAAAAAGCAACCTATGCTAAAGTTTTAGGGGTAGCTATGTCTAATTTCAGTAAGAATCAAGGGGCTGCATTTGATGCTATGTATTCTATGTCTGAGTCTAGCTTTGTAGGTCAAATTAGTAAAATAGAGAATTTGCCACCTGCCCGTAGAGATTTATTAAATCAAGGTTCTGCGAATTCGTATTTACCAGTATTTTATTCTTCGGCTTTGTTCGCTAAAAGTTGGCTAGATCCTTCTTTTAGAGATACAAATATTGTTTTTAGGGCTATGGTTGATCAGGTTTTATCTAATGAAAGAGATGCAATTGAATCAATTACTGCAGCAAATAATCGTATTAATATTTTATTTAGAAATTAAATTATGAAATTTATAACAACTTTTTTATTCATCTTTATTTTACCAATTACTAGTTTTGGAGCTGGTTTAGTATCTTGTGATGGGGTTACAGTAAAATGTGACTATGATGCTTTTATTGAATTAGTTAATAATGTTATAAAATTTATCATGGTTAATCTAGCCTTACCTTTAGCTGCTATTGCTTTTGCTTATGCAGGATTTTTATTTTTAACTTCAGCTGAAAATCCAGGTCAAAGAACTCAAGCTAAAAGTATATTTACAAATGTACTTATTGGTCTTTTGTTAATTGGAACCGCTTTCCTTTTAGTAAAATTAGTCTTAGAGATTTTAAAATACAAAAACGCTGGATCTCTTGGTTTTTAGAATTAAAATAGTTATAATTTATATATGAAAAATTTATTTATTAAAAATTTGCAAAAATATTTCTTGATTTTTACTTTCTTGCTTTTACCTTTAGTTTCTTTAGCTGATGGTACTCAGCCAAGTGGAGGAACCACAACCCTAAAAAATCCTTTAGAATATGAAACCATAAATGAATTTCTTAAAGCCATAGTTGAAGGTGTACTTAAATTAGGTATTCCTATTATTGTGCTTGCTATTATTTATTCTGGATTTTTATTTGTGACTGCTTTAGGTAATCCAACTAAATTAGAGAAAGCAAAAGAAGCCTTTCTTTATACAGTTATAGGCGCAGCTATTCTTCTGGGGTCTTGGGGCCTTGCTCAATTAATATCAGAAACAATTATTCAAATTAGTAAATAATTATATATAAAAAATATGAAAAACCTTAAATACAAATTTATAAATCTAGCTTTTATTCTTTTGTTTAGTGTTATGCCTTTGATGTCTTTCGCTCAATTAGGTACTGATCTAGGGGCTGATGATAATGTTGATTATTATAATGGTAATACCTCACCTTCCTCATCTTCTTCTAGTAATTTGAGTTGCTCTGTTGGTCAAGAACCTACAATAGCTAGTATTTTTGATTATATGCTTTGTATTATAAACCGATCTATAATTCCTTTAATATTCGGCTTAGCTACTTTATTATTCATTTGGGGTGTAGTTAAATTTGTATTAAATACAGATAATGAAAGTGAAAGAGAAAAAGGTAAGGAATTCATGATTTGGGGAATTATAGCTCTTACAGTCATGATAACTGTTTGGGGAATTGTAAATTTGCTTGGTAGTAGTTTTGGCTTAGATACAAAATATATACCATCCGTAAAACCTTAATTGTATGAAAAATTTTAAATATAAATTTTTAAATGTTTTATTTATAGCCTTACTTTTGTTTACTGATAATATTGCTTTTGCTCAAAATTCTAATAACTCTTGTTCTGTTTCTAAAGCAGGAGCAAAAACAACTTTTAAGAGTTTATTAGAATATTTTACTTGTATTATTAATTCCTCTATTATTCCTTTTTTATTTGCTATTGCTATTATTGCTTTTCTGTGGGGTGTAGTCCAGTTTTTCTTAAATGGAGAGAACGAAAGTGAAAGAGAAAAAGGTAAGGAATTCATGATTTGGGGAATTATAGCTCTTACAGTCATGATAACTGTTTGGGGAATTGTGGCTATTGTGGGAGGAAGTTTTGGCTTTGAGGTTGATGTTATTCCACAGGTGGGTCTATAAATTGCTTTATTTTAAATAACCCTATGATATAATTTAATTAACCTAGTATTTAGGAAATAGAAAAGGTCGATATTCAAAAATAAATAAAATTAAAAATTATCAGTTAATTTCTTTAAAAAGAAATAAATTTAAATAAAAAATATGAAGAAAAAATTAATTAGTTTAGGTTTAGTAACAAGTTTAGTTTTAATGTTTGCAATGTTTGCTTTACCAGTTGCTACTACTTTTGCGCAAGCACAACAAAATGTTGAAGGAGATTGTGCTTCTATAAATGAAGCTAACCCTTTGCAAGTTTTCTTGTGTAGAATTGCATTGCTTCTAAACTCAGCAATACCTGTTATGATTACTCTTGCTGTAGTTTACTTTATTTGGGGTGTTATTACTTATGTTATTGCTGAAGAAGAAGAAGCTAAAACAAAAGGTAGAGATAAAATGATTTGGGGTATTATAGGACTTGCTGTTATCGTTTCTGTTTGGGGTCTTGTGAATTTCTTGAAAGGTTTCGTTGGAATCGGAGATTCTAATGTTGTTAATATTCCTTGTATTCCAGGTCCAGGTATTACTTGTCCACAACAATAAACTTAAAATGTATTTACTTTTATTTTTATTACCAAATATTGCCCTAGCTTCATTTGATTCATTTTTAAATAATGTAAATAATTTAATAGTGAATCCATTGATAAATTTCTTGTTTGCAGTTGCTTTAGTTTTTTTCCTTTATGGATTGTTTAACTTTATAGCAAATGGAGATAATGAAAGTATTCGCACTGAAGGTAAAAGTCATATGCTATACGGAATTATTGGTATGGTTATTATGATGGGGGTTTGGGGAATTACAAATTTACTTATCAATACTTTAGAAATTGAAGGTATTGATCCGGAAAAAGGTGAAGTAAATTTAGAGGATTTTCCAGAATAAAAATAAACTAAAAACTCTCTTTTCAGAGAGTTTTTAGTTTGTGGATTTTAATATAAAAATAAAAAAAGGTTTCGCTTAAGCGAAACCTTTTTGGGTTTTAATAATAAACAATTTCCACCGCTGTTGTGTTATCGTTTATTTTTTCAAAAATGTACTTATTTGTACCAAATTTTTTAGGGTAGTAATTATCTACCCCGGGGCAATCTTCCTTTGGTTGTTCTCCGGGAGCTGTATATAATACACAGCCACCTTTTGGATAAAATTTGAATGGTGGAGTAAGGTCTTTTTCAATAATCTTACTATTACCAAAATACAAATACTCACTCCGAGGTCTTTGTGAAATATTTTGATTATTAGTTTTTGTTGTGTCATTTTTCAAAGAATTTTTAATATCATTTCCTTTGAAATAGATTATTAAAAAAAAGAAACAACTAAGATATAAAGCCCAAGCATAGTCCCATTTCCAAATGTATTGGAACAGAGAAAGAATTACCATAAAAATCAACACAAACCATAATTCCCACATTTTCTCTGGTCCAATTATGTAATACAGCAAACCAAACCAAAATGTGTTCCACATCATGGCCGAAAAAAGCATTTGGATATCGTATTTTTTTACTCCACCTGTATTTAAATTTTGATTTTTTAAAAAAGCAAAATAAATAATTACAAGTAGTACAAGAATACTTATTCCTAAAAAAATTTCCATTTTTTTTGTTTTTAAAAGTTAAAGAATTAGATACCAATATTGGTATTTGTGTTTCCTAAAACCAAAGTCCCTTGATGTTTTTCAATTCCCTGACTTTGTTTTAAACTCATAACAGCTGCCAAAATCTCTTTTGGATTTGCTCCTGTTTTTTGTAATCTATCAATCAAAGAATCTATTTCAGCCACCGCTTGCTTACTTCTGTAGTTAGCATCCGCATCCGCATCAATTCTACGAGCTTCTGCGCGTAAATCCGCTATGGCTTTTGCATTAGCTGCCTCCAGTAAAGCGTTATCAGCACTATATTCACTGATATTAAAAGCAGTTGCAATTGCTCCCGTGTTTAATTTCAAAATTTCATTAAGTTTACTTAAGTCTCCTGAAATAGGGTCATTAAGTAAATTTTTGAAAAAATTAGATCCTTCACCTTTGTCTTCATTAATAAATTCAGTTAAATTGTCAATGTTTTTAACCAAATCATTAACCTTTGAGGAAATTATAGTTATTAAAGCCCTGTAATTACCTTTTAAGTTAAAAACAAATATTTTAGGTTCTTCAAATTTTAAAATCACGTTTACTAAAAGACTAATTTTTGTTCTGTCTTTTAGCTCTACGTCGCTCATTAAGATCGGCAGTGTTACAATCTTGCGAAGAGTGCCTGTTTCAAAGTTTTCTTCGTGAGAAATCCAGGTCTTTGGATCTTCTGGTTTTCTGTCCGGATTTAGCTTATATTTGTTTATCACAAAATTATGAACTTTGTGAATAAACCTAAAGCCAACCCAATAATACCCAAAAATATGGAAATGTTTATTAGGGTCGTCACCATCTATTGTTTTTACCCAGGTTTCTCCTTGAACTATAAACTTATAGTTGCCGGATTCAACTGTAGTGAAATTGTAGGACATGATTGCAAGAATTAAAATCCAAATACAAATAATTGTTAGTGTCATTTTTTAAAATTTTAAAAAGTTAATAAATAGTTTTTGGAAGAATAGAATAGGGAATTATTCCGCCGAAAACTATTTATTAACTTAAAAATCTCTTTGTCAAAGTACTATTTTCTTTGTATATAATATCATAAAATAACAAAAAAGTCAATCTTTTTGATTGACTTTTTTGTGTTTAATTATAATTATTTATTAAGCGTGTTTTAGAGGTTGATTGATTTCTCTTTCTGTTACCCAGAGTTTTCTGAAAAGTAATACTCCTAAGAATACAAGAACGAAAAGCATTAACCATCCAAGGAAACTATCAGGCATAAAACCTTTCACACTACTTGATACACTTGCTGTTAATTTTGTATTTGAATCATTATCATTTGTAGTCGCAGATGCTAAACAATTAGTATTTTCTGCTACAGCTACTTTTTTAGGTTCTTCTTTTTTAACGACTGTTTTTGCTGGTGTTTTCTTTGCTACTGTTGTGTTAGCTGTTTTTGTAGTACTTGCTTTTGTTGTTGTAGCACTTTTTACTGTTCCTGTTTTTCCTTCAAGTAAAGTTATGATTTTAGGATTTGAGAACACTCCACCTTCAGTACTCGGATTAACAACTGTCACAATATATTTTCCTGGTGTTTTAGTATCTCCACTATCAAGACGCATTTTTAATTGATTTGCACTTACAAAAGTAGTAGGGCGGTCTTGACTGTTAAAGCGTGCAATTGAGTCTGGTTTGAAACCTGTACCATAGATTGTAATAGTTTTTATATCATCCCCAGTGTAAGCTTCTTCTGGATTTATTGAATATATGGTAGGTACTTTGTTTTTGTCTAAAACATTAGGATTAAAGTTTGAATTGTTATTTGTATTATTGCCTGTTGTGTTTATAGTACTAGTTCCATTACATGGTCCGTCACAATAAGTATAAGCTCCTAGTGTTAGATAAGCTTCAGCTGCAGTAGGAGAAAGAAAAGCTGAAAATACAAGGAAACCAAAAGCTAAAAATCCAAATATTAAATTGTTTGTATTTTTATTATTCATACCTATAGTATAGCATATTTAAATATATTTGTCAAGTCTTTGTTTTTTCTTATTTTTTATGTATAATTTCTTTATCCTTTTGCCTGAGTGGCGGAATTGGTATACGCGCACGACTTAAAATCGTGTCTCGCAAGGGATGTGGGTTCGACCCCCACCTCAGGCACAAAATATTAAATATTTTTAGGTATGCGCCCATAGCTGTTTTGGTAGGTCGTTAGATAAATAGTAAAATAAAAGTTTAATTTAAAAATAAATATAATATGCGCCCATAGCTCAGCTGGTAGAGCAGATCCCTCTTAAGGATAAGGTCCAAGGTTCGATCCCTTGTGGGCGCACAAAGCATGTTATGCTTTGTGCGAATAGCAGGCACGATTGATGCCGAGACGGGGTAGCGAGATTTTTCAGCAGAAAAATACTTGTGACTACAAAGTAATTATATATGTTAGTATATAAATTTTGGGTAAGTGGCGGAATTGGTATACGCGCTGGTCTTAGGAACCAGTGCCGCAAGGCTTGAGGGTTCGAGTCCCTCCTTACCCACAAAAATTCACAAAAGACAGCTAAATGCTGTCTTTTGTGTTATTTTTTTGTGTGGTAAAGGAGAGGCGAGAAAGACGGAGGCGGTATACAAGAGGAGCACAGCGAGTGCTTGTGGCCGAGTCGGGGTCGCGAAAATTTTCTTTAGAAAATTATTTGTGACCGAGTCCCTCCTTACCCACAAATTTTAAAAAACAGTGATTTTTATCACTGTTTTTTAAATAATGAGGCCTGGGGCGGAATCGAACCGCCGTGTGGAGATTTTGCAGATCTCTGCCTTACCACTTGGCGACCAGGCCGTACTAATAATATTACTTTTCTCTAAGTAATTCGTCAATTTTTTGCCTATTTTTTTCTCCTTTATCTATTTCTATGTCTATAAAAGGTATGACTTTTGTTTCCATATATTTTTTTAAATATTCACGAATTTCTCCTCTTTTTCTTTTTGCAAAATCTAATGCAGGTTTTTCTTTGGATTCTGGTAGTACTGTTATTAAAATAGTACCTTTTTTTAAATCAGGAGAAACAGAAGCTGAAGTAACAGTAATCAAAGAAGTATTATTATTTTCTTTCATTAAAAATTCTGCTACATGTTTTTTTATTAATTGGCTAACTTTTTCTTGTCTATCTGTCATATTTTTATTTTTGAATTACTGAAAATGATTCTATAATATCTCCAGCTACTATTTCTAATTTTGATTCTAGCATCATTCCGAATTCTGATCCTTCTTCTACTGTGCTTGTTTTATTTTTTGCTTTCTCTAGATTTACTAGTTTTCCACGACCAATTTCATTATCTCGACGCATTATGCGAACTGTACCTAAAGAAATATTTCCTTCTACTACTTTACCACCTAAAACTTGGCGTTCTTTAGTTCGACTAAAGGCTTTTAATATTTTTGCTTTACCTGTAACTTCTGTTGTTTCAACCCTAGGTCTTCTTTTTTCTATTTCTTCTGTTAGCCATTCAGTCATTTTGTAAATGATATCAAAAGTTTGAGTAGTTATATTTGTTCGGTCTGCAAAATTCCTAGCATTATTTTCTATTTTAACATTAAAACCTAAAACAATAGTTTCTTCCGTTGCAGTTTTTATATCGTTCTCTCCAATATTCCCTTCACCTTTTGAAATAATCTTGAAATAAGCTCCTTCATTTTCAATTTTTAAGATTTCTTTTTCTAAAGCTTCGAGTGTGCCTGAAGTGTCGGCTTTTATGATTATAGGAATTATTTTTTTATTAACATTATTTAAATCTCCATTATCTATTTGCTTAGAATTAGGATTGTTTAAATTTTCAGTTTTAAATTTTAAAGCTTCATCTTTTTTATCAAAGCTAAAAAATTTCTCTCCAACCTTAGGCATTTTATCAAAACCAATTAAGCGAATAGGGGACGAGAAAGAAGCCTCGTTTATTGCTTTACCTTTAAAATCTTCTAAAATCCTAACAGGACAAGCGCTATCACCTGAAACAACCCACATACCTTTTTCTAAACTACCATTTTTTATAACTAAACTTGCTTCTATTCCTCTTCTTTGGTCTAAGTTTGCTTCAATTATAAAACCTTCTGCTTTTTGATCTAGGTCTCCTGTGAAATTCTCCATTTCAGAAACTAAGTTTATTAGATTTAATAATTCTTCGATGTTTTTACCAGTTTTTGCAGAAATTTCTACAAAAGGAATATTGCCACCATAGTTTTCTAAGTAAATACCATTTTCTGCTAACTCTAATTTTACTCTTTCAGGATTTGCTTCTGGTTTATCTATTTTGTTAATAGCTACAATTACAGGTATTTTACTCTCTTCAATTGTTTTCCAAGCTTCCAATGTTTGCATTTTTACACCATCTTCAGCTGAAACTATTAATATTGCAATATCTGCAGTATTAGCACCTCTTTCGCGCATTTTAGAAAAAGCTGCATGACCTGGTGTGTCTAGAAAAGTTATTTTTTTATCTTTATTGTTTTCATCTTTTGCTAAAACTTCATAGCCGGAAATATGTTGAGTTATTCCTCCAGCTTCAGTATCTACAACATTACTTTTCCTAATATAATCCAAAAGAGTAGATTTACCATGATCTACGTGTCCCATTATAACAACTACAGGTGGACGAATTACTATAGAATTTTCTTTTTTATTTTTTTGCATTAATTTACTTTTGATTTATTTATTACTTCTTGCTCTTCTTCTGATAATTCATACACAGATTTTCCTTTTTTTATTGGTTTTGCAAAAACACTCATTCTTTCACGAGCATAAAGACTAGATATTACAACTCCGTCACCTTCTTCGTTTTGCATTCCAATAGCAAAACTTTGAGTTCCTCCTTGGTCTTTAAAAGGATTAAATCTGATTGTTTCAAGTCCTCTTATGCTTTTCTTTAATTTTTTATTAATTAATTCAAGTTCAGAAAGAATTTCATTTTTTGCTTGTTTTAATTTTAGGACTTCTTCTTCTAATATATTTATATTGTCTTCTAAACTACGAGCTTTTTTACCTAAGAAAAATATCTTTAATCTTTTTTCTGTTCTAATCATCCAAAACCAGTTTATTAGTAAAACTATAAGTATAAAGACAGAAAAAATAATTTGTAATTTAGTATCCATATTATTTTAATATATAACAACTTTGGAAAATTAACAAGGTTTGTGTTATATTTACTTAATTTAGTTTTGAGATTATAGTATTTAATATTGTTATGAATAATAAAAAAAATAACCCAAAAAGAATAGTTTATTTAGATAATGCTTCAGCGACAAAGCTAGATAAAAATGTTTTAAATAAAATATTTTCTGTATTTAAAAAAGATTATGTAAATCCTAGCGCTTTATATGATTTAGGACTGGATTTAAATATTCAAATTAAAGAAATTAAAAAACATATTTTAAATTTGTTTAAAAGTGAAATAGGGGAAATTATTTTTACAAGCGGAGCTACTGAGTCTAACAATTTAGCAATTTTAGGTTTTTTGAATGCTTTACCAAAAAAGAAAAATTTTTTACCTCATATTATTATTTCTAATATAGAACATTCATCAATTTTAGAGCTTTGTAAGAAATTAGAAAATGATAAAAAAATAGAACTAACTTTATTGCCAGTAGAAGAAAATGGAATTTTAAATTCTAATCTTTTAAGAAAAAATTTAAAAGAAAATACTGTTTTAGTTTCTGTGATGTATGTTAATAATGAAATAGGCACAATTCAACCTTTAAAAGAAATTACAAAAGAAATTAGACATTACAGGAAACATAATGAAACAATTTTTCCAATTCTTCATAGTGATATAACTCAAGCTTTAAATTATTTAGAAATAAATTTTGGAACCTTGGGTATAGATATGGCTTCTTTTAATAGCGCTAAAATTTATGGACCAAAAGGAATAGGGATTTTGTATAAAAGAAAAAATTTAAAATTAAACCCTATAATAATAGGAGGCAATCAAGAGAGTGGTTTAAGAGCCGGAACAGAGAATTTCCCTTTAATAATTGGTTTATATGAATCAGTGCTTGCAACTTTAAAAATTAGAGACAAAGAAGTAAAAAGACTTGTTCCTTTACAGAAATATTTTATACAAAAATTAAAAAAAGTTTTTGAAAAATATAAAATTAAATTTACTCTAAATGGAGATTTAGAAAAAAGAATTCCAAATAATATAAATATTACTATTTCAAATATTCCTAGTGATCTTATTTTAATAGAATTAGCTAATTATGGAATTTATATTTCAGAGAAAAGTGCTTGCAAATCCGGTGAAAAGAAAAATTCTTATGTTATTGAAGCTTTAAATAAAGACACCAATTCTACGTTTAATAGTTTGCGTTTTTCTTTAGGTAGAGAGACAACAAAAGAGGATTTAAATTATGTTATATCTATTTTAGATAAAGTTTTAAAAAAGCTTCATAAATGGTATAATTAGCTTATGCATAATCAAGATGGAATAATTAAAGTATTACACCCGCATTGGTTTTATTATTTAGATTTGTATGTATTTTGTATTATTGCTTTAGCTGTAGGTATTGTTTTTGTTTGGCAATTTATAATTTTTTCTATTCTGTTATTTATTGGAATTGAAATTTTTCGTAGAGCTCATAAATATTATTTACTTGAAACCGGAGTTTCTAGAGAATATAAATTATTTTCTACTTCTAGAAAATATGCAGAATATTATAAAATTCAAAATATAGAAGTTCACCAGACTTTTTTGCAAAATATTTTAGGAGTAGGAACAATAAGGTTTGATACTCCAGGTTCTGATCTATATGAAATACATTTTGACGCTGTTTCAAACCCTTATGAGATTGAAAAGAAGGTTCGTAGTTTTTTGAGTCGAGGATAGTTTTTAAAAATTAATTTTTATGTTATATAAAATATATGGACTTAAAAGATTTAAATAAAGGACAATTTATATTACTTATTATATTGCTTTGTTTTATAGTTTCTATTGCAACTAGTATTACTACTTATTCTCTTTTGTCTGAGGCTCCTGATACTGTGAAAAAACCTATTACTCAAGTTGTTCAGAAAACTGTTGAAAGAATTGTAGAGATAGAGAAAAATAATACCCAATTATCAAAAGAAGAAGCAGAGTTATTAAAAGACTTGAAAGCTCTTAAGCCTCTTATTGATAAATTAGCCCAAGAACAAGATAATTCGAATTCAGACACAACTACAGATCCAGATCCAGTAAATACAACAAATAAAAATACAGAAAACACTAATCCAGAAAATCCAAATACGACAGAAAATCCAAATCCTTAAACTTTAACAACTTTTAATTTTATAACTTACTATGCCACCATTAAATAAATTTACAACTAAAGCAAAAGAAGCAATTAAAAAGGCTCACGAACTCGCTATAGAGCGGGGTCAGAACCACGTTTCTTCAATGCATTTATTAGGAGCCTTATTGCTTCAAGAAGAAAGTATAGTTTATTCTATTTTAGATAGACTAGAAGTGGATACAATTTTATTAACTGATTCTGTTTTAGAATATATAGAAAATCCTGAAAGCCGTAGTACTTTATCTCCTTCATATCAAATTTATTTAAATCCAGACTTAGCTCAAATAATTGAAAACTCTTTGAAAGTTACAGAATACACAAAAGATGAGTTTGTTTCTACGGAGCATTTATTTATTTCTATGCTTGAAGTAAATGGTGAAGCAAAAGATATGCTTTCAAAATTTAGAATAAACAAAGAAATGGTTTTGAAGGTGTTATTAGAATTAAGAGAAAATGATTCTGGTGGAGCATCTGAGCCAAAAAAGTTTAAATTAATTTTAAAGTATACTAGAAATTTAACTCGATTAGCGCGTGAAGATAAATTAGACCCTGTAATAGGTCGTGACAATGAAATAATTCGTTTAATGCAAATACTTTCTCGTCGTACAAAAAATAATCCTATTTTAATAGGCGAAGCAGGAACAGGCAAAACTGCTGTTGTGGAAGGGCTTGCCCTCCGGATTGTAAAAGGCATGGTACCAGAATCTTTGAAAGACAAAGAATTAGTTTCTCTTGATTTAGGTTCTCTTATCGCTGGTACAAAATACAGAGGAGAATTTGAAGAAAGATTAAAAGGAATAATGAAAGAAATAGAAAAAACAGACGGAAAAATTATTCTTTTTATTGATGAAATACATACTATTGTTGGAGCTGGTGGAGGAGAAGGAACCTTGGACGCTTCTAATATGTTAAAACCAGCTTTAGCTCGCGGTGAATTGCGGGCTATTGGTGCTACAACAATAAAAGAATATCAAAAGTATATAGAAAAAGACCCAGCCTTGGCTCGTCGTTTTCAACCTATTTATGTTGAAGAACCAAATATTGAAGATGCTATCGCTATTTTGCGTGGACTTAAAGAACGTTATGAATTATTTCACGGAGTTCGTATAACAGATGATTCAATTTTAGCTGCGGTGAATTTATCTTCAAGATATATTACAAATCGCTTCCTTCCAGATAAAGCTGTGGATTTGATAGACGAAGCTTCATCTTCGCTTAAAATTTCACTTGAAAATAAACCACCTATTTTAGAAGAAGCAAATAGAAAAATTATGCGTTTTGAAATAGAAAAAGAAGCTTTAAAAAAAGAACTTAATTTAACCGAAGACAAAGAAAAAAATAAAGAGATTAAAGATCGTATTAAGAATATTGATATGGAGATAGCTAATTTGTTTGAAAAAACTAAAGAGCTTGAGCTTAAATGGCAAAACGAAAGAAGTATAGTTTTAGAAATTAGACAAATTAAAAAAGATTTGGAAGATTCTCGCATAGAAGCAGAAAATGCAGAAATGAAATCCGATTTATCTTTAGCTGCAGAGATACGTTATGGTAGAATACCAAATTTGAAAAAAGAATTAGATAGTAAATTAATTAAATTAAAGAAATTACAGAAAAATCGTAGAATCTTAAAAGAAGAAATTACTGAGGAAGATATCGCTGAAGTTGTTGCAAGGTGGACAGGAATACCTGTTTCTAAAATGCTTGAAGAAGAAAAAGAAAAATTAAGTAAAATAGAAGATCAATTAAAAAATAGAGTTATTGGTCAAAACGAAGCTATTTCTCGTGTTGGTGAGGTTATTCGTCGTTCTCGTGCAGGTATATCAGATCCTAATCGCCCAATAGGTTCTTTCATTTTCTTGGGTCCTACTGGAGTAGGTAAAACTGAACTTACTAAAGCCTTAGGGGAATTTATGTTTAATGACGAGAAAGCTATTATTAGAGTTGATATGTCAGAATATATGGAGCGTCATAGTGTTTCTAAACTTGTAGGTTCTCCTCCAGGATATGTTGGTTATGATGAAGCTGGTCAATTAACCGAAGCTGTACGTCATCGCCCTTATTCTATAGTTTTATTTGATGAAATAGAAAAAGCTCACCCGGAAGTATTTAATATATTGCTTCAAGTTCTCGATGAAGGACGAATGACAGATGGTAAAGGTAGAGTAGTTAATTTTAAAAATACTATCATAATTATGACTTCTAATATTGGATCTCAACATATAGAAAAAATGGAATCTATTGGATTTTCTAATAATTCTGAAAAAGATGATTATATTCATACTAAAGATAAAGTTATGGAATCATTAAAAGAACATTTCCGTCCAGAATTTTTAAATCGTATAGATGAAATTATTTTATTTGATATCTTGTCTAAAGAATCAATTAAAGAAATTGTAAACATTAGAATTAAAACTATCAAAGAAAGAATTTTAGCCAAAGGAATTAATTTAGAAATTGATGAAAAAGGTTTAGAGTATCTAGCAGAGGAGGGGTATAATCCACATTATGGAGCAAGACCATTAAACAGACTTATTCAAACTAAAATTTTAAATCCTGTAGCTGGATATATGATTTCAAATGAAGTAAAAAAAGGAGATAGTGTATTTATTACAACTGATAAAAATAAAAATTTATCTATTACTATAAAAAAGGGAAAAGTTAAAAGTAATTTAAAAATTAAAAGCAGACTAAAAGCTTAAATTAAAAAATCCCTCACACAACATGAGGGATTTTTTAATTGTGCGCCGGGAAGGATTCGAACCTTCGTAGGGCAAAGCCCGACAGATTTACAGTCTGTTGTAATTGACCACTCTACCACCGACGCATTTACAATATATAAAATAACATATTTTTATTTTTTTTGCATCTTTTTAAAGACATAGTTTTTTTGTTTGTGTTTTTTTAAAAATGTGTTATTGTGAATTTGAATATTTTTTCTTTCACAATTTAATTTTGAAATCATGAATAGTGATATTAGTTTCCAAACATCTCAAGCTGCTTTGGCTTTTTATAAGCAAACAGCACAGGATAATGTTGATAAATTAAAAAACAATCCTTACCCTGGTAGAGGTATCGTTTTAGGTGTTAGTGAAGACGCTAAGTCAGTTTTCCAAATTTATTGGCTCATGGGTAGAAGTGAAAACTCTAAAAATAGAGTTATGAAATTTACTAATACCCCAGGTATAATTCAAACTGACTTTTTCAATCACAAAAAAGCAGGGGATCCTTCTCTTGTAATATACAATGCTATGCTAGAAGAGGTACATCTTATGCCTGAAGCTGTTCATTGTTTTGCTGTAAGTAATGGTAACCATACAAAAACTTTATTAAAAAAACACCCTATGGTAAAATTTTATTCCAATTGGTCCTATGAACCAGATGAACCTAATTTTACCCCAAGAATCGGAGGTCTCACTGTGATTAGTCAAAACAAGTTATTAAAAAATTTTTTAACTATTATTTCAAAATCAAAAAATTCTTTTGAAAAAAAGTTTGATCTTTTTGAATTAAAAGATATTGCTGGTGGTGGATATTGTATTCATACTTATGCAGGAGAAGATGAGCCCTTACCTTCTTTTGAAGGCAAACCTTACCTTTTACCGTTATTAGGTGAATGTGAAGAAATTGTAAATTTTTATTGGGATTTATTAAATCCTGATTACCGTGTTTCGCTTGTGGTAAAAAAGATTTCAATTCAAGAACCTGCTAATGTAGAAGTTTTGATTAAAAATCAAAACCAAAATTAAATTAATATTTTTTTAAAGCCCGTTTAACTTTGCTAAACGGGCTTTTGTTTGTGTTTTTTTAAAAATGTGCTATTATAAATATGTTGAATTTTAAGCCTTTGGGCTTTTTTTCTTTAAAACAAACTTATTAAATTATTAATTAGAAATATTATTTTATGGATATTAGGAATATTGCAATTATCGCTCACGTAGACCACGGCAAAACAACTTTAACAGATGCTTTGATGAAGCAAAATGGAGCACTTGTAGATGAAGGTGTTTCAATGGATTCTAATGATTTAGAAAAAGAAAGAGGTATTACTATTTACTCAAAAAATACTTCGATTACTTATAAAGGTACAAAAATAAATATAGTAGATACTCCAGGTCACGCTGACTTTGGTTCTGAAGTAGAACGCGTATTGCGTGCTATTGATTCTGTGTTGCTTTTAGTTGACGCTGTAGAAGGTCCTATGCCTCAAACTCGTTTTGTATTAAAAAAGTCTTTGGAACTTGGCCTTAAACCAATAGTTGTGATAAATAAAATAGACAAACCAGCTTCTGATATTGCAAGAGTTCATGATGAAATTTTAGAATTATTTTTAGAATTAGGAGCGACGGACGAGCAAGCAGATTTTAAAACTATTTATGCTATTGGTAGAGAAGGAAAAGCTTTTAAAAATATAGGCGATGATTCAAAAGACTTGTCTCCATTAATTGATTTGATTTTAGAAGAAGTTCCAGTTGCTTCAAATAAAGAAGCGGGAGATTTACAAGCTCAAGTCTTTAATTTAGGTTATGATAATTTCTTGGGTAGAATGGCTATTGCTCGTATCTATGGTGGTACCATAAAATCTAGTTCTCAAGTTGTAGTGAAAAATGAAAATGGTTCAAGAAACGGTAAAATCACTAAACTTTTTATTTTTGAAGGAATAAATAGAAAAGAAGTTAGTGAAGCTTCTGTTGGTGATATTGTTTTGCTTGCTGGTATTCCTGATATTTTTATTGGAGAAACTATTTGTGGAAATGAAAATGTAGAAGAAATGCCACATATTGCAATTGATGAACCAACACTATCTCTAAATTTCTTGGTTAATGATTCAACTTTTGCAGGACGCGAAGGTAAATTTGTAACTTCAAGACAAATTAAAGAAAGATTAGAAAAAGAATTAGAAATAAACGTTGGTCTTAAGGTAGATTTTTCTCCTAATCAAGAAAGTAATAATAGTGGACCTTCTTTCTTTAAAGTTTATGGTAGAGGAGAATTACATATTGCAGTTTTACTTGAAAATATGAGAAGAGAAGGTTTTGAAATGCAAGTTTCTCAACCTGAAGTTATTATTAAAACAGATGAGAGTGGAAACAAAACAGAACCTTATGAAGAATTAGTGATAGACGTTCCAACAGAGTTCTCAGGAGCTGTAATAGAAAAAATCGGAAAAAGAAAAGGTTTAATGAAAGACATGCAAGAGAAAGAAAATGTTTCTCGTATTGTTTTTGAAATACCAACAAGAGGGCTTTTGGGCTATAGAGGTGAATTTATTATTGATACAAAAGGTGAGGGAATTATGTCTTCTCGTGTTATTGGCTTTAAAGATTATGCTGGTGAAATAAAGAAAAGAGAATATGGTTCTATGACTTCCATGATTTCTGGTAAAGCAGTTGCCTTTGCCCTTGCAAATTTACAAGAACGTGGTATACTATATATAGACCATGGAACAGAAGTGTATGAAGGAATGGTTATTGGTAATGTTCTTAAGGGTGAAGATATGTCTGTTAACCCTATAAAAGGAAAGCAGCTTACAAATATGAGAGCGTCTGGATCTGATGATGCAATTGTATTAAAACCTGCTTTTACTTTAAATATTGAAAGAGGACTTGAAGTTATGAGTCAAGATGAATACTTAGAAGTTACTCCTAAATCAGTTCGCTTGCGTAAAAAATATTTAACAGAATTAGATAGAGTTCGTGCAAATAGAAAATAATAAACAAAACATTGACACAATTTAAAAACAAGGTTATACTAAAAAAAGTTAAAAATAAAAAATAATTTAAAAATTTATGTCATCATCTATATCATTTAAACCTAAACAAGTTACAAAGAAAATAATCTCACATTTACCAGAAAGAGCTGTTGATGTGATTGTGAATAGATTTGGACTTGATCCAAATGACTTGGAAAGAAAAACCTTAGAAGAAATTGGTAAAAAATATAATATTACTCGTGAAAGAGTTAGGCAAATTAAAGAAAATAGTATTTCTTTAATCAAAAAATCTCCTACTTTTAAAGCAGAGCAAGCCTTATTTGAAGAATTAAAAACTTTAATCCATTCTTTAGGTTCTGTTGTTTCTGAACATGAATTTTTAAATTATATTTCTAAAGATAAAGCTACTCAAAATCACATACATTTTTATTTAGTTTTAGGTGATATGTTTAAGAAACATAAAGAAGACGATCATTTTAAGGCTCGCTGGAGTGTGGATGATGAAATGACTGACAAGGTTCATGATTCTTTGAAAAAACTTTATGCTTCTTTGAAGGATGAAGATTTAGTTCCTGAAACAGAAATGATAAAGAAATTTTTTGAGCAAATGAAAGACGTTGCTGATAATTATAGAGATGAAGAAGTTGCAAAAAGATGGCTTGCTATATCAAAGAAGATTTCTAAAAATCCACTTGGTGATTGGGGTAAATCAGAATCTCAAAATGTAAGTACTAGAGGAGTTAAAGATTATGCATATTTAGTTATGCGTAAACATGGCTCACCTATGCATTTTAAAGAAGTAACTGATTCTATTTCAAAAACTTTTGGTAGAAAATCTCACTACGCTACAACTCACAATGAACTTATAAAAGACACTCGTTTCGTTTTAGTTGGACGTGGACTTTATGCTTTATCTGAATGGGGATATTCAAGAGGTATTGCTCGTGATGTTATAGCAGATATTCTAAAAAAAGAAGGTCCTTTATCTAAAGAAGATATTATTGAAAGAGTTATGAAAGAAAGATACTTTAAGAAAAATACAATTTTAGTTAATCTAGCAAATTCTAAATATTTTAAGAAAAACAAAAACGGACTTTATACTAATGCTTAAGAAAAATCCCTCAAAAGAGGGATTTTTCTTTTACATTATTTATTTTTTATAATAAAATATAAATATGCTTAATTATGCTTTAATTCTTGGATCGATTGTTTTAATATTTTTTTATCCAAAATTTTGGTTTTTGCCTTTTGTGTTTATTTTTTTTAATGCAACAATTATTGCTTGGCAAGGATTATCTCTGTTTTATTGGGTACCAACAATAGCTTCTTTTTTATTGGGATTCTTTTTCCCATTTTTTTGGTTATTTGCAGCAGTGTTAGTTTTTGGAAGATTAACTTGGTTTTTATGGCTTCATTATATTCAACAACATTTCATCGCCGGTATAGATTTTGTTTTGCTTGAAATAATTCCACCTCGTGAAGTAGAAAGAAATCCAAAAGCTATGGAACTTTTTTTTACGAACGCCCTTTATCACTGGAGCATTAAAGGTGGACGTGAAGAATATTGGCAAGGTGCTGTTTGGCTTTGGTTTTCACTTGAAATTGCTTCTATAGAAGGACAAGTGCATTTTTATATTCGCACTCCAACTAGAATAAGAGGACTTATAGAAACTCAAATGTATGCTCAATATCCTCAAGCTCAAATTAAAGAAGTACCTGATTATACTTTAGCGATCGATGAAATTTCTCCTAAAAGTGATTGGCAACTTTGGGGTTGTGAATGGAATTTAGAAAAACATCATGCTTATCCTATTAAAACTTATGTTGATTATGGACTCGATAAAGACCCGGATGAAGAATTAAAAATAGATCCACTTTCGTCTATTATTGAACTATTTGCAGCATTAAAAAAAGACGAACAAATGTGGCTTCAGATTTTAGTTAGACCATCTAAACTAGAATTTACTTCACCCGGTTCTAGAGAAAAACATGACTGGGTACAAGAATCTCGCTTAGAGCTTGAAAGATTGCTTGAAAAATTTGCTCGAATGAATATTATTGAAGGTGATACCGTTCAAAGAGTTCGTCCTCCTTATACTATGGAGAAGGAAGCAAAAGGTATCGGTGATAAAATACAAAAAATTGGTTTTGATGTTGGAATTAGAACTTGTTATGTTGCAAAGAAATCAGCTTGGGATTTAAACAATCGCCGTAATATTCGTTTGGTTTTTAGGCAATACTCAAATCCTCAATTAAATAGTTTAGTTCGTACTAATAGTACACAGGCGGATGCTTATGGTGGTTTAATTACTGTGTTAAATAGTGAACAAGTTATGGTTTTATCAAACAGAATGCTAGGTGAGTACAGAGATAGATCTTTCTTTCATGATCCAATGAAAAAACAACTTTTAACTGATTTGTCTTGGCCACTGTCACCTTTGCTTTTTATGTCTTTTAAACCTTCACCTGTTTATGTTTTGAATGTAGAAGAAATAGCTAGTCTTTGGCACTTTCCAGGTCAAATTCTTAAAATTCCTACTCTTGAAAGAGTTGAAAGTAAAGAAGCTTCACCACCTACAAATTTACCTATATAGCTTTATATGGAACAACAAAATTTTTCAATAGAAAATAATAAGTTTGAATTTAAAAAGAAATTTAATTTCTTAAAGTTTTTTTCTTTTATCTTTTTTATTGTTTTATTTATAATTGGTTTTTTGTTTATTTATAATATACAACCTCCAAAAAATTTTAATACAGAATTAATTTTCTCTATTGAGAAAGGAGACAGTGTCAGGAAAATATCAAAAAAATTAGAAGAAAATAATTTTATAAAATCCAGAATGCTTTTCGAAACCTTTGTGATTTTATTTGGTGGTGAGAAAAATATTAAAGTAGGAGATTATGTTTTTAAAGAAAAATTAAGCGTAATAAGATTAGCTCAAAATATTTCTTTAGGAATTAAAGGATTAAGTCCTATTAAAATTACAATACCTGAAGGATTTACAAATGAAGAGATTGCGTCTTTAATTTCAGAAAAATTAAAAAACTTTAATAAAAATAATTTTTTAAATGAAGTTAGCAATAAACAAGGATATTTATTTCCAGATACATATTTTTTCTTAACTTCAGATGGTGAGAATGTTGTTATTGAGAGTTTAGAAAATAATTTTAAAAAAAGAACTAAAGATGTTTTTCTTAATCTAAGTGAAGAAAAGGTTAAAGAAATAATAGTTATGGCTTCAATAATAGAAGGAGAAGCAAATGGAGATAATGATAGAGAAATTATTTCAGGAATTTTATGGAAAAGAATAAGTATTAATATGGCTTTGCAAGTAGACATAGCTCCTATTACTTATAAAGAGAGAGGTTTACCTAATATTCCTATTAATAATCCAGGATTAAAAGCAATAAATGCCTCTTTAAAACCAAAAAGTTCACCTTATCTTTATTATATTCACGATAAAGAAGGGAATACTTATTATGGTAAAGATTTTAAGGAACACAGACAAAATATAGAAAAATATTTAAAATAGTGTATAAATATAAGGTGAGTAAGAAAAATCAAAATTCCAATAAAACAGTCTTTGTGGGTATGTCTGGGGGTGTAGATAGTTCTTTGTCTGCTTATTTACTTAAAGAACAAGGATATAATGTGGTGGGAGTTTTTATCAAAACCTGGCATCCGGATTTTATAGAATGTAACGAAGAAGAAGAACGTAGGGACGCTATGAGAGTAGCAGCGTTCTTGGATATTCCTTTCCTGACTTTTGATTTTGAAGATGTTTATAAAAAAGGTGTGGCAGATTATATGATAAATGAATATAAAGCTGGGAGAACTCCTAATCCGGATGTTATGTGTAATCGAGAGGTTAAATTTGGTGCGTTTTTAAATAAAGCTTTATCTATGGGAGCAGATTTTGTAGCAACTGGGCATTATGTAAATGTCCGACAAGAAAATAATTCTTTTTCTCAGGTCCTCGGGTCGTCTTCGCCTCAACCAGACCATTCCAAAAAGAACAATTCTCTTGTCGCTTTAAATTATTATTTTTTTGATTTGCTGAAATCTATTGATCCGACAAAAGATCAAAGCTATTTCCTGTGGACTTTAAAACAAGAACAGTTAAAAAATATTTTATTTCCTATTGGTAATTTAACCAAGAAGCAAGTTAGAGTTTTAGCAAAAAAATACAAATTACCAGTTGCTTTTAAAAAAGATAGTCAAGGAATTTGTTTTTTAGGCATGGTTGATTTGAAAGATTTTCTTAAGCACTACATAAAAGAAAAAAAAGGTAAAGTTTTAAATGAAAAAGGAGAAAAAATAGGAGAGCATGAAGGAGCTTTTTTCTATACCTTAGGAGAAAGAAAAGGATTTAAAATTATAAAGAAAAATCCAAATGATAAACCTTATTATATTTTTGCAAAAGATATAGAAAAAAACATTTTACACGTCAGTCAAAACAAAGATTACTTAAAAGAAAATAAAAAAGATAATAATTTTCATATTTTGGAAAATTTAAATTTTATTAATGAAATTCCAAAAGAAAATAAAGAGTATACAGCTCAAGTGAGGTATCATGGAGAATTTTATAAATGTAAATTAGAATTTATAGATTCAAAAAAACTAAAAATTTATTTTGGAAAAGAGGTTTTAGTGGATTCAGGTCAATCTGTGGTTTTTTATGATAAAGATATTGTTTTGGGTGGAGGAATAGTGGTTTAGTTTTATTTTTTTGTATTTTAAGCTACAATATTTAAATGGAACAAATTTTTGTAGAAAATAGTGATATGTTTGTTAAATTATTACTAGCTGTATTTTTAGGGGCTTTAATTGGTCTTGAAAGAGTTTTGGTTCATAAAGAAGCAGGTATGAAAACTCATGCTTTAGTTGCTTTAGGTTCCGCTCTTTTTATTATAATTTCAGAAGCCATCGCTCTTAAATATTCAGGTCTAACTGATTTTGATGCTAGTCGTATTGCCTCACAAGTTGTTGTAGGTATTGGTTTTTTGGGGGCAGGTTCTATTATGCTTAAGGGCTCATATATTAGTGGATTAACTACCGCATCAGGACTTTGGGTTACTGCTGGGATTGGTATGGCTGTTGGATTTGGACTTTATACTCTTGCGATAAGTGCAAGTATTTTAGTTTTACTTGTTTTTGTTTTAATGAGTATATTTGAACGCCCGATTAAAAAAATTATAGAAGAAAATAATAAAGAGAATTAATATGCAGTCAAATGAGATTAGGGAAAAATTTTTAAAGTTTTTTGAAAAAAGAGGACACTCAATAATTCCTTCGGCTTCGCTCGTACCTGAGAATGACCCTTCTGTACTTTTTAATACAGCTGGTATGCAACCTCTTGTACCTTACCTTTTAGGTCAAACTCACCCTATGGGAAAGAGAATTGCAAACGTTCAAAAATGTGTCCGAACAGGGGATTTAGAAGATATTGGAGATAATAGACATTTTTCATTTTTTGAGATGCTTGGTAATTGGTCTTTAGGAGAATATTTTAAAGAAGAAGCTATCAAATGGTCTTATGAATTTTTAACTTCTAAAGAAGAAGGTTTAGGGCTTGATATAAATAGACTTTATTTTACTGTTTTTGAAGGTGATGAGAATGCTGCTTTTGATGAAGAATCAAAAAGGATTTGGATGGGTTTAGGAATACCTGAGAATCGTATTTATGCTTTACCTGCAGAAGATAATTGGTGGAGTCCGGGAGATAACGGTCCTTGTGGTCCTTGCTCGGAGATGTTTTATGACATGGAGGGGGACGTTGGAGATTTAAATCATTCAGAATTTTTAAAAGCAATAGAAGAAGAAAGAGTTATAGAAATTTGGAATGATGTTTTTATGGAATACGAGAAAAAAGATGGAAAAGTTATTGGTAAACTTTCTCAGAAAAATGTAGACACAGGTGCTGGGCTTGAGAGAATGACTGCAGTTATGCAAGGCAAAAAGACTGCTTATGATACTGATATTTTTGAAGGAGCTATGCAAATTATTAAAGAAGGTTCTCAAAAATTTGATTTAAGATCCGCAAGAGTGATTGCTGATCATGTTAGAACTTCAGCTTTTTTAATTTCAGATCATGTTTTACCTGATAAAAAAAATCAAGGATATGTATTACGTAGATTAATCAGAAGAGCTGTTTTAAAAATGAAACAAATTGAATCCCATAACGTTTTAAGTGCTAATTTAATTAAATATTTTATAGAGAAATATTCAAGTATTTACACAAATTTAAAAAACTTAAAAATTAAAGAAATTTTTATTGAAGAAGAAGAAAGATTTTTAAATACTATAGAACAAGGATTGAAAGAGTTTGAAAAAGGAGTTGATCCTTTCATTTTAGCTACTACTTATGGTTTTCCAATAGAATTAACGCTGGAATTAGCTAGGGAAAAAGGGTTAGAAGTTAATTTAGAAGACTTTAAGAAGAAAATGGAAGAGCATCAAAAGCTTTCCGCTACTGCGTCCGCAGGTATGTTTAAAGGTGGACTTGCGAATCATAACGAGAAAACTATTCGCCTGCACACAGCGCACCATTTACTTTTAGCAGGGTTACAGCAAATTGTAGATAAGAATATTAAACAAAGAGGAAGTAATATCACTGAAGAGCGTTTGCGTATTGATTTCCTTTGTGATCACAAGCTTACCGATGAAGAAAAAAAGAAAGTAGAAGATTTTGTAAATGAGAAAATTAATCTTGGGCTCAATGTCGTCCGAAGAGAAATGCCTTTGAAAGAAGCAGAAGAGATAGGGGCTGAGATGGAATTCGGAGCGAAGTATCCTGAAGTTGTATCTCTTTATTTTATTGAAGACGAAAATGGTAATCCAGTTTCTAAAGAATTCTGTGGCGGACCGCACGTACAAAATACAAAAGAAATAGGAAAATTCAAAATCCAAAAAGAAGAAGCCGTAGCTTCTGGTATCCGCCGTATTAAGGCAATCTTGGAATAAAATTAATTTTGAATAAAATTTTATACAGGTTATAATATTGGTATGGGATTTTTTTCAAAAAAGAAAAAAGATGAGTTAGTTTTAGTTTTTGATATTGGATCTTCTTCTGTAGGAGCTTCTTTTTTTATGATGAGAGAAAATTCTTCTCCTGAAATAATTTACACCCATCGCGAGGCTATTGTTGTTATAGAAAATTTGGAGTTAGATTCATTTTTAAATAATACTTTAAAAGCTTTAAGGATCGTGGTTGCAAAAATGTGTCTTGCTGGTATTGGAAAACCAGAAAAAATATTTTGTACTTTATCTTTACCTTGGTTTCATCCTGAAACAAGAATCATTAAATATTCCCAAGAAGAACCTTTTATTTTTAGTAATAAATTAGTAAATTCTTTGATTGAAAAAGAAGTAGAATCTTTAATAAAAACATACAATAAAGATGTAAACAATCAAACAGTTATACCTATCGAAATGAAAACTATGGGTATTTCTTTAAATGGTTATGAAACCAAAGATCCTGAAAATAAAAAAGCTAAAGAATTAGAAATTTTCACTTTTTTTTCTTTAAGCGAAAAAGATTTTTTAGATAAAATAGAAGAAGAAATTCAAAAACATTTTCATTATAAAAGTATAAAATTTTCTTCTTTTTTAATAAATTCTTTTACTGTTGCTCGTGATATGTTTGTAAATTATGACAGATTTTTACTTGTAAATATAGGAGGAGAATTAACAGAATTATCTTTAGTTAAAAAAGAAAAAATTAAAGATAATTTGTCTTTTCCTATGGGTTGCAATTTTATGTTACGAAACTTGGCTAAAAATTTAAATTTAGATATAAAGCAAGCCCACAACTATCTTTTAATGTATAAAGATAATCATCTTATAAATCAAGCTGATCCTAAGATAGAAGAAAATATTAATATTTTTAAAAATGAATGGTTGCAATCTTTTCAACAATCTTTAAATAATCTCTCTAATGATATATCATTACCATCAATAGTTTTTATTACCGTAGATCAAGATCTGGCTTCATTTTTTTCTGAAATCATAAAAGGAGATCAGTTAAATCAATATTCTTTAACAGAAGATAAATTTAAAATTATATTTTTAAGTACAGAAGCTTTGCATGGTATTGTTACTTTTAAAAACAATGAAATTAAAAAAGATTCTTTGTTGATTATTGAGTCGATTTATATTAATCGTTTTTTAAATAAATAAATTTAAATATATGCATAAAAATATTTTTCAAGATATGGTAAAAACAAAAAACGAAAATAGAAAAACCGATCTTTCTAAAAACAATAAAATCAAAGAAGATATTTCTCCTGTTTTTATTAAAAAAACTAATCAAAATATAAAAATAAAAAAAGTTACTGAAACAAGCTTGCCTTTAAAAAATAAAGAAGAAAATTTTTCTGAATATAATTATACAATAGAAGATTTTAATAAAGATAAAATAAATAAGAATAAAAACAATATTGGTATATGGTTTTTTGTATTTTTAAGCTTATTTTTCTTATTTTTTACTCTTTCTTCATATTTAACAAAAGCTTCTATTGTAATAAATCCGAAAGTAATTGATTTAAATTTATCTGATTCTTTTAAAGCTAACAAAGATTTAGATATTTTAAATGAAAACTTGGCTTTTCAGTTAATGATTATTGAAGATTCTATTTCAAAAGAAATTATAAGTAGCGGGGAAGTTGATGCACAAGAAAAAGCAGTAGGCCGAGTAGTTATTTATAACGCTTTCAGCAATACTCCTCAATCTTTAAGTGCTGAAACTAGATTAGAAAATCCTGATAAAAAAATCTTTAAAATTAAAGAAAAAGTTTTAATCCCTGGTATGTCAGAAGATGGTATACCTGGTTCTATTGAAGTAGATATTATAGCGAATGAAGCAGGAGAATCTTATAATATACCACCAACAGATTTTGAGCTTATTGGTTTTAAGGGTACTAGTAAATATAAAAAAATATATGCTAGATCTTTAGGAGCAACTACAGGTGGTTTTAAAGGTAAAAAAAGTGTAATAGATGAAGAATTAAGAAATAACACAGAAAAAGAAATAAAACTAGAACTGGAAAGTCTTTTGTTGAAAAAAGCATTAGAGCAAATTCCTCCTGGTTATGTATTGTTTAAGAATGCTTCTTTGTTTAAATTTTATCCAGAATTAAAGACTTATGAAGGTGATTCTAAAAAAGCCTTTTTAGAGGTAAATGGTAAATTGAGTGCATTTCTGTTTGAAGAGAAAAATTTGACTAAAAATATTTTAAAAACAAAATTGCCTAAAGAAAGTACTGATGACGTGTATATTCTTAATTTAAGAGATCTTAATTTTAGCTTAGAAAATCAAAACACCAATTTAGAGCAATTAGCAGAAATAACTTTTAAGTTAACAGGGAATTCTTTTGTTGTGTCTTTAATAGATGATAAAGAATTGTTAAATAAATTGCTAGGTCAGCCAAAAAAGAATTTTAATAATATTTTATTTAAATATGACAACATTAAAGATGCAGATTTAGTGATTAAACCATTTTGGCAAAACAAAATTCCAGAAGACAAAAATAAGGTTAAAATAGAAGTAAATTATCCTTAGTTGTTAATTAGCATTTGACTGAATTTATTTAATTTGGTATGATGTTTTTGTATAAATGAGTGATTTAAAAACAGATAAACCCTTAACAAAAATAGGTGTTATAATAGAAGCTTTACCTTCGACTTTATTCAAGGTTCGTTTTGAGACCGAGGAAGAAATTCTTGCGTATTTAGGTGGAAAAATGAGAATTAATAGAATTAAAGTTCTAATAGGTGACAAGGTTGAAGTTTTATTAGATCCTTATGGTGGAAAAGGTAGAATTATTAAAAGATTATAATAAAGTTATAAACACTTGTAATTTTTTTTAAATAGTGTATTATTGTTATATTATTTAATTATATAAAAATTACAAAAATAAGGTTATCCTTATTTGTTTTGTTTTGTAATATTAAAAGGTAAATTTATGAAGATTAGAGCATCAGTAAAAAAGATTTGTGATAAGTGTAAAACTGTAAAGCGCAAAAGACATTTGCACGTTATTTGTTCTAACCCAAAACATAAGCAAAAACAATAAAAATTATGAGAATTTTAGGAATTACAGTACCAAATGAAAAAAGATTAGAAATAGGTTTAACTTGCCTTTATGGTATAGGTATACCTAAAGCTCGCAAAATTCTAACTCAAGTTGGAGTAGATCATGGTAAAAAACCAGATCAATTAACCACAGAAGAAGAAAATAAAATTCGTACTATTATAGAAGGAATGACTATAGAAGGAAATTTAAAAAGAGAAATAGCTTCTAATATTAAAAGATTAAAAGATATTAAAAGTTACAGAGGAACAAGACATATGAAAAGATTACCAGCTCGCGGACAAAGAACAAAAACCAATTCAAGAACAGTAAGAGGTAATGTGAGAAACACAATGTCATCAGGTAGAAGAAAAGAAAGTAAAACATAAAAATTAGTTATAAAGTTAAAGGTTATATATAAAATGCCAAAATCAAAAACAACTGAAGAAACAAAGAAACAAGAAGGAGAGGTAAAAACTGCTTCTGGACCAAAAGCGTCTAAAAAGAAATTAGCTTCTGGTATTTTAAATGTTGAAGCAACTTTTAATAATACAAAAGTAGTATTTGCTGACAAAAACGGTAATACTGTTTTTTGGTCTTCATCTGGAAGTTTAGGTTTTAAAGGAGCTAAAAAAGGAACACCCTTTGCTGCTGGAAAAGTTGGTGATTTGATTGGAAACAAAGCAGCTAGTATCGGAGTAAAAGAAGTTGATGTTGTGATTAAGGGAGTTGGTTCGGGTCGCGAGCCAGCAGTTAGAGCTTTTATGGCTTATGGTATTGAAATAAATTCTGTTAAAGATGCTACACCAGTACCTCATAATGGTCCAAAACCAAAGAAACCTAGAAGAGTATAAAATAAGTTATAAAATAAAAGTTAAAAAATATGTTAACAAAACCAAAGTTTAAAATTTGCAGAAGATTAGGAGGAGGAGTTTATGATAAATGTCAAACTCCAAAATTTTCTAGTTCTTCATTTGGAACAAATTCAAAAAAACCAAAAGCTTTATCTGAATATGGATTACAACTTATTGAAAAACAAAAGATAAGATTCTCTTATGGTATTACTGAAAAACAATTATCTAATTATGTTAAAAAAGCTTCTAAAATAAAAGGAGCTGGAACTGCAGAAAAATTCTACGAACAATTAGAACTTCGCTTAGATAATGCTGTTTATAGAATGGGACTTGCAAGTAGTAGAAGAGCTGCAAGACAAATGGTTTCTCATGGTCATTTTGTTATCAATGGACATAAAGTTACAGTTCCTTCTTATGAATTAAAAACAAATGATGTTATTAAAGTTCGTGAGGGTTCAAAAACTAAAAAGATTTTTACAGTTTTAGAAGAAACATTAAAAGATTATATAGCACCTTCTTGGATCTCATATGACCAAAATAAAATGGAAGGCAAGGTTTTAGCTTTACCTAAAAATTCAGACAGCTTTATAGACCTTAATGCTGTGTTGGAATTCTATAGTCGTTAATTATTTTAATATTATTATTAATTAAATTTTTATATAATTATGCCTGAGTACAAAATATTAATACCTTCAAAACCAAAAGCTGTTTTAGAAGAAGGTAATAAAGGGGTTTTTGAAATAGATGGTTTGTATCCTGGATATGGACACACTTTAGGTAATTCTTTAAGAAGAATTATTCTTTCCTCTTTGCCAGGTGCTAGTATTACATCAATTAAAATTGATGGAGTTAGTCATGAATTTCAAACTGTAGATGGTATTAAAGAAGATATTATAGTTTTAATATTGAATCTTAAAAAAATTCGTTTTAAGATTTTAACAGACGAAGAACAAGTTGTTAATATTTCTGTAAAAGGACCAAAAGAAGTTTACGCTTCTGATATTAAAACTTCCGGTCAAGTTGAAGTTTTAAATCCAGAGCTATATATAGCAACTCTTACAGGTAAAATTGATTTAAATATTGAATTAAAAATTGAAAAAGGACTTGGTTTTATACCAAAAGAAATGTTACAAAAAGAAAAAGTAGAAATTGGTACAATTGCTGTTGATGCTATTTTTACTCCAATTCGTAGAGTTTCATATGAAGTTGAAAATATGCGTGTTGCTGATAAAACAAATCACAACAGACTACGTATTTCTATTGAGACAGATGGAACTTTGACTCCTCGTGAAGCATTAACTCAATCAATTATTACTATGATTGAACAATTAAAAGCTATTGTGGATTTTAAAGAAGAAATGATTGAAACCAAAGTAGTTAAATCCAAATCTAAAGAAAAAGCAGAAGAAGAAAAATCAGAAAAAGATGAAGAAGAAAAAGACATGACTGATGTTTTAAAAACAAGAATTGATAATTTAGATTTATCTACTCGCACTATGAATGCTTTAAACGGAGCAAATATTAGAACATTAGGAGGACTTGCTCGTAAAAAAAGAGAAGACTTATTAGAATTAGAAGGAATTGGCGAGAAAGGTATTACAGAAATTAAAAAAGTTTTAAGTGATTTTGGACTTAATTTAAAAGATTAAATAAATTATTAGCCATAAAAAAAAGATATGAGACACCATAATAACAAAAGAAAATTTGGAAGAAAGAAAAATCAAAGAAATGCTTTAGTTCATTCTTTGGCTCTTAATTTAATAGTTCGTGGTAAAATTAAAACCACTTTAGCAAAAGCTTCAGAATTACGACCTTTTATTGAAAAATTAATTACTCATGCAAAAACTGATACTTTAGCAAAAAGAAGATTAGTTATGGCAAAGATTGCAAACCGCAGACCAGAAACAAAGAAATTATTTGAAAAAATTGCACCTAATTATGTTGACCGCAAGGGAGGTTATACAAGAATTTTAAAATTAGGTCAAAGAAAATCAGACGGAGCTGAAATGGCTTATATAGAATTTGTATAATTATTATTTAAGATTTATTTATGAAAAAAGAAGCAATAAAAAAAGAAATAAAAACAATTGACGCAAGCTCTAGAACTTTAGGTAGAGTAGCTAGTGAGGTAGCAAAAATTTTGATGGGTAAAGATAAGGCTACTTTTGAAAGAAATAAATTTTCAGGATCACCTGTAAGTGTTTTGAATGCTTCTAAAATTAAAATTACCAACAAGAAGCTAGAGAATATGTATCACACAAGATATTCAGGATATCCAGGAGGACTTCGTGTTTTAACTGGAGATTTTACTAAAAGAACAAAGGGAATGAAAGAATTAGTAAAGTTATCAGTATATCAAATGCTTCCAGACAATAAGCTTAGAAGAGAAATGATGAAAAATTTACAAATAGAAGATTAAAAAAGTTATAAAGTTAAAAGTTAAAAAGAATGGAAAAAAAACAAACAACCGAAAAATATTTTGAGGGAATAGGTAGAAGAAAAACATCAACAGCAAGAGTGCGTGTTTTTGAAAGTTCAAAATCTTCTTTTGTGGTAAATGATATGCCAGCGAAAGAATATTTTAAAACAGATGAAGAAAGAACTATCGTTTCTGCTCCTATTGATGTTGTATCTGAAAAAGATAAAACTACTAAATTTCATATTGAAGTAAAAGTAAAAGGCGGTGGTACGCATTCTCAAGCTGAGGCTGTTCGTCATGGACTTTCTCGTGCATTTTTACTTGTTGATAAAGAAATGCGTGATGAACTTAAAGATTTAGGATTCTTAAAAAGAGATGGAAGAGCAAAAGAAAGAAGAAAATTCGGACTCAAAAAAGCTCGTAAAGCTCCACAATGGTCAAAACGTTAGAACAAAAAGACTTCGCAAGAAGTCTTTTTTCTTTTAAGATTTGTGCTAAAATAGATGTATGAGTGAAGAGAATAATAAACAAAATCAAGAAGAAAATATACTTGCCCGAAATACTTCGCCTAGCGATACAGACGGGGAAGAAACAGAAGATGTTGTAGAATTTGAATATAATGAAGACGGGGAAGAAGACTTAAAGAAAACCCTTAAAAAGCTTAGATTAGACTTAAAACAAGCGAAAAAAGAAAAAGAAGAGTATCTCATTGGTTGGCAAAAAGAGAGAGCGGATTTTGCAAATTACAAGAAACAAGAAGAAGATAGAAAAACCATGTTTTCCGAATCTATGCGCGAAAGAATTCTTTCTCGTTTTTTGACTGTAATGGATAGTTTTAATATGGCTTTTGCGAATAAGGAGGCTTGGGAAAAAGTTGATTTGAATTGGAGAAAAGGAGTTGAATATATTCATTCTCAAATGAATAATGTTTTTGAAGAATATGGAGTTTTGGAGATAGGTAAAATAGGTGAAGCTTTTGATCCAAACATTCACGAATCTTTGGAGATGGTTACCACAGATAAAAAAGAATTAAATCACACAATATCAGAGGTTATTCAAAAAGGTTACAAATTAAGTGATAGAGTATTAAGACCTGCAAGGGTGAATGTTTTTGAATTTAAGGAATAAGACCTGATTAATAAAAATATGGAACACCAATCCGAAAATAAGGTTTGCCAGAATTGTAAAAATGATTTCACTATAGAGCCTGATGATTTTTCCTTCTATGAAAAGATAAAGGTTCCACTACCTACTTTTTGTCCGGAGTGTAGAATGATACGAAGATTTAATTTTAGAAATGAAGGTATGTTATTTAGAAGGCTGGATTCTTCTTCTGAGCAAGAAAGTTTTTCAGGTTATCCTCCAGAAGCAAAAATAATTACATACGAAAATAGTTATTGGTTTTCGGATAAATGGAATTCCGATAATAATTTCTTAGATTATGATTGGAATGAAAATTTTTTTAATCAATTTAAAAAATTATTAGAAATTTCTCCAATACCTATAAAGAGTGTTTATAATTTAATTAATTCTGATTATTGTAATGAGGCTAGTGAATTAAAAAATTGTTACCTTTGTTTTAATGTAGATTTTCTAGAAAATTCAGCATATGTCAGAAAAACCACACACTCAAAAGATGTTTTTGATGTATATGAATGTGCTGAGTGTGAATTATCTTATAGTAGTGTAATTTTAGATAAATGTTACAACACTTTTTTTTCTTATAATTGTAGCAACTCTTTCGATGTTTGGTTTTCTAAGAATTTAAAAAATTGTTCTAATTGTTTTGCTTGCGTAAACTTGATAGGCAAGTCTTATTGTATTTTTAATAAGCAATATTCTAAAAAAGAATATTTTAAGTATATTGAAAATTTAAATTTAAACTCTTATAAAAATTTTCAAAAGACATTCGAAGAAGCTAATATTTTTCATCTTAAGTTTCCAAATAAATATTTTAATGGGTATCGTAATTTGAATTCTTCAGGAGATAAAATTTATGATACAAAAAATGTAAAGTTTTCTTACTCTGTAAGAAATGGAGAAAATTTAAAATACTGTCAAGACATACAACCAAGCGCTGCAAATTCCTATGATTATACTATTTGGGGTCATGGTGAAAATATATATGAATCCATAGTTTGCGGGCTTGGAGTTTTTAATTTAAAATTTTGTTTTAATTGTTGGGAAAATGCAAAAGACCTTGAATATTGTTCTTATTGTTTGAATAGTTCTAATTGTTTTGGTTGTGTGGGTTTAAGAAATAAGCAATACTGTATTTTTAATAAACAGTATTCTAAAGAAAATGGTCGAAAAAATAAAAAAACACATGTATGATATGCCTTATTTAGATAAAAAAGGTAGATTGTATAAATATGGAGAATTCTTTCCTTTTGAAATATCTCCATTGTCTTATAATCAAAGTATGGTTCAAGATTATTTTCCTCTAGAAAAAGAAGAAATTTTATACAAGGGTTATCTTTATTCACCCATAAATAGAAAAGAATTTAAAATAACTAAAAAATGCATAGATTTAGAAGATGATATTAGTTTAGTTGATGATTCTATTTTAAAAGAAGTTTTGGGTTGTAAAAATTGTAGTAAAGCTTTTAAGTTGATAGAAAAAGAATTTTTGTTTTATAAAAGATTTAATTTACCAATTCCTAGAAATTGTAATTTTTGCAGAATAGAAAAATTAATTAAATCTGTAAATCCACCAAGATTTTATAACCGTAAATGTATGAAAGAAGGATGCAATAATGAATTTGAGACTAGTTATTCTCCAGAGAGACCGGAAATAGTGTATTGTGAAAAATGTTATCAGAGTGAGGTGTATTAGTATATAATTAAAACATGATAGATCAAATTATTTTAAATGATAAAGTTAGAGATTTTGATGGAAGTATTTTGCCTTGTCTTATTAACTATGAAGAAAAAAGTGGAGGTTCTCATTATTCTGTAACCTTGGTTGCTAATCTTTTTAAGCAGGGTTTTAAAATATTATTTTTTACAGCTTATCCTATGGCAAAAGAAAATTTCATCGAACAAGTAGGTCTCAATGAAGATAAGATTGCCTTTGTTTTAAATCAACAAGATTTGTCAGCTAACTCAAATAAGCAATGCCTAATATTAGAAAGTGGCAATCAGGAATTACTAGATTTTACTCTAAATAATTTGCCAGATATTAAAGAAAGAATAATCCTAATTAAAAATATTGAAAAATTTGAAGATCAGATAATTTCTCAAGTTTTAGGTTTTGATAAAATAATTCTCTCTGGTCATTTAGATGAATGTAGTTTAAAAGAAAGTATAATTCAAAAAGAGTACAAAAATATAGTTTTGTTCAACAATCCAAAGATTAAATTGAGTGTTACAGCTCCAGATCTAGAAAAATATAATGCGTATTTTTGGACAAAAGAAGAAGAGGGAATCACTAAAATAATAAAATAAGTATAGTTGTCTACTATTGACTTTTGGCTATATTGTGATATAATACTCAGTGAATGAAGTAGTAGTTTGCTATTTCACAAAAAAATATAAAATGGATAGATTTGGTAATTTTTTGGTTAATTTCTTTTTCGGTTCTTGGGAAAGAACCAGAGGTACATTAATTTTTGTTGGTATTATAGTATTAATTTTTTGGATACTAAATAACCAAGGAATTATCGTTAATTTTTTTAACGAAATTCTGGCATTTCTATACAATGTCCTCATGCCATTTGGTTTATGGGTGGCATTAATATATTTTGGATTTTCTTTAATCCTTAAATCTTTTAAAGGTGGAAAGAAAAAATAAAAAATATAAAAACAACTTTTATCTTATGAGAGAGTTGTTTTTTTTATTATAAATTAGTTTATTGCTTTATAAGTAGCTACTATAGCCGCGGTCTCGGCCCTTAATGTATTTTCTCCTAATGATTCTATTTTGTAACCATTTTCGAGAGCTATGTGATTTTCTTTTTCAGTGAATCCTCCTTCAGGACCTACGAATATACTAATATTTTTTGAATTTGTATTCTTAGTATAATTTTTGTTTTTAGTAAAATCAAAAAATATCTTCTCTTCATTTTTCTTGCCGTCTTGTATTGCGTCAGTAAATTTTAAAGTAGGATATAGAGTAGGTAAAATAGTACGGCCGGATTGTTCACTCGCTTCACGGATGATTTTATTTAATCTCTCAACGTTGAGTCCAGTTTTAACTGTACGTTCGGTGATTATCGGTATGATTTCATTGACCCCGATTTCAACAACTTTCTGTATAGCTAATTCAAAATTTTCTTTTTTAAGAATTGCTAGGTATAGACTTACTTTTTTATATTTATTTTCCTTTCTTGTTTTTTCTACAATTTTAGTGGAGATATGAGTTTTTTTCATTTCTGTTATTTCTACTTTAGCTTCTGTACCTTTGCCGTCACAAAGTATCAGAAAGTCTCCGACGTCTAGCCTTAAAACACCCTTTATTTGCTTGATATTTTCAGGATTTGTGATTTCTGTATTTTCACCAGTTAAATCAAATTCCCCGATAAATCTATGTAGCTTCATATCTTTATATGATATACTTTAATTATTAAAATTCAAAATATATTATATGGAACACACACCCGAAACCAAGAATTGTCAGAATTGTAAAAATGATTTCACTGTAGAGAGTGAAGATTTTTCTTTTTACGAAAAGATGCAAGTCCCGGCACCAACTTGGTGTTCATTGTGTCGCTTTACAAGACGCATTGCATTTATTAATGCTTGGACTATGTATTTTAGAAAATGTGATCTCTGTGGAGAGAAAACAATGTCCATGTACCACCCTGATTCTAAATTAAAACTTTATTGTCAGCCTTGTTGGTGGAGTGACAAATGGGACGGGACTGAATACGCTATGGATTATGATCCTAGTCGTAATTTTTTGGAACAAGTTTTTGAATTAAAACAAAATACTCCTTTTTGTGCCCTAGAAACTACATATTTAAATTTAAAAAATTCTGAGTATACAAACGCTATATCATTTGCTAAAAATTGCTATTTAGTTTTCTGGGCGGATTATTGCGAGAATGTTTTTTATTCCTCTCTTTTAAACACGGTTAAAGATAGTTTAGATTTATTGAGAGTATTTAAATCTGAATTATCCTATGAGTCTGTTGGTGTTGGTAAATCTAGTAAAGTATTTTTTTCTGATACTTGTGATGATTGTGTTGACGTTTGGTTTTCTAGAAATTGTTATGGATGTATGAATGTGGTTGGTTGTGTAAATCTAAGAGGCAAAAGTTATATGATTTTTAATCAACAATATTCTAAAGAAGAATATTTTGAAAAATTAAAAGAATTTAAGCTTGATACCAGAGAAGGAATTAAAAAGCTTTGGCAAGAATCACAAGACTTTTGGCAAAAGCATCCATATAGAGAATATACAGGCAACCCTCAGAACCTAAATGTATCTGGTGATTATATTTTTGAATCAAAAAATGCTAAAGATTGTTATATTTCTATGGGTGTTGAAGATTCTAAATATGTTCAATTTGCAACTGTACTAAAAACTACAAATTGTATGGATTACTCTGGTTGGGGCAATAATGCGTCCATGATGTATGAGTGTGCTTCTATGGGAGAAGATGTTTCAAATTCAAAGTTCTCTTTTTACAGTTTCCCTGATGTTCTAGGTTTAGAATATTCTATGCATTGTATTTCTGGGAAAAATAATTTTGGGTGTGTGAATTTAAAAAGAAAAAAATACGCTATTTTAAATAAAGAATATTCCAAAGAAGAATACGAGATTTTGCGGGCAAAAATTATTGAAGATATGACTAATAATCCTTATATAGATAGCAAAGGTAGAATTTATAAATATGGTGAATTTTTCCCTGTGGAATTTTCTTCTTTCCCGTATAATGATTCAAATGCATCTCGCTTTACTCCTAAAACCAAAGAAGAGGCTATTTCTGAAGGGTATAATTGGATAGATAAACCGATAAATAATTATACAGTTACGATAAAGGGGCTTGATCTACCTCAGACTATAGAAGAAGTAGATGAAGAGATATTAAAAGAAGTGGTAGGGTGTACTAATTGTAATAACGGGTTTAGATTTACTGGAGGGGAGTTGAATTTATACAAAAAGTTGAATTTACCGTTGTCGGAGAATTGCCCTAAATGCAGAGAAGAGAGAAGATTTAATTCTATCAATAAACCGTATAGTTTTGAATCCAATTGTATGAAATGCAACAAAGAGATTACTACTATGCATAATCCAAAAGACAATAAAATAATTTACTGTGTGTCCTGCTATCAGCAAGAGATATTATAATTTTGTGCTAAAATATATAAATAATGGCGAAACCAAATCGAGTTCAAATAATTAAATACGGTCCACCACCACCAGAGCTTCCAGTTTATGGCAAGGTAAAACCTGAAGAGGTTTCTTTTATTGGGCGGACTAATTACGTCGCTTCTCTCGAAGAGAAGAAATTTATTTTCGGTTTCAAGAGAGTCGACCGTCGTCGTCACTTGTATATTATAGGTAAGTCTGGAGTAGGTAAGACTAAACTTCTCGAACTTTTCTTGCGCCAAGATATCACTTATGGTCACGGACTTTGTCTTATCGATCCTCATGGAGACGTGATAGATTCTATGCTCGATTATATTCCAAAAGAACGTATTGAAGACGTTTGTATTATCGATCCGTCTGACGTGAATTTCCCAGCCTCTTTCAATCCTCTAGCGAACGTCGACCCTATGTTTAAATTTCAATTGACTCAAGGTTTGATTGAAGTTTTTCAAAAGCAATTCGGTGCTAACTGGACTCCTCGTCTCGAGCACGTTTTTCGTTTTACATGTCTGGCACTACTGGACTATCCGTATGCGACCATGCGCGGAATGATATCTATGCTTACTGATAGAAATTATCGTCAGAAAGTAGTGGAATATATTCAAGACGATATGGTCAAAAGATTCTTCGCTATTGAATTCGCGGACTGGTCTGAGAAATTCGATACTGATGCTATTATCCCGCTCGTGAATAAACTCGGTCAATTCTTGTCTGACCCTTTGCTCCGCAATATCTTCGGTCAGAAAGAAAATAAAATAGATATTAGTACTTTGATGAATGAGCAGAAAATTATTTTGATAAATCTTTCTAAAGGTAAAATCGGTGAAGAGAATTCTTCTTTCTTTGGATCTATGTTTTTGACCAAGATTAAACAAGCTGGTATGGAACGCGCGCATATCTTAGAGAAAGATCGTAAAGATTTTTATATTTATGTCGACGAGTTCCAAAACGTCGTGACTCAAACTTTCGAAAATATTCTATCGGAGGCTCGTAAATATGGATTGAACTTAACCATGGCTCACCAATACGTCGGGCAGATTCAACCGAAAATCTATCAATCCATTCTCGGTAACGTTGGATCAATTATTTCTTTCCGTGTGGGAGGAGAAGACGCGACTCGTTTGAAACCAGAATTCGACCCGCTTTTCGGAGTCAAAGATATGATCAACCTTGCTGTGGGAGAATTTTATATCAAGATGACTATCGACGGGGAGAGTTATGACCCTTTCTCAGCAGAGACTCTACGAGTATTACCTCCGACTCATACCTCCTACAGAGAAGAAATCATGGCAGCTTCACGTCGCAAATATGCTATCTCAAAAGGTGACGCTCAGAGATTGATCCAAGAAGAGGAGTCTACTATAATTCGTAGTGCTGAAGAAAAAGCTGCGATAAAAGGTGCCGGCAG
Organism: uncultured Candidatus Saccharibacteria bacterium; assembly: GCA_964522195.1. Classification (GTDB taxonomy): domain Bacteria; phylum Patescibacteriota; class Minisyncoccia; order Phycocordibacterales; family UBA9973; genus UBA9973. Next base: position 70,573 of record CAZFSV010000003.1, read on the forward strand.
AACAGAAGAAGGAGATAGAAAAGAAACGGAATCTGAACCTATGATATAAAACATAGAACATATTTTTTGCGGTCGCAAAAAATATGTTGATTTTTGATTGGAGCTTTGGTAAAATATGGTTCATGAGTAAAGATTACTATCAAACATTAGGAGTAAATAAAAATGCCTCAAAAGACGAAATCAAAAAGGCTTTTTATAAGTTGGCTCATAAATATCATCCTGACAAAAAAGAAGGAGATGAAAAGAAATTCAAAGAGGTAAATGAAGCTTATCAAACCCTTTCAGATGATCAAAAACGAGCTCAGTATGATCGTTTTGGCTCAAATTATCAAAATATGGGTGGATCAGGTTACGGACAACAAGGTGGCGGTTTTGGAGGTTTTGAAGGTTTCGATTTCTCTCAAGGGTTCGGTCAAAATGGCGGAATGGAATTTGACTTGAATGATATCTTTTCTGATTTCTTTGGTGGAGGTGGAGGTAGGGCTCAAGCTCGTCGTGGACGAGATTTACAAACTGAAATAAATATTACTTTCTCAGAAGCTATACTAGGAGTAAATAAAAAAATTAGTATTACAAAAAATAGTGAATGTGATGCTTGTAACGGTAAAGGAGCTAAAAAGGGAACTAAGATGGAAACCTGTAAAACTTGCGCGGGAAAAGGTAAAATTCAAGAAATGAAAAGAACTATCTTTGGTAATATTGCAAATACTCGTATTTGTGATACTTGCCAAGGAGCAGGAGAGATACCAAAAGAGGTTTGTGATACTTGCCACGGCAAGGGAATTATTAAGAAGACAGAAGAAATAAATATACCTATTCCGCAAGGGGTCTTAAGTGGTCAGAATTTGCGTATGTCTGGAGCTGGAGAAGCTGTATTTAGAGGAACGAAAGGGGATTTATATATAAAAGTAAATATTAAAATACCTAGCAAAATATCATCCAAAGCTCGTGAACTATTAGAAAAACTAAAAGAAGAAGGAATATAGGAATGAAAAAGCAAGGTTATAAAACCCTTGCTTTTTATCTTAATATATGTTATAGTATTTTTGATATGTTCCTTGAGAATTTTCTTTTTCAAGAACAAAAAAATTAATTAAATAAAAATATTAAATCATGAATTGGTTAGTAATTTTTAAAAATTTCTTTATTTTTTTAGCTGTGGTCATATGGTCTTGTTATGCATTACTTTACAATGAAATACCAAATGGTAAATTTGTATTTATAGTTTATGCAATAACAGGTTTGGCATTCTTTTTAACAAAAGAAAATCAAATAAAAGTATCGCTGCTTATGTTGCTTGTACTTTCTCCTGTTGTGGAAATTTTTTGGTTATTCTTTGAGTATAGTTTAACTATTAATGAATATGTAATCGATAAAAATGCCAATTTTAATTTTGCAGGGATTGGAAGTATTATACTTTTTTGTGTAGGTATACCAATATTTTTAGTTCTTTTTGACGAAATGGTTTTAAAAAAAATTAATGAATTAAAAGCCAAAAAAGAACAAAAATTTTAATTAATTTTTAAATTTTTTTTAAAATGAATAATATTAATTTTAATGAAATATTCACTAAAAGCTTAATCGCTTTAGTGAGTACAGGTGTTGGAGTACTTGGACTTCAAATATATCAATCCACAAAAATTGATATAGCATACCTTGCTTTTGAAATAATTTTAATTTTTTTTGTTTTTATTCTAATAATTTTTAAATGGGAATAAGAACAAATTAATAAAGAAAACTTTAATCTTGTCTTGTTTAACTTCAAAAAACAAAAATCGGGCGATTTATCTACCCGATTTTTTTATTTTTATTTCAACCTATTTTTAAACTTTTTAGTAATTATTGAATAGATTAGTTGAGCGGAAGAGTATTCTGTAATTACCGTTTCTTTTTGTGGACTTACTTCGACTATATCGGCTCCAATTAATTCAAATTTTGAGATTGCTTTATCTAGTAGTTCCATACCGTAGTCCCAAGTTAATCCTCCTGGTACAGGAGTTCCAGTGCCAGGCATGACAGAGGGATCAAATCCGTCCACGTCGATAGTGATATATAAATATTTAGTTTTGATAGATTTTATAATTTCTTCTATCTTTGGTAATTTTTTTGGAAAACCTGATTCAAACATTTGAATATTTTTATTTTGATTTACGTATGTGTATTCGTCACTTGAGAAACTTCTCGCTCCGACGTTTAAAATATTGTATCCAAGTTCATGAGCTCGACGCATTATGGTCGAATGAGCCAGATGGGTAGGATTGGTACTATAATCTGAATCGTCGTTGCGTAAATCCAAATGAGCGTCTATTTGTAGAATAGTCACATCTTTTGGATTATATTTTTGACTTAAAGTTTTATATAGTCCAAGTGGTACAGAATGTTCTCCACCTAAAATAAAAACAAATTTATCAGCATTTACTAATTTGTCTGTAGATTTATGAATTTTTTGATAAACTGCTTCTGGTTTTAGGGTGTTTAGATTACCTAGATCTGTGTGTGAAGTTTTAACATAATCAATAATTTCTTTTTGGTATTCACGATCAAAGAACTCTATTTGAGTTGCTAGATTTTTAATTACACTCTTTGGGCCGTTGACTGTACCTTTGTGACTTGAGGCTGTTTTGTCATAAGGAGCAGAAACTAATACCACATCCGCATTTTCCCATTTTTTTTCATTAATTATTGATTTGATTTTTTGTTTTGACATTAATAAATTTTAGCATTTTATGATTTATATGAAAAGTGATATAATGCCCATGTGAATATAAATTTATTATATGCAATCAGAATTAATAAATATTATTTAAACTAAAAGTTTTTTATAAGATTTTTAGTGGTATTTTGGATTCTTGAAATAGAAATTACTGATAATAAATAGTAAGTTTAATAATTTTAAATACATTAAAAACATAATTTTAAAAGTAAAAAATGATGAATAAAAAATTAAAATTAGGAGTTATTTTTGGAGGCAAATCAGCAGAGCATGAAGTTTCTATAAATTCAGCTAAAAACATAATTAATTCTTTAGACAAAGAAAAATACGAAGTTATACCTGTAAAAATAGGTAAAGACGGTAAGATTCCTTTTAATAAACTAATTAAATTGGATGTAGCTTTTCCTATCATTCATGGACCTTTTGGAGAAGATGGATCTTTGCAGGGGGTTTTTAAGATTTTAAATATTCCTTTTGTGGGTCCTTCGGTTTTAGGTAGTGCAGTAGGTATGGATAAAGATGTTATGAAGAGACTACTTAATGAAGCGGGTATAAAAAACGCTAAAGGTATAGTTTTAAAATATAATGAAAAATTAACTTTTGAAAAAGCTAAGGCTGTTTTAGGATTACCTATGTTTGTAAAACCTGCTAATTTAGGTTCTTCTGTAGGAGTATCTAAAGTAGAAAATAAAAAAGATTTTATTGAAGCTATAAAAGAAGCTTTTAAATATGATATTAAAATAATAATAGAAGAAGCTATTATAGGTCGCGAGCTTGAATGTTCTGTTTTAGGAAATGAAAAACCAATTGCGTCCCCAATAGGCGAAGTTATAATGAATACAAGTTCGTTCTATTCTTATGATGCAAAATACATAGAGTCTGAAGGAGCTATCACTGAAATCCCAGCGAAAAATTTATCGAAATCAGATATCAAAAAATTACAAGATACTGCAATTGCCGTTTTTCAAACTTTATGCTGTGAAGGTTTATCGAGGGTTGATATGTTTTTAACTAAAAAAGGAGAGATATATGTAAATGAAATAAATACTTTGCCAGGTTTTACTGATATCAGTATGTATCCTAAGCTTTTTGCACTAAAAGGAATAAATCAAAGTATTCTGATTGATAAATTAATATTACTTGCAATAGAGAGATTTGAAAGAGACTCTAAATTAATTACTAGTATCTAAAATGACAAAAAAACCTTCATCTTATATAGAAATTTCAGGTCAAAATTTGATTTACAACTTGACTCAATTTAGAAAACTTATAAAAAAAGAAACAGAATTAGCTTTTGCTATTAAAGGTAATGCTTATGGACACGGTCAAAATGAAATTGCTAAAATTGCCGAAAAATACGTGGATTATTTTTTTGTAAATAGCTTACTTGAACTTGAGCTTCTACGAAAAGTTAGTAAGAAAAAAACTTTTCTTTTTGGTTTCGTGCAAAACTCTGATTTGAAAAAAGCTATTAAATTAAAGGCTATTTTAGCAATCTTTAGTAAAGATCAATTATTAGAGTTGATTAAAATTACAAATAAAACAAAAGAAATAATTGAAATCCATATACCTGTGGATGCATTACTTGGACGAGAAGGTTTTTTAATGGAAGAATTTAAAGAAATTTTAGATATTTTAAAAAATTCAAAATATATTAAACTTGCTGGTATTTATGGACATTTTGCAAACATAGAAGATGTGAATAATTTTACTTATGCAAAAAAGCAAATAAATGAATATAAGAAGTTTTTAAAAATTTTAGAAAAATCTGATTTTAAAAACATTAAAACTCATATTTCGGCAACTTCTGGAGTTTTAGTTTATGAAAAAAATTTAGGTTTAAATAATATTGTAAGAGTTGGAATAGGAGCTTATGGTCTTTGGCCCTCAGCACATATTAAATATATATACAAAAATAAATTAGAATTAAAACCTGTTTTAAGTTTTAAAACAAAATTAGCACAAATTAAAATTTTGGATGAGGGAAAAACTATAGGTTATGGACTTACATATATGACCATAGAAAAAACTAAAATCGGAATAATTCCTTTAGGTTATGCTGATGGTATAGACAGGAGACTCTCTAATATTGGTGAAGTTTTAATTAATGGAGAACGGTGCAGTATTTTAGGTAGAGTTTCTATGAATATGATCGTAGTTAATTTAAATAATTTAAAAGAAGTAGAGGTAGGGGATGAAGTAGTAATGATTGGCAAGCAAGGGAAAAATGAAATATCAGCTGAAGATATTGCTTTTAAAATAGGTTCTATAAATTACGAAGTAGTAACTAGATTGAGTTCTGTTTTGCCTAGAGTGATAAAATAAATATTTTTACTATTGATTTTTTGTTTAAAATGTGTTTTAATTTATTTGAATAAAAATATTTTTTAAAAATTTAAATTTGAAAGTTATGAGAAATTTATTTTTTTTATTGTTCTTAGTAATTCCTTTTTCAGTTTTTTCACAATATGATGAGAAAGAAAAAGAAGAAGAAAAAACTGAAAAGCAAACCACAAAATTCACCTGTGATGACTTACTCAAAGAGCATTTGGCTTCCTGCGAGCGTTGCGCTACTGGGGACAAATGTTACACTCGGCGAGATATTATTGACTTTTGTTCTGGTAAAAAAGAGCAAGAGTTAATAGTGGTTGATCCTGGCTCGGATAATTGTGGATGTCCTACTTATGGTTTTCATTATCCTCAAGTAAGTCCTTGGTTTAATGAATATTATACACCTTACAACACAGGATTTTATTATACGGGACCTACTTTTGGTTATGGTTCTGGTTTAAATCTTTCTGTAGGAGTTAGGGGAGGATATTTTGTTGGAGGAGCTTATCCGAATTTAGGGTCTTATTATGGTAGAGCCTATTATAATTCTTACGGAGGATATTACGGCCGAGGGTCTTATTATGGTAGAGGCTATTATAATTATCAAGGAGGATATTACGGTAGAGGTAACTACTACGGTCAAGGTGGTTTCCATGGTAATGGAAATTATTATAATCACGGAGGAGGAAGTAGTAGAGGGAGCTATTATGGCTCTAGAAAAACGACACAACGGGGTCGTTAAAAAAAATAAAACAAAAAAGGAATACCCCTACTTATCATTTTTGGTAAGTAGGGATTTTTATTTGCTTTTTTAGGTTTTTTATACTATTATGTAGAAATGTCACAAGATAGACTTATAAAAATACAAAACAAGGATACAAAAGAGATTTATTATACAAGAAAGAACAAGAAAACTGTTACCAAGAAACTTGAACTTAAAAAGTATAGTAGAAAGCTTAGAAAACATGTTGTTTTTAAAGAAATCAAGAAATAATTTCTCTTTTAAAATTTATTTGTTATAATAACTAAACGATAAGGTAAAACTTATCGTTTAGTTCTTTTTAGGGTATTTATATCCTATTGAAAACATTATTATTCGTATGTTTTCACCCTAGCGCAAGCTAGGGTTTTAGGGCGATTAGTTTAGTGGTAGAACAACGGTCTCCAAAACCGTTGGCGGGAGTTCGATTCTCTCATCGCCCGCAAAAAAAGAACAGCGAAAGCTGTTTTTTTTGTTGGGCGATAGCAGGCAAACTACTTTGCCTGTGTGAGGAATCGAAAGGCGGAACTATATTTTTTGAGCACAAAAAATAAGTGAGCCAGGGTTGTGAAAATTTTCAAGCGACGGCGAGAAAATTATTCCTGACCGGTCTCTCATCGCCCGCATTTGACAAAATAGCTAAAATATGTTAATCTACTTCAAGTAGTAGAGTTCTTTAATATTTTGTTTTGTGTATTGCTTTTTGGACGTCATTTATTGATTTCTAGGGAGCAATATGCAATAACAATTAAAATAATTTTTAAATGAAATTTAAAAAAGAAAATGATGGTACACATATTTATGTGGAAAGTAATGAAGGTGAATTTGAAGTTTTACGTGCCATAGTACAGGCTTCATTTGATTCCTCTGTTCCTGTAGGAATGGGTTTACTAAACTTTAATAAGGGCGACAAGTTAAGCAGAAATGATGCAGAAAAATTTATTAACAAAACTGATTGGGATAGACCAGGGGCAAGTTTGGTTAATATGGATTACGTTGGCGGACGTCAGTGTAAAACATATATCAGTCGCGTTGATAAAAATCACTTCAGAATAGCAACTAATTCTTTTGAAAGAGATAGAGGCAATATTGAATTGATGCTTGATTTGGTAAACCCAATCATTGAAAAAGACCGCAAGCCTGGTGAAAAAGTTAACCTGACTTCAACTTTTGTTGGTGAAAGTTTAGACAAAAAACTTACAGAATATGGTTACCAAAGATTACAAAATGAAGATGACTGGTCATTCAGAAAAAGAATTTTCCCTGATCTCTTTATTAAATGCCCTGGTGATCAAAGATCTTTGGAATTTTTGTATGGCAAACCATTATCTGATTGGAATGAAATTGAAAGCATGCTTTCTCTAACAGTTTTAATGGAATCAAATGTTGATTATGCTCAATTGAAAAAGTTTGCAGATGATTTTGGTGGTGATCCATTAAAAATGTGGCCTATTGATCAAAGTATAGCTGTTTAATTTTTTTTCTTAAAAAATCACAAATAAAAGGTAATTTATTTTATAAGTTGCCTTTTTTATTTTAGTTAATTTAAATATTATTGATACTAATTCTGATTAGCTCATGATTCTTCAATAGTTCTGAAATCCAAACATCAAGTCCGCAGTTGACAAAATACTAAAATATGTTATTCTACTTGAAATAGTAGGGTTCTTTGATATTTTGTTTTGTATATTGCTCTCTGGGTGTCATTTTGGTTTCTAGGGAGCGATATGCAAATCATAATTTAAATAATTTTAAAATGAAATTAAAAATTTCAGTAGAACAAGTAACAAATGGAAGAGAGTATAAGGGAATCATTGAAGGTTTGGGTGAAGACTTAAATTACAAATTAAAATTTGGTGTTCCTATAGACCAATTGGATAATCAAAAAGTACCTGAAAGTAAGGAAGAAGCAAGTATTTTTGCAAAAAAACTATTTAATTTTACTGTAAAAAAAGGAGAAGATTCTCTTGAAATGTCAGATGAACTATTTGCTTTTATGGTTCAAACAGCAGGTCATCTTACGCTCACTTTTTACAGCGATGAACAAGCCCAAAGTTATAATAATGGCTCAGGTGTTTTATCAGAAGCTCTTAATAGTAAAGAAAACAGTTTAATGGGAGCTTTTGGTGCCAGTGTCTCGATTGGAATGTCTCGTTCAATCGATTTACCAAAAGAAAAATTACCTACTATTTTACAAAATTAAAAAAAATTTAAATTTTATTTCATAAAAAATAAAAGAGTAACTTAACTAAGTTGCTCTTTTTTATTTTTTATACTATTAATATCCCGTTTTATTAAATTAGAATTTCTCAAAAGTTCTGAAATCCACTCATCAAGCCCGCATTTGACAAAATACTAAAATATGTTATTTTATTTTAAATAGTAGGGTTCTTTGATATTGGATTTAGTTGGGTTTTCAGAGGAGATTTGGTCTTTTCTGATAACCTAATTAAATAATTAAAAAATGAAAAAAGAAAATTTATGTTGCTTAGTAGTGTTCGGTAATTTTGTTGCCTTAAATAGAAAAAAATTAGATGAAATTCCTGAAAATGAAAAACCTGAAATTGATTTAGAAAAAGGCTTGTGGAAAGACGAAAAATGGGTTTGGCGTAAAATTGGAGAAGAAACTGGTAGTGGTTTAATCCGCTTTATCTTTGATCACACTAACTATGCTCATTCAGGACGAGCCCTCGGAATAGTCGCAGATTTCAATAGATAAGACGAAAAGATTGCCTGCTAGGAGTTAATGTCAAAATACAATCTACTAAATTATCTTAAGGAATAGTCATTCGTGATTGTTCCTTTTTTATTTTATTTTTTTTAAAATGAATAATACTTAATTTAATCAAAGAGCTACTAACTAATAGTTCGGAAATCCAAACATCAAGTCCGCTCGTGAACTTTGTGAATGTTGTGAACTTGATTGTTTTCTCTATGAGAATTATTCTGTTAAATAACTTGCTTTTTTATAAAAATATGGTATAAACTATTTGATATTGTACTTAAAAATTTTTTAAAAATTAGACTCATGAAAGCCTGTTTAATATTTTCTAGAGATGGAAAAACTGCATTTATTAAATTTGAAAACGGATCAGAATCGCTAGATTTTGAAAGTAAAGAAGAAGTAATTCATGGAATAAATCATTGCCAAGTACTTGGCAAAATTACCAAAAATGAGGCAAGGTAATTCTTAAAAGAAATTAGCTTAGCTGAGAATATGCCTAATCACAACAAAGTACTTTCTTTGTTTCCTTTGATAATTCTTTCCTTGCTTCTTAATTCAAGGATAGAACAAGAACAAGAGAAAGAAGAAATTTTTGAACCTTATGTTGAGATTTGTGATTGTGGACATAAAACACCACACGCATACATTTATAATGGTAATAAAAAAGTTATTGGACCTAACTTTCAATTTAAATCTGAGGGATTTGATATTGTTGAAAATCTTTTTACATCAGGATATATTGATGAGGGAGATACCTCTCGATTAAATACTTTAATTGATTTGCTTAAATTGCCAGAGAGTCCAATTTTGAATTAAGTTTATTTGAATTTTAGAAAACTTAGACAAAAACCAATTGATTGAATGATTAATTGGTTTTTTATTTTATCAATTTATTTTAAGATAGAGGCAATTCCTTAGTTTTTTTATTTTAAATTAGAATTGTTTACTGTATTATGATATATTTTTAATATGAAAAATAATAAAAAAATATATTTTTTGGTTTTTGCTTTATTAATATTTGGTGGATTTTACTGGTTTTTAAATCCTGTGAATTGTTATGGTGATAAATGTGAAGTTCAAAATAACAATACAAAATCTTTTACTGAGTTCCCAGAAATGAATCCCGTAGAGCTTGAAGAAAAATTAAAAAATGAAGAAATTTATCTTTTAGATATTAGGGAAGAAGTAGAATGGAATGCTGGTCGTATAGCTAATGCAAATTTTTTACCTTTAGGGATGATAAATATTGAAAACACTAAAGACATACCAAAAGATAAACCTGTTTATGTATATTGTCGTACTGGTAATAGAGCAAAAGAAGGTACAGAAAAATTACGCTCCCTTGGTTTTGATGCATATAATATTGGTGGGATAGTCCAATATACTGAAAGAGGTGGAAAATTAGTTAAATAAAAACTTAAAAAGTATTTACTTTCTTTTTTAGAAAATTTATAATTTATTTAATATGACTTCAAAATTTCACATGAAATTTTGGTTAGTGTTTATTGTCGTTTTTACGATATTGCTATTACCTCGTTTTATTTTTGCTAAGACTTTTATTAAAGATGATATTTCTGTTGATACAACTTGGACTAAAGCAAATAGTCCTTATATATTAGAGCGTTCTATTGTTGTTTTCGAAGAAGCTACTTTAAATATAGAACCCGGGGTAGAAATTAAATTTCCGTATTTTTCGCCTGGGAATAGTATTTATTTTTTTGGTAAATTGATAGCAATAGGTTCAGAAGAAGAACCTATTTATTTTACTTCAAATTCTGATGATGCTTTAAGTAATACAGATGATGAAGAATATTGTGATGAAGAATATGATGAAGAAGGAAATTTAATTTCTAAAACAAATTGTGAATATTTTGATTTTAATGAACCTTTTGTGGGTGATTGGGGTGGTCTTTATTTTATAGATAGTGAAAATAATATTTTAGAAAATATTAATATAAATTACGCAAATGTAGGTTTGACTTTTCAAAACTCAGAAGCAAGCTTAAAACATTTTTTAATAATAAATAGCCAAGAAGGAATTTTAGCATTTAATAATAGTTCTATTGATATTTTAGATGCTCAATTACTTGATTTAGAACAAAATGCTTTAATTTTATATAATAATACTTTAATTAATTTTAGTAATTTAATCATTGAAAATGTTATAAATAATCCTATTAATGTTTACAATGAATCCTCTCTTTCAGGTAATTATTTAGAATTTAATGGTTCTTCTTTGAGTGGATATACTGAAGCAATTATTTTATTTAATGGTTCAAATTTAGTTTTAAATAGTGCTAAATTTAACGATTGCCCTTTAAATAGTTGTATCACTTTCTTTGATAGTGAATATTTTTTAGGTGAAACCTCTTTATTAGAAATAAATGATACCTTATTTGCTGAAGGTAGGGGTAGTGGGCTGCTTACTTTTTCAGGGAAACCAACAAATTTAAAAATAACTAATTCGGCTTTTTTAGATTTTGATTTGTTTGCAATAGAGTCTTATCGTGATATTTCAACTATAGATGCAAGGAATAATTATTTTGGAGACATGTCTGGGCCTTATCATAGTACACAAAATTCAGAAGGAAAAGGTGAGGCTATTTATGGTAATAATATTTTATTTTATCCTTGGCTTTTTAATAATCCTTTTGAGTTATGTATAGAGGATTGTGCTTCAAATGTTTTATTTATTCCTGGGATGCAAGGTTCTCGTTTGTATGCAGATTTGGGAAGTGGAGAAAAAGAGCTTTGGCTCTCTAGGAAAGATTCTTATCATGAAGCTTTATTTTTAGACGAAGAAGGTAAAAGTATTAATGAAGTTTATACTAAAAATGACATTAGAAATAATGGAGATAAAAAAGAAACAGGTATAATTGACGAAGCAATTTTAGGAATAAATATTTATAAATCTTTAGGAATTCAATTAAAAAATCTTAAAACTGATAAAATAATTAATGATTATTCTTTCATTCCCTATGATTGGAGGCTTGCCTTAGATGATATTTTAAATAATGGTAAAGTTTTTGGTAATAAAAATCAGAATTTATCTTATCTTGAAAATTCTACTTTGGAAGAAAGTTTTATTTATAAAGAATTATCAAAATTAGCTAAAAGTTCTAAATCAGGCAAGGTTTCTATTGTATCTCATTCAAATGGAGGATTAGTTACTAAAGCTTTAATTCAAAAATTAAAAGATAACAATGATCCTTTGTATGAAAAAATTGATGAGATTTTTTTTGTAGCAGTGCCTCAAATAGGCGCTCCGGAAGCAGTGCTTGCTTTGCTTTTTGGGACAGGAGTTGGTCCTTTTGATTCCATTATGGATCAAGATGTTTCGAGAGGGTTAGGAGAAAATATGCCGACTCTTTATAACCTTTTACCTAGGGAAAGTTATTTTAATTTAATTAATAATAAAGATTCTAAAAAAGCAATTATTAATTTTTCAACTAAAACAAAATTTGAAAATGAAAAACTTAAAAATACTATAGAAAAATATGGTAATAACATAGATTCTTTTTCTGAGCTTGAAGATTATTTAAAAGGTGGTGACTATAGAGAAAAACCAGCAATTAATGATACTAAAAATGCAAATATCGCAAATATTTATTTATATAATAATGCAATTAATCTTTATGAAATGCTTGATAATTGGCAAGCAAATCCTACGACTAAAGTTTACCAAGTAGGAGGTTTGGGTATGGAAACTATCTTAGGGCTTGATTATAAAGAAGTTAAAAAACTTTTAGGTAAAAAAGAAATATCTCCTAAAGCAAGAAAAACTATTTATGGAGACGGAACTGTGCCTTTAGTGAGTGCTACTTTTATGAATGAAAGTCAAAATATAGAGCAATGGTATGTTGATTTAGATAAAGCAAATAAAGATAATGTGATTCCAAAAGATCATGCTTTTATTTTGGAAATACCTAATTTATTGGATTTTATAAAAAATAAATTAAAAGGTGAAAAAACTTTTTTAGATCCAGAAAATATAATTTTTAGAAATAGAACTACACTAGCATCACACCCAAAGAAGTTAATCTATACTTTGCATTCACCTTTGTATTTAGGAGTTTTTGATAAAGATGGTAATTTCTCAGGTAAAGACGAACAAGGTAATATTATAAATGAAATTTTAGGAGCAGAATATTCTATAATCGGTGAAGTTCAGAGTTTATCTATACCGATAGAATTAGCTCATACTTTAGTTTTGAATGGATTTGATGATGGTTATTTCTCTTTAGAATTAGATGAATTTTCAAATGATAATTATTCTGGTAATCAAATATTTGATGGTATAAAAAATACAAAAAATACTAAAGCAAAATTAGTTTTTGAAAATGAGAATAGTTTAGATAATTTAAAATTATTAGTTGATTTAGAAGGGGATGGAGAATTTGAATTAGAATATTTACCTTACAAAGAAGAAGTGATAATTCCGATACCTGAAATTATAAATAATCCTGGAGTGGTTTTGATTAATGCAAACAATAATACTAGAAATATAGTACCAGCAGTTTTGGGAGAAAGTATTGAAATTAATGAACAAAATAAGAAGGTAATTACAAATAATGAAGAAAATTTACACATTGAAAAAGATAATACTTTAATAATAAATAATCAAAATTTGAATTCAACTCAATATAAAAACCTTGATGTTGAAGGTGATTTTAATAAAAAAAATGAGGCTAAAACTTTAGATAAAGATATCAAAGAAGAAATAATTATTGACGATAAAATTCCACAAGATCAAAAAAGACAAGAAGGTAATTATAGATATTTAATTATTTTCTTAGTTTTAATAACATTATTAATTAGCTTTAAATATCTTTTTAAGATAAAATAATTATATGAATTGGTTAAAAAACAAAAAACAACAAATTTACTTTTTTATTTTCAGTATTTTATTTTTTTTATTAATTAATTTTTTAGAGTTTGTAAATTTATATTCTATTTGGAGAAGTGTACACACAACCTTTTTATTTGTATTTGGTGTTACTAGTATTTTTTCATTTATTTTTATTTTTACTAAAATTTCAAGATGGTTAATTTGGTTAAAAACTGTAACAATTTTTTCTATTTTAAGTTTTTTAATAATTATATTTTTACCGTCAAATGATGGAGATTTTTTTGTTTCTTCACAAATACTTTTGTCTTTTATTTTCGTAATTCTCTACTCCCTAATCTCGCTAGGTATTCTTATTTACGGGTTTTTTATAAAAAATTAAAATTTCTAATATTTATGCTAAAATTCAGTAATGATTCTCAAGCGAGATTTTAGTTTTAAGACGAAAGTTTGGATTTATCCCGGGGATGGAGGATGGCATTTTGTGACTTTAGATCAAAAATATAGCAATACTATTAGACAAGCTTTTCCTAGAGGTTTCGTCAAAATAGAAGTGAAAATAGGGAAGAGTATTTGGCGAACTTCTCTTTTTCCTCACAAACTATCAAAAGGTTATATACTTTGTATTAATAAATCTATTCGTAAAAAAGAAAACATCTTTGCAGGGGATATAATAAATTTAAAGATTAAAATTCTTTAATTTATATTGACTTTTTGTTATATTATGATATAATACTTTTAAGTAAATTCTTTGATATGGCAAAAAATAAAAAATCCTCAGGAGCTAATCCTGCAGTTGATTTATTGGTTTGGGCATTCCGCTTCTCCTTTGCTTGGGCTGAGAGATTTGTGATAAAATTTTTCCAAGCAATAAAATTCTTTTTTAGGAATGTCCCAGTTTGGAATACTCAGTTTGATAATTGGACTCAAGTTCAATTCAATCAAACTGTACATACGGCTATAAAGATAGCCGTAATTACAATAATTTTACTGATTTTTTGGTTACCTATCTCAATAATTTTTCTTGGATATTTAATCTTAAAATCTTTTTAAGCTTAGGGGAAACCCTAAGCTTTTTATTTTATTTGAAATTGTTGTATATTATTTCTATGACTTTTTATGAATTTTCTAGAAATTTAAATAATGATACTAATGAGCCGGAATTGGTGATAGATTTACACGGTTATACCACTTTTGAAGCAGAAGAATTTTTAAGTGAAATTCTAGATTCTAATCAATATTTCTTTTTAAGGATAATAGTAGGTAAAGGCAAGAATAGTGAGAACGGAGCTGTCTTGCGGGATTTTGTAAAAAATTATTTAAAACAAAGAAGAATAAACTACAGTTATGCAAGTCCTAGAAATGGAGGTGAAGGTGCTTTGGATGTGTTTTTAAAATAATATGTTATAATTTATTTACAATTAAATATTGTATCAAGAGTGAGGATATTCTTTATTTAAAGAAAAGAGAATTGGCTCTAACCTCCAGCAACCCTGAAAGTAGTAAAGCGAAATCGATGGGTGCTAAATCCAACCATTCGCCAAAGAGGCGAAAGGAAAGATATGTTTGTATTTAGTCTATGCAAAAATTCTTTCCTTCATTATTAATAATGTAGGAATTTTTTATTTTATGGTTAAAAATATTAAAAATGGTGTGCGGACTGCTGAATTTGTAAGTCCTATGCATCCAGATAAAATTTGTGATTTTATTGCAGATTCTTTGTTAGATAAATATCTAGCGCTTGATCCTAAAAGTCGAGTGGCTATAGAAGTCATGGGTGGGCATAATTTAATTACAATTAATGGAGAAGTAAGTTCTCAAAATTCATTTAACATAGAAAATGAAGTATTAACTATTTTAAATAGACTTAATATTGATACTTTAGATTTTAAAATAATTTATAATATAGATATTCAAAGTCCTCAAATTGCTCGCAGCGTAGATATTGGTGGAGCAGGAGATCAAGGTATAATGCTCGGCTATGCTACAAATCAAACAGAAAACTTTATGCCTTTAGAATATGAACTTGCGAGAGATTTATGTAAAAGTATTTTTGAAATTTATCCCTACGATGGTAAAACTCAAGTGACGGTAGACGGAAATAAAGTTCTGGTAGTTTTAGCTAGTTTCCAAAATTCTAAAAATGAAAATTTATTAAAATTAGTTAAAGAAAAGATAGAAATTTGGTCTCAAAATGGCTTAGATATTACAAATGTTAAATACTTGGTAAATCCAAGCGGAGAGTGGGATTTAGGCAATTTTGACGCTGATACAGGGCTTTCTGGGCGTAAACTTATAATAGATAATTATGGCCCTGAGGTTAGGATTGGAGGAGGTTCTTTTTCTGGTAAAGATTATACAAAAGTAGATCGGAGTGGAGCATACATATCTCGTAAGATTGCCCTTGATTTACTCAAAAAATATTCTGCAGAAGAAGTAATAGTAAAAATAGCATATGCTATAGGTATAAAAGACCCAGTTATGAAAATAGCAATTATAGATGGCAAGGAAACAGAAATTGAAGATTATGATTTGAGTCCAAAAGGTATTTACGAAAAATTAGAATTAAATAAAATAAAATTTTCTGAAACTGCAAATTGGGGACATTTTGGTAGAAATTTTTCTTGGGATAAATAAAATTTGAAAATAAGTTATAATAGGT
Organism: uncultured Candidatus Saccharibacteria bacterium; assembly: GCA_964522195.1. Taxonomy (GTDB): domain Bacteria; phylum Patescibacteriota; class Minisyncoccia; order Phycocordibacterales; family UBA9973; genus UBA9973. The sequence goes on from CAZFSV010000003.1 coordinate 86,610, forward strand.
TAATGACTCAAGAAGAAGCCTTGAATATTTTAAAGACTGGAGCTAATGTGTTTTTAACTGGAGAACCAGGATCAGGGAAAACTTTTACTATAAATAAATATATAGCTTATTTAAAAGAGCGTGAAATTGATGTTGCTATTACAGCTTCAACAGGTATTGCTGCTACTCATATAGGGGGCGTTACTATTCATTCTTGGAGTGGGATTGGTATTAAGGAAAACTTAGATAAATATGATTTAGATAAATTATCTACTACGGAATATTTAGTAAAAAGAATTTCAAAAACTAAAGTTTTGATTATAGATGAAATATCGATGCTTCATGCTAAAACTTTAAATATGGTAGATAGAGTTTGTAGACTTATTAGAAGTAGCGATGAAGCTTTTGGTGGACTGCAAGTGGTCTTTGTTGGAGATTTCTTTCAATTACCTCCAATTAATAAAAAGATAAAAGAAGAGAAAGAAATTCAATTATTTGAAGAAGAAAAAAAAGGGGATTTTGCTTATGATTCTTTTGCTTGGGTGAAAGCAAGCCCGATTGTTTGTTATATCAAGGAACAACACAGACAAGACTCTGAAGAATTTTTAGATTTATTACTCGCTATTCGTAGCGGGAATTTAGAAAGAGAGCATGTAGAATATTTAAAATCTCGAACTATTAGCAGAGAAAAATTTCCTCCAAATATTACAAAACTTTTTTCTCATAATTTTGATGTAGATAGAGTTAATTCTCAAATGCTTTCAAAAATATCTGGAGAAGAGAAAGTATTTAATATGATATCTTCAGGTAATGCGAATATTGTAAATAATTTGAAAAAAGGTTGTCTTTCTCCCGAGGTTTTGATTTTGAAAAAAGGAGCTGTTGTAATGTGCACCAAAAACAATCCTAAAGAAAAATATGTAAATGGAACTTTAGGTGAAGTTATTGATTTTGATTCTTTCTCTTATGAACCAATTATCAAGACTAAAGATGGAAGAGAAATAAAAATAAGTCCACTTGATTGGAGTATAGAAGAAAATGGAAAAATAAAAGGTAAAGTAAGTCAGATACCACTTAGGCTTGCTTGGGCTATAACCGTTCATAAAAGTCAAGGTATGAGTATGGATAGTGCTATTATGGATTTATCTTCTGTTTTTGAATACGGGCAAGGTTATGTAGCTCTTTCTCGGGTGCGTAGTATCGAAGGCCTATATCTTTTAGGGTTTAATGATATGTCTCTTTTAGTTCATCCAGAAATTTTGGAGCAAGATAAAATTTTTTTAGATTTTTCAGATAAAGCAAGAAAACTTTTCGGTGAAATGGAAAAAGAAGAATTAGAAAAAATGCACAAGAATTTTATTGTAGCTTCTGATGGAAAATGGAAAGATAAGAAAGAAAAAAATAAAGAAGAAAATACAGAATTAGAAATTTCTAAATTAGAAAAAATTAGGCAAAAGCATACCAATGCTTATAAAAAATGGACTCCCGAAGAAGAAGAGGATTTAATCAAAAGTTTCAATCAAGGTAAAAAGATAAAAGATATTGCTAAAGATAGTGGTAGGCAAGTAGGAGGTATAAAATCAAGATTAATTAAGCTCGGTTTAATAGAAGAATAAATTGATTTTAAGAGCTTGACATATTTTTTAAATATGCTATACTCTATTTAGATTTGTAAAAAATATAAAGAAGAACGAAAAGCTAGGCGACAAGTAGCCTGCAATCCACACAAAGCCCCCTGAGTAGTTCTTCTTAAAAATATAGAGAAGGGTCAATATAGAGTACCCCCCATACGCACCCAAAAAGGCTCTTGAGGCCCTTCTCAAAAAATTAGATAACCAAAAACAGAGAATGTGGGTCCTTTTTTAAAAAGGGCCCTTTTTTATTCCTAAAAAAGTTATATAATAAAAGTATTATTATTATTAAAAATTAAATTTTATGTTAAACGATTTTAAGCAATTTTTATTAAGAGGTAATGTTGTGGATCTTGCTGTGGGTGTTGTTATTGGTACTGCTTTTGGTAGTGTAGTTTCTTCACTCGTGGCTGATTTATTAACTCCTTTAATTTCAGCAATTGCAAAGTTGCCTGATTTTAGTGGACTTAATTTTACTTTAAATGGTAGTACTTTTAAATATGGTAATTTTATAAATGTTTTAATTTCTTTTATTATGGTTGCAGGTGCTATATTCTTTTTTGTAGTAAAACCAATGAATATTTTAGTGAATAAAATGAAAAAAGAAAAACCAGCAGATGCTCCCAAAGGTCCTTCTGAAGTAGAGTTGTTGCAAGAAATTAGAGATTTGTTAAAAAAATAATATTTTTAAAATAAAAGACCTCAAAGAAAATGAGGTTTTTTATTTTTAGTATTTATAGTAAACTTATAAAATATGAAGAATTATAAATATTTAACTTATATTACTGTTTTTTTTGTTTCGGTTTTAATGATATCTAATATTGTTTCTGTTAAAATTATTGATTTTGGACTTTTTACTTTTGATGCAGGGACTTTGCTTTTCCCATTATCTTATATTTTTGGAGATATTTTAACTGAAGTGTATGGTTATAAAAAAACTAAAGAAGTTATTTGGTTAGGTTTCTTTATGGCTTTCTTTATGTCTTTAGTCTTTATTTTAGTAGCTTATTTGCCACCAGCTTCTGATTGGACTTTGAATGAAGATTATAAAAATATTTTAGGCGCTGCTCCTAGGATTGTTTTTGCTTCTTTGATAGCTTATTTATTAGGGTCTTTTTCAAATTCTATAATTTTAGCTAAGATGAAAATTTGGACTAATGGTCGTAAGCTTTGGGCAAGAACGATAGGATCAACTTTAGTAGGAGAATTAATAGATAGCACTTTATTTATTTTAATAGCATTTTTGGGTGTTTTACCATCATCTCTTCTTTTGACTTTAATAATTTCAAATTATATTTTTAAAAGTTTAGTTGAGATATTATTTACTCCTTTGACTTATAAAGTAGTCAATTTTTTGAAAAAAGCTGAAGGAGAAGATTATTTTGATAAAGAAACTAAATTTAATATTTTATAAAAATGTTAGAATTTTTTGATATTCCTTATATTATTACAACTTATGGCTATGCCGGTATTTTTATAATTGTATTTTTAGAATCAGGAATATTTTTTGCATTACCAGGAGATTCTTTGCTTTTTGTTGCAGGGCTTTTGACTATTTCTGGAATTTTAAATATTTATCTTTTAATACCTCTAATTTTTATTTCTACTTTTTTTGGAGGAGTTGCTGGCTTTCATATTGGAAAACATTTGCACGGTTTAAGAAAATTTTATATTTTTAGAAAAATTTTAAAAGAAAAATATATTAATCAAACTCATGATTTTTTTGATAAATATGGAAAAATTGCTATTTTAATTTCTCGCTTTGTTCCTATTGTTAGGACTTTTGTCCCTATTATTGCTGGTATTGCAAAAATGGATTATTTAAAATTTTTAAAATATAATTTAATTTCTTCAATGCTTTGGGCAACCATTGTGCCATTGGTTGGATATTCTTTAGGTTTAATTTTTCCAGAAATTAAAAATTATTTATCTTATTTAATTATCTTGGTTGTTTTGATTTCTATATTGCCAGCTATAATAGAATTTTTTAGACAAAAAAAGTCTTAAGAAATTTAATAATTTTATTTTTTTCTTGAGGCAAAAACCAATGTATTTCTTTGTCTTTTTTAAACCAAGTTAATTGTCTTTTGGCATATTGATTTGATTTTAGAATTACAGATTCTACCTTAGGATTATAATATTCAAAACCAAACTCTTTTAATTTTTGATCAGTAATTCCAATTTTCTTTAAATTTTCTATCTCAGTTAAAAGCCCATCCTTAAACATTTTTTTAACCCTTTTTGTGATTTTTTGATTTATTTCTTCTTTAGGTAAATTAAGTCCGATTTTAATAAATTCATATTCACTTGGCGGTTTTACCGCCAAGTGAGGTACTTTTCCTAAAGCTTCTACTATTTCTATAGCTCGAATTAATCTAACATTGTTTTTTGCATCAATACTTAAAGCTCTTTCTTTGTCTAAAGAAAGTAGTGTTTTATAATTTTCTTCCGGAGAATTTTTACTTAGTTCTTCTCTTAATTTTAAATTCGCTGGTACAGCAGGTAAAATAAAATTCTTTACAACAGCATCAATATAAAATCCAGTTCCTCCGCAAATGATAGGAGTTTTGCCTCGTTTTATGATCTCTTTTATCTTATTTAAAGCGTATTTTTGATACATAACTACGCTATAAGTTTTTTTAGGACTTACTAGATCTAGGCCGTGATGGGGAATACCTTCCATTTCTTTTGTTGTAATTTTACCTGTACCGATATCAAGGTATTTATAAACCTGTCGTGAATCAGCTGAAATAACCTCGCCTTTATAAAGTTTGGCAATTTTAACAGATAAAGAACTTTTCCCAACTCCGGTAGGTCCTAAAATTATTAAAACTTTATTTTTAGCTTTCATTAGTTTTTGATGATTTTTATGTCTGCACCAAGAGAGTTTAGTCTTTCTGCTATTTCTTCGTAACCACGATTTATCATATAAACATTACGAAGAATAGAAACCCCATTTGCGCCAAGCATAGCTATCAAGATAACCACAGAAGGACGTAATGCAGGAGGGCAGACAACTTGAGCGGGTTTCAATTTTGTAGGTCCTTCTATATAAACTCTATGTGGGTCGGCTAAAGTTACATTTCCCCCAAGGCGATTTAATTCTGCAAAATATATAGCACGGTTCTCATAAACCCAATCATGAATCATAGTTTTTCCTGTTGCCACAAGAGCAATAGGGGCAAAAAATGGTAAGTTATCCATATTTATTCCAGGGTATGGGTTTGCATGGATTTTGTCTTCCAAGGCTTTTAATTTAGAAGGAAAAATTTCTATATCTACTAAATTTGTCCTACCGTTATATGATTTATAAACTTTACCTAATTTAAATCGGAGTCCCATACGGCGTAATTTTTCAAGTTCTAAAGAAAGAAAATCAATAGGAGAGCGAAGTATTTTTATATTTGAATTTGTTACTATTCCAGCTGAAATAAACATCATAGATTCTATTGGATCTTCACTGTTGGTGTATTCTATATCTTGGTTTATTTCCTTAACTCCGTGAACTATAAGTTTTGAACTTCCAATACCTTCTATTTTTACACCCAAGGACTCTAAAAAGAAACAAATTTCTTGTACCATATAATTTGCACTTGCAAAAGATATAGTAGTTTTTCCAGGTATTAGTGCTGAAGCGGTTAAAATATTTTCACAAGCAGTATCTCCAGCTTCATACATAACTATATTATTAGCTTTTAGTTTAGTGTTATTTATTTCATAACTATTATTTGTAGTTTTTATTTTAACACCTAGTTCGTTTAATGCATAAGTGTGAGCTGAGATTGTTCTTTTACCTAAATTACAACCTGAAGCGTGAGGTATAGAAAAATTTTTTAAATAATGGATTAAAGGACCTATTATCATTATAATAGAGCGTGTTTTGATTGCTGATTCTGTATTAATACTTTTTAAGTTAAAAATTTCTGGAGGAGTAATTATTAAAGAATTATTTTTAATCCATTTTACAGAAACCCCAATACTTTCTAGAATTTCTATAACACGATAAACTTCTTCTATTCGTGCGATACCGTGCAAAGTCGTTTTACCACGATTAAGTAGGGAAGCACAAAGAAGCCCTACTGAGCCATTTTTGGAAAAATTAGTAGTAATAGAACCTGATAATTTCCTGCCTCCATTTACTTCAAAATCTATTGAGTTGTATTTTGTATTTTTTGACATATTTAAAATAATTTTATCAGAAAAAGTCTTTTAAATCAAAGAGGCCCTGAACTTAAGTCCAGGGCCATTTTTATGTATTTTACTTGTAAGTTCAGGCTTGGCCTGTTGCAAAAGTTAAAATACTTCTTTTTATTTAATTTGGGATGAGCAAATTATTTTTATAAAATTTTTTATAAAATTTCTCCTTTCAAAAATTAAGATTATTTTCATTAATAAACTTAAGCCATTTTTTAATTTATGAGAAATTTATTCTCCTTTTTTGGCTTGTAAATTAAGCTTTATCTTATTTTTTCCATTTAAAATGGTATAAAATAATAATATAAATAATAATCCACCTTCTCCCTGTAAAGAACTGTATATCTCTTATACTATAGCATTTTTATAAAATAAAGTCAAGTGCTTAATTAAAATAAATAAATTCAATACAAAAAAGACTTAATTTAAATTAAGTCTTTTTTGTATGTGCCGGAGGAGAGAATCGAACTCTCACACCTTGCGATACACGATTTTGAGTCGTGCGCGTCTACCAATTCCGCCACTCCGGCTATTTGCAAAATATACTTTGTATTTTGCATTTTGTAAACAAAACCATAGCCGGAGTGTCGGCCTCCTTAGGATGAAAATCAAAGCAGTTTGATTTTCATCCACTCCGGCTATTATTTTTCTTTTCCACATTTTAACTTTATCAGAAATTTATGCTAAAATCAATTTATGTCTAACTTATATTCAAATTCAATTTTCTGGATCGATACAGATAAAATAAAACCAAACCCTTATCAACCTCGTCGTGAATTCGATGAGGCTAAACTTTTAGAGCTTGCTGATTCCATCAAGCAATACGGAGTCTTACAACCTTTAACAGTTTCAAGAATAGAGAAAGAAAAAGAAGATGGAGGATTAGTAACAGAATATGAATTAATTGCAGGAGAGAGAAGATTGCGTGCTTCGATAATTGCCAAAGTAGCTCAAGTCCCAGTAATTATTAGAATGGGAGATAATTCTTTGATGAAGTTAGAGCTTGCTATTTTAGAGAATTTACAAAGAGAAGATTTGAATGCTGTTGATCGAGCAAGAGCATTTTTTAGATTAGTAAATGAATTTAAATTTACTCATGCTGAAGTTGCAAAGAAAATGGGACGCAGTCGTGAATATGTTTCTAATTCTTTGCGAATTTTATCTTTGCCTGAAGAAATACTAAACGCTTTATCTGAAGGTAGAATTTCTGAAGGCCATACTAGACCACTCCTTATGTTGACCGATCACACAGAAGAGCAAGCTGTGTTATTTAAAGAAATAGTTTATAGAAAAATTACAGTTCGTGAAGCAGAAAGACTAGCTCGTAAGATTGCATATGATAGGGTTCGTAAAAAAGAATTATTACCTGATCCTGAAATAGTAGAAATGGAAGAAGAATTTCAAGATAAATTAGGTACTAGAGTCCATATAGAAAGAAAAGAGCAAGGTGGACAAATTAAGATTGATTTTTTCTCAAACGAAGATCTAAGAGCTATTTTAGAAATGTTAAATAAAACCGGTAACGCTCCTTCATATCAAATGCTTCAAAATCATATTTCTAAACTAGAAAATAATAATGAAAATGTAACGGAAAATAGCTCTTTAAATCAAGAAGAAAAATCCGATGACATTATTTCTTCAGATAATCAAGAAGCTATTTTGGAGGAAAAAGAAGCTATAGCTTTGCTTGATGATAGAGATATTAAAGAAAAAGAGGAAGAAGAAAATACAGATTTATATAATTTAAATAATTTTACTTTATAAAAAATAAACCCTTTAAAAGAAGGGTTTATTTTTTGGTGAGATTTCTTAATTTTGATAAAATTCCAGTATCGTTATTCTCTAAATAAGATCGTATATTTTTGCGAGCTGTATTAGTTTTTGTATTTTCTAACCATTTAGAAGTAGGGTGTGAGTCTTTTTTTGTAATTATTTCTACGATATCTCCATTTTTTAATGTTGTAAATATTTGGGACATTTTATTGTTAATTTTTACTGCAGAAATATGATCTCCAATATCAGAGTGAATAGCATAAGCAAAATCAATAGGGCTTGAATTTTCAGGCAAATCAACAACGTCTCCTTTAGGTGTAAGAATAAAAATTCTATCACTAAAGAAATCTGTCTTTAAATTATCAAAAAAAGTTTGAGGTTTATCAGGATTATAATTTATATCTTTTAATTCTTCTATCCATTCAAATTTAGTTTTATCTTTTCTAACCTTTTCTTGAGTATTTTCTTTATAAGCAAAGTGGGCTGCGATACCATAAGCTGCCTCTGCATGCATTTCCTTTGTTCTGATTTGAATTTCAGCCATTCCTGTTTTTCCTGTAAATACAGTAGTATGGAGAGATTTATAGCCATTTGGTTTAGGTAGGGAAATATAGTCTTTAATACGTCCTAGCATTGGTTTCCAGATTGAATGAATAAGTCCAAGTACTCTATAACAATCTTCTAGATTATTTACAACAACGCGAAGAGCGATAATATCGTGGATTTTTTCTAAATCCATATCATATCTTTCAAGTTTTCTCCATAGGCTATATTTTGTTTTTACTCTATGGCTAACTTCTTCAAATGGGATATTGTTATTTTTTAATTCTTCTTTTAAAATATCTTTAATTTTTTCTAAATTTTCTGCAAATTCTTCTTTTTTTTCTTCAAGTAAGTCAGAGACTTTTTTGTGTTCTTTTGGATAAGCATAAGGAAAAGCTGCATCCTCTATTTCACTTTTTAATTTACCCATACCAAGTCTGTTTGCCAAAGGAGCATAAATTTGAATAGATTCTAGGGCTATACGGGATCTTTTGTCTTCTCGAACATGTTCTAAGGTTTTTAGGTTATGAAGTCTGTCTGCGAATTTAATAATCACAACTCGCAAATCGTTTGCAATGGCTACGAAAAATTTTCTTAAACTTTCTACATGTCTTTCATGCCCTCGATATTTTAAAGTTCCAAGCTTTGTGACTCCTTTAACTAGATAAACTATTTCTTCTCCAAATTCTTTTTGCATTTCTTCTTCTGTAATTTCTGTGTCTTCAAGTACATCATGCATAAGTCCTGCTGAAATTGTCTTACTGTCCATTCCAAGTTTAGCTAAAATTTTAGCAGTTTCAAATACATGAAGGAAATACGGTTCACCACTCATTCTTTTCTGACCTTCATGAGCTCGCATAGAAAAATGATAAGCTTTTTCAATTAAAGCCTCATCGTCTTTAGATATTCCACCTTCGATTAGTTTTATAATTTCTTTATAATCTGGCATTTATTTATTATGTCTAGAAAATAATAAAAAAGCAATAATTATTTTTTCTTTTTGTCGAATTTTGAAATGTTGAGTAGGGATATAGCTTCGTCTATCGTTAAAGTTTTTGGATCCATATTTTCTGGAATATATATACGACTTAAACCTTGTTTAATAAAATATCCAGATTTAGATTTTAGTATTTGAATTTCTTTTTTAGTCTTTGGATTTATTCCCACAGTTCTAAGTAATTCTACTCCTTTAGGTAAAGTCTTTTCTGAATTTATTAAATCTAAAGCTTGTTTTAAAGTAATAGTATAAGGATCAAGACCACTAGTTTTTTTAATTGATCTAAATTCTCGTCCGCGTCCTACATATGGACCAAACCGTCCAATATTTGCAATAACTTCTTCACTAGTTTTTTCATCCACTCCTAATACACGAGGAAGTTCAAGTAATTTTATAGCCATGTCTAAAGTCACATTTTCAATTTTTGTTCTAGGTGGAATACTTGCTCTTTTAGGTTGAGGTAATTTCTTTAATGATTCGATTAATTCTTTTTCTTGTTTAATTTTTTCTTTGTCTATTTCTGTTTTTTTATAGCCTTTTGGATATTTTGTAAGTTTAGGTATAGGAGTATTTTTTCCTAATTGTACATATGGACCAAATCTACCAGTAAGTAAATAAATTGGTTCATTAGTTTTTGGATGATAACCTAAAGGTTTTTCTTCGCTTATGAGCGCGCCATCAATAGTTAAAGCTCCATCACAATCTGGATATTTAACACAAGAGAGAAATTTCCCAGATTTACCTAGTTTAATTTCCATTTGAGAATTACATTTAGGACATTTAAATTCTGAGCTCGCAATTCCTAAATTTGTAGCTTTTTCTAATTTTGATTTTTCTTTAACATCTCTTGAAAAAGGATTATAAAATTCTTTTAAAGTTTTTTCATAGTCCCTTTCTCCTAGAGATATTTCATCTAGTTCGTCTTCCATTTCAGCAGTAAAAGTATCTGAAATATATTTAGCAAAATGTTCTTCAAGAAAAGTAGAAACTACATCTCCAGTATCAGTAGGGAATAATGTTCTGCCTTCTTTTTTCACGTAACCTCTTTCTTCTAAGGTTCTCATTATAGAAGCATAAGTAGAAGGACGACCAATACCACGTTCTTCAAGTTCTTTAATTAAACCTGCTTCGCTGTATCTATTTGGTGGTTCAGTAAATTTTTCTAATTTTTCTAATTGGATTAAATCTAATTTTTCACCAATATTAACTTTAGGCAATTCTACATCTTCACCTTTAGATGCTTGATCTACTTTAAGCCAACCAGGGAAGAGTAATCGAGATCCGTTTGCAGAAAATTCTCCTAAATTTTGATGATTTTTAATAATTGCTTTAATTTTAGTTTTCATTAATTGAGCAGATACCATTTGACTCGAAACAGTTCTTTCCCAAATTAAACGATATAATTTTTGTTGCTCTTCGGTTCCAGCGTGTAATTTTTCTATATTAGTTGGACGAATAGCTTCATGAGCCTCTTGGGCATTTTTAGATTTAGTTTTATAAAAATGAGCTTCTATATATTCTTTACCATATTCTTTTGAAATAAAATTTATTATTTGATTTTGAGCTATTTTAGATAAATTTGTACTATCTGTACGCATATAAGTTATATGACCTCCTTCATAGAGTTTTTGAGCAATTTGCATTGTCCTAGAAGGAGAATATCCTAAACGTGTTGAAGCTGTTTGTTGCAGACTTGAAGTTGTAAAAGGAGCTCTCGGAGCACGAGATTGCTTTGATTCATTAATATCTGAAACTATAAAATCATTTTCTTTTCCAGTTTTTAAAATTTCATTTACTAGATTTTCATCCTTTAAATCTTTAGAATAATCCAATCTTAAATTTTCTTTATTTTGAGTTTTAAAATGTCCCCAAATTTGAAAGTATTTCTCTGGAATAAAAGCTCTGATTTCTCTTTCTCTTTCCATGAGAATTCTTAGAGCAGGGGATTGTACACGCCCAGCAGAAAGTCCATAACGAACTTTTTGCCAAATAAGTCCAGACAAATCATATCCTACTAAACGATCTAAAACCCTACGAGCTTCTTGAGCTTTCCTTAAATTTGTGTCTATTTGACGAGGGTGTTTTAAGGCTTCACGTACTGCGTCTTTTGTGATTTCATTAAAAGTCACTCTTTGTATTTTAGAAGTTATTTTTTTATTTTCTTTTAAAATACTTTCTATATGCCAAGCGATAGCTTCTCCTTCACGGTCGGGGTCCGTAGCAAGTAGTATTTCATTTGCTCTACTTCCCAGGCTTTGTAATTCTCTGACTACATTTTCTTTCCCTTTAGATATTTCGTAATGAGGTATAAATCCGCCTTCTATGTCTATAGCTTGTTTGTTGGATTTTGGTAAATCTCTTATATGACCAACGGATGCGCGCACAGTAAATTCTCCTTCGAGATATTTCTCGATAGTTTTAGCTTTACTTGGTGATTCTACGATTAATAATTTCATCCGGTAGTGAATTTTCAAATTGTTTTTTAAAACTTTGTTTGAAAATGTAATTAAAATTAATATTAAAAATAAACTTGCATCTTGCTCAAACCTATTATCCAGCAATGATTTGAAAATCTACTACTGGATTCATTATTTCTAAGTATTACACGAAATATAATTTTTTCGCAAATTTTGTGATATTTTTTTTAAATTTTATTAAAAATATAAATTACAATTTATGATTGTAATTTTATTTATTTTATGGTACTATGTAAATATTGCTCATTGAGATTAAATTTTAAGTAAATTAAGCATCGCGCCTTAAAGAAGGTGTGGTGCTTTTTATTTTATTTTTATTTCTCCTAACTCTTCTTTTATTAAATCCTTTATTTCCATAATAGAAAGCAAAGTATTTGCTTGATTGATTGGCATCTTCATTTCTTTAATTAACAAATCTCGCTCGATTGGTTCTCGCAGTATATCTAAAACTTTCTTTTCTTCAGGAGATAAATCTTCAAATAAACTTTTTTGATTATTTTCTTTTTCAGAAATATCAAAACCTAAAGCTTCTAACAAATCAGCACTTTTGGTGATTGGAGTTGCTCCTAGTTTTAATAATTTATTTGTACCTTTTGAATTTGAAGAAAAAATATTTCCAGGAATAACAAGAACATCTTTATTGTAATCTGTAGCAAGCCTTGCTGTTATCATTGTACCTGATTTTTCTTCAGCTTCTATTATTAAAATTGCTTTAGAAATTCCTGCCATAAGCCTATTGCGCATGGGAAAAGACCAAGTTGTGGCTTTAAAATCAGGTTCAAATTCTGAAATAAAACAACCACCTTTATTTAAAATTTCTTCTATTAATTTTAAATTGGTTTTAGGGTAAATTGCGTCTTTTGATAAACCCGATCCAGGAAATACTATTGTTTTAAGTTCTACTTCTAAAGCTTTCTTGTGAGCGATAGTATCAATTCCCATAGCAAAACCAGAAACAATACAAATAGGATAACCTTTAAGCCCTTCAATTAATTTTTCAGTAGCTTCTTTGCCATAAGAAGTAAATTTTCGAGAACCGACGACACAGAGATATATTAAATCATCTTCTGGAAAATCACCTAATATATAGAGTTCTTTTGGAATTTGAGGAATTTCTAAAAGCCCAATTGGCCAATATTCTTTTGCTAATTTTTTTATTTCCATCTTATTAAAAATTAAAAATTATTTTGTTTTTCTCTTAATAATATTATATACTATATCTATGTTAGATATAAAATTTATTCGTGAAAATAAAGATATTGTTATTGCCGGAGCAAAGAAAAAGCTCGTTGATGTTAATATTGATGAATTAATTACTTTCGATGATGAAAGACTAAAATTACTAAAAGAAGTAGAAGAATTACGCACGGAAGTTAACCGAGTTTCAAATAATATTGCTCGTGATCAAGATCCAGCTTTAAAAGTTCAACTCATAGAAGAAATGCGACTTGTTAAAGAAGATATTAAAGAAAAAGAAGAAAAATTAAAAGACCTTATTTATAAATGTCAGAATATTCTTTTAAAAATACCAAATATTCCTTCAGTTGATACTCCTGTTGGTAAAAGTGAAAATGAAAATGTTGTTTTAAGATATTGGGGAGAAAAACCAACTTTTAATTTTGAACCAAAAGAGCATTTTGAAATAGGAAAAAAATTAGATTTAATAGATACCGAAACAGCTTCGATTGTTGCTGGTTCTCGTTATTCATATTTAAAAGGAGACTTGGTTCTAATGCAGTTTGCTTTAATACAATTTGCTTTAAATACTTTAAACAACAAAAATATTTTAGAAGAAATTGCATCTAAAAATAATATTTCAATTAAAATAAATTCTTTTATACCTATAATACCACCAGTCTTTATTCGACCTAATGTTCAATTAAAAATGGCTCGTTTAATGAAACCAGAAGATCATTACATGTTTCCAGAAGATGATTTAATGCTTATTGGTAGTGCTGAACACACCCTTGGTTCTATGCATATGGATAAAATATTCAATGAAGATGAATTACCAATTCGTTATGCTGGTTATTCCACAGCTTTTAGGAGAGAAGCAGGAGCAGCTGGTAAGGATACAAATGGGATATTAAGACAACATCAATTTGATAAATTAGAAATGGAAGTTTTTTCTATACCAGAAAATGGTATGCAAGAACAAAATTTTTTAGTGGCTATTCAAGAGTATCTTTTACAGAAATTAAATTTAAGTTATCAAGTTATTAGTGTTTGTACTGGAGATATGGGTTTTCCTGATACAAGACAAATAGATATTGAAACATGGATGCCGGGTCAAAATAAATATAGAGAAACACATAGCGCTGATTATACTGGAGGTTTTCAATCAAGAAGATTAAATACAAGAGTAAAAAGAGAAAATGGTAAAATAGAACCAGTTCACATGAATGATGCTACTGTTTTAGCTATAGGTAGAACTTTAATTGCTATTATTGAAAATAATCAACAAGAAGATGGTAGTATTAAAATTCCAGAAGTACTACGTTCTTATATGGGAGGTCTAGAATTCATAAATAAAAAGAATTCCTAATATGCAAAAGAAAGTTTTTACTTCTTCAAAACTCGAAGAAATAAAGAAAAGAAAAAATAAAATTTTTAAAATAAAATTATTTATTTTTTTTATATTATTTATTCTTTTTATTATTGGTTTATCTTTTTTGTCTAAATGGCAAAAATTAAATATAGAAACTATTCAGATAGAAGGTAATAAGGTCTTAGATAAAGAAGATTTAGAAATTTTAGTTAAAAATGAATTAAATAAAAAATATATTTGGTTGTTTCCAAAAAGTAATATAATCATATTACCAAAAAATAAAATTAAAAAAGATTTATTGAATCAATTTGGTCGGATAGAAACTATTAATTTTAATTTAAATAATTTTAATACTTTAGAAATAAAAATTACAGAAAGAGAAGCTCTGTATACTTGGTGTGGTGAAGTTTTACCTGAAATTACATTACCAAAAGAACAAGAAAATTGTAAATTTGTTGATTTAAATGGTTTTGTTTTTGATAAAGCTCCTTTTTTCTCTGGAAATGTTTATTTTAGATTCTATGGCACATTAGAAAATTCTATTTATAAAGAAAATAATTTTATTCAATATGTAGATTTTATTGAAAAAATTAAAATTTTAGGCTTGGTACCTGTTGCTTTGTTTGAAAAAGAGGATGGAGAAACTGAAATTTATTTAAGTTTGAATGTCCCTCTAAAAGACGCTCCAAAAATTATTTTTAATAATAAGGAAGATTACGATATACTTTTTGAAAACTTAAAAATTGGAGTAGATACTTCTCCTTTGAAAAATAACTTGAAAGATAATTATATAAATTTATCTTATATTGATTTACGTTTCAATAATAAGGTTTTTTATAAATTCAAAGAATAATGCAAAATTTTTGGCAAAAATTAAATAAACCTATATTTGTGCTTGCACCTATGGCAGATGTTACTGATTATGCTTTTAGAACGATAATTAATAAATATGGTAAACCAGATGTTTTTTGGACAGAATTCGTTTCAGCGGATGGTCTTGCTCATCCTGCTGCGAAAGAAAAATTACTTATTGATTTAAAATTTGATAAAGGAGAGCATCCTATCGTGGCTCAGATTTTTGGTTCTAATGAAGAAAATATGAAAAATGCATCAGCTTTATGTAGAGAACTTGGTTTTGATGGAGTTGATATCAATATGGGATGTCCAGATCGTAGTATTGAAAAACAAGGAGCAGGGGCAAGTATGATTAAAAATTTAGAAAAAGCAAAATCCATAATTCGTGCCACTAAAGAAGGAGCAGGAGATATTCCTGTGTCTGTAAAAACTAGAATTGGATATAACAAAAATGAAATCAATACTTGGATTCGAGGATTACTTGAAGAGAAATTACCAGTTTTGACTGTTCATCTCAGAACAAGAAAAGAGATGTCCCTTGTACCAGCACATTGGGAACTTATGAATGATATAGTGAAATTACGTAATGAGATATCTCCCGAAACTTTGATAATAGGGAATGGAGATGTTTTAAATATAGAAGATGCGAATAAAAAAGTTCTTGAAACTGGATGTGATGGAATTATGATTGGTAGAGGAATTTTTGGAAATCCTTGGCTATTTAATAGGAGGGGAATTAATCAAGAATTTTCTCAGCTTCTTGGGTCGCCTTCGGCTAAACCAGATCATCAAGAAATTTATATGCCCAGCTTATCAGAGAAGTTAAAAGTCATGCTCGAACATACTAAGCTTTTCGAAGAAGTTTTAGGTAGTCATAAGAATTTCGCTATTATGAAAAAACATTACAAAGCTTATGTGAATGGTTTTGATGGAGCCAAAGAACTTCGAGTTAAACTTATGGAAGCTCGAGATTATAAAGAGATAGAAAATATTGTAAATGATTTTTTAAAAAAATAGTAGACCTAAAAATAAATTAAGCCTACTAAATTGATTTCATTCTCATTTTTCCTTAATATTTTTGTCGTCTAAATTAACTATTTTTTTAATTGATTGCTCAATTAAATATAAAATGAGAACGGAACTAGCTGCAAGTCCAAAGCAGAATAGTTCTTTGATTGATGGTGTTTTCATGTTACAAGTTTTACTAATTATGACTATTATTTATTTTTTAGTCAACACTTTAGGTAATGTTTTTATTTTGTTATACTTATATGTATGGATCATTTAGCTTTATATCGTAAATACCGCCCAAATAATTTTGAGGAAATAATAGGTCAAGATCATATAGTAAAAGTTTTATCAAAATCTATAGAAGATAAAAGTGTTTCTCACGCTTATCTTTTTATTGGTTCTCGTGGTACAGGTAAGACTTCATTAGCTCGTATTTTTGCAAATAAATTAGGAACTTCTCTAACTGATTTATATGAGATAGACGCAGCTTCAAATAGAGGAATTGATGATATCAGAGAGCTTCGTGACGGAGTTCGGGTTTTGCCTTTTGACTCTAAATATAAAATTTATATTATTGACGAGGTTCACATGCTTTCAAAAGATGCTTGGGGTGCATTACTTAAAACTTTAGAGGAACCTCCTTCTCATGTTATTTTTATTTTAGCAACCACGGAATTGCATAAAATTCCCGAAACTATTATTTCTCGTTGCCAAGTTTTTAATTTCAAGAAACCCAATGATATTACCCTCAAAGAGCATTTGAGGAATATTGCTTCAAAGGAGAATTTTGAAATAGAAAATGCCGGACTTGAACTACTTGCTATACTAGGAGATGGATCTTTCCGGGATACTTTAGGAACTTTAGATAAGGTTTTAAATTTTGCTAAAAAAGAAAATAAAAATAATAAAAAAATTCAAATAACTTTAGAAGAAATTGAAAGCATAACAAATGCTCCTAAAAGAATTTTAGTAAATAATCTTTTAACTAAAATAGGGGAAGAAGATTTAGAAAATGCTTTAGCTACTATTCGTATAGCACAAAAAGAAAATTTAGATATGGAATTATTTTTAAAATTAATTTTACAAAAATTCCGTATGGCTGTACTCATTAGATATGCCCCTAAAGAAGTAGAAAATTTAAAAGAAGATTTGAATGAAGAAGATATAGAATTTTTGAAAGATTTAATTTCAAAAGACAAGAAAGGAATTTTCCGCTCAAAAGCATTGTATTCATTACTCACTGCCTACGAGAATCAAAAAAATGCCTTTATAGCAAGTTTGCCTATAGAATTAGCCTTGATAGACATTTTAGGTAAGGAATAAAATTAATTTGACTAAATATTATTTTGTGATATAATTTATATGATATTTTTTTTAAATTCATTTTTTTAAAAAAGTACTTTGTTATGAATACCAATAAAAACATCCCAGAAGGAGGAATCGCAAATTTTGCAGTGGAGTTTTGGATTAAACATCTAAGAAAGCCTACACCTAAAGAACCTCAAGAAATTGGATCTTTTGAGTTATCATCAGAACCTACGATTCTGGAGATTCAAAAAATAAACAAAAATTATCCAAGAATAGAGGTTCTTAGGGGCTTCTCTTGTGAATTAAAAGAATTTATTGGATCAAAAATTAAAAAAAACGAAACTGTTACGTTGGAAACTACAGGATTTCCTAAAGGAGATCTTGAGAAAATTTTTTATAAGTATAGAATAGACCCATACTTATTACCGACAAATACAAGTATTCAAGTTTCTTTAAAAAAAATTAAAATGATTAATTCTTTAGGCCAAGAAAATATTATTCATATTATTTAATTTTTTTGTTTTTTTTAAATAGCTAAAAGCATTCCTCTGTACAGGTGAATGCTTTTTTATTTTTAGTTGAAAATAGTCTATTTTTGTGTTATCTTTTAAATATTGCTTTTGCAATATTGGGGTATCGTCTAATGGTAGGACAGAGGCCTTTGAAGCCTTTAATCGTGGTTCGAATCCATGTACCCCAGCACATTTTCGGAAAAGGCATTTTCGCCAAAATTCGGAGCGTCGCAAAGCGACGCGACTGGGTTTTCCGCCAGAATTCGCCAAGGGTTTTTGAAATCCAAAAGAAGCGAGCGGGACACGAGGCGGGGGTTCGAGCCAATCTTTTTAAGAAAATCTCTTTTGGCTTCGAGATTTTCTTCGGAAGCGATAATTACGGCTTGATTGCTGTCTAAAATAAATTGTTTAGAAAGTTCGAGCCAGCGATTGCCTTTTCGTTCAAAATCCTTCAATTTCTCTGAAAAATCAATTTTTTGATTGAGGAGCTTTTGCTTTTTCGCTAAATACTCCTCGCTCGTAATTGTGCTATCCAAATGAGCGTCTAATAGCTTGTCTAGCGTCTCCTCAACACTTTTGATTTGATTTTTCAGATTTTGAACGAAAAGGGCGTCAGAGTGGAAATTGCTCGCTTGTTCCTTTTCGAGTTCTGCGAGCATGAATTCTTTCCACTCTGGCGGCAAAGAAACTTTTTTGATAGTGTCATTTACTTGTTCAGCGAGGAATTCTTCGCGGATATATTTTTGTGAGCAAATGCCTTTCTTTTTAGTACAACGATAATAGGTATGACCTTTTTGCACTTCGCTGGTGATACCACAGCCACATTCTCCACATAAAAATATTCCGCGAAAGATATGTTTGTTAATTCCTCGCTTCATCGGGTGAGCATTCCTCGCCAGTATCTCCTGACACTTATCAAAAAGTTTCTTTGAAATCGCTGGCTCGTGCTTTCCTTGGTAAAGTTCTCCGTTAAATTTAAACGCCCCGTAATAAAAAGGATTTTTCAAAATCATTTGCGTGTTTGAAATGGTGAGAACTTTACCATTTTTAGACACCAAGCCCTTTTGAGCGAGCAAATTCCTTGTTTCTTTCAGAGAATAATTTCCAGTAGCGTAGACTTCGAACATTTTTCTGACGAGGCGAAATCTCTCGGGGTCGGAAATAATTTTCTTGTTCAATTTATCATTTACATATCCAGTCGGAGCTTGACCACTTTGTTCGCCGCGTCTTACCTTTTGTCGAAGTCCACGCTTCACATTCTCTGAAAGATTATCTACATAGTATTTGCTCTGCCCAAAAGCAATATTTAACATAAACTTTCCTTGTGGCGTAGC
>CAZFSV010000004.1:0-14380 GCA_964522195.1 uncultured Candidatus Saccharibacteria bacterium
TCCAGGATAGGTATGATGCTACATCGTAGTTTACGTTAGCTGGACTTACTTGGAGGGAGAGGGTTGGGGCGGAGATCAAATCAAATTTATAAACATAACTACCATAGGTAGTAGCATATATAGCATTACCGCTTCTAGACATAGAAACACCTCTCCAAGCTAAAGATTGAGGATATTGATACCAAAAATCACCCCCATATTCAGAATGATAAGAATTACCTCCTCCTGGTTTACCAATAGTAACTCCGTTAGGTATAACAACTATTTTTCTACCATCACCAGAAATAGATGTATACATCCAAAAATTTTTTTCTTGAATTGTAGTAGTCCAAGTAGCTCCGCCATTATTAGAAAGATAAACATAATCTCCTCCACCGTTACCTGATCCTACTTGAGAACTTGTTGCTATGATTTTATTACCATCTGCAGACATATCTATTTGAAGCCAATTTCTTTGCCCAGCAGAAATATTTTTAGCCCAGTTTTGACCACCATCATTTGATATATAAATAGAATCAAAATAAACACTAACTACAATTTGGCTACCATCATAAGAACTAGCAATATCAGCAGTAGAAGCAGGAGAAGTATTTGAGTAAGGATATGTTTTAAAAGTATTGCCTCCATCTTCTGATATATAAATATTCTTACCTGATAAAGCCATTAGTTTGCTTCCATTATCTGAATATTCAACATTATCCCATTTTTTAATACCAAAAGAATAAAGGGGTTTCCATGTAGCACCTCCATTTTCTGAAACATAAAGATAATCGCTACTTATACTACTTGCTATAATTTTATTACCATCTGATGAAGCATCTATATACCACCAATTTCTTTTTCCAGACGAAGCCCTCTGAGTCCAATTTTGACCACCGTCATTTGATGAATAAATATAATCATTGTAAGAAACCGCAAAAACTTTCAAACCATCTGCTGAAGTAGCTATGCCTCTCCAATTTCTTTGTTGAGATTGACCTAAAGGAATCCATTGTGCCGAAGCTATAGAAGTAAACAAAAAATTAATAAAAACAAAAACTAATAGAAATAATAATTTAAAAATATTTTTTTTCATTAAATAAATTATAACATTTTTAATTTTTTAAATACAAATTAAAATAATTTAATTTTCTCTATATATAGGAACACCAGATAGGCTAGCTCCGCTACTTGTATTTAAGTCCAAAGAAGTAGAAATAGATTGCAGAGAATATTTTCCAATACATGTAAGGAAATAAGTAGTTTTATTTGGAGGAGGAGTATTTACAACTACATTAGTCATAGAACCAAAAACAGTAGAATTGGTGTCAGAAACTGTTGGTGGAGTTTTTGGATTTACAGTTGACCAGTTTAAACCAGAAGATGGATTTGCAGTAGAAGCAACACAAGAATCAGGTTGAATATTTGTTGCTTTCCAAGATAAAGTAGTTAAACCTCCAACTACTCTTGTATTAGTTAAAGTTAAGTTTTCATTTAAATTTCTAGAAACAGATATAGTAGAAGTATAAACATTACTCAAATTATCTGTACAAGTAATCTTATATTTGGTGGTGTTATAAGGAACACTAACTTGTAAAGAACTAGGATTAGCAAAAGAGACGCTACCACTCCAACCAGGAACACTTGCTGGATTTAAAGGAGAAGCGCTATCTGCTATACAATTAGTAAATACAGTTTGATTCGTAGATCTCCAATTTAAAGTAGTTACAAAAGTAGGTCCAGCAACTAAATAAGGAGAAGCATAGAAATCTAATACAGATTGATTATTCTGTATATTTATTCCGCTCATATCAAGCCAACCAACAACATTTTTATTATTATCATTTCCACCCCAAGCATAACCTGATAAAACATTATTAGTTATACTAACACCATAGTTAGGAGAAGTTCCAGACAAACTAAGCCATCCATCCCATCCTCCATTTTGATCGTTCTGAAAAAAACCAGAGCAAGAATCAGGACTTGAAGCAGGAGAACAAAAACGTGCCCAACCAGATAAAGTACCATTATAAACTCCTGACGTATTTGTGCCGGTAAATTTTGCATTAGTTCCTGGGCTGCCTCCTCCTCCTGCTGAATAAGTTTCCTCTGTTCCATTTGTATAAAAAGTAGCTGAGTTGTTTTGGTTATTATATTCTGTGGTTATCCAATTAGCAGATGTAACACCTGTTTTTATCCTAACCTCATCAATGAGTCCATCAAACGCTTGATTATTGGTAGCAGGAGTATCCCTATTTCCAATCACTAAATTTGCACTTGTTAATGTGCCACCCGTTAAAGCACCTGCACCGAACTGTGATGTAGTATTAATATTATTATCAACATAAAATTTTGCTCCAGTATAAACACCACTACCATCATAGGTGGTAACAACATAATGGTTAATAGCATCTCCGATAGAAATTGAGCCTTTTGATCTTATCCAATTACTTCCTGTAATAGTACTTATAAAATCTAAAGCTAGAGTATGCCCTCCCGCAGCGTCTTGTTTATAGAAAAACCAACCACTATAGGGACTGTTTGGTAAACCTTTAGTCACAATACTGCTGTATCGTGCAGCATTACTAGAATTAACCCACGCAGAAATACTAAAACTATCTGTATAATTAAAATCTAAATTATCACCATAACTTATATTATCTGTTGTTGTTCCTCCAGCAAAATCATAACCTCTATTTAAAATCGCTGGAGAGTTTATTGCACCTGTTATTGTACCAGTCAATTCTGATTTTGAATCAGTAGCATTTGTTTGACCGTGAGACACAAAAAGATAATTCGTCCAAACATTATTCCTTCCATAAGTAGCAGAAACAGCATAATCAGTAGCACTAGGATTTCCATAATATATATAGAAGTCAGTATTAGAAGCACTAGAAAGACTTGGAGCTTTAAAATGCAATTCTCCTGTATCTGAAGTACTATTATAAAATACAACTTCTCTAGCTAACTCTGTAGTTCCATCTGCGCTTGTTACTCTTATATCTCTAGCGTCTGTTTGATTTACATTTGTGTGAAATGCAGCTGGTAAGTTTGCAAGATTAACATATACTGGAAAATTTGTTACTGTTCCTGAAACCTTTGATGCTTGAACTGTTATTTTTACTCTTTTAGTCCAAGAGCTGTTGTACCAATTTGAACTTGGGGCTGAAGCTCCTGTTGGGAAACCTGAGAGCCCGCCAAATTTAAGCCAACCATAATTAGGCGACCAAGCATACCCTGATACATCTCCATTAGTTTCAATCTTTACCCCATAATTATTACCTTCATTACATGTAGCAGAATCGTTTACACAATTAAAAGAAACCCAACCTATACCTCCGGCAGTTTCATCCGGTAAATTTTGAACTGAATTTGAATTTAAATCAACCCAACTAGAACCCCATCCGTATCCTGCAAAATTATCATTAGTTCCAGAAAAAATATACCCAACAAATGAAAAGAAAAAAACTAAAGCAATAAAGAAAAATGAATATTTAAAATTTTTGTATACAAATTTCATTTTAATTAGCTAAATCAGGATTTTCTAATAATTGTAAAATTTGTTGATCAGTTAAATTATTTTCTTTCTTAATTTCTGGTTTATAAGTATTAATTTCTTGTTTGATTTCTTCATCAGTTAAAATAGAAGGATCCACACTTCTAGCTGAATAAGGTAAATTTATTTCCTTAGTTGGTTTTTGAAAACTTTCTAAATCATTTAAAATTTCTTCATTGGTTTTTAATTTTACTGGTTCATTCACCGGAATTTCTAATTCTTCAATTTTTTTATTTTCTTTATTTAAAAAGAAAATAAAAATTACAAAAGACAATAATATAAGTACAAAAATTATAATTAAAATTATTTTTTGTTTAGACATCTTACTAAGATTATAATATATAATATAGTACGTGTAAACAAATATTGTTTTTTAGTGTAAATATGCTATAATACTTTCAAAGTACAAGTCCTGCCAAAACGGGGCTTTTATTTTTAAACAATTAAATATAGTCGTGTTTATAAAAAATACAAATTAATAAAATTATGTTAGATTTAAAAACTTTTAAAATTGCTTTAGAACAATTAGAGCAAGAAAGAAAAATTCCAAAAGAAAAAATAATTGAAGCTATCGAGCAAGCTTTAGCTGCCGCTTACAAAAAAGATTACGGTAAAAAAGGACAAATTATAAGAGCAAAATTTGATATGGAAACTGGAGAAAGTCATTTCTATCAAATAAAAATAGTAGTAGATGAAAGTGTAGTAAGAATATTAGAGGAAAATGAAGATGAAGAAATAGAAGAAGAATATAATGGAGACGAAAAACCTCGTTTTAATTCACTGCACCATATAATGCTTGAAGACGCTAGAAAAATTAAAAAAGATGTTGAATTGAACGATGAAATTGTCTTTTCTCTTGAAAGCAAAGATGATTATGGAAGAATTGCTGCTCAAACAGCTAAACAAGTTATAATTCAAAGAATTCGTGAAGCAGAAAGAGGTTCTATTATGGAAGAATATGGCACAAAAGAAGGAGAAATTATTAGTGGTATAGTTCAAAAAATAGAAAGAGGAAATATTTATGTAGATTTTAATAGAGCTACAGGAATATTGAGCCAAGAAGAACAAATCCCAGGAGAACATTTTACTCGTGGTTCTCGTATCCGTGCTTACTTATATGGAGTCGAAGATTCACCAAGAGGTATTAATTTAAGATTATCTAGAACTCATCCAAAATTTTTAGAAGCTTTGTTTAAATCAGAGGCTCCAGAAATAGAAAGTGGGGTTGTAGAAATAAAATCTATTGCTCGTGAAGCTGGTTCTCGTTCTAAAATCGCAGTATTTTCAAATGATTCTCATATAGATCCAGTAGGTTCTTGTGTAGGTCAAAAAGGTACTAGAGTAAATACTATAACAAGTGAATTAGGTGGTGAAAAAATAGATATAATTCCTTGGTCAGAAGACCCAAAAGTATTTATTTCAAACTCTCTGTCTCCTGCAAAAGTGTTAAAGATAGAAATAAATCAAGAAGAAAAGAAAGCGGAAATAGAAGTTTCTGACTCAGAATTATCTTTAGCTATTGGTAAAGGCGGTCAAAATGTTAGATTAGCAGCAAAATTAACTGGCTGGAGAATTGATATTAAAACCAACAATGAAACAGAAAAAGAAATTCTAGAAGAAAATGAAAACCAAGAAGAAATATTAGAAAATGAATAATAATTTGTTATAATAATTATATGGCAAACATAAATCACAAACCTTCAAAATACATGTTAAATTTATTGCATGTGTTACCTCCTTTTGTAAATCAAGAAAATACTATTATTAATGCAATAGTAGAAGTTTCTGCTGGGAGTATTAATAAATATGAATTAATCACAGAAACAGGTCAATTAAAATTAGACAGAGTTGGATATTCTTCACTAGCTTATCCTTTCACTTATGGAGCAATTCCTATGACTTGGGATTATGATGGAGACCCCCTGGATGTTGTTATCGTAAACATTACCGAACCTTTAGTTCCAGGATCTTTAGTAGAAGCTAGAGTTATTGGTGTTATGAAATTTGTAGATGGTGGAGAAATTGATGATAAAATCATAGCAGTAATAAACGATGATAAAAGATCAGATCATATAAATTCCTATAAAGATTTAGGAGAATATTGGGAAAAAGAAAGTAAATACTACTGGGAAAATTACAAAGCCATGAAAAAACCAGGCACAGGGATAGTAGAAACTTTCCACGAAAGAGAAGAAGCTGTGAATGTAATAAAAGAATGTGCTGAAAGATACCAAAACATCTATTTAAAAAAATTTGAAGAATAAAAATAAGACCACCGTAAGGTGGTTTTATTTTTACAAAATAAGGGTTATAATATTAATAGGTCAGTTTAATAATTTAATTATAAAAAAAAATATGAATAAATATAAAATATTAACTTTTGTTTTTGTCTTGATGTTTAGTTTAAGCTCAAGTAATGCTTTTGCTCAAACTGGTACACCAACAACTACAAGAAATGAAATAAGAACAATAAGAGAAAATATAGAAAATGAAAGAGAAGAAACGAGAGAAGCCATAAAAGAAAAAAGAGATGAAATTAAAGACTTAAGAGAAGAAGGTAAAAAGAAACTTGAACTTTTAAAAGAAAATATTAAATTAGAAAAAGACAAAGCAAAAGCAAAAATTCAAGAACAAAGAATTAATAATAGAATAGAATCATTGGAGAGATTTGATAAAATGATAGAAAATATTTCAAAAAACAAATCTAGAGTTTCAGAACAAATAACAAAAGCAAATACTTTAGGAGTAGACACAACAAGCATTCAAACTGAATTAAATAAAGTAGATGGGAAATTAGCGGAAGTTAAAAACAAAGTAGTAGAAATGAATACTTTACTTTCTAAATCTGTAAATCAATTAACCACAGAAGAGAAAGCAAAATTAAAGACTTTAAATAAAGAAGCACAAGAAGGAATTAAAGAAGCTCATAATTATATAAAAAACAGTGTGAAATTATTGAAAGATACTATGAGAAATTACAGAGCTCAAAATCCTACTTCCTCAAAAACAGAAACCAATACAAGTTCTTCAACACAATAAATTATTAGTTAACTTTTTTAAAAAATATGGAACCAACAATGGAAAATAAATCAAATGGGTCTTTAATAGGAATTGCAGTTATAATTTTAATTGTGATCTTGGGGGGAATTTATTTCTTTATGTCACAAAAAGCACAAAATGAAGTAAACCAAGGAATTAATACAGAAGTAGAAAATACAATCGAAGAAAATAATACAGATCAAACAAGTGCGATTATTAATGCTTTAGATAGTTTGGATTCTGAATTAGAACAAACAAATACTACAGTAGATGTAAACGTTGATACTTTAGAATAAAGATAAATAAAAAGACTCTTAAAAGGCCGGCATTTTTAAAAAATGCCGGCCTTTTGACAACCACCTAAAAAATAAGTAAACTAAAAACTATGAAACATAAAATAACAAAACAACCTAAAAGCATAATAGAAATTGAAGCAGAATTAGAAGCAGAAATATTTGAAAGATATTTTGAAAAAGCTTTTAAAAATATAAGTGAAAATATGGAAATTGATGGTTTCCGTAAAGGAAAAGCCCCAGAAAACATAGTTTTATCTAAAGTTCCTGAAATGTATATCCTAGAAGAAATGGCACAATTAGCTGTATCCGATCATTATCCTAAAATTGTTTTAGATGAAAAACTAGATGTTATTGATAGACCAGAAATTTCTATTACAAAACTTGCTCGTAATAATCCTCTAGAATTTAAAATCAAAACTACTGTAATGCCTGAATTTACATTAGGAGATTACAAAAAATTATCTAAGGAAATAAATAATGAAAAAGAAGAAGAAATTATTGTGACTGATGAAGAAGTTGAAAATACAATAATGGATATTAGAAAGTCACGAGCAAGAAACAAGCAACCAGTAAGTGAAATCAAACCAGAAGGTTCACAAAATAGCGAACAAGCAGAAGCTGATTTACCAGAATTCAATGATGAATTTGTTAAAGCTATGGGTCCATTTGAAAACGTCATAGACTTTAAAGAAAAATTAAAAGAGAATCTGAAGCTAGAAAAGACTAACCAAGCTCGTGAAAAGAAAAGACTAAAAATTGTAGAAAAAATTATTGATGCTACAGAAATAGAAACTCCAGAAATTTTAATTCTTTCTGAAATAGGAAAAATTATTCAAAGAATGGAATCTGATATTTCTCAAATGGGTCTTAAATTTGAAGATTATTTAACTCAACTTAAGAAAACTCGTGAAGATTTAGAAAAAGATTTTCGTGCTGACGCAGAAAAAAGAGTAAAACTAGGTTTAATTTTAAATAAATTATCTAAAACAGAAAATCTTTTCCCTTCAAAAGAAGAAATAGAAAAAGAAGCAAATCATATAATAGAACATTACAAGGGTGCTGATCCAGATCAAGTTCGTCTGTATGCCGAAAATGTCCTAACTAACGAAAAAGTATTTCAATTTTTAGAAGAACAAAAATAAAAAATCTATCAACTTAAACTTCTAGTTGGTAGGTTGAAATTTGTGTTATACTCAAAATATTGTCGAACCTTTATTTTATAAATTTAAACTTATTTTATGTTAATTCCAACAGTTATCGAAAAATCACAATTTGGGGAACGGGCTTATGATATTTACTCTCGTCTACTAAGGGAGAGAATTATTTTCTTAGGTGGCCCAATAGACGATCACTCTGCAAATTTAATTATTGCTCAATTATTATTTTTAGAATCCGAAGATCCTAAAAAGGATATTTACCTTTATATTAATTCTCCAGGAGGTTCAGTTACTTCTACTTTAGCTATTATAGATACTATGAATCATGTACGCCCTGATGTAGCTACTTTTTGTGTAGGAATAGCAGCTTCGGGTGGAGCTTTAGTATTATCAGCGGGTAAAAAAGGTAAAAGATTTATTTTACCAAACGCTGAAGTTATGATTCATCAACCTTTGGGTGGAGTTGAAGGTCAAGCTACAGATATTGCAATTTCAGCAAAACATATCCTAAAAACTCGTGATATTTTAAATAAAATGTTATCTAAAAATACAGGCAAAAGCCTGTCTCAAATAGAAAAAGATGTAGAAAGAGACTTTTATATGGATTCTGAAGAAGCTAAAAAATACGGTATCATAGATGAGATAGTAACTAAATCTAAAAAATAATAAACCAAAAACTAAAATTCTCATAGGTCAATCCTATGAGAATTTTAGTTTTAAAGTATTAATAATTTATGACCTTACCATTATCTAAAGTAACAGCACCCTCAGAACAATTAAGTAATTTATTAGCATAAGCACGGGTTGATTTATAGGTATAACCTGTAGGTGAGATTAGATTCCAAGGAGATAATATAAAGTCTTTGTATTTGTTTTGGAATCTTTTGATAGCACTTTCTGTTTGTTTACCGTATATACCATCTATTTTAAGTTTCTCTTCTTCTTTTGTGTTTAAGAATGCTTGCCATAGTCTTGCTTCTTGTTTATCGTTTAGTCTACTGCCTACTCTTAGGTATTTAGTGAAGGCTGGACAGGATTTTGTGGTTCCATCTATTGGAGAGGTGTAAGTGTTAGTTGGTGGTAATACTGTAGTTGTTACTTCTGTGGTTGTGTTTTCTAAGACTGGTGGGGTTACGGTATTGTTGATAGTACTTTCTGTGATAGTGGTTGATGTAGTTGGTGTACTACTACTTCCTCCTCCAGAGTGAACTACAATATCAAAGGTTGGTATAGTGTGAGTAGATGATATGTTACCGAAGTTGTCTGTTATGGTTATAGTACAGTTACTGTAGTTTCCTGGAGAGAGAGTGTTTAAGGTTATGGTATTGTTGCCTGATGTAGCTACTGTGGTAGCGCTACTACAACTTCCTCCATAGGTTATTTGACCAGCTTCGTTAGTGTTGAAGGTATAGTTTGGAGTGGTGTCTACTGAAGCAAGGATTGGAGTGGTGCTAGTTAGGTCTGCTGAGAAGTCCCAGATTATTATGAAGCTGTTATGAGAGAATCCATATAGTCTTTGATTAGCTTGGTCGAAGGCTAGGCCGTGGACACTAAATAAAGAGCCATAGGAAGTAAAACTTGAACTACCTAAAACATATGAAGCATTCATATTGTTAGTAATTCCATTTGATAAATCAAATACTATAATTCTGTAATAAACCTCATCTGCTATAAAAAGTCTTTTATTAACTGAATCGTAGACAACATCATTCGGACTAGCAAAAGTATTTTGAGCAAAAGTAGAACCAGAACTAGTAAAATCTGGTTGACCTAAAACATTCACTGCATTCTCTCCATCTACAATAGTTGCTACATCAAAAACTAATACTCTATCAGCAGTATATGAAGACACAAAGAGTTTATCTAAAGAAGGAACGTAGGTAATACTTTGATTGTTTCCTCCTAATTGATTGGCTGTAACACTTGTAGAACTTGTTACATAATCACTCTGACCTAAAACATTAATAGCATTTGGTCCATTAGTAACATTAGGGATTAAGGCACTTGGGTCTACATCAAATACCAATACACGGTTATTACCATGATCCATAACATATAGATTTTGACGAGTAGCATCTAAAGTAAGATCTATTGCATTACTTAATCCATTTTGGGTAGTAGCTGCAGTATTCGAAGTAAAATCCACTTGACCTATAACATTAATAGCATTTTCATTATTAACGATAGTTGCTACATCAAAGACTTTAACCCTATTATCTTCAGAAACAAATAAACGATTGGTTGTTGAATCAAATACTATTCCTTCTGGACCACTTAATCCATTTTGAGTATTGTTCGCTGTATTAGTTGTAAAATCTGCTTGACCTAAGACATAATCTGGAGTCTTGTCTACTAAAAGATTATTATTATCTAAATTAAATACTAAGACACGATTATTATTGGTATCTGGTACAAATAATCTATGATTTACTAAATCTAATTCACCGTTATTTAAATAATTAAAATTATTAGCTGATACTGATTGAATATTATTAGCAACAGCTGTAGTATAAATTGGATTATTGGATCCATCTAATTGACCCAAAAGATCTACTGCATTCTCTCCGTCGGTGATAGCGGTAACATCGAAGATTTTAATACGGTGAGCATCTTCAGACACAAAAAGTCTATTGTTAGTTGAATCAAAAGCTACTCCTAATACACTATTTAACCCAGCTTGAGTATTAGCCGCAGAAGCTGAAGTAAAGTCCGGCTGACCTAAAACATTAATAGCATTCTCTCCATTTACAATAGTTGCTACATCAAAGACTTTAACTTTATGGCCCGGGCTACGTTCACCAACAAAAAGTCTATTGTTAGTAGAATCAAGGCTTAAAGCATATGGATTATTTAAACCAGCTTGAGTATTAGCCGAAGCAAAAGAAGTAAAGTCCGGCTGACCTAAAACATACGAGGCATTCATATTGTTGGTAATTCCTCCAGATAAATCAAATACCTTAACACGATTACCTGAAGCTTCAGCAATATATAATAATTCATTTACAGAATCATATTTAGCAGCAGTTGGTAAATTTAATCCATTTTGAGTATTGTTTGCTGCATTTGAAGTAAAGTCTGGTTGACCTAAAACATATGAAGCATTCATATTGTTAGTGATACCTCCACTTAAATCAAAAACTTTAACTCTGTTACCGCCACGCTCAGCAGCAAACAGTCTATTATTAGTAGAATCAAATTCAAGATGAATAAGATCAGTAAAACCATTTTGACTATTATTAGCAGTACTTGAAATAAAATCCGACTGACCTAATACATATGAAGCATTCATCCCGTTAGTGATTCCTCCAGATAAATCAAAGACTTTTATTCTATTGTCAATATTTTCAGATACAAATAAATAATTGTTGATATGATCAAAAGCTAATCCTACTGGACGACTTAATCCAGAAAAAGAGTTTAATGAATTAGTGCATGAAGAGAAAGAATTTTGACCTAAAATATAGTCAGGTATTCTATCAGGTAAAGTATTATCATTATTTAAATTATAAATAACTACACGATTATTAGCAAAATCTGCCACAAATAAACGATGATTAACCGAATCTAATGTTACTCCAAAAGGTCTATCCAACCCTGAAACGTTTGTATTGCACATACTATCAGAAACCGACATATTATTACTCAACCCAGCAAAAAGATTAAGAGGAACAACTAAAACAGTAATAATTAATACTGCGAGAATATTATTAAACTTTTTAAATAAAGAGTAAGTTTTACTTTGTTTATTTAATAATAAATTATTATTAACTTTATTTTTATGATTTATTAATTTAATTCCTTGAAAGGATAGATTGTTGTTATTTAAATTTTTACTCATACTTTTATTATAGCAAAAAAAAATAAAAAATATGAAGCTTTTGAGAAGTATTTTTAACATTTACAAAAAGACCTATTTTTGTTATAGTAAAAATGTTTCAATTTACAAATTTATTTTAATCAGTTTATAAAAATATCCATTATATATGTCATTCCGAACCAATTTTTTAAAGCAAAGTTTCAAAAAATCTTTAAATTTTAAAGAAAATCTAGAAAAGTATAAATATACTGGCTTGTTTTTATAATCTGTATATAGTTTTATGAGTTTAACAACAATAATTCTCATCGGAGCAGGAGCTCTTGTTTTAGGTATTATCGTTGGGTATTACTTGAGGCTTATTATAGCTTTAGGCAAAAGACGCTCAATCGAAATAGACATAAAACAAATGATGATAGGAGCAAAAGAAGAAGCTCAAAGAATCATCGATGAAGCCAAAACAAAAGCAGAAGAAAAAACTGCAACATTATTAAAAGAAGAAAAAACAAAAGAAGAAGAGCTTAAAGAAAAAGAAAAAAGACTCATCAAAAAAGAAGAACTTCTTGATTCTAGGCAAGTTGAAATAGATAAGGAAATAGAAAATATCAAAATCAAAGCCGAAGAAATTAAAAAAATTAATGAAAGAGTCTCTAATACAGAGCAAGAAAAACTAAAAGAGTTAGAAAGAGTTAGTAAACTTTCAGTAGAAGAAGCCAAAGAAGAATTACTTCGTGATATTGAGAAGAAATACGAAGAAGACTTACTTGTTCGTATAGTAAAACTTGAAAATGCAAATGAAGAAAAATTAGAAAGAAGAGCGAAAGACATACTAGCTACTTCTATTCAAAGACTTGCTTCAAGTACTGCTGCGGATTTATTAGTAACTACCGTTCAAATCCCTAACAACGAAATCAAAGGTAAAATTATTGGTAAAGAAGGTAGAAATATCCGTGCTTTTGAAAGAGCTGCAGGAGTTGAATTAATCGTAGACGATACTCCGGGATCACTAGTAATATCTTCTTTTGATCCTGTTCGTCGCCAAGTTGCAAGACTAGCACTTGAGAATCTTATTTTAGACGGACGTATTCAACCTGCTAAAATAGAAGAACTCGTAGAAAAAGCAAAAGAAGAAATTAATAAAATTATTAAAGAAAAAGGAGAACAAGCTGTTTATGAATGTGGAATCTTCAACTTTGATCCTCGTTTGGTTTCTATCGTTGGTAGACTTTACTTTAGAACTAGCTACGGCCAGAATGTATTACAACATTCAATAGAAATGGCTCATATAGCTGGAATGCTTGCTGAAGAATTAGGTGCTGATGTCCAAATAGCAAAAGCTGGGGCACTCGTTCATGATATTGGTAAAGCCCTAGATCACGAAGTCCAAGGTACTCACGTAGAAATAGGAATGAGAATACTTCAAAAATTTGGAGCTGATGAAAGAATAATAACAGCTATGAAAAGTCACCACGAAGACTACCCTTATGAAACAATAGAATCTATTATCGTTCAAACAGCAGATGCTATCTCAGGTGGTCGTCCAGGAGCAAGACGTGACAGTGTTGAAAATTACTTAAAGAGACTTCAAGAATTAGAAAGTTTAGTAAATGCTTTTACTGGAGTAGAAAAATCTTATGCCTTATCAGCCGGCCGTGAAATCCGTATTTTCGTAACCCCAGAACAAGTTTCTGACGTAGAGGCAAAATTAATGGCTCGTGATATAGCTCAAAAAATAGAACAAGAACTAAAATACCCTGGTGAAATAAGGGTAACAATGATACGTGAAACTCGCGTAATAGAATTTGCTAGGTAATGAGACTTTAATTTAATTAAATTTAAGATTAAAAAATCCCCAATTGGGGATTTTTTAATCTCTAAAATATATTTTTTACAAAATAAATTTTCATTTTGTCAATATTTTTCTTAAAAAAGCATTGTTATATAATGTATATGTAGAAATTATAAGGTTTTAGTGGTCGAACTTTCTGTTTTTTAAAAATTTTATAAAACAGGAAACACAAAATTATCAGTTTTAAAAATCAAAATATAAAATTAAAATACTTTAATTTATAATTTGATAACTTTATAACTAAAAAAAATATGAATAAACAAGCAATCGCTGAATTAGTGCAAGCTAAATTAGGTGGAACAAAAGTACAAGCAGAAGAAGTTGTAGATACAATTTTTGATGCTATTATTGGAACAATGAAAAAAGGCGGTGAAGTTTCAGTCGCAGGATTTGGAATCTTCTCTGTAAAAGGACGCCCAGCTCGTATGGCTCGCAATCCAAAAACTGGAGAGCAAGTTAAAGTTGCTGCAAAAAAAGTTCCAAAATTCAGACCAGCAAAAGGTTTGAAAGATGCAGTAGAATAATATTCTCACTTAAAAAAACTCTCAGAAATGAGAGTTTTTTAATTTGTGTATTTTAAAAAATAAAAAAGGCCAGAATATCTTACGACATTCTGACCATTCCCTATAAAAAAACTCGAACTTCCACTTTTGGAAACTTTTTAATTTTAATAGTCAGCTTTTACTATTT
>CAZFSV010000004.1:14480-54205 GCA_964522195.1 uncultured Candidatus Saccharibacteria bacterium
GGTTTTTCTTTATTTGAAATCTGGGCAAAAGAAAGTGAAATAAAACAAAAGAAAAAAACAAGAAACGAAAAGAAAAAAGTCTTCATGGTGTATTAATTTAAAAAGTTTCAAAGAAATTTTTGAGAAAACACTGTTTCCCATATCCACTATAACTATAAAATATATAACAAATATGTCAAATAAGTTATTAACAACTAGTATAAATCTTCTCTCCTATCTTTAAATAGATTATTCAATTTATTCCATTGTTTATCCCTAGATAAAGATAAATCTAAATCTAAAACATAAGCTTTTTCTTCAAAATTATTAGCTTTAACTAAAATATTTCCTCTATTATCAACTATCTCACTACCTCCTTTATATAAAATCTCACCCTCAGAACCAACTCTATTTACAGTAATAGAAAAAACACCATTTTCTATGCTACGAACTTGCATAACTCTAAAACCATAATCAAATACAAAATTAGCAGTATTACAAAAAAGATCAGCTCCATCTAAAGCAATTTTTCTCCAAAATTCTGGAAACATATAGTCATAACAAACCCCGACTCCTATTTTAAAACCTTTCCACTCAAATAAAGTAGGCTTAGTATATCCTTTTTCAAAACAACCCTGCTCCTCCATGAATAAATGTGCTTTTTGTTGTTTAGTGATTAATCCATCTGGCCCAACCACCACAGAAGTATTGTAAACCTTATCTTCAATAATTTCTGGAATACCAACTATTAAACAAGCGTTATGTTCTTTGGCTATTTTTGTTAATTCTGAAACTAAAAAACCTTTATCATCTTCAGCATTGTTTAATAATTCCTCTCTAGTAGAAGTCGGATATCCAGTAGTACCCATTTCAGGTAAAACAAACAATTCAGCTTCCGTTTCAGCTAAAAGTTTTCTTATTTTTTTTAAATTTGCTTTTTTATCTCCTGTAATCGGAGCATATTGCAGAAAACCTATTTTCATATATATTTAAAATAACATTTTTTTATATAAATAAAAAGATTGACTATTGGTTTAAATGATTTAACATATTGATTATGGGTATCGAAAATTTTAATCTAAAAAAAGAAGAAAAAAACACCTGTAAACATAACACAGAAATATCTATTTTTTGTGAAAATTGTTTAATTGAAGCACAAGAAAATCAAATTGCTTGGAATAAAATAAAAGATTTAATTGAAGGCAGTAAAACAAAAAGGAAGAATTTAAACCCTGAAACGACAATAGAAATAGGTGAAGAAATTTTTGAAATTAAACAAATCAAAACAAAAGGTGATGAAAAAATTTTAGATGTGGTTTCTTTACTGGAAAAACATTTTAAACCAGAAGAATTAAACACAACAGAGTCTTTCCTTGAAAAAATTGAAGGAAAAAATTTAGATGGAACAAAAAGACCAGCGTATAGATGTTTTTACATAGTAGATAATTTAAATAATATTATCGCAACAAGAGTGTCAGAAAATATACCACTAAAAAATAAAGAGGGTTTTGAAACAGATAAAAATATTTTTTATGGTTTATATATAGCAATTGAAGAAAAATACAGAAGTTTAGGTATGGCGCGAGAATTATATATTTCAGCCTTAATTGATTCTATGATAGAATCACAAAGAGAAAATAAAAAATTAAGTTATCTTATAGCAGAATGTACCCCTAGATCAGAATATTTAATGAACACAATAGGATTAAAAAAAATATTTTTAAAAAATCAGAACAACTTAAAAGAATTTGAATATATTCAACCAACCTTGGAATTTAATGCTACAACCGGCCAAGAAGAAAAACAAGGCGCTCCAGAACATTTAATGTTATGTAATTTACAAAATAGTGGAGATATAAATAAAGAAAATTTTTATGAAGTATTATTTAGTCTTTATAATCAATATCAAAATAGCCATACAGAAAAAAACTTTGCAACAAGAGAAGCCTTTGAAAATTATTTAAAATATTATAAAGATATTAATAAAAATGCTTATTCTCAAATAGAAAACTCTGAAATTTTAATAGCTTTAAATATAGAAGAACAGAAAGAATACAAAGAAAAAGGATATAATATAATTCCATTTGAAGAAGCAAATAACAGATAAGTCAAAACTATAAATTCACCTTTGGTCTATATTGTAAGGCTTCTAGTATGTGCCCCACTTCTATTTCTTTTTTATTATCAAGGTCAGCAATGGTTCGCGCGATTTTTATAACTCGATGATAAGCTCTAGGAGAAATGTTTAATTTTGAAGCACTATTGTCTAAAATTTCTCGAACGCTAGGTTCAAGTTTAATAATATTTGATAAATCTTTTACATTCATCTCGCTATTAGTTTTGATTGGACGATTATTTTTAATAAACCTTTCTTTTTGAATTTCGCGCGCTTTATCCACCCGGCTTTTTATATATTCACTTTTCTCTCCAGTATTTTCTTCGCTTAATTTTTTATAATCAATGGAAGAAACAGAAACCCAGATATCAATTCTATCCATAATAGGTCCTGATAATTTTCTTTTATATCTATCTAAATCAATTGCTCTACAAATACAAACTTTGCTTTTCGTTCCAAAATTACCACAAGGACAAGGATTCATTGCTGCAACTAAAATAAAATTTGAAGGGAAAAGAGCGCTACCTCGAGCTCTCGAAATAGACACAAGATTATCTTCAAGAGGTTGACGCAAAGACTCAAGAACTCTTTTATCAAATTCAGGAAATTCATCCAAAAACAAAACTCCTCTATGAGCTAGTGTAACTTCTCCTGGGCGAGGGATAGTTCCTCCTCCTATCAAAGATACATAAGATGCAGTATGATGAGGAGAGCGAAAAGGTGGATGACAAACAAGCTCTCCTTGGTTTGCACCTACAATAGAATGAATTCCAGTGATTTCTAGAACTTCTTCTTTTGAAAATTCAGGTAGTATTTGAGAAAATGCTCGCGCTAGCATAGTCTTACCTGTTCCTGGTGGTCCATACATAGCAATATTGTGTCCACCTGCTGCCGCAATCTCAAGTCCTCTTTTTGCTCCTTCTTGTCCGCGAATATCAGAGAAATCTAATCCTTTATATTCCCTTTTGTAATTTATTTCAGTTTTTGGCTCTATTTTTAAATTAACTTTATTTTCTTTTTTTAAATTTTGATCTAAATGCTCTATAATTTCAGAGAGAGAAGAAACTCCATAAATATCAATTCCTTCCACCAAAGCTCCTTCTAAAACATTTTCTTTTGGTAAATATATTTCTTTAAAATTCATTTTACGTGCAATTTCTACCAAAGGAAGCACTCCTTTTATGGGACGAACACTTCCATCAAGACCTAATTCCCCTAAAAAAATTCTTCCTTCAGGACTAAATTTTATTTCTTCATTAGCAAGAAGATAGCAAAGAGCAATTGCTAAATCAAAAAATGGACCTTCTTTTTTTAAATCAGCTGGAGACAAAGAAACTATAATTTTTTTATTTTCAGATTTTGGTGCTTTAAAATGAGAATTTTTAATAGCCGAATTCACTCTATCTTTTGATTCATCTACCGCTTTATCTGGAAGTCCAACCACACTAAAAGAATGAAGTCCACGAGAAATATCTACCTCTATGGTTACGATAACTCCAGAAAGTAAATTCACTTGAGCAGAATAAACTTTTGCAAATGACATATAAATATAATAACATTAAAATAAAAAAAATCCCTAACAAGGGATTTTTTTTATTTATTTAAAATTTTCTAATTTTTCATTAACTGATTTTAACCTTGCTTCCAAAACTTCTAAGATAGAACTACGAGATTCAAAGTCTTCAGCTCGATCAGCCATATCATTAGGATCAGCTTCATAATCTTCGTTTGCCATAGGTACCGCTTGCCAACGACCAGCTTCTTCATCAAAAACCCCAATATCTTTTAATTCGGTTAATAATAAATCTCTTTCTTGTTCTAAACTTTCTTTTGTGTTTATATTTTCACTCATAGCTAAATGATAACACTTAATAGAGCAAAATATCAAGCAATTGCTACTTCTTAATCTTACTACTATTTACTCGCAAAATTGCTTCACGAGCTGCTTGTTCTGTGTTTGTAAATACAATAAAATCGTTATCTATGTATACATACATCATAACGATATTTCCATCATCATCATATAAAATACGAGCGTTTTTGTTTTGAATAAAACCATCTTTAAAATCTTTCGTTAAAAGATAGTTCGTTGAAGCAGAAATATCGTAACCAAAAAATCCATACAAATCGAAGAACATTTTATTTTCCCAAGCACGAATTTCATTAAAGAAATCGTTAAAAATATTTATCTTCATTAACAAAAATAAATTAGTTCCATTTTTAAAATTAGAATTTATAGGAGCATTTTTCTTTAATTCATCTTGTAAATTTACTGTTATGTTTTTTGATTCAATTGGATTTATTTGGGTTTCTTCTCTAGCTTCTATTTTATATTGAATACCGTTATTAAGAGATGCTTTTATTCTCTTTTCTTCTAAAGTCATTTCTTCTAATTGAGTTTCATCGAAGATGTTGTTTAAAGAAATACCTAATACCTGATTTTCAATAATCAAATTTTTACTTTGTTCTTCAGAATACTTTTCTTTTAAAACTTCATTCAACAAATCAATTCCTATTTTTTTTCTTTTTTCAGCTAAAGTTAAAGTCTCATTTCCAGTACTTAATTCATTGGAATATATTCCAGAAATTTTTATCTTATGATCTTCAAAGGAGATTAAAGACAATAAATAACCTAAAAGTTCTTTTGCTTTTTTATAAGAATCTTCATTTTTAAAAGTTAAAGTATTTTCTTGAAAAAAATCCGAATCCGACAAAGTAATAAAATTATTTATAATACCAACACCAATATTATTATTTACTTTTTCAAAGACTTCTTCTTTTACTTCTTCTTTTTTATTTAAAATAAAATCAGGATCATTTCCAACGTTCGGATCAAAATTCATAACACCAACCAAGAAATTATCATTAAAAAGATCTTTATTAGGAGAAAAACTAGAATTAATTGAACTTAATAATTTTGAAAAACCTACTAGATTTTTATTTTCAGTCAAATAAACACC
Source organism: uncultured Candidatus Saccharibacteria bacterium (assembly GCA_964522195.1). Lineage (GTDB taxonomy): Bacteria > Patescibacteriota > Minisyncoccia > Phycocordibacterales > UBA9973 > UBA9973. The sequence goes on from CAZFSV010000004.1 coordinate 19,536, forward strand.
TTCTAGCACGAAAGCTTTTCTTTCTTTTGTGTTTATATGCTCTTTTATAGCCTGGTTTATTTTATCTTTATTTTTTGAAGTAATATCAATAAAACTAGTATTTTCATGGAAAATTATAGAAGAATTGTTTTTTTTAAAAATAAAAAGCTCAACTTCTTTTTTAAAAAATACAAAGAAAACAAAAGCAGCAGCTAAAATAATCAATAAAGCACTTACAGTTATATATATTTTATTTCGTTTAGAATAAATTCTTTTTTGTTCTTGTTCTAATTCTTTTTGTTCTTGTTCTGTGATGATTTGTTTAACGATACCGTTTTTATTTTCTTTTATAGCTAAAACCATATCCTCTTTAAAGGTATGCAAAGTTTTATCATTTGTATTTTTTAAATCATCCATTTGAAAAATTATTGTTGATTGGGTTTAAAGAAATCTTTATCAGCTTCTTTAATAGAAAGTCCAATTCTACCTTTTTCTTTATCTACGCTGATAACTTTCACTGGCACAATCATTCCTTCTTTTATTATATCAGCAATTTGATTAACACGGAAAGGTGCAATTTCAGAAACATGCACTAATCCATCATCATATTCACTTAATTTTACAAAAACTCCGAATTCAGCGATTTTAACAACTTCACCTTTCAGCATTTCACCCGGGGTATATTCATGAGTCATTCCTTCTACTATTTTTCGAGCAAGCATTACGGAGTCACCTTTACCTGAGAAGAAAACTCTACCATCATCTTCAATGGTTATTTCTGCTCCAGTTTTTTCTTTAATCTCTTTTATAGTTTTTCCTCCACTACCAATCACTAAACCAATTTTTTCTGTATCAATTTTTATAATTTCAATTTTAGGTGCATTCGGCGATATTTCATTTCTTGGTTTTTCTATTTCATTTTGCATAACTTCTAAAATTTTAAGTCTTGCATCACGAGCTTGCAATAATGCTTCACCTAAAATTTTAACTGGGACTCCTTCAACTTTTACATCTAATTGAATTGCTGTCACTCCTTTTTTTGTTCCAGCAACTTTGAAATCCATATCTCCGTGATGATCTTCTGGGCCTTGAATATCAGTTAAAATTTTATAATTATTATCATCTTCATACATAAGCCCCATAGCAACACCTGCCACCGGGGCATCAATAGGTACTCCTCCATCCATCAGCGCGAGTGTTGTTGCACAAATAGAAGCTTGCGAAGTTGATCCATTCGAAGCAGTTGATTCTGAAACTACACGAATAGTGTACGGAAATTTCTCTTCATTTGGCAGAACCATAAGTAATGCTTTTTCAACTAATGCTCCGTGACCAATCTCTCTTCTATTTGTCATTCCAAAACGACCTGTTTCTCCAGAAGAGTATGGAGGAAAATTATAATGATGCATAAATCTTTTCTCTGCACTAGTTTGCATACTATTAATAGTATTACGATCTTCAGGTCCTCCTAAAGTTAAGACAGATAATACGTGTGTTCCTCCACGATAAAAAATTCCAGTTCCGTGAAGTAGACTTGAAAGTCCTCCTGCTTGTGCGTACAAACTGCGAACTTCATTCATACCTCTACCGTCTGCTCTTTTGTTTTCATAAATTGCTTTTTTGTGTAAGATTTCATTTTCAGTATCATCAAACAAATTATCTTCTGGAGCAAAATCTTTTTTATCAGAATCTTTATAAAAATCTTTTACCATTTTATTCCAAACAGTATGGAGTGTATCTATTTCTTTTTTTCCAGGTCCAGAGAAAATAGCTTCTTCCATTTTAGGCAAAATATTTTCATTGAAAAGTTTTAAAGATTCCTCTCTAATTTTTACAAATTCAATTACTCTTTTTTCTTTGCCAATTTCTTTTTGAATTTGTTTTTGGAATTCTTCTAAGCGAGCAATTTCTTTAACTGCTAATTCCAAAGCTGAAACTAATTCACTCTCTTCTATCTGACGAGCTGCAGCTTCTATCATATTTACATTTCCGTTTTTACCACAAACAGTCAAATCATATCCATAAATAGAATTTTCAGTTCTTTCATTTTGAAGTGCATTAATTTGGAAAGTTTCATCAGAATATTTTCCAACTCGTACACTACCTACTGGTCCCGCCCAAGGAATATTAGAAACCATTAGTGCCAAAGAAGCCGCATTAATAGCAAGCGGTGTTGGATCATTATCATCGACAGAAATAACTGTTACGATAACTTGTACAGCGTGACGAATGTTTTGATCGAAAAGTGGACGCAAGGTTCTATCAATAACGCGTGAAACTAAAATAGCTTCGTCTGAAGGTTTACCTTCTCTTCTTTGAAAACGAGAGCCAAGTATTTTACCGGAAGCGTAAAACCTCTCTGCATAGTCAACTGTTAAATTAAAAAATCCTAATCCATCTTGAGCGTCTCGACTCATACAAGCTGTTGCCATAACAATTGTTTCACCATACTTAAGCAACACCGATCCATGAGCTTGATCTGCTAAATCAGTAAAAGTAGCGGTTAAAGTGCGACCACCCATCTCTAAACTAAATTCTTTTTTTTGCATATTGTTATTTATCGTGTTTCACACGAGAGTTTTATGTTCAAACTACAGTATTGTTCCTATTATTTTGCAGAACATTACCTTTTGTTTGAACACAAAACATATTAACTATTAAGATCCTCGAAAAACGAGAATTATTTTCATATTAGCATTTTGAAAATAAAAAGTAAAAAACTGAATAATGTTTTTTTATGTGTTCTGGTTGAGTAAAGCGACCCGAGAACCTAGAAAAAATCATTATTCAGTTTTTTACTTTTGTGAGTACAAGACTGTGTAACACAATATTAAGATTATTTAACACCTATCAAATACTTTCTAGGATTCTCAGAAAGATCCAAGAAATCATCTGCTGTTTCACGAAGCAATGAGGAGGTAGATTTTCCAAAAGATATAACTTCAACTTGTGTCATAGTTTTCAAATATTCTACGAGAGGTACAAAGTCTCCGTCCCCTGATACGATAACAATCGTATCTAATCTATTCGCAAATTTAATAGTGTCAACAGTTAGTCCAACATCCCAGTCTCCTTTTTTTGTTCCACTATGAAACACTTGTAAATCTTTTGTCTTAGTTTCAATTCCTAATTTTGTTAAAGCTTCAAAAAAATTTTTCTCATCTCCTGCTTCTGTTGTGATAACATAGGCAACAGCTTTTACTAACTTTCTCCCAGCCACAGCTTCTTTTAATACTGCTCCGAAATTAACTCGTCTATTATATAAATGTCTTGCAGAGTGATATAGATTTTGAGTATCTATAAAAACTCCAACTCTTTGTTCTTTATGTTTAATGATTGTCATAAAATGATGTTACTTAAAAATATTATTTATTTAAAATTATTAAAATTCTCGACCCTTGTGTAAGTATATCACCAAAAACAAAAACTCTCATTCCTGAGAGTTTTAATAATAAAAAATTAAACAAAAAAGGAAGTTGCGATTATTTCGCTCCTTCCTTTTTAAATTTTATCCGTGGATTGTAATTCTTTCCTTGTACACGGATACAAGGAAAATTGGTTTCTCTAAACCTTGTTCTATTTTTAAAAAACAGTAACAAGCCCCGGACTGGTAGAAACCATACCAGTCTTTGTAAGTTGGGAGTTCACTGATATGCCCACTTACCCGAACTACCTTAGGGTCTTTGTGAAACTCCTTTGCAACAATGTTACGAAGAATTTTAGCTGAAAAATTACTCATTTTATTTTATTTCTTTTGTCCACTCAGGCCACTCAGCTTTTGGGGTATAATAAAATATTTTTTCAACTAGAGCTTTAAGATTTACTTTTAAACCTTTTTTAACGTAAATAGTATATCCTTTTGTGTAGTAACGCTGTCCTCCAGCAACGTACTTTCTTTCCAGCATAAAAGTTCCTGATTGTAATTTTATACAGGAATGCTCACGTTGATGCATACCTTCTTGCCCTGGAATGAAGGAGGGAGCAGAACTATATAAATATTCGCTATCCAAATTACCATCAGAACTAATTTCTATACCTTCACGAGAAACTGTCCAAAAATAACTTGTATGAATATTCTCTAACGTTGGCCACTCTTCTAAATATATAAGTTTAGCCTTAGTCAACCTGGCTATTTTTTTTAAAGGACTTAAAGTGGCAGGATCTGGCAAAACCCACACTCTTCCACAATCGTACACTAAAGTTTCTTTTTCCTTTATAAACACAAATTCACTAATAGGAAAAAATTTTGGATGATTGTAATTTAAAACATACTTAGCCAGATCGTGATCATAATTTTTGTTTAATTTTATCCCTCTGGCCACATATTGACCATTTACATTTAATATCTCTAGATTATGCCAACCTAGAGTACCCCCTGGTTTATGTATTGGGTATTTGTTGTATAACTCAACAACGTCTTCGTAGCTATAATGTATTTTAGCCATTTTTTAAATCCCTCTAAGGACTTCGTTCTCTATATTCTGGCAAAACGCCCTAGATTGCAAACGGGAGACTAACCGTAAGCAAAATCACATTTCTTTAATCGAGTTGTAATGTGTTTAACTTTATTATATTTTCAAGGAAAATAACTCATATATTATAGCACAAAATATATCCATTTGTCAAGTAATTGAAAATTAAAACTACCCTATATCCAAAAAACAACAAAACCTCGCATAGCGAGGTTTTGTTTTAGTTTTAAAATTATTTTAAGCCAGTTTTTTCAAGTAATGCACCATGGCGAGCTTTATCTTTTCTTTCTAAATACTTAAGATGCTTTCTTCTATCAGAAACCATCTTGATAAGTCCGCGACGAGAGTGATTATCTTTCTTGTGCTTCTTTAAGTGTTTTGCAAGTTCATCAATTCTAGTAGATAAAACAGATACTTGAACTTCTGGAGAACCAGTATCTTTATCGTGAATTTGATTTGCCTTAATCACTTTTTGTTTTTTCTTTGTTGTTAACATATTTAAAATACTAGCACATTTTAAAGAAAAAAGCAAGTCCAAGCGCTTATGTATAAGTGTTTGGACAAGTCATGTCAATTTACATATTCTTATGTGTTAAAGATGTGTTAAGTAAGACCTAGAACACGAGAAATTTACAATACTTGCTTTTTTTAAAAAAAATGTTAATATTAAAAACTGAGTCTTAGTTATTTTTAAACAAAAAAAAAGAGTTTCAATGAGGAACACAAAAAATGAAACCGTTGCTTTAAGAACAGGCGGTAAAAAAGTAGATTTAAATTATGCTGACTTAAGAAAGGCAGCATTAGTCCTAAGAGCTGTGAATCACAAACCTCGACAAAAGATAATCCATCTTTTAGAAAACACTGACCCAATGACGGTTAGTGAGATTTACATCAAGCTGAGATGGGAACAATCTGTCGCGTCTCAACATTTAGCAATACTCCGTAGAGCTAAAATTGTAAACGCAGAAAGAGAAGGAAAAAATATTTACTATTCTTTAAACAAAGAAAGAATAAGACAAATATTTTCTTTATCAGAAGATATTGCCGGTTAGGACTTTTTTCATTTTTTTGAATAATGAGCGTTGCGTATATTATTTACGTAGCGCTCTTTTTATTTACCCCGTCAGTAGTTTACCCTGTCGGTCGAGAGTGAAAGCGTGACTGACAGGATTTAATTTTAATATTGTGCGACGTGAGATAAAAAATGATAAAATAAATTATATATGAATGAAGTGGAAAAATTAAAAAAATCTTTTTTAGAATATTTAGAAATTGAAAAAGGTTCAAGTGTAAAAACTATTGAAAACTACAATCATTATTTATCTAAAATAATTTCTCAAAATAAATGGACTGATGTTTCTGACATCACCGATGGTAGTGTTCGAGAATTCCGCATCTGGCTCAATCGTCAATATGCAAGCCATAGTGGAATGAAAAGAATTGAAGGTAAAACTATTTCTAAAAAAACTCAAAACTACTACATGATAGCACTCCGAATGTTTCTAAAATATATCGCTCGAATAGATATTAAAGCTCTCCCAGCAGACAAAATAGAATTAGCAAAAACAGGAGAAAGAACCATTGATGTAATAAATGAAAATGAATTAATTCGCCTACTTGAAGCACCTTTGATAAATATTAAAGAAGGAGATTTAAAAGCCTGGAGAGATAAAGCAATTTTAGAATTACTTTTTTCAACGGGCCTACGTGTTTCTGAGCTTTGCTCCCTTACCTCAGATTTAGATCTTAATCAAGATCAATTCTCAATTCGTGGTAAAGGAAATAAAGTTCGAGTAGTATTTCTCACAGACGAAGCAAAAAATGCTTTAAAAAAATATTTAGCTTTAAGAAAAGACATGGAAGAAGCTTTATTTGTGCAAGTAGGAAAAGAAATCAAAAAAGAGTTAAAAACCCAAAATAAAAATACTAAGTTGATGCCTACAGGCGCTCTCACTCGTCGCAGTGTTGAGAGAATAGTAAAACAGTACGCAATCAAAGCCGGTATTACTAAAAAAGTTACGCCTCACGTCATAAGACATTGCTTTGCTACAAACCTGCTTGGCAACGGAGCAGATATTCGTTCCGTGCAAACTATGCTAGGTCATGCAAATATTGCAACAACTCAAATCTACACTCACGTAATAGATAGACAACTACTTGAAATTCATAAAAAATTCCACAAGAGAAAAAAATAAAAGACCTTGCTCCCTACAACAAGGCCTTATAATTTTTTTCATCCAAAACTAATCTCTCTTTAAGAGTACTATTAACACAAAAACATAGCAAGTGTATAATACACATATGATGAAAATAATATCTTGGAATACTAATGGACTGAGGGCAACAATCAAACAAGGAAACTTTGAACCTCTTTTTAAGAAATACAATCCTGATATAGTTTGCTTTCAAGAAACCAAATCAGAGCGCGACCAAATTCCTGAAAAATATTTAAATTATAAAAATTATCAAGCTTTCTTCTCACATTCTAAAACCCGCAAAGGTTATAGTGGGGTGGCTATATATAGTCGCGAAAAACCCATTTCTGTTTCAGAGGGTATTGGAATAAAAGAACTCGACCAAGAAGGACGCATACTCGTCGCTAAATTTAAAAACTTTACTCTTATAACAGGATATTATCCTAATGGTGGCTCGGGTCCTCACAGACTAGAATACAAATTAAAATTTTATGATGCTTTTTTAAAATTTATTCTAAAGCTTCGTAAAAATGGAGAGAAAGTTATTTTCTGTGGAGATATCAATACTGCTCATACGCCGATAGACCTCGCTCGCCCAAAAGAGAACGTTGAGAATACTGGATTCTTGCCTATCGAAAGAGCTTGGATAGATCGGGTTATTAAAAATGATTTTATAGATATTTGGCGTGAAAAAAATAAAGACGTGAAAGACGTATATACATATTGGGATCAAAAAACTCGCGCGAGGGACCGCAACGTCGGCTGGAGAATAGATTATTTCTTTATAGACAAAAGTCTTAAAAATAAAATAAAAGACGTAGGCATGATGAAAAATTACCCCGGCTCCGACCACTGCCCTATTTATTTAGAATTTTAATTATCAATTTTTACTAAAGAAATTTTTGTATTTTTACCGAACCATTTTAAAGTTAATTCTTCTACTGTAGGGGTAATATCAGTAAATAATATTTTTATATTTTTGTTCTTAGATAATTTTTTCTCTATTTCAGGGTGATGATTTAAATATTCATTTAATTTTTTCGGAATGATTTCGTCTTGAGAAATAATTTTAATTTTATCTCCTATAATACTTTTTATCTCTTTTTTTAAAATTGGATAATGCGTACAGCCTAAAACTAAAACATCAATTTTTTTCGCAATTAAAGGTTTTAAATACTTTTGAATTATTGGGATTGCAAGATGATTCTCCCCTTCTTCTATAATAGGCACTAATAAAGGAGTCGGAATTTCAAAAACTTTTGCTTTAGAATTTAATTTATTAATTTCAGTTTTAAATGTATGACTTCCCACTGTACCTTTTGTTGCAATTATTCCTATTTTTTTATAATTTATCACTTCTTCTGTAGTAGGTATTAAAACCCCAAGGACTTTTTTATTAGGAAAAAAATTAGGTAAAAATTCTTGCTGAATTTTGCGTAAAGCTTTTGCTGAAGCGGTATTACAAGCAAGTATCACTAAACTACATTGCTCTTTTTCAAAAAGATATTTTAAAGCTTCACAAGTAAATTCATAAACTGTCTCGTGCGAACGATTACCATAAGGAACCCTTTTAGTATCACCTAAATATACATAACTATATTTCGATAAATTCTTTACTATACTTTTGGTTATGATCAAGCCACCCAAACCTGAATCAAAAATCCCTATTTTGCCTTTACTTCTCATACATTTAAAATAACATAAAAAACAAAAATTTAAAATAAATTAAAAAAATGCTATGATAGAAAAATGAATGTAATAATCGATTTTATAAATAACTTAACTACAAATCAAATAATTGCTGATATTATTGTTGTTGTTTTAATAATAATAGAAATAACTTCAAGAATCTTAAAAAATAAAATTAAAGCAAAATATAAAAATCGAAAGGTAAAAATAGAAGAGTTCGAAGAAGTAGAAAAATTATCAATAACTTATTATCGTCAATATCAATGGATTGATATTTTTAGACTTTTTAGTTTTTTAATTGGTTTTATTTTAATAATTGCAATTCTAAACATAGAAGCTTGGTCTGTGCTTGCTATAGCAGCCGGTGCTTTTATCTTAACTTTAAGAGAAATGATCCTTTCTTTTATTAGTTTTTTCTATATTTTAACTTTATATAAAACCGGAGACGATATTCAAATAGAAAACGCTTTAGGAGAAATAATTAGAGTAAACCCTCTTTATGTAGCTGTTGCAGGTAAAGATGAAGATGGAGAATATAATGGTAAACTTCACAGAATTCCAAACTTTCTTTTTATTGGGAAAAACGTAGAACTCCAAGATTTAAAAACTGACGATTATCGTAGAATAGTTTTAAAAACAGTTTATTTAAATGAAATTTTTGAAGATTCTTTTTCTGTCTGGCTTTCAAAAGTAAAAAATCATTTAGAAGAAAAATTACCTAAAAGAGAGTTAGACAGGGTTGGTAATTACAAAGGTTACACTGGAATAAAATATAAATTAAATTTTGACTATGGAGATAAGGGCGAAATTATTTGTAAAATTTCTTTTGTTGCTCGTTATCCATACCAAATAGAATTTAAAGAAAATATTATTGAATTTATTGAAAGCTTAAAGAAAAATAAAAAAGATAATTAAAAATAAAAGTAGCCGGCGAAATTTAATATTCCACCGGCTAATGTTTTTACTCACTTACATTTAAATTTCTATATAAGAAGTACTTCCTTTTGTTGTAATGTCTACACCTTCTAAAAGAAATCTAACATCCTGCGTTCTGTGATCAAGCCATAGTGCTCTCTTCATAGTAGGGTTGTGGTAAATTAATATTTTTTTACCATCTTTTTCTTCTTTTGGTAGATTAAAAACCAACCTAAAAAGAGAAAGAAATTGATGTTGATCTTTAGCTACATAGCTGTCTCCTCTATTTTTTAAAATAATTAACAAATCAGGCAAATAACCCCCTTCACCAAAATGAGCGATCTTACCATTTTTTAAAAAAAACGGAGATCCTTCTGGAAATTTGGCTATAAAAGCCAAAGCTTCATCACCGAAATTATAATAATCAACAAATTCTCTCAATTCTGGAACTAGAGAATTTATCAACTCTTGCCTCTCTTCTTGAGGACTTTTTCTGACTACTGTTGTACTCATAACAATGAAATTTTAAAAGTTAACGAAAAACGAATCTCAAAAATACTATACAAGATTTAAAGGAAAAAGCAATAAAAGTTAATATTAAATCAAATTTAATTTATGTTATTATTTATATATGCATATATTTATAGAAATTGGTATTATCTTAGCAATAGCCACAATTGTTTCTACTTTTATGAGATTCCTCCGTCAACCTTTAGTCGTAGGTTACATATTAAGCGGAATAATTGTTGGTCCTTATTTTTTAAATATTATAACTTCTAACGAATACATAGAACTTTTCTCAAAACTAGGAATAGCAATACTTCTTTTCATAGTTGGACTTTCTTTAAAACCCGACGTTATACGCGAAGTTGGTAAAGTTTCTCTTGTAACAGGGATAGGGCAAATTCTTTTTACTTCTTTACTTGGGTTTTTCTTAATTAAAGCTTTAGGATTTAACGACACTGCTTCTTTATATGGAGCAATAGCTCTAACTTTTAGTAGTACTATTATTATATTAAAATTACTTTCAGACAAAGGCGATCTAAATAAACTATATGGGAAAATCTCAATTGGTTTTCTTCTAGTTCAAGATGTGGTCGCTACTATTATTTTATTATTTGTCTCTCTTTGGGCATCAAGTACGACTACAAATGAAAATCCAATTGCAATATTGTTTAAGGTATTTCTGTTCTTTATAATTTTATACTTTTTAGGTAAATATATACTTCCTAGATTAACAAATTTTTTAGCGAAATCTCAAGAATCTTTATTTTTGTTTTCTTTAACTTGGGGACTTGGTCTCGCAGCTTTGTTTTATGAATTTGGTTTTTCTCTAGAAATCGGAGCTCTGGTTGCCGGTGTTTCCCTTGCTGTATCACCCTTCTCTCAAGAAATAGCTTCTCGCATGAGACCACTTCGTGATTTCTTTATTGTTATTTTCTTTATTATGCTTGGGTCCCATATAATTATTGCTAATCTATCAGCAATTTTAATCCCAGCAATAATTCTTTCTATTTTTGTACTTATTGGAAACCCTATTATTGTAATCATATTAATGAATTTATTGGGATACAAAAGTAAAACTGGATTTATGGCAGGACTAACCGTAGCACAAATCAGTGAATTCTCTCTAATACTTATGGCATTAGGTCTTTCCTCAGGTCATTTAAACCAAGAAATAGTTTCCCTAATCACACTTGTTGGAGTTATTACTATTGCTGGTTCTACTTATCTGATAATTTATGCTGATAAGATTTACGAAAACACAAGAAAAATTACTAAAATTTTTGAATTTAGAAAAAATGAAAAAACTAATGAAAAAATATCCAACGAAAATCCTTACAATATGATTATATTTGGTTACGATAGAGTTGGTTTTGATTTTGTTAATGTAGCTCAAAAAATGCAAAACAGACACCTGGTTGTAGATTTTGATCCTCAATCTATAAATAAATTAGAGAGTCGTGGTATTCCTTATAAATACGGAGACGCTGAAGATGTAAACTTTTTAGAAGAAATAAATTTAACAGAAACAGAATTGGTTGTTTCTACAATTCCCGATTTTAAAACTAATTTAAATTTAGTTTCTTATTATCATAACCATAATAAAGATGGAATAATTATAGTTATCTCTCATGACATAAAACATACCAAAGAATTATATAAACATGGAGCCTCTTTTGTGGTTATGCCTCATTATCTAGGTGCAAATTATGCTTCACAAATGATAGAAACTCATGGAACTAAAAAAGAAGAATTTGAAAAGAAAAAACAACAACATCTAAAATATTTAGAGCATAGAGAAAAATATACAGGCTAATATTAATAAATACAAAAACCTTAGTTGTAAAACTGAGGTTTTTGTATTTCATATGAAACATATAGAAATGTTATTCGTGAAACAGTGTTATTTCTTCTCGCTAGTATTTTTCTGCTGAAAAATCTCGCGAGCCCTCCTCGCCTCGCCAGGATCCGGCCTTGCGATTGGGTCCCTATCCCAATCTCACTTTATGTTTCGCGTGTAACCCTTTTACCTCCTCTTCTTCTAATGCTTCTTTCTTTTCTTTTGCCTTATTTGCTAAAATAGCTAGATTTTTGTCGTCTAATTTATTTAATTCTAATACTCTTTTTTTTAAAATTTCTATTTCGTTTAACTTTGGATCGTCTAACACATCTTCTAAAAGGACATTCAAAATATAGCCCATTCTTGGGCCTGGTTTTATATTCATGTCCTTTATTAAATAATTGCCATCTATTTTTAATTGTTTGACCGATATAGGGTCTCTTAGAGCTTCTTCTATCATAGCGTGATACTTACGAAGTCTGTAAGGAGCTTCTACTTTAGACATTCCCACCCTATCGCATTCACGCACTTTCATTAAAGTCCAAATGTTTTCCACACCCATCTTATTGATAATTCTTCTAACAGCAGATAAAGTTATTTGTTCGGTGTCAGAAAAAAACATATGATTGTAAACCAAAGAATAAACAAGATCAATTTCTTTGCGAGAAAATTTTAATCTCTCCATTATTTTTTTAGTCATCCTAGCTCCAACAACTTCATGCCCGTAAAAAGTGTAAGGCTTTTTAACAGCAGAGCCAAAAGAAATTTTTTTGACGGTCTGGCCGAGCTTTTGGCGAGGAGAACCGAGGACCTCAGAAAAATTTGCTTTTGGTTCTGCTGTAACTATTCTTCTAGTTTTTGGTTTACCGATATCGTGGAACAAAGCAGATAACCTTATTTCCAAAGGCCAATTTTTATCAGCAGAATGTTTTAAAGCTTCTAGTAAATGATTATAAACATCAAATTTATGCGCTCCCCCTTGCTCGCAATTTATTCCTTCTTCTAATTCTGGAATAATATATTTTAATAAATTTAATTTTTGAAGTAAGACAATTCCAAAAGCAGGATTCGGAGACATAATTATTTTTACAAATTCATCGCGAATTCTTTCACTAGAAATGTTTTTTATTAAATGAGAATTATTAAAAATACTTTCTGAAGTTTCAGAAGACAAAACAAAATCAAGTTCTACAGAAAAACGAATAGCTCTAAGCATTCTCAAAGCATCTTCATTGAACCTGTCGTCAGCATTACCTACTGTTTTAATTTTTTTATTTTTTAAATCTTCTAATCCATTAAATAAATCTTTAAAAGAAAGCTTATCCTCTAAAGGACACAAAGCTAAAGCATTTACTGAGAAATCTCTTCTTTTTAGGTCGTCTTCTATGTTGTCACTAAAGGACACGCTATCTGGATGCCTAAAATCTGTATACTTACCTTCTTTTCTGTATGGTGTTACCTCAATTATGTAATATTTAGATGTTTCATGTATAACATTACTTTCTTTTGTTTCACTTGAAACAAAATTTTTATCTTGATTAGAGAGGATTTGTATAAATAAGTCTGATTTATTATCATCTAAATCATTTAAAGTTTCACGTGGCACATTATTTTTAAGAATATTATCTGTTTCACCTAAAACATTTATATTAGTTAAACTTTGTATTGGTACACAAACAGCAACAGTTCCAAAATTGTTTTCATAAACTGTTTTATCAAAAATCTTAATTATATCCTCAGGTTTCGCATTTGTGGTTATGTCCCAATCTTTAGGTTCTCTAGCTAAAAAAAGATCACGAACACATCCTCCAACTAAAAAAGCTTCAAAATGATTTTGATCTAAAACGTTTACAACATCCAAAACATAGTTTGGAACTTTTTCTATTAGATTTTTATAGTTATTTTCCATTTACTTGGAATATGTGCGGCGTAGGAGAATCGAACTCCTGTCTCATCCTTGGCAAGGACGTGTTCTACCACTAAACCAACACCGCTTTTATTATTTAATAAACTAAAACTTTTGAATAACTAAAATATTATAATACTTTCTTATTTAAAATGCAATTTACAAAAAACCTTTATTATTATAGATGAATTTGTATTATCAATAAAATAATGTAATAATATATTTGTTTCTTGCACCTGTGGTGAAATGGATATCACAACGGTCTTCGGAACCGTTATTGAGGGTTCGAATCCTTCCGGGTGCACAAGAAAGCAATAAATTTGCTTTCGGTAGGATTTGAAAGATTTTTCGGTTCACGTTTTTAAAAAAATGTCGAAAAATACCTGACTATGTAGTAGCCGAATCCTTCCGGGGTCCACAATTACTGAGTAATTTTTATTGGATTTGACTTATTGTCCTTTTAACTTTAAATAACCTTTTAACAATAAACACTTTTGACAAAAACTGTGGATAACTATGTGATTATTGTTTATAAAGGACAATATAAAAAATGTCTTTTTAGACCTATAAAATCTAAAATATGCTTATAAAATAAGTATATTTTAGAAAATATTATAAATAAAGGCTAAAATTAAGTTTTTGTTTTCACGTGAAACATTATAATTTAGTTACATATGTAACAATTAATATGCCTAAAATATTTACATCAAAAACTCAAAAAATAGGTGAAACTGGTGAGAATGTAGCTGTAAAGTTTCTTGTGAAACAGGATTTTATAATAATTGATCGTAATTACACAAGAAAATGGGGTGAAATAGATATAATTGCTAAAAAACAAAATAAGTTATATTTTATAGAGGTTAAAAGTGTTTCATGTAGAACATTATTAAGCAATGTTTCGTATGAAACAAACAATTATAAACCTGAAGACAATATGCATCCATGGAAAATAAAAAGATTATATCGGACAATACAAACTTTTTTAATGTCTGATAAAAAACATGGGGATTGGGATTGGCAAATTGATTTACTAGTTGTTTATTTAGATTTAGAAAACAAAAAAGCTAAAGTTAAAGTTATCCCCAATATAATAAATTAAATTTTTAATTTTATAAGATAAGAAAAACTGGATAAAATTAAAAAAAGTGCTATAATCTAATTTGTTAAGTTTTTAATTAATAAACTTGTAGTATGAAGGTCAGTACAAGCGCACTTATTAGAGAGCGTTTAAACGCTGAGTATGTTAATAAAGTTTTTTAAAAGTAAACATTCGGGCTGTAGTATACCGGTAGTACAAGCGCTTTGGGAGCGTTTAGACCGCGTTCGATTCGCGGCAGCCCGACAATATAATATTGAAATTTTTTAAAATTTTGATATTATAAAAATGTGAAGAGAAGCGGGATTAGTTTAATGGTAAAATAACAGTTTTCCAAACTGTGGTTAGGAGTTCGATTCCCCTATCCCGCACAATCAAAAAAACACTGATGTTTATCAGTGTTTTTTTTGATTTGATATTTTGATATATTTTAATTACTTGCAAAAAAGTTGCAAGTAGAGTAATCTTTAATTATGACTATAGAATATATTAATTCTTTAAATATGAGTAGTGTTTATATCTACTCTTTTATTGGTGTCTTATTAGTGAGTCTAGTTTCTTTTATTGGAGTTTTTGCTTTATCTTTAAAAACAGAAATTTTAAAAAAGTATTTAACTTTATTTATTAGCTTAGCT
Organism: uncultured Candidatus Saccharibacteria bacterium; assembly: GCA_964522195.1. Classification (GTDB taxonomy): domain Bacteria; phylum Patescibacteriota; class Minisyncoccia; order Phycocordibacterales; family UBA9973; genus UBA9973. The sequence goes on from CAZFSV010000004.1 coordinate 34,767, forward strand.
GTTGGTGCATTGCTTGGTGATGTTTTTCTGCATTTAATCCCTCATATTTTCGAAGAAGGACATAATGAATTTGCTGGAGTATTGTTTATAGTAGGTATTTTTGGATTTTTTATACTTGAAAAGTATCTACATTGGCATCATCATGAAAATGATTCAGATGAAAAACATATTCATCCAGTAGGGAAATTAGTTTTAGTTTCTGATGGATTACATAATTTTCTAGATGGAGTTATTATCGGAGCGAGTTTCTTAGTAAGTATTCCTGTTGGTATTGCAACTACTATTGCTGTATTGCTTCACGAAATACCTCAAGAGATAGGGGATTTTGCTGTATTACTCCATAGTGGCTATAGTAAAATAAAAGCTCTGTGGCTTAACTTTGCTTCAGCGTTAGTTTCAGTTTTAGGGCTTTTATTTGTTTTCACTTTAGGATCTACTAGCGAACATGTAATTGATTATATTATACCTATCGCAGCTGGAGGATTTATTTATATTGCTTTAGCTGACCTTGTGCCAGAATTACAAAAAAGCAAAAAGACGAGAGATTTTATAGCTCAAATAATATTTGTTATTATTGGAGTAGGGATAATGATGCTTTTAGGTTTATTTGAAAGTCATTAATAATAAAACACAAAATAAAAAAAAATATTTTTATGGTCTGGTTGAGTCTTTTAAGACGACCCGAGGACCTAAAAATATTTCTTTTTATTTTGTGTAGATAAAAATATTACTGGTTTTATATTAATTTTTACCTAGCCCAAGAGTTATCAAATCCTGGATTTTTAGCACCACGAACTTCAAAGTGAATATGAGGACCAGTCGAACGACCAGTATTTCCAACATATCCTATAACATCTCCTTGATTAACTTGATCTCCAATAGATACTGCTAATTTTGATTGATGAGCATAGAAAGTTTGAGTACCATTAGGGTGAGCGATAATTACTAAATTACCAAAAGCTCCGTTCCAGCCGACTTTAGCAAAGATTACTTTTCCTCCAGCTGACGCATAAATAGGAGTACCAGTAGGACAACCGATATCAATAGCATAACGATCGTGTTTACCTTGAGTTAAACGACATCTAGGCCCTTCAACAGGTTTTATAAAATATCCTGAAATTGGAGTAGAATTATCCGCAATTCTAAAATTATTAGGAATAGTTCCACCTTGAATATTTTTATTTAAGTTGGTTAATCCTGTAGATTTTGAAGAAGTAGGTTTTTTAGTAATAGTAGTTTTTGGTTTTGCTTGTTCTTTGATTTCAGCTCCAGGGATAATTATTTCTTCTCCAACAGAGAGTAGAGTGTTGTCATCTAAGGAGTTAAATTCATAAATATCACGAGTTTCAACTCCGTAAATTTTAGCTATATTTTTAATAGTATCTCCTTTTTTAACAACATGCTTTACACCATCAACCGGTAGAATAATCAAACTATCTCCAGTTTTTAATTTATCTCCTTTATTCATGTCATTTGCCCAAAGGATAGTATTAACAGAAACATTAAACATTTCGGCTATGTCTTTAATATTGTCTCCTGGACGAACCACGTAAATACTTATTTCTTGATAAGAAAAAGAATCATCTTCTGTCTCACCAGTAGGAGTTAGGGGGCCTACAGCAGGTAAAAGAGCGTCCCCTGAAGTAATAAGTGGGACGCTCTCATTTGATTCTTTTTTATTTAAAATAGCTGAAGAAGAAATATTAGCCTCAAGAAGACTAATGTTTTGTAGGTTTTCTGTAGTTTTTACCTCTTCTTTAGCTGAAGCTTCTCTGTTTAATAGGCTTGCAAAGAAATTTGCGTCTGCTGAATTAGGTAAAGCCAAAAACCCCAAAAGTATGGGTAAAGTGGTCGTAAATCGGGATATTTTAGAAAATTTATATATAAAACAATATTTTTTTCACAAAAAACCTGTCTCTAGTCATGATTTAAAAGCCAATTTAGGCTTATAAATATAGATTTTACAATAGACTCCCTTGTAAATTAAACAAATTTAATGTGATGGTTACTGTCGTTTCTGTTTTCGGTCATGTAAACCTTGCCCCTGTGTCGGTACATATAAAGGGTAGCAAATGAGAGGTTTTAGTCAACCCTTTTAGGATTTCCTTGTGGAAAAGTAAAAAGTAATCATTTTATAACCTTTTAAAACAAAGTCAATATCAAAACTTGACATTACAGATAAAATATGCTATAGTGTGATAGATAGTTATTTTAAAACCTCTTAAATTTATTAAAAATGAGGACAATAGTTTTTTTAATAGTAATTTTTTCTGGATTTTTTCTTTCTTCATGTAGTAATGAACCCAAAAAAGACCAAAAAGTTGGCCCCGGAGTATTAAAAGGCGTAGAAGCCACTCTGGAATACTACAACCAGGTGCCAAACACAGCGCCAAGATATGGATGTAACGGTGAAAGACTTCAAGGTCAAAAAATCACTGGCTGGACAACAGAGTCCAGTACAACTACACAAACAGTTCCTTGTAAGTTTTCAGACGAAGATCTGAAAGCTGCAGGATATACTTATACAGGAGAAAGTACATCGCACAGCAGGCCGATTAAGGTAGAAGAAGAGGGTTTTTCTCCTATTCCATATTCTGGAACCAAAAAATACAACCCTGGTTGGAATATGCCTTGGGAATTGCTTGGTTGGCTATTTTTTATAGCATTGGCCTTAGGAATATTAATTTTATTACTTTGGTTGTTAAGAGAGTTGTTCCATTGGCTTTCTAGGAAAAAACTCGGAAGTCATGCCAATAATCAAAACCAAGATGTAAGTGGGAAGTCAATCCAAACAGATGAAAGTGGACCAGCTCCGGGGAAACCAGGACCACAAGGAACTTGGGTTCCGGCAGGATATATGCTTCTTCCTTCAGGAGCCGTAGTGGTTCCGTATAACGGAATATACCTCGGAATCAGAGGAGAAAACGACTACCTAGGTGCAGAAATTTATCCACAAAACCAAACCTCAGAAACCACTTCTGAGGCCCAGGAGTCTCAAAAAAATGCGGAAAAAATTCCACCAGCTACAAAAATGTAGCAAAAAAATCAAAAGCCCACTTCAAAAGAGAAGTCGGGCTTTTTTATTTTTCTTTTTATAAAATATTTGAGATAATAAGATTATGGAAAAAAAACCTAATTTTGGAAATAATAAAAATGAAATTTCTAAAGATGAAAAATTAAAAAATCTAAAAGAAGAAAGGGAAGAAATAGCTCGCAAACTTGAAGGATATAAAAAAGAATTTAATGAATTAAATAAAGAAATAACTGAATTAAAAGAGATTATTTTATCTTTGACTGAAGAAAACAAGAAAGATAAAAAACAAGAAGAAAATAAAACTGAATTAAATAGCACAGAAGAAGACAAAAAATACCCGAGCACTGATAAAGAAATAGAAAATAAAGAAAACATAAAATTTTCTGAATTAGACGAACTTTTTGAAGATGCGGCTAAATTAATTGTGAATACTCAACATGGATCCACTTCTTTAATTCAACGAAAATTACAACTAGGATATAATCGAGCATTAAGAATAATGGATCAAATGGAGCAACTAGGTATCGTAGGGCCAGCACAAGGAGGTAAACCAAGAGAAGTATTAATTTATTCAAGTGAGAAATTAGATGATATATTGAAAAGTATTAAGAAAAAAGAAAATTCTGAAAACAAAGAAACCCTTAAACAAAACGATGCAGAGAAAAAAATAAGTAATGAAAAATCTGAATTAGAAAAAATAAATATAAAAATAAAGGAAACTATGGTTGTACACAATAACTCTGTGTTACATGGAGCTATTGGTGGATTTAAAGTCAAAGAATCTGAGAAATCATATTATACTGCTGTAGATCTAAGATCTGAAAGATTTTGGGAGAAAGCATCTATCCAAAACGGCAAAAATGGTGATAAATTCTCATTTAAAGAAGACTTAGCGAATGGAGTTAGGTACCACAAGGGTGTAATTTTATATGATCATCAACGAGGTGCAGGAATGGGATATGTAGCATATAGTGTTATTGTTGATTCTAATACCAGTTTAACTGATGATGAAATATATAATATATTAGAAAATAATTTAAATACTGCTTATGATAGTTTGACAGAAGAGGGGAATATGAGAAAAGATACTTCCTTAAAAGACATAGAAAAAAATAATTTAGATAAAATAGTTACTGAATATAATACAGAATTAAAAGCATTAGGAGAACCTAAATCTGAAACCAAAAGAGACGGACGGGAGAATTATAAAGCCTGGCATACAAGTTATCACTACGACATAGAGGCTGATGGGAAAAGTATGAAAATAGCAAAAGCGAGACCAAATCAAACCCCCATGTCTTTATATGAATTAAAAGAAAAAGACGGGCAAATGGTTTTATTCTTGTTAGAAAGTAATTCAATCACAAAAATGCTTGGATCTTTTGGGGATAGACAACTAGAACCTTTATTTAAATTACCTAAAGGACGTTCAGATTCACCAGATATAAAATTAATGAAAACAGTTAGACCAGCCAAATTCAAAAAAGAAGGGGATCTTTGGGTTTTAAAAGAAAGAGGTGAGGTTGAGTACATAAAATAGATTCCTTCTTTCCTTAAAATATTTTTGAATTAAAAAAATAAAAAGTTATAATATATTGAGAATGCAAAAAACTAATATAAAAATAAAACAAGAAAATATTTACAAAGAAGCTCTAGAAAAATTAAGAGCTATATCAGAACGACAAAAAAAAATAATTAAAAAATACAGCAAAATTTTAGAGAAAGAGAAGATAGAAAAATTAAGAAAAGAATTACAAGGATAATTTTATTATATGAAAAATTTACAAGACCTAAAACCAAAAACAAAAACAGATGTTGAAAAAATAATAAACAAAATTGTTTCTGGTACAGAAATTAACAACTTAACTAAAAAAGAAAAAGAATATGTTAATAATCAAGAATTCCGAACATTAATTGAACAAGAAGTTGAAAATATTTTAGCACAACAACACAAAGGGGAAGCTATTGTTGATGCAATAGAAAACCCGGAAACAAAATCAAAAGGACAAGAAGAGTTAAGAGGAGTAGCAGAAGAAATATCAGAAATAACCACTATTAACAAAGCGAAAGTTGAAACGGGTTTAAATCAAAACCCAGAAGGTTTAGCTGAAGCGCAAATAAAATTGAATGAGTTAGAAAAAAAAACAGCAAATCTAAGAGGTAAGATGACACAAACAGAGCAACAATTAGCAGAAAAAGATAGAGAAATTGAAGTATTAGAAGAAGCACAAAAAACAATAAACGAATTATATAAACACAAAGGTAAAACTGTAAATGATTTATATACGGAAAAATTAAACAATCCTGCAAATGAACCTGAAAAAACTTCAGAAGAAATAACAGAATTTGAATCTAAAAATGAAGAGGTTTTAGATATTAAAAATTTAATCTTGCAAAAAATATTAGAAAAAGAAGTTGCAGAAAGAAGAGATTTAACAGAAGAAGAAAAGAAAAATCTTGCGCGAGAAATATTCCTTGAAGAAAAATCTAAAACCAAAGAATCAAAATTTAACATCTTAGATAATAAATTCACAAAATGGTGGAATAAAGATTACAATGAAAGAACAGGAAAAGAAAAAGTAGTTCGTGCTGTAGCATCAGCTGGACTTATTGGACTTTCTATTTTCGGAGTAGGAGAATATTTAAATATTAAATCTGAATCAATAAGTGGAGAAGCTAGGATCGCTAGGAGAGTAATATTTTCAGGCATAGCTAGTTCTCTTGCTGTCTGGGCGTCAGATAAGAATTTTGATTTAGATTTTTTAAATAAAAGTAAAGAGAAATTTAAATCTTTATCAATTTACAGTAAAGTAGGTTTAGGAATAGTAGGAGCAGGATCTGTTGTAGCATTATCAAGTCTTACCACTGCTCTAATAATCGGAGGAGGTCTAGCTGCTAAACTATCTACTAGTATGGTTGCAAACTTTTGGATAGAAGAAGAAAAAGATAAAAAAGAAAGATTAAAAAACTCTGAAAAAATTCTAGATATAAATGAATTTATTGATAAATTACCTCAAATTCAAAAAGAATTTGAAAAAATTGACTATTCTATAAACAGAATAAAAACTGCGAAAAGTCTAGCTAGTGGTTTAATTTCTAATGTAACTGGAGTGGGTGTGCTTGCTTCTTTATCTTTAGGAGATTTAGAAGAAGAACCTAAAAACTATTCAGAAAACAAAGAAGCATCTAAAGTAGAAGAAGCTACTCAAAATACCCAAAAAACAAAAAGTGAAAATGAAGGGTGGTTGAAAAAATTGTTTAGTAAAAAAGAAAATACTGAAACCAAGACAGAAGAAATTACTAAAAACAAAACTGTGCTGAAAACAGAAGAAGTTGTTGAAAATACAGATCAACAAACCCCAAAGACTGAAACAATACAAAATCAAGAAAACACACTAAGTGAACCAGAAAAAACTAAAAATATAGTAAAAAATGAAACACCAGAAACAGAAACACAAGGAGGAAAAATAACTAATCCACAAACTCCAGAAAATAAAATAAACATTCCAAAAGAAGCGATAATCGACGGTAAGGAAAGGGTGGGTATTACTTATGCATTTCGTGATCAATTAATTACCAATAAAGGTCTAGCAAATAAATTGGGTATTGATCATTCTAAATTAGATGATGCTAAATATGTAGCAAAAGAAATGAAAAACCTAGCTATTAAATTTGGCTATATGGATCAAGAAGGTCACGAAATCCGTATTTCAGAAGACGGCAAAAATCAAATTGCTTATATTTTAAAATTAGATTCAAATGGTAACCCAATAGTAGAAGAAACAAAATTAAATGGAGAAATTTTAGAAACTCATAAACAAGGAGAATCTTTTGAAGGTAAAGGTTATGATAAAGCTTATGAAGATTTTGAAGATAAAAAATATTCTTATGAGAAAACAAATAATACAATAGAACAAGGTGACAATAAAACTTATCCAGCTCCAGAGAAAATAATAAATACAGAGCAAGGAACAAGTTTTAATAATTTTCAACACCCACCAGAATTTTACACAGAAAGAGAATTAGAAGAAGACCTAAAATTAGGGATAAACTCAGGACAAAATAAAATAACACCAGATTCTTTATCAAAAGATGAAATACAAGCTCCAGAGAAAGTTTTTAATGTGGAGAAATCTCCATCTTGGGCTGGGTTAGAAAAAGCAAATTTCCTAAAATTTATAAATATTAAAGATCCTAATCATACTTACAGTCCTGAAGAGTTCAAGATTTTTAAAGCGCTAGAAAAAGAATATGTTGATGCTTTAAACAAGCAAGCTAACCTAAAAACTTATTTAGAAAATAATAAATTGTCAATAAAAGAAACAAAAGATTTATTACATAAAATTAATTATGAAAATTACAAAATAACTACAAAAACTGAAGATATTCTTGATAATCAAAAAACCTCAGATTCTCTTATTGAGAAAATAAAAGGTGATAAAGAATTACAGGAAATAAATAAAGTTGCAGATAAATTTGATTATGAGGTTACAATTAATGATTTAAAAGAAGTTAAAAAGTTAGGAGATCAAAATATAAATAATTTATTTGGAACAGAAAAAAATACTTGGGTAAAAATAAAAGATGTTGGAGCCACGAAATATATGAAAGCAATTAGCAATGATAGTTTAAGTGATTATTTAAATAAATTAAAATATTTAACTGGACTTAAACCTAAAAATGGAGTTTGGGGTACTGGTTTAGGTAAAAAAGAACAAATAGATGATTATATAAATAGGTGTTTGCTTGAAGCTCAAAAGAAAGGGATTTTAAGTAAAGTTATTTTAGAAAAAAATGAAGATATAACTCCGCTTCCTAAATCAGATACAATAATAAAAGGAAAAACATACTTTGATGATTTGTATAAATAAATTATAAATTAATCTTCCTAAGTAAAATTACAAAGGATAAATAAAAAAAATGCAAAAAATAAGAGAAAATATAATAGAATTGTTTAACATAAAAGATTTACCAGAAGACAAGCAAGAAGAAACAATCAATAAAATAGGAGGAATTATCTTCCAGTCTGTTTTAATGAGAACTTTACCTATGTTATCTGAAGAGGATTTAGCAAATTATGAAAAATTGCTTGATAATGATGTTGCCCCAGATGAATTAATGAATTTCTTTGGAGAGAAAATTCCTAATTTCCTTGAAATAGTAGCCGAAGAATCAGAGAATTTCAGAAATGAAGCAGCCGAAGCTTTTGGAAAAGAATAAGAATTAAAATCTAAAAATAAAAAAGCGTTTTGAAGAAATTCTTCAAAACGCTTTTTAGATTTTAGTTTTTTTAAAAAAATTAATTCCGAACAACTTTATATTCAGGAATAATTTTTTGATTTACTGTAGGTTTTTTCTGGCCGACAATGCGGCCTGGTTCAATCTTTTTCTGATCTTGCTCTTCTAAATAAAATAACTTGATCATCAAAGGAGAACCTTCGCCCCTGGAAACACTTTTTATTTCTGTTTGTGATAAAACAAAACTACCAAATTCGTCATCAGAGGGTAAAAAAATTAAATAATTGTTTTCCTTTTCTGAAAAGGAAACTCTTAATTCTTTAATTTTTTTATCATCCCCAAGAATTACCCCTCTCGGAATTATTATTCCGGGAGTATTCGGTAAAATTATTACTTGTTTGGTTGGCTCTCCACCTGTAAGCAATAATGTTCCGTCTTCTGATACAGTACCACTGGCTACTTTTGTACTTTTTGCAAGCACAATAGTATCTGTACTTGAGAAAAATTGAACCGACTCTAGCATTTTCGGAGTCAATTCGAAGTTTTCTACAATTCCAAGTGAAAACTCAGTAAAAGTTTTGTCTTGTTTTACTAAATTTTTACTTGTTGAGCAAGAAAAAAAAGTGAAAGAGGTGACTATTACTAAAAAAACTAAATTTTTCATTTTAAAAGATTTTATTGGTGATTCCTGAATTCAGGCAGATAAATGCAAAAATCACCATAAAATCTTATTTTTAAAGAACGACACAATAAAACCCTATCACATTATTAGAATCTTGTCAATACTAAGTTATAGTCAGATACCTTGGAATCAACAAAAAACTCACATAAGGTTGCCCTATGTAGCAGGTAGACGTTCGACGTCTACCTGAGTTTCTACTTTATAAAGTATATTTATGTTAAGATTAACTAATGCAAAATGAAGAAAAAGCACATTTAAATGGTTTAAATAATATGCAAAGGGAAGCAGCAATGCATAAAGACGGACCTTTGCTAATAGTAGCTGGAGCAGGAGCAGGAAAAACAAAGACTATAACTCATAGAATCATAAATTTAATCAAAGAAGGAATAAATCCAAATGAAATCCTAGCAGTAACCTTTACCAACAAGGCCGCCAAAGAAATGAAAGAAAGAATAATAAAAGAAATCGAAAAAAGTGCGAAAGGGCAAGACGGCATACCTTTTGTGGCAACTTTTCACTCTTTGGGTGTTTATATTATCAAAGAAAATTCTAGTTTATTAGGATTTACTAGACATTTTAGTATTTTAGATGAAAGTGATGCTATTTCTATAATCAAAGAAAGTCTAAAAGAACTTAATTTGGATCCTAAAGAATACGAACCAAGAAAAATAAAAGGGATAATTTCTCGAGAAAAAGGAAAATTTACAAAATTAGAAGAATTTAAAGAAAATGCAATTAGTTTTAATGAATTTTTAAACAAAATTACCGCTCAAGTCTGGGAACTTTATGAAAAAAAGAAAAACAAAGAAAATGCTTTAGATTTTGATGATTTACTACTTAAAGCAGTCACACTTCTCAAAGAAAATGAGAATATAAGAAAGCAATATCAAAATCGCTTCAAATATATTCACATAGACGAATATCAAGATACAAATGAAATTCAATACATGATGAGTAAATTACTCGCAGAAGAACATAAAAATATTTGTGTGGTTGGAGACGCAGATCAAAATATTTATTCTTGGCGTGGAGCAAATTTAAAAAATATTTTAAATTTTGAAAAAGACTACAAGAATACAAAAGTAGTTTTCCTGGAAGAGAACTATCGTTCCACTCAAAATATTCTCGAAGCAGCAAACGAAATAATTAAAAAAAATAAATATAGACCTGAGAAAAATTTATTTACAAAAAATGAAACCGGCGAAAAAATTTCTTTATACGAAGCTATTGATGAGAACGACGAAGCGGATTTCGTAGCAACAAAAATTTTAGAGATAATGGACAAGAGTGAAATTAATCTTTCAAAAATAGCTATATTATATAGGGCTAATTTTCAATCTCGTGTCCTTGAAGAAGCAATGCTGCGTTATAATATAGCTTACCAAGTTTTAGGAACAAAATTCTTTGAAAGAAAAGAAATAAAGGACATTCTCTCTTACATAAAAGCAAGTCTAAACCCAGAAAGCCTATCGGACATAAAAAGAATAATAAATTTCCCCGCACGTGGAATAGGGAAATCCACAATTGCAAAAATCTTCGCAGGAGAAATAGAAACTTTGCCAATTAAAACAAAATTAAAAATAAATAATTTTTATGAAACTTTAGAAAAAATAAAAAATAAAATTTCGGAAGATAAAACTTCTGAAGTTTTAAAATTTACTTTAAAAATTACAGGAATAGAAGAGTCTTTGAAAGAAGAAGGGGAAGAAGGACTTGAGAGACTTGAAAACATAAAAGAACTGGTTACTCTTTCTTTAAAATATGATTATTTAGAAAATGGAGAAGGAATAGAAAAATTACTTGAGGATGCTTCACTTGCTTCGGACCAAGATTCTTTATTGGTAGAAGAAAATAAATCTAAAATAGAAAAACAAGGTATAAAATTATTAACAGTCCACGCCTCAAAAGGATTAGAATTTGAATATGTTTTTATTGTAGGACTTGAAGATGGACTTTTCCCACATGAAAGATTGGGTAATACGAGTAATGATAAAGATAGTGAAGAAGAAAGAAGGCTTTTTTATGTAGCTCTTACTAGAGCAGAGAAAAAACTTTTCTTATCTTTTGCAAACTTTAGAACCATATTCGGCTCAAGACAAATAAATTCTCCAAGCGAATTTATTTCTGATATACCTCCTAGTATAATAGAAAAAGAAGGGGAAGCCCCAGGAATAAAAACAATATACATATAAATTGTAAAGTAGAAAGTTACCAAGAAACTTACAAAAGGTTACCCTTTGTAAAAAAAAATATGCAAAAAGAAAAAACAAAATTTCATAAAGCAAAAAAAAGTTTAGGACAAAATTTTCTTAAATCTGTTTTAGCTATAAATAAAATAATAGAAGCAGGGGAAATAAAAAAAGATGATATTATCTTAGAAATTGGACCAGGTAAAGGAGTTTTAACAGAAAAATTGCTTGAAAAAACGAGCAAGGTAATAGCCGTAGAAAAAGATAAAGATTTGATAGAAATTTTATCAGAGAAGTTCAAAGAAGAAATAAAAAATGGTAAATTAATCTTGTTAAATAAAGACATTTTGGAGATTTTAGTTAATGAAGAATTAAATCTTTTTAAGAAAGAAACGGAAAGTAATTTTTTACGAGGTACTCGGATCTCCTCGCTTAATGCTCGGCCAGACCATCATAAAAAATTCTTTCCGCTTCTTTCTTACAAAATCATTGCAAATATTCCTTATAACATAACCGGAGCAATTCTAGAAAAATTTTTAACAGAAGAACATAAACCAGAACGAATGGTATTGATGGTGCAAAAAGAAGTAGCAGAAAGGATAGTCGCAAAAGACAAAAAAGAAAGTTTGCTTTCAATATCAGTAAAACTTTATGGAAACCCTACAATCATAATGAAGGTTCCAAAAAGATATTTTTCTCCTAGTCCGAAAGTAGATTCAGCTGTAATTTTAATTTCAGATATTTCAAATCAAAAATTAGAAGAAAATAAAATAGACGAAAAAAATTTTTGGGAAATATTGCATAGAGGATTCGCTCACAAAAGAAAAATCTTACTTAGTAATTTAAAAAAAAATAATTCAAAAATAGATTTTTTATCAATTTTTGAGAAAAATAAAATAAAAGACAAAGCTCGAGCAGAAGAATTATCTCTCGCAAACTGGATTTCAATCATAAAAGACATAAATTAACTTTTGTTTTTTAAAAACACTTGTTATAATATATTTGTGCAAAAATTAATTTTAATACTAATAATATTTTTTGGTATAACTTTTTTTAGTTCTCAAATTAAAGGACAAGGTGTGACACCTCTATCTCCTAGAGCTTTTCAAGTTGAGTCATTAAATAGACCAGATTATGGAGCTCGCATGTTTGTGTCTGGAATCTTTGCTGGTAAAATTACTGGCCTAAAAGCAAAAAAAATTGAAAGCTATGAAAATGCTGGTTTTGATTGTAGAGTTCCTGGTCAAAGCATAGAAATTAAAGCAATTAAAGGTGGTTCTAGCTATATAATAAGAACAGGGATAAATAATAAATCCGGCAACGCAGTTAGACCTGGACAAAGTATAGTTGGTAAAAACAATGGTAGCACTACAATTTCTTGTAAAAAATGCGAAAAAGACGATGGTGGTCTTTTATCAGGAGGTGAAGAAAAATGCGAAGAAGTAACTTTTGCCTTACCAAACATAACTTTATTTTCAACATCAAAAAATTAATATGAAAAATTTTAATAAAATACAGCCTTATTTACCAAGTAAAAATTTCCAGAAAATAATCGGTTCTGTAGTTTTAATTGTAATTTTATTTTTTGTTGTAAATTATTTTATTTCTCGTAAAGAATCCTTTAAAAATAAGGATCTTTTAAACATAAACAATAAAACTATTAGTGAAATAAGGAGTATTGATACTGACTATGATGGACTTTATGATTGGGAAGAAAAACTTTGGGGGACAGATATAAACAACAAATTTACTTTTGATGGTATTGCTGACACTGACTATGTTTCAAACAAAAAGAAATCTTTAAACATAAATGAAGCAAACGATAAAATAGAAACAGAAACAGATAAATTTGCAAAAGAATTCTTCTCAACTTATCTTGCCCTCCAAACAAATCAAGTAGATCCGAATACTATAAATAATTTCTCTGAAGCATTAGGAAACAGTATCGTTAATAAAGAAATACCAAATAGTTATGAACTAAATCAAATAAAAACAACAAACGACACAACTTCAGAAAATCAAATCAAATATTATTTAGAATTAAAAAAACTTTTTGAAAGTTACCAAAATAAAGGATTAGGAAATGAATTAGAGATAGCAAGTAGAAACTTAGTTCAATATACAAATCAAGGTAAAGCAGAAAGTATTGAAGAGTTATTGGTAATAGGGGATATGTATATTGAGTTTACTAAAAAAGCCCTACAGATTACTGTACCAGTTGATCTCGCTGAATATCATTTAGATATAATTAATGCATCAAACAATGCAGGAAAAAGTGTAATAGATATGTCAAAAGTTATAGGAGATCCAGTTGTAGGATTATCAGCAATATCTAATTATGAAAAAAATAGTCAGGATTTAGTAGATAGTGTGGAAAAATTAGAACAAGAGTTAGAAAAAGTGTTATAATAATTTTAATAAATGAGTAAAAATATATTTTTAAAAATAATTACTTTAATTTTAATAATAAGTACTTTTACTTTACCTTTTTTTGAAGTAGCTAGAGTTTCCGCTCAAGTAAACGGTAGTTTTAGTACTAGTGGTAGTTTTGAATCAGGAGGTATTAGCGGGATTGGAGGATATATAGAATTAATAACTCCTGCAATTCAAGAATTACCTTTGTGTAAAGAAGCTATAGCTAATTCTAAAATAAAAGGATTATTTAGAAATTCAGACTTTGTATTAAAACAAGATGGAGAACTAAAAGAATTAGAAAACTCTCTCCAGCAACCAGATTCATTTTCTCAATCCCAAGCAATACCAGTTTATGATGAAGCTCAATTAAAAGAAGAAAAAAAACAAACAGCAAACACAGAAGAAACAAAAAAAACTGTTAAAAACATTGAAGAAAATGATACTTGTCTTAAAAGTATAGGAAGAATAGTGGTAAAATTGCTATTACAAAAAATTACTTTTAGTACAGTAGAATGGATAAACAACGGAGCAGAAGGTAAACCTTTATTCTTAAGCGATCCAGGAGATTTCTTTTATGACATTGCTCGAAATGAACTTTTAATTTTTAGAACAAATATAAGTGATCCAAGTATTTATCCTTTCGGTAGAAGCTTCTTAAGACAACAAGTTAATTCGTTGAATAATCGTTTTGCTATAAATGCTCGCTATTCTGCAAATGAGTTAATTCAAAAGACGACTCCAAATTATTCTAGTACAAAATTTTTTGGTGATTTCCAATCAGGAGGGTGGAACGCTTGGAATGCTATAACTCAAGTTCCAGCAAACAATCCCATCGGTTTTAATGTAATTGCTACAAATGAAATTTCTGTAAAACTAGAAGGTACAAGCTCAAACGAAGCTCAAAGAAAACAACAAGACATAGCTCAATCGGAAGGTTTCTTGGGAGTTGAGAGATGTGTTGCTGATCCAGAAATAACAAGAGCTGAGCATAGAAGAGCACTAGAAGACGGTAAGCAAGAAATGGAAAAATATGAAGTTATTGTAGGAAGCGATGATGATGGAGGCCTAGATACCTACACCACAAAAACAAGACCAACTGGTAACATAATAGGTGCTTGCCCTGGAAACAGATGGGAATACGTTACTCCTGGTAAGGCTGTATCAGAATCTTTGACAAAAGTCTTAAATTACCCAGACAACAACATATTAAAAGCTGATGATCTAAACACAGCTATCGCGACCATTTTAGATGCAGCTATGAATAAATTTATCCCTGATTTACTAAATAAAGGATTAGCAGGTATCTCCACTGAAGGTAGAGATGGTGCATTTATTTATAATGACAGTGGCAGAACTTCAGGTTCCTATACTCAAGTATCTTTAGATTTTCCAGCTTCTTCAGTTAGAAGCTCTTGGCTCAGAGAAAACTCTGACTTTAATATAAGAACAGATTTAACTCAAGCTGTAATAGACGAACAAAGAATATATCAAGAAAGGCTAAAAACCCAAAACGAAATATTAAAAGATTTAATTGCTACTGTTTACCAACTTGATTATTGTATCCCAGGACCTCATCCTGGATTTGAAGAAGATTCAAGAAATACTTTAGCCGCAGTTATAAACACAATACCATCAAAAACAGCAGCAAATTTTCCTGAAGATGTAACAGTAGAACAAATCACACAATTAGTAAAAGCAGCGGGCTACATAGCAGGTGCTGCTATTGGAGCTTCTATTGGTACAGCAGTATTACCTGTAGTGGGTACAGCTATTGGAGCTGCTATTGGAGCATTAATTGGTGCAGTTGTTGATTTACTTAGTGGTCCAGACGAATATGAAAAATTAGATTTATATTATGCTTTAATATTTAGATCTCATACTGGAATACCTTTAAGTAAACCAAACACTGTTTGGGCTGGTATTTCAGGCAAGCAAGACATAACAAATGCAATGGAAAGTATGCTTGATAGATATATAAAATTAATTAAAAAACACTATACACCAGAATTCTTACCTACTGTAACCCCTTCAGCTAAAAAAGAATTCCGAAGAGTACCTGGATACTATCAACAAATAGACAACAATGAATACGCTATAAATTCTTTAGAAAATATAATAATTCGTCTTGCTGACTTAAAAGATACTTTAGAGAAACTAGACCCCGAAACCAACTCTTATAGTGATTATTTACCTCACATAACAGAATTTGCAAGAATCTCAGGTTCTATGATTACTGGTAATGATATCGCTAAAGCTATAGATGAAAACAAAGAATATGTAGCAAAAATGAAATATGTATATGAAGATTTATTAACAGGGCCTTATGGTTGTGAAAAAGATTTAGAACTAAAAAGGCAACCTTCTCCTGGTAAGACAACCATGCTAAGAGAAACAAAAAGAGCTGAATACCCTTTCCAAATTTGGTATGAATATACTCCAAACGAAGAAATACCTCCTGTTGCTGATTTTAAAGAAAAATACAATATTTTAGCTCCAGAAGAAAAATGTCCGCAAGAGAAGGATGGTGTTTGTAAAGGGACAAATAGATCGCCCGCAAATAAAGTACCTGACTGGGATACAAGAAGCTTAGGTCCAGGATTCTTAAGCTCAGTAGTTTTTGATCATAGTATGCCTGAAAAAAAACCTTTAGGATGTCCTCAAATGTTAGTAGTAAGAGAACCTAGAGCATTAGACTGCCTACAAGTATCTGATTTATTTTTCCATGTTCCAGAAGAAAAAAAGACAGTAGGTAGAAAACAAGACACAAGTAAAGTAGGTGATACTTTGGGACAAGAAAATATGTCTTTCGAACAAACAATTGGTATTTATTAAAAATTTAATTAAAAAAATATGCTAGATTATATTAATTTCAAAAAATATATAAAAGGTCTTTTTATTATTATGTTATTTTTTATTCCTAGCATATCTTTTGGATATCTTGATGTTATTGCTCAACCTCCAAAAGAAGTAACTTCTAATAGCGCTATTATATATGGAACAATAGATCAAATTCCTGATAATGGAATCATTCCTTATGAACACAAAGAAGTAATTGGTGGTATTAGAAGTGCATTCAGTGGTGATTTAGGTGGAGCAGGGGGTGATGGTTGTGTTGATATTGGGGCTGTTCCTATGAGTAAGCTTGCTGAAACAGCAGAAGCTACTTATAGTTTTGTTGGTGGAAATAAACCAGCAGGCATACCAGGAACTCAAACCCCAAACCTTAGAAGAATAGAAGTCGATTTAGAACTTGTTGGTTTATCTCCAGGTACAACTTACTATTATTGTGTTGTTGGAGGTGAAGGTTCTGAAAATATAGACATAGGGGGTTATTCTTCACTATATAAATATAGTAATTTAGCTAGTTTCACAACTAAACCTACAGTTACTTTAACATCTGATAAAACAGCGCCAATTCCTTCAGGAACTGATATTAATTTATTCTGGTCTTCCCAAGGAGCAAATAATTGTTATGCTATTGGCAATCTAAACAACTGGTCTGGAAATTTAGGTAAAAGTGGAACAAAAAAAATTTTTAGAGTAAACAAGACCTCCACTTATGAAATAGAGTGTACTACTAGTAACGGAGTAAAAAATAGAAAATCTCTTGAGATTCAAGTTTTAGGTGACGCTCCAAACGACATAGGCAAGGTGACAACTTTACCAAAAGATTCAGATAGTCCAGAAGAATTTATGAAAGTTACTGATAAATCGGCTGAACTTTCTGGAACTGTGACTGATTTAAAAGGTGAAGGTAAAAAATATGGATATTTTAGAATCTCAAGAGTTTCAAATCCACCAATTTTCTGTAATGATATTTTCGGATCAAACATGAGATCTATCATATCAACAAAACCAAATAAAAATGGGGAAATTTCTGCTGGTGCTACTTTTAGTGCAACTGTTACTGACCTAGAACCAGACACAGAATACGCTTATTGTGCTATGGTTTCTAACCATGCAAAATCTCCTACAGAAATAGAATATGGACAAGTTGTAAGATTTAGAACAAATCCATGTTTAGAATGCCCTCATACAAAAGTTAGAACTTTAAAACCAATGAAAATTGGTTCTGATGGTGCGATCTTAAGAGGAAGCTATAACTCAACTAGAAATATAGAAACTTGGTTTTCAATTAAAAGAAAATTTTCTTTTGACACAGAAGTGAATGTAGAAAACGTAAACAATAATCCTTCTAATGGGCCTAGTGTTACTAATCCTACTAATAATAACAATACTAATTCTACCGGCCCTGCTGTTAATAATCCCACTAATACTCCTGCTGTTACTCCCGAAGGTGCATTTAATCAAGAAAAAAACTTTTTTAAAAAATACCTTTCTTTAATTAGTGACACATTTTTTACAAAAATAACAGAAGCAGCAATAAAGCCACCAATATTTCCAAATTGGACTTCTATAGGAATTGAATCTCACAAAAATGCAAGGAACTATGGTACAAAGCTTTTCACAGTTAGCGGATTACAGCCGGATACAACTTACCTTTATATAATGAAAGCTAAGACCACTAAAATTCCGAATAAATACTCTAATCCAGAGCAAACTTTTGAAGGTGAGGTTGTAGAATTTACAACTCGTAAATCAGAAAATGATAGCGTACTTGATCACTGTTTTAATGGTATTAAAGATTTCGGGGAAACTGGAATAGATACTGGAGGTGGTTGTAAAAACAAAGAACCAACTTGTTCCGATGGAATTAAAAACGGAAATGAGACAGGAATAGATAAAGGAGGAAATTGTGATGCTCCTGATCATTGTTTTAACCTTATTCAAGATTTCGGGGAAACAAATATAGATTCAGGTGGACCTTGCCCTCTAAAAGTTTGCCCTGTTGGTCAAGCTGGTATTTATCCTAATTGTGTTAAAGATGATGAAGAAGACGATGAAGAATGCCCTCCAGGATACACTGGAACTTATGGAAATTGTAAAAAAGAAGATGATGAAAAAGTTACTGCTTCAATTACATCTTCGTCTTCTTGTCTTAAAAAAGGGGATAGTGCTAATATTTCTTGGTCTTCACAAAATGCAGGTAGTTGTTTGGTTTATGGAGAGTCTTTTATAACAGGCAACGGTAATGCTAATGGAAGTTTTACAACTAGAGCTTTAATAAATAGCACAAGCTATAGTGTTGTTTGTAAAAACGAAAAAGGTGATAGCTCTTCTGCAAATACTTATGTTTCTGTAGTTGAAGATCCTAAAGATTGTGCTGGTGGTGGAATACCTCCTACAACATTCGTATACGTAAACGTAACAGCTAAACCTTCTTCTGTTAAACCAGGTCAAACTTCTACTATTTCTTGGACTTCAACTGGTGCTAAAAGTTGTACATCTGCAGGTGGAGGAGGTACTGGAACTTCTGGAAGTTTTACAACTTCCGCTCTTAATTCTGGAAGAAGCTTTAGTGTAACTTGTACTGGAGATGGTGGAACTGCTTCTAATAGTGCTTATGTAGGAGTAAATACTACTACTGGTGATACTGGTAATAATAAATTTATATACGTAAACGTAACAGCTAAACCTTCTTCTGTTAAACCAGGTCAAACTTCTACTATTTCTTGGACTTCAACTGGTGCTAAAAGTTGTACATCTGCAGGTGGAGGAGGTACTGGAACTTCTGGAAGTTTTACAACTTCCGCTCTTAATTCTGGAAGAAGCTTTAGTGTAACTTGTACTGGAGATGGTGGAACTGCTTCTAATAGTGCTTATGTAGGAGTAAATACTACTACTGGTGATACTGGTAATAATAAATTTATATACGTAAACGTAACAGCTAAACCTTCTTCTGTTAAACCAGGTCAAACTTCTACTATTTCTTGGACTTCAACTGGTGCTAAAAGTTGTACATCTGCAGGTGGAGGAGGTA
>CAZFSV010000004.1:54305-55177 GCA_964522195.1 uncultured Candidatus Saccharibacteria bacterium
TAGTGTAACTTGTACTGGAGATGGTGGAACTGCTTCTAATAGTGCTTATGTAGGAATGAATGGCACTATTGATGGTGGGCCAAATGGAGATGGCGGTAATTCTAACTTTATCTATGTTAATGTAACAGCTAATCCTGCTTACATTACTCCTGGAAAAACATCAAAAATTTCTTGGACTTCAACTGGTGCTAAAAGTTGTACATCTGCAGGTGGAGGAGGTACTGGAACTTCTGGAAGTTTTACAACTTCCGCTCTTAATTCTGGAAGAAGCTTTAGTGTAACTTGTACTGGAGATGGTGGAACTGCTTCTAATAGTGCTTATGTTACAATCAGTTCTGATGATAATATAGGAACAGGAATTTGTCCTTTTGGATGGACAGGTATTTATCCTAATTGTATAGCTCCAACAAAATGTCCAAGTAATACAATAGGGATATTCCCAAATTGTAGAATAATAAAATGTGAGGCTGGTGAAGAATATTGTGAAAATAAATTATGTCCTCCAGGAACTACTGGAACATATCCTAATTGTAGAATTGTTACAGATGCTTGCCCTGAAGGTTATACTGGAACATATCCTAATTGTAAAATTGAATGTCCGGAAGGCACAGAAGGTGAGTATCCAAATTGTATTAAATACCCATATGACCCTACAAAATGTGAACCTGGATTCATTGGAACACCTCCTGATTGTAAAGAAATAATAAATCCTTGTCCTGCTGGTTTTACAGGGAATGGTAATCTATGTATAGGCCCTAATCCTGTTTGTCCTGTAGGTTCAACTGGTGTATATCCTAACTGTACAAAAATTAATCCTGGAGATCCTTGTCCAGCTGGAATGATTGGTACTAGTTGGCCTGATTGTAAAGTAA
>CAZFSV010000004.1:55277-56462 GCA_964522195.1 uncultured Candidatus Saccharibacteria bacterium
CTAATGGTGGAATTTGGCCTAATTGTACTACTATTGGAGATCCTGTTTGTCCTGTAGGTTCAACTGGTGTATATCCTAACTGTACAGAAATCGAAAACGGAGATCCTTGTCCAGCTGGAATGATTGGTACTAGTTGGCCTGATTGTAAAGTAAATCCTAATCCAAAATGTACTAATGGTGGAATTTGGCCTAATTGTACTACTATTGGAGATCCTGTTTGTCCTGTGGGTTATACAGGAATTTATCCAAAATGTACAGTAATAAATATAGTAAATCCAACTAGTCACTGTACAAATGGGGTTCAAGATTTCGGTGAAACTTCAATAGATAGAGGAGGAGGGTGTGGAGGAGTATTCGTAAATAATCCTACTTGTTTTGATAATATTCAAAACGGAGGAGAAACAGGAGTTGATAAAGGAGGTCACTGTGGAGATGGTCCTGATTACCCTTCATGTTTTGATGGAAAGAAAAATGGTAGCGAAACTGGTATAGATAAAGGAGGTCACTGTGGAGGAGGAAATCCTTATATTTGGACAGATGTTTATGTTCCTAACTTGATAGGTACAGGTATTGGTATTGGTACTTGTAAAAATGGAACCTGTACTGGAACTATTGATTTTGTTTCTCCTGATTTTACCGATACTACTTGGCAAGGTCCTATAAATATAGGAAATGATGAAGTTGGAACAATAACATTAACTTGTAAAGATGGTAAATGCAGTGGTAACTGGACAATGAATTTAGGTAGCGAAAATAGTCCACTTGTTTACGTAACTTTTACAGGAGGAAATGGTCCAGGTTATAGTGATAATTACGATTGGATGGATTTTACTTTCCCTGGAGAAGAAGGAACTGGAATGGTTAATGGAAATTGTGTTAATGGAGTATGTACTGGAACTTGGAATGGAATTATGCCAAACAAAGGAGATGGTCCTGTAACTGGATTATGGAGTTCTCCTAATGGAACTGGACCTTTCACCGGAATTTGTAAGGATGGTAAATGTAGTGGAACATGGACTGGTGTAATTCCAGGTAATAATGGAGGAGGTAATGGTATATGGAATGGAGGTAATGGAAATGGAAATCCTGTTAATTTTAATAATAATGGAAACGGAACAGGGGTGGGATTAACAGACCTTACTTTCAATGGAGTAGATGGTACAGGAACATTTAGTGGAACTTGTA
>CAZFSV010000004.1:56562-86226 GCA_964522195.1 uncultured Candidatus Saccharibacteria bacterium
CCCTGGTGAAGATGGAAATATAAATGGAACTTGGGATGGTTCAAATGGGGATGGAGATAATTTCACAGACCTTACTTTCAATGGAGTAGATGGTACAGGAACATTTAGTGGAACTTGTAAGGATGGTAAATGTAGTGGTAATTGGACTGGACTTGTTCCAGGACACAATGGTCCTATCTCTGGAAACTTTGCTGGTCCTAATGGAGAAACTGGTACCTTTAATGGAACTTGTAAAGATGGAGTATGTACTGGAACTTGGACTGGAACTTTCCCTGGTGAAGATGGAAATATAAATGGAACTTGGGATGGTTCAAATGGGGATGGAAGATTAGAAGATTTATATATCGGATATGAAGGTATTCCAGATATCGATGATATAGTTCGTTATCATGAAGGAATAGAACACGTATTTATTAGAAGAATTATGATAAACACAGAACTTGCTCGTAAATATGGATATCAAAAAGGTCAGAATTTACTTTACTTTGCTTGGGATTTAGCTCATAAATTTGCAAAAGAATTCGGATATGTAAACGAAGAGGGGAATGAAATCCGTGTAAGTAAACCAGACGTATCAGCTTATCAACTAAGATTAGTAGGAAACAAGTTAACAGTTTATGAATTTTATGAAAATAAAATTATAGACATACGAACTACTACCACAATCTTCAAAGATAAAAATCAATACGAATATTATTTCGAAAGAGAAGAATAAATAAAATAAAAATCCTCACCTAAGTGAGGATTTTTATTTTATGTGTATTAAAACACTAGTGTATCTAATTTTATTTTGATACAATATTTATATCAATGAAAAAATTTTTTTCAAAAATTTTAATTGCTATTTTTATGCTAGGGATTTTCTTGGCACCTTTTACTCCTAGATATTCTACAGATAATAATCAAATTTCAATAAAAGGAAATACAACTTCAGCACAACCAATTAACCCTGCATTAATAACGGCATTTAATACAGCGTTAAGTGCATCAACAGACAACGGTACTTGTTCTTTTTTGCATATTACAACTTGGCATGTTTGTATTGTAGGTTGGGTTTATTGGTTAGTTTTCGTACCTATTGCTTTTTTAGCTAGACTCGCTGCTTATGTTTTAGACTTTTTCTTATTTTATTCTATTCAAAGTGGATCTTATACTGGGGCTTTTATTACAGAAGGTTGGAAAACAGTCCGTGATATTGCAAATATATTTTTTATAATTGCTTTGCTTTATGTAGCTATAAAAACAGCTTTAGCTTTAAACGCTTCAGACAATAAAAGAATGATAGGGATGATAGTAGTCATAGCTCTCATAATAAACTTTAGTTTATTTGCAACTCAAATGGTAGTAGACGCTTCAAATATTCTAGCAAAAATATTTTATGCCAATATGGAAGCTGTAGGAGCAGACGGAGAATTAATACCTATTGGAGAAAGTAGTGCTAAATCAATCACAATAGGTTTAGTTAGAACTTTCGATCCTCAAACTATATTTGGCTTACAAAGTGTTACTGATGATTTAACAAAAAACAATGTAGGTACTTTTTTCACTACTATGTTTATGGCTATTTTGCTTATGGGGTATATGGTATTTATGTTCTTGTCTGTAGCTTTACTGTTCGTAGCTCGAGTAGTTATGCTTTGGATACTTATGATTTTCTCACCTATAGCTTTTATATCTTTAACTTTACCCGGGGTTAATATACCTGGATTTGGATGGAGAGAGTGGAGTAAGCAACTTTTTGATAACGCTTTTCTTGCTCCTATATTTTTATTTATGCTTTATATAATAATTTTATTTGGAGATGTTGTTAAAATAGCTACAGGTGAATTAATTGATACAGCTTCACCTCTTAAAGGAACTAATATAGAAGGAGCAACCAATGCAACTTTTGATACTTTTTTGAAAGTTATAATTCCATTTATTTTAATTTTTGTGTTATTAAGTAAAGCAAAAGAAATTGCAGTTAAAATGTCAGGAGAGATGGGTGCTGCTATTAATAAAGTAGGGGGGCTAGCTGCTGGATTTGCTGGAGGCGCTTTACTTGGTGGAGCAGCTGCTTTAGGCACTAAGGGTATTGGAAGAATTGCTAATAGTATGGGGGATGGTAAATATGCGGAAAGATTAAGAGACAGGGGTGTAATAAGAGATGAAAATGGTAATGTGATTGGAGCCAAAAAAGGAGTTGGAGCTTGGTTAGCTAGACAACAATTAAAAACAATTGATTATGGTAAAAATGCAAGTTTTGATGCTAGGCAGACTAAGCTTGGAGATTTTGTTCAATCAAAAACAGGGCTTAATTTAGCAAGCTCTAGCGCTATTGGATTAGGACCTCAAAAGGGTGGTTATTTAGGTTATCAAGAAAGAGCAGACGAACAAGCTAAAAAAGATGCAGAATTGTATAAAACTAGTATGTCTGACTCTCAAGTGAAAGAATTTACAATAGCAAGAAGGGAAAAATTCTTAGAAGAAGCTGGAGCATATAAAAAGGCTAATGAAGCTGAAGATGAAGAAAGAAGAGTGTTGGGACTCAAAAAAGGAGAGCAACCGACAACGCAATATCAAAAAGATAGAATTCAAAAAGCAAGAGATAAAGCCACAGAACCATTTAAAGATAAAGCTCCAAAAATTTATGACAAAGCTAGCCAATTAAATGAAGAAAGAATGGTTATGTTTAAAGACAGGTTTGGTCAAACAGGACTTATTTCAGCTTTAGCTCACGATTCTGTTGCATTAACAGGTCAACAAGTAAATAAAAACAACTACACAACAGGAGACATTGGTAAAGCATACTTAAAAGCATTCAAAGAAAAGAAAAAGAAACAAAAAAGAGAAGAAGCGGCAAGAAATAATCAAGTGTTTAATGAAACAGAGTTTAATGATGGTGGTAAATTTGACACAGACCAAAAAGCTGGTGTTTATGATTCAGAAATAAATAAATTTGATATAGGAATAGCAAAAACAATAAATGACAGTAGAGCACATACAAATAAAATGATTATTGGTGGAGCATTAGGAATAGCTACTGGTGGAGCATTAGGAATAGCTACTGGTAGTGTTATAGCTGGTACTATTGCTGGAGGAGGTTCAGCAATAAATATGGGAACAAGAGAAATAGACCAATCAACTACAGATAAAGTAATAGACAGAATGGATAAAGAAGCAAAAAATACTCAAAACCTTGCTAATAGAATTGCTGATCTAACTGAGATTATGAAGAAAGGTAAAGATTTAACTAGAACAGAAACTGATCCACTAACACACGCTCCAATAATAAACCCAACTACAGGAAACCCTGTTATAACAAAAATCAATCTATTTAATGGAGATCAAGTAGATAAAGATAAATTGAGAGCTAGACTAATAGCTAATGACACAGAAATAGACCAATTAAAAGAAGCAGCTAAAACAAGCTCAAATCCAGATCTAATCAAAAGATTAAATGAAGCTAAATTAGAAAGAGAAATACTACAAGGATTAAAAACCTCTGAAGAAAAACTCTTTGATTTAACAGGCAAAAAACCAAATTCTGGAGGAGGAAGTACTCCGCCCCCAGCGACACCTTAGAAACTAATTAAATTAAAAAAATGGAATTATCAATCGAAGACATACAAAATAAATTTGAGAAACTACCTGAAGATTTAAAATGGGCTATTATGGGTGCGCGTATTGATGAGAAATTAGTCCAAATCGGACAAAAATTTAATTTAAATATAAGACAATTAGGTCAACTTTCTTTAGAAACTCATGCAGTCATGCTTGGTTTTATGCATCCTGACGATTTCGAACACTCAATCAATAAAAGTTTAGGTTTATCAGAAGATAAAATTAAAGAAATTTCAGATGAAATTAATTTAAAAATACTAAAAGATGTAAAAGACAGGTTGATTGAATACAGGGGAGGAATGAAGCCAGAAAAAGATATAGTAGAGAAGAAATTACCTAAAGAAATTTTTGAAAAAAAAGAGAAGGAAACAAAAGAAGAAAAAGAAAATAAAATAGACACCATACTACAAAAAGACAAACAAATAGTTGGAGGTATTATTAACAATAAATTAATTAATACAGTAAAATCAACAAACACAGAAACCGAACACAAAAACGAAACCATAGAAAATAAAAATACTTTAAAAAAGATTGATCCGTACCGAGAAATTCCAGAATAAAACTTTTTAAGAGTTTAGTTTCTAAGTTAAATAGTTTATAATTAAAATATGCAATTTAAAGTTCCACAATTCTTAGATATTGAAGATAAAATATTTGGTCCTTTTACTTTTAGTCAATTTGCATATTTAGCAGGGGGGGCTGGTATTTGTTTTTTCTTATATAAATTCTTTGGATTTTTAATAGGAGCAATACCAATAATATTAGTAGCTTCGCTTGCTTTAGCGTTAACATTCTGGAGACCAAATAGCAAACCTTTTTCTGATATGATAGAAGCATTTTTGATTTATATTTCACAAAGCAGATTGTATATTTGGCAAAGAAAAAAAATAAAAAAAGAAGCTTATAAACAAGAAGAAAAAGAAAAACCTGTAATTCATAATCCTAAATTAAGCAATAGTAAACTAAGAGATTTAGCTTGGAGCTTAGATGTTTTAGATCTTAAGAAATAAAACAAGAATTAATAAATATAAAAATATGTCAATTTTTGCAAAACCAACACAAGATTTTATCCCAATAAAAGAAATAAGAGAAGGAATAATAACCTTAAAAGATGGTGGTCTAAGGTCTATTGTGATGGCAAATTCAACAAACTTATCTTTAAAATCTGGAGAAGAACAGAAGGCTATTATTTTACAATTTCAAAATTTTTTAAACACATTAGATTTTCCAATACAAATAAATATTCAATCTAGAAAACTAGATATTAGAACTTACTTACTTTTACTTGAAAATAGAATCAAAGTGCAGAATGAACCTCTTTTAAAACTCCAAACTACAGAATATATGGAATTTATTAGGAATTTTACTGAAAGTGTAAACATAATGACAAAAAACTTTTTTATAGTAATACCCTATACAGAAACAAGCTTCAAGAGCAGTAGTGATGTAAATTTTTTTGAAAAAATTTTTACTAAAAGAAATAAAGAGCAAATAAAAATAGAAGAGCAAATAGATTATGAAGAAAAAAGAAGTCAATTAGAACAAAGAGTAAGTATAATTCAGCAAGGTTTAAATAGATGTGGTATTAAATCAGTTCAACTAAACACAGAAGAAGCGATAGAAGTATATTACAAAGTTTTTAATCCTGGAGAATTAGAAGGTAAGATTACATTAGATTAAAATTAAATTTACTAAAAAACATTTTTAAGTTATAATTTAAATAGATTTTAAAATTTAAAGTCTATTATATTATGTCAATTTTTGATAAACTTTTAGGCAAACAAAACAATAATACAAAAGGAGTTGATACTTCACTAATTAGTGTTCTTCCAGAGCAAATTTATGAATCAGCTAAGCTTGAATTAAAAGATATCATTGCACCTTCTGCTCTAAAAATAGAAAGTAAATCTTTAAGTCTTGGAGACAAGATAGCAAAAACTTTCTTTATAATTTCTTACCCAAGATTTCTAGTAGATAATTGGTTTTCTCCTGTTATTAACTTAGATAAAATTTTTGATATTTCTATTTTTATTCACCCGATAGACACCTCACTTATCTTAAGACAATTTCAAAAAAAAGTAGCTGAAGTTCAAAGTCAGATAAACATAAGAGAGGGTAAAGGTTTGGTTAGAGACCCTATACTTGATACTGCCTATCAAGATTTAGAAGATTTACGCGATAGATTAATTCAAGCTCAACAAAAGATGTTTGATGTGGGAGTATATATAACCGTATATGCTAATAATGAATTAGAGTTATTTAAAATAGAAAATGAAATAAAATCAATCCTAGAATCAAGACTTATTTATATAAAACCAGCTTTATTCCAACAAGAAGATGGTTTCAAGAGTGTTATACCAATAGGTTCAGATTTACTTAAAATAACCCAAAAATTAAACTCAGAACCACTTTCTAGTATTTTCCCTTTTATTTCTTTTGACTTAACTTCAGATAAGGGTATTTTGTATGGAATCAATAGACATAATTCTAGTTTAATTATTTTTGATAGATTTTCTTTAGAAAATTATAATTCTGTAACTTTTGCTAAATCAGGTAGCGGTAAAAGTTATGCTACAAAATTAGAAATTTTAAGATCTTTAATGTTTGATGTTGATGTTATTGTTATTGACCCAGAAAGAGAATATGAATATTTATCTGAAGCAGTAGGGGGTAGGTATTTTAATATATCTTTGTCTTCCGATCACCACATTAATCCTTTTGATTTACCAATACCAAGAGAAGATGAAAAAACAGAAGATGTTTTAAGATCAAATATTATAAACCTAGTTGGATTATTTCGTCTTATGCTTGGAGGATTAACTCCAGAAGAAGATGCTATAGTGGATAGAGCTATTTCTGAAACTTACGCAATTAAAGATATAACTCCTCAGTCTGATTTTTCCAACATAGAACCTCCACTTCTTTCTGACTTTGAAATGGTTTTATCTGGTATGGAGGGGAGTGAATCTGTTTTACAAAGATTAACTAAATTCACCAAAGGATCTTGGTCTACTTTCATAAACAGACCTTCTAATGTAGATATAAATAAAAAATTCGTAGTTTTTTCTGTGAGAGACATGGAAGACGAATTAAAACCTATTGCTATGTATATAGTAACCCACTTTATTTGGAACACAATTAGAAAAACTCTTAAAAAAAGACTTTTAGTGGTGGACGAGGCTTGGTGGATGATGAAATCCGAAGATACTGCCTCTTTCTTGTTTTCTTTAGCCAAAAGAGGTAGAAAATATTACTTAGGACTTTCTACAATTACTCAAGATGCAGAAGATTTTATGAAATCTCCTTATGGATTACCTATTGTAACAAACTCTTCTATCCAATTATTACTCAAACAGTCTCCTTCAACAATAGAAGCCTTGCAAAAAACTTTTAATTTAACAGACGAAGAAAAATATTTATTACTTGAATCTGGAGTAGGAGAGGGTATATTTTTTGCAGGATTAAAACACGTAGCTATAAAAATAGTAGCATCTTATACAGAAGATCAAATTATCACCTCTGATCCTTCTCAAATATTATCCATAAAAAAACAAAAAGAAGACTTAGAGAATTTAGAAATTAAAAGATAAAATGTTATAATATAAAAATAATATGTCAAAAAATTTTTTAATATTAATAATAATTTGCTTTTTATTTTCACCTATTAAGATTTTTGGACAAATTCAAGATTATGATATTACTTTAAAAATAAGCCCAGAACAACCTAAAGTAAACCAGAAAATAAAAGCAAATATTTCTTCTTTTGTTTTAAACACAAAAGATTCTTACTATGTTTGGAAACTCGACGATGAAACCAAGTTAACCGGAATAGGTAGAGATGTTTTTGAATTTACTTTAGGAGAAAATGAATTAACTCAAACAGAATTAAGTGTAAGTATAACCACAAAAGAAGGTGGAAATTTTGAAAAAAGATTTACTTTCAATTCTTCAGATATTGATTTACTTTGGGAGGCAACTAACTCTTATGTCCCACCTTTCTACAGAGGAAAAGCTTTGTTTGTAAAAGAAGGTGAAATAAAAGTAAGTGCTATTCCTTTTATTTACAATCAAGGTTCTAGAATAAATCCAAATACTCTTTCTTATTCTTGGTCTAAAGACGGAAATAGTCAAATAGCTAATTCTGGTTTTGGTAAATCATCTTTTATATACAAAAACAGTTTTTTAGACACAAGTAACAATATCTCAGTTTCAGTTTCTGATATTAGTAAACAATACCAAGTTAAAGATTCTTTAACAGTAATACCGAATACTCCAAAAATATCTTTTTATAGTTTAGATAGTTCTGGAATTGATTTAAGAAATGCTATTACTAACAATTCATTTATCCCAAAAGAAGGTAAAGATATTTTTGTTGCACCTTATTTCTTTTCTCCTAAAAACATAGATTCAAATGATTTAAGTATTGAATGGTTTGTATCTGGAAAACCTGTTTTAAATATAGCTTCAAAAAACATTATTTCTGTAGCTCCTCAAGAAGGGGAAGGTGGTAGTGCGAATATAAAAGTTATTATTAGTAATTTAAGAACATTATTCCAAGATTTGGAAAAAACAGTTAAAGTAAATTTTTAATATGAAGAACTTTTTTTTAAAATTTTTTATAGTTCTAACAATAACAACTCTAACTAGTTTTGGTTTTTTTATTAACAAAAATATACACGCTCAACAGTTATATTGCCAACAAGGATATACACTACAAGGAAATTTATGTGTTAGTAACTTACCATTTTTACCCTCAGTAGCACCAACAACAACTCCACCACCATCAGTTTTACTAAACAATTCAGGAAGCAGTGAATACAGTGAGACAGGTTATACTCCTTTAGCACAACTACCAGGTTTAGAAACTTTAGATTTTGAAGCAGATTGCCCTTTAGCCGATTATATAAATATAGTTACAGAAATTTTAATTGGTATTATTGTTGTTATTTGTGTTGTAAAATTAGTTTTAGGAGGACTTGAATACATAACAAGCGAATCTATTTCTGGTAAAGCAAATGGTAAAGAATCAATTATAAATGGCTTTGCGGGTCTTATCATAGCCTTATCTGCGTATATAGTATTAAATACAATAAATCCAACTTTACTTAATCTTTGCCCTGAAATAAAAAACAAAAGTATTACAGCAGAAGATATTTCAGGAGATAGTAATGCTGCACCATTTTCTGCTATGAAAAAAGAAGATTTAGAGAAACTTGGAGTATATTGTCCTGGTAGTGGTGGAACATCTCAACTAAGCAAAATTGCTAATAGTTTCGCAAATATATCTAATAAAGTCACCTATAGCCAAAGTAAAAGAGGTAATATAAGCGGTTCAAATTTATACCTTGATTGTTCTTCTTTTGTAAATCAAATATATAGTTGTGCTGGATTAAGTACCCCAGGAGGGACAACTGCGGCTATGTTTTCAAGTTCTAATGCGTTAAGCTCGAGTAGTGCTAGTTCTCCGAATTTTTCAAAAACACTTAAAACAGGGGATTTGTTAGGGTGGAAAGCAGGAGAATCTGAATATAATGGAGGACATGTTGTTATGTATATAGGAAATGGTCAATTTATTGAAGTTGCTGGAAGAGAGGGTAAAAACCCTGCGGTTAATATTAGAAATTTAAATGCATATTCAGAATCTTATAAATATTTAGTTAAAGCACCTTAATTTTATGTTAAAAAAAATAATCATAATCATAACAATCATAATAGCTTTATTTCTTCTTGTGTTTGGTTTGGCTAGACTTACAAGAAACACTAATCCAATTTCTCAAAAAATAGACGAAAATAATCTTGTTTCAGATTTTTTTAGTTTTGAAAACTTAGAATTAGGTTTCCTTAAGGATGCTGTGAATAACATAGAAGATAGTATCTTAGGAGGCGATCAAGAAGATATAGCAGAAGATAAAAGATTATCTAAGGTATCTAGTATGCCAGTTTCAGGTTATGGAATTATTCAAAAAGAAAAATTTGTAGAAGTTCCTGATGTAGAAAAACCTATTGGAGACAATCAAATAGTAGTTCCAGAAGGAACAGAAATAGCTCCACCAGAAATAGAATACGTTTCTATTGCAAGATACGCAGATAGAAATAATGGAAATATTTATCAAACAACTTTAGATAAAATAGATGAGAGAAAATTTTCTGAAACAGAAATACCTAGAGCATACGAAACCTTATTCACAAATAAAAGTTTAATTGTGAGATATTTAGATGGGGGAGATATTTCAACTTTTATTGGTGAGATACCAGAAGAAAAATTAGGTTGGGATGTAAATAATGGTAATGAAATTTTTGGAGACTTTTTACCTATAAACATAAAGGACATTTCAATTTCAAAAGATAAAAACAAGATTTTTTATCTAACAAACACACAAAACGGGGTTTTAGGTTTTACAGCAAAAACTAATGGGGCTGACAAAAAACAAGTTTTCAGCTCACCTTTCTCTGAATGGATTTCTGATTGGGTTGATGAAGAAAATATTTTATTGACTAGCAGGCCTTCTGGAGAAGTTCCTGGTTATTCATATTTACTAGATTTAAAGACTTTGGATTATAAAAAGATTTTAGGTAATATAAATGGCTTAACTTCTCTTATTAGTAACAGTGATTTGATTTTATATTCAAATGAAAATCTTTCTATAAAGATTTATGATATAAATCAAAAAAAATCAAGAAATTTAAGATCTAGAACACACACTGAAAAGTGTGTTTGGTCAAAGGACGGTATTACTCTTTATTGTGCGATACCAAAAGAAATACCTAATGGTTTTACATATCCAGATACTTGGTATCAAGGAGAGATTTCTTATGATGATGAGATATTTAAAATAAACACAGAAACTGGGGAAAAAACAAAAATATCAGACTTGTCTTTAGAAAATGGGGGAGAAACCATAGATGCTATTAATTTAAGTTTAGATCACACAGAAGAAAGATTATTCTTTATGAATAAAAAGGATTCTTATTTGTGGAGAATTAACTTATTCTAAAAATTATTAGAAATATATTTAATAACTATTTTTCTATTAGGCCCAAATCCCAAGGACTCAGTTTTAATATCTAAAAAATCTGACAAGAATTCGTGAACTATTCTTCTCTCAAAAGGGGACATAGGTTCTAATTCTATATTTGATTTAAAATACCTAGCTCTTTCAGCCATCATATGAGCTAAGGCTTTAACACTATCAACTTTATTTTTTTGAAAATCATTAATATCTATTATAAAATTAATTTTTTTGTCTTGTTCTCCTTCGTTTTGATTAAATTTTTTCTCTAAAATTCTTTTTATTATATGATTCAAAGCAAGCAAACCTGTTCCTTCTTTATGTAAAAAAAACCTAGGATTTTCAACATCAATTCTAAACCAAAGACTAGAAGAATTATCTTTATTTATTATTTCATCAATAATAATATCTTTAACTTCTAAATTAGCACTAGATAAAACTTCTTGTATTAAATTTTTTATTTCTTGTTTCATAAATATTAATTAAAGTTAATTTAAAATATTATTTTTCGTTTTTTTGTTTAAATAAACCTGTTGAAAAACAGCAAATAAATTACTTACAGCCCAATATAATGCAATAGCTCCTGATATATTATAAGAAATAAAGAAAACAATAAAAGGAAATACATATTTCATTTGCATTTGCATACTTTTAGCAAAACTTTGAGCAAAATTAAATTCTCCAGATTCATCTTCGTTAGAATTTGTAGGAGTTGGCATAAAATATGCCTGTAAAAACTGAGAAATACCAGCCAAAACAGCTAAAGTATAGCTTTTTTGAGAAATATCAATAAATCCTAAGAAATAAGTGTTTAAATTTTCTGGTTTTGGAACAAAAGAATATAAAGAATCTATGTTGAAGTTTAAGCCTTTAAAAAAAACATAATAAAGAGCAAAGATAATAGGGATTTGAATTAAAACCAACAAACAACCAGAAAACGGATTTGTATTATTTTGTTTATATAGTTCAAAGGTTAAACGAGCTTGTTCTTCTTTACTTTTACCGCTTTTTCTTATTTTTTGAAGCTCAGGTTCGAGTTTTTTTAATTTTAATTGACCTTCAATAGATTTCTTTGAAAGAGGGTAGAGTAAAAATTTAATTATTAAAGTAAGTATTATAATAGCTATACCTAAATCACCCCCAGGGACTACAGAAACAATTAGGGCTAAAAAGTTTAAAAATGGCTCATATAATAAAGTATTCCATAATGAAAGCATATTATAGTATTCTATATCAAAAACCTTAAAAAACCAAATTTTACTTCAAATGATCTATTTTATTTTCTTGCCAAGGATGACATTTTATAATTCTATTAAAAGACAAATAAAAGCCTTTAAAAAATCCATATTTTTTAAAGGCTTGTTTAGAATAATCAGAACAAGTAGGGTAAAAAACACAACTTGGTTTCTTGAATGGACTTATGTATTTCTGATAAAAATTTATTAAAAAAATAGGTATTTTTGACACTTTTAAATATTTTTAATTTTATCAATTAAATAAATAATATCTTTTTCCAATACACTTAAAGAACTATTTTTGTTTTCACCAGTAAAAATAAGGTTATTTTTACTTTTTGGGCTAAACATAAAAGCCCCTGAGAATCCTTTTGGGATATTGTTTAGATGTTTATAAATCAAGGAATATCCTTTTCTTCTAAACAAATTTCTCTCAGAGGCTTTTTTAAAAGTGCTTTTTGGTGTAATAAAAGCAACTTTAATATCAGGGTTTTCTTTGTTAAAAAAGAATTTTAAGTTAATATTGTTAGAAAAAAGGGAATTTCCTTCTTTAAAAATTAAATCTATTAATTTTGTATTAACTCTGTTTCTTTTTGGAATCATTTTAAACTATTTTGAAACGGTTAGTTTAGCTCTTCCTTTTCTCATTCTTTCTAAAATAACCTTTTTACCATTTTTAGTCTTTGAACGAGATAAAAAACCATGTGTTTTTGCTCTTTTTCTTTTATTTGGTTGGTATGTTTGTGACATATTGGTAGTATAACCTAAAAAATATGTTTAGTCAAAAAATCATTTTTTGATTATTCACAGATTATTAACAGTTTTAATAAATATTCTGTTTTTTATGTTTTACTTAAAAAAGGTATAATATCTCTACAATGGATACAAAAAAACTTTGGAAAGACTGTTTGAATGAAATAGAGTTAGGTTTATCAAAAGCAAATTTTAGTACTTGGTTTAAAAACACTTCTATAGTAAAAGAAGAGGGTGGTGTTATTTACGTTGGCGTACCTAATGAATTTGTAAAAGACTGGTTATTAAATAAATATCATAAATTAATTACAAAAACCATAGCTGATCTTTATGAAAACATGAGAGCTGTTGAATATATGATTGTTAAAACAGAAATGTTGAAAGAAAACAATAACACAGAAAATAAGCCTGAATCATATATAAATAAAGAGCTTCCTTTAAAAGACTTGTATGTTAATCCAGACGACAATCTAAATCCTAGATATAGATTTAACTCTTTTATTGTTGGAGGTTTTAATGAGCTTGCTTATGCTGCTTCTCAAGGGATAATAGATTCTCCTGGAACAAAATATAACCCTTTTTTTGTTTATGGTAATACAGGTTTAGGTAAAACTCATCTAATTCAAGCGGTTGGTAATGAAATAAAAGAAAAATATCAGAATAAAAAAGTTCATTATATAACTTTAGAGCGTTTTGCTACTGATTTTATAAATTCACTACAAACAAATAGAGCTAACTCTTTTAAAGAAAAATATAGAAAATATGATCTTCTTATAATAGATGATATTCAATTTATTGGTAAAATGGAAAAAATTCAAGAAGAGTTATTTCATACTTTTAATACTTTTTATGAAAACAATAAACAAATTATATTTTCTTCAGACAAACACCCGAACTTTATACCAGAATTAGCAGATAGATTAAAATCTCGTTTTGCTCAAGGCATGATTGTGGATGTTTCTGAGCCTGAATATGAATCAAGATTAGCAATACTTAAAGTAAAACTAAAGGAGCATAATATAGAAATTTCAAATGATGTTTTAGATCATATAGCTCAAAATATAAGAGGAAATATAAGAGAATTAGAGGGTATTTTAAACAATATTGTTTGCCAATATAAACTAAAAAACAGACCTTTATCTATTTTAGATATAAAAAATATAATAAAAAACAACATAAAACCTAAAAAAACTATTTCGGTTAAAGATGTTGTAAAAATCGTAAGTGATCACTACAACCTAGAAGAAGAATCTATTTATGAAAAAACAAGGAGAAAAGAGATAGTTAAAGCCAGGCAAATTGTTATGTATATTTTAAGAGAAGATTTTAATGTATCTTACCCTTTAATAGGTCAAAAATTAGGAGGAAAAGATCACACAACAGTAATTCATTCACACTTAAAAATTAAAAATGATATAAAAGAAGACCCGCAATTATCACAAGAAATAGAAGATATTAGAATTATGTTTAAATAGTGTGGAAAAGTATAAATAAAAATGTTAATTACTTTTAATAAAAATTATTAAATAAAAATATTAAAAAAATAATTAACTTTTTATTAAAACAAATTAAATGATTATTAATAAAGATTTTTTAAAAAACAATTATAAATAAACATTAAAAATAATTATCCACATATCCACAAGACTAATAGTATTAATAATTTAAATATATAAAATATAAACATATGATAGTAGAATGTGAATTAGATAAAATTAAGAATGCAGTTTTATTAGCAGAAAAGGTAACAGGTAAGAATTTAACACTACCTGTATTGAGTGCTATTTTAATAGAAGCTAAAAACAAGAAACTTAAATTTAAATCAATGAATTTGAGTTTAGGTATTGATATTGAAATTCCAGCAAAAATAGAACAAGAAGGTATTTTGGCTATAAATGGATCTTCTTTGGCTAATGTTTTTTCTAATATTATTCAAAAAGAAAATATTAAACTAGAAGGGATTGAAGGTAATCTTGTGATTAAAACCAAAAAAAATAACATAAAATTAAAAGGAATTTCTTTTGAAGATTTTCCAACAATCCCATTAGTTGATGGAGATAGTTTTATTGTTGATTCAAAAAAGTTTTTAGAAGGAATAAAATCTGTTTACTATAGCGCCTCTGTTTCGGATATTAAACCAGAAATTTCTAGTGTTTATATTTATAGCGAGGAAGATTATCTTGTTTTTGTTGCCACAGATTCTTTTAGGCTAGCTGAAAAGAAAATAAAAATTAAAAAAGAAGTTAATTTAAATGGTATGCTTATACCTTTTAAAAATATAACAGAGATTTTAAGGATTTTTAATGAATCAAATAGTGAGTTAAAAATTTGTTTTAACAAAAACCAAATATCTATTTCAGATGATAATATTTATTTAACTTCAAGAATTATAGATGGAGTTTATCCTGATTATAGACAAATAATACCAAAAGAAAGTAAAACTGAAGCTGTTTTATTAAAACAAGACATGTTAAATGCTTTAAAAATATCTAATATTTTTTCTGATAAATTTAACCAACTAAATTTAAATATAGATACTTCTAATAAGTTTTTTGAATTAGAGTCTTCTAATAACGATATAGGAGAAAATAAAACACAATTAGATGCTGTTTTAAAAGGAGAAAATGTTTCCCTTTCTTTTAATTATAAATATTTCCTTGATTGTTTTAGTTCTATTTCTACAGACAGTTTAAATATTAAAATAAATGGATCAACTAAGCCTATTGTTGTTACACCTTTAAATGATAATTCTTTTACTTATTTAATTATGCCAATGAATAGATAATGATTGAAATAAAAGATCTATTAAAAAAATTTAATTCTTTGTTATTAAATAAAGAAGTTCAAATTTCTTTAATACAAGAAGTTTTATTGGAGGTTTTGAATATTAAAATAGAAAAAGACAAAATAAAAATAATTAATAATGATGTTTATTTAAATATAAAACCTATTTACAAAAATGAGATTTTTTTAAATAAAGAAAAAATAGATAATTTGATATTTTTAAAAAGTTCTTCTAATAAAAAACTAAAAATTTATTAAATATTTAGTTTTAAATTAATTATTTTTTCATTAGTATTATAGATACTATCTTCTATTCTAATTTTTAATTCATTTATTTCTTTAATATTAGCTATTTCTGTTGGTTTAAAAACAAATTCTGTTTCGTTTTCATTTAAGCTTTTTATAAAAATATTATTTATAAATATATCTTTCTTTTTTATTTGATATAAATTATTACTACTTTCTATTAATTTAATTTTTATATAAGAATTACTATTATATAAAATATCTTCTTTTGGTTCTTCTATTATAATTTCTGGTTTATAACCATTATGGATATTATCATATTCTGTGGGTATGTCGTTTGTTGATGTGTTTGCATAATTTTGATAATTTTGATTCCACCAATTTTGTATAGGAGTATTCCAATTAATAAAAACTCTAGTGTTTTCAACGCCTTCCGGTCTTGGTCCCAATATATTATTTCTATCAACCCAATAAAGAATAGATTTAACGTTCGTTATAACCTTTTCTTCTTTTGATTGTTCTGGTGTAAATTCTGTGGCAAGTTTACCTGTTATTTTGTCTATTATAAAACTTTCATTTCCATACCATTTTCCTCTTAAAATAGGTTTATTAATTAAATAACTTTGATCTACAGGATCTTCAAAAAATTCTACAGGTTTTTTTGTTAAAGCAAAAGACATAAATTTATTCCAAACAGGACCAGCTAAAGCAGAACCTCCTTTTTTCATTGGTTTATTATCGTTATTACCGGCCCACACACCAACAACTAAGTTTGGACTGTATCCAACTATCCAAGCGTCTTTGTTGTTGTTTGTAGTACCTGTTTTGGCTGCTGTGTCATATCCTGGAACTAGTAATGGTGAGTTTGCACTAAAAGTTGGAATTCTCGCATTATTGTCGCTTAAAACAGATGAAATAGTTAAAGCTGTGTTTTTGGCTAAAACTTCTCTTGGTTTTTGTTCAAATTTTTCTAAACTTTTGCCTTTTGAATCAAAAACTTCTAATATTCCATTATGATTATTTCTTATTCCGTTATTAGCAAAAACACCATAAGCCGAAGTTATATCAAGTAAAGTAACTTCTCCACCTCCAATAACTAAAGTTAATCCATATCTATTTACATCTTTTAATGTATTAATACCCATATCTTCAGCTGTTTTTAATGAGTCTTTTAAACCAGCAAGGTAAAATAGTTTTATTGCCGGTATGTTTCTAGATTCAGCTAAAGCGCTTCTTAAGCTTAAAGGACCACGAAATATTCCGTCATAATTATCTGGATTATAACAATCACTTTGTCTGTATCCTGGTAGTGCTTTACCATAAGCATCACATGTCGCCTGGAATTCTGTAGGCAGGTCAAACAAAACAGTTTCTGGTAAAAATCCTTTATTAAAAGCAGTTGCATAAATAAAAGGCTTAAAAGCAGACCCTGGTTGTCTTAATGCTGTTGCTACGTTAAAATTTCCATCTATATCTTTATCAAAATAGTCTCTTGATCCAACCATAGATAAAATCTCACCTGTTTTTGGGTCTATTGCAACCAGTGCTGCATTTTTACCATTAAATTCTTTTTCATTTTTTAATGCACCTTCTTTTACATATTCTTCCGCTTTTTCTTGTAATTCCCAATCCAAGGTTGTAATAACTTTTAATCCCCCCTTTTCTACAACGTCTTTACCATATTTATTTTCTAAATATTCTTTAACATAAAAAACAAAATGTGGGGCTTTTATATTAGACAAAGATTGTTCTTGAAAAACAACTTGCTCTTCTTTTGCTTGATTAAATTCTTCTTCTGTAATAAATCCAACAGAAAACATTCTAGATAAAACTAAATTTTTTCTTTCTTCTAATTTACTTAAATTTTTACCATAAGGAGATAACACAGAAGGGGATTGAGGAATAGCAGCCAAATAAGCAGATTCAGCCAAAGTTAAATCTTTTGGATTTTTAGCAAAATATGTTCTAGTAGCTTCTTGTATTCCGTAAATTGTTCCACCATAAGGTACTTCATTTAAATAAAGTTCTAATATTTCGTTTTTACTTAAAGTTCTCTCTATTTTATAAGCTAAAACCCATTCTTTTATTTTTCTTATAACACTTCTTTTTGAAGTCAATAAAGTGTTTTTTACTAATTGTTGTGTTATTGTAGAACCTCCTCCACCAATTCCAACACCAGATAAATTAGAAACAACAGCTCTCACAGTTGAACTTATTCTTACTCCTTTATGGTTGTAGAATTCAGCATCCTCTATCGCTATGGTGGCATTTTTAATATTGCCTCCCATTTCTTCAAAAGGAATACTTGTTCTTTTAATATCTTGGTGTAAATTATAAAGCAAAACTTCTCCAGTGCGGTCGTAAATTTTGGTTGAGTTTACAATAAGTCTTTCTTCGAAAGAAGCAAAATCCGGTATTCTTAAGGTTGCAAACCATATTAAAATTAAAGATAAAATTAAAAAACCAAGCCCAACAAAAATTAAGAATAAATTTTTAATAATTTTTTTAAATAAACTTTCTTTATGTGTTTTTTTGTATATATATTTCTTTGCTTTTTTTGCAAAATCTTGCATTTGTTTCATTTAAACATTATAGCAATATTTGTGTTATAATTCAGCTATGAAAGTCACAACAGACGAAAATAAAATAGAAAAATTATTAAACAATGGAGTAGAAAATATCTTCGTAAAAGAAAGTTTAAAGAATAAACTACTTTCAGGTA
Source organism: uncultured Candidatus Saccharibacteria bacterium (assembly GCA_964522195.1). GTDB lineage: Bacteria > Patescibacteriota > Minisyncoccia > Phycocordibacterales > UBA9973 > UBA9973. Next base: position 74,916 of record CAZFSV010000004.1, read on the forward strand.
AAAAACTTAAAGTTTATTTAGGTATAGATCCTACTGGTCCTACTCTTCACATGGGGCACGCTATTCCTCTTTTAAAATTAAAAGAATTTCAAGATTTAGGACATCAAGTTATTTTACTTATGGGAGATTTTACTGCAATGATTGGAGACCCTACAGATAAAACTTCTGCAAGAGTTCAATTAACAAGAAAAGAAGTTTTACTTAATTTAAAAAAATACAAAAAACAAGCCTCAAAATTTTTGAAGTTTACAGGAAAAAATCCTGCTCTTTTTAAATTCAATTCAAAATGGTTATCTCGTATGAGCTTTGAAGAAGTTTTAAATTTAGCTTCTAAAACCACCATAGATCAAATGCTTAAAAGAGATATGTTTGTAAAAAGAAGAGAAGAAGGTAAGCCTATTTTTGGGCATGAGTTTTTTTATCCTTTAATGCAAGGTTATGATTCTGTAGCTATGGATGTTGATGTTGAAGTTGGAGGAAACGATCAAACTTTCAATATGCTGGTTGGACGAGATTTAGTAAGTGAAATTTTAAAGAAAGATAAATCTGTAATTTCAATGAAATTACTTGAAGATAATACTGGAAAAAAAATGGGAAAAACAGAAGGCAATATGGTTTCTTTTGAAGATTCTCCAGAAGATATGTTTGGAAAAGTTATGAGTTGGAATGATTCATTGATTGAAATAGGTTTTGAACTTTGCACTTTTTTAAATAAAAATGAAATTTTAAAAACAGATAATCCTAAAGATTCTAAAATGCAACTTGCTTTTGAAATTACAAAAATTTATCATAATACTAAAAAAGCACAACTTGCTAAAGAAGATTGGATTTCTAAATTTGAAAAAAAAGAAATTCCAGATGAATTAACTAAAATTGATGAATCAATTAAAATTAAAGCTGAAGGATCTTTGCTTGTTATTTTAGTTTTAAGTAAATTAATTTTATCTAAAAATCAAGCCCGTAGATTATTTGAAGAAGGTGCTATTTTAGACCTTGCCTCAAAAGAAAAAATAAAAGATGTAAAATATCAAGTTAAAAAAGGAGATAAATTTAAAATAGGTAAAAAGCTTTTTATTGAAATATCTTAATTTAAAAAAACCTGCAAATTTGCAGGTTTTTTTAAATTAATGAAATTTATCATCTGGATCCTCTTCATCAAAATCTTCTTTAAATTCTGAACCCAAATCTTCATCAAAAGAGTCTATTTCCTCATCAATACTAAAACCACTATTTAGTATTTCCTCTTCTTCGTCGTAACTCATATTTTAATATTTTATTTTTTTAAAAGCGACCTTTTAAAATTTATTACTTTTAATTATTTATAAGTTGTATCAAAATATGAAATAGTATGCAAGATACAAATAAAGAAACTGTGGATAAATATTTACTTTAGTATTTTAAATGAGCGAAAGAGGTGAGAGCTATAGCAATTGCGTCTAATTCATCATCAGAATTTCTACCTTCTGGAACTTTTATTAATAATTTTACCATTTTTAAAACTTCTTTTTTATCTGCTTTCCCATAACCGGTAACAGCGATTTTAATTTGAAGAGGCGTTGCTTCAAATATCTCTAGATTGTTTTTAATAGCTTCGTATAATATAACTCCACGAGCTTCTGATACTAAAATTGCAGTTTTTTGATTAGTGGTAAAAAATAAAGTTTCTATTCCTAATACGTTTGGTTTATATTCTTTTATAATTTGTTCTATTTTTTCACCAATTAATTTTAATCTTTCCGTAAAGGGAATTTGAGAACTTGTTTTAAAGCATTCCGAAAAAATTAAATTTTCCTTTTCTCCTTTATTTTTCTCAATTATAGCAATACCTATTCTTTCATACCCTGGATCTATTCCTAATATTTTCATAAAAATTATTCTTTAATTTCAAAACCTAAATGCTCATAGGCTTTATTAGTAGCGATGCGCCCCCTGGCTGTGCGTTCAAGGAGACCGAGCTGAATTAAATACGGCTCGATAACTTCTTCTATTGTTGATTCTTCTTCGCCTAGTGCAGCCGAGATCGTTTTAAGTCCTACTGGACCACCTCCAAATTTATCAATTAAAATTTCTAAGAATTTCCTATCAGAAGCATTAAGTCCTAATTCATCAATAGCCAGCATATCTAAAGCTTTTTTTGCTGTCTCTTTATCTAGATCCTTTTTATGAACTTGTCCGTAGTCTCGAACTCTTTTTAGAAAATAATTTGCAATACGAGGAGTATAACGACTTCTTTTTGCAATTTCAGATAAGGCTCCAGCATCTAATTTGGTTTCAAGTAATTTACTAGAACGATCTACTATTTTTTGGATTTCTTCCTGGGTATAAAATTCTAAACGAAAAGCTCCTCCAGAAAAACGAGAACGAAGGGGAGAAGATATCATAGCAACTCTTGTGGTCGCGGCAATTAAAGTAAAAGAAGGTAAATCAAGTTGAATTGTGCGAGCTGAAGGGCCTTTACCAATAATAATATCTAAAACACCTGATTCCATGGCCGGGTAGAGAACTTCTTCAATCATTTTATTTAATCTATGAATTTCATCAATAAATAAAATATCTCCATGAGAAAGATTGGTTAAAATAGAAGCCAAGTCCCCAACTTTTTCTATAGCTGGCCCTGAAGTGATTTTCATTTGTCTGCCTGTTTCGCGAGCTATTAAATGAGCCAAGGTTGTTTTACCTAAACCTGGCGGTCCATAAAAAAGTATATGTTCAGGAATTTGCCCCCTTTCTTCTGCGGCTTTTAATAAGATATTTATATTATCTTTTATGTGTTGTTGACCAATATATTCATCCCAATTATTAGGTCTAAGTGTTTGATCTAAAAAGGATTCTGTATTTTTTTCGTTTTTCTCTGACATACTTTAAATTTTAGCATATTTTAGGTAATAGGGCTTGCTCTGTTGCTCGCCAAGGATGGGGCTTGACATTACATTCATAATATGCTATACTCTATAAAGTTATAAAGAGTTTATTAACAGTTATATCCACATTAAAATATTTACGAAATTAATTATGGATATTATAATAAGAAGGTAAGAGAGTAGTAATCTCTAAGCAATCAGCCTTAGGTTCTACATGTTTGCGTAGGACGTTCTGGTATATTTTATATTTCTGGGGCTATCCTTCAAGGATTTGTTACTTTGTGGGCTTAGCTTACAAAGGATTGTTTAGAGATTACTGCTTTTTTCTTTAAAAACTCCTTAATTTACTTAAGGAGTTTTTAAATTTGTAAAATATTTTTTTAAAAATAAAATTTTTCTGCGTTAGGTAAAAAGGATAAAGCTCTTGAAAAATTTATTACTAAAAATAGTTTTTACTTTATTTATTTAAATAAACTTTATATTTATTGTAATTTAAACAGAAGTCTTTTCCTCCATTTTTCCAGTGTTCGTGAAGATCTTTAATTATTTCCATAACCTCTTCTTGTTTTTTAACATGAAATACTAATTGATAATCTTTTTCCGTTAAATATTTTGTTTTAAGAGGGTGGTCTTTGATCCATTTTAATAAATCAGTCCATTGTTCTCCATAAAGGATTATTGGAATATTGCAAATATGATGAACTTGAACTAATTGCCAAGTATAAAAAAGTTCAAGCAAGGTACCAATCCCTCCAGGTGCTACTATTACTGCATTGGATAAAAGCATAAACTCATCTAATCTTTTAGAAAAAGTTCCAAATTGTTTTTTATATTCAACACCATCATTAAATTCTTGAGATTCAGGTAAAACTACACCAATACCAATAGATCTAATATTTTTAACCTTATCATTTCTTCCTTGAACATGACCTATACTACTTGCTTCCATTAAACCTTTTCCACCACCAGTTATAATATCAACACCTTCTTTTGCTAAAGCTTTACCTAAAGCTTTAGCGTCTTTATAAATTGGATCATTTTTTTTAATTTTAGAACTACCAAATAAGGCAACTCTAAAAAAATACGAATTTTCTTTTTGTTCTTTTATTTTTTTCATTAAAATATATTACAATTATTCTTCTTCTAAATCAACAACACTTTTTACTTCTTCAAAAGAAGTAATACCTTTAAGCATTTTTACAGTTCCATCTTGTCTCATTGATAAAACTCCTTGTGCTTTTGCTATTTTTTTAATATCTCTTTCGCTTGGATTTTGAATAATAATTTTTTCTATGTTTTCATCTGTCTTTACTGCTTCAAAAATTCCAACTCTACCTTTGTATCCTGTCATATTGCAATCTTCACAACCAGCAGGGTCGTATAATTTTATTTCCTGATTTTCATTTAAGCCATATTGATTTAAGTCTTTGCTTTCTTCTTTTATGCTATTTAATATGTTTTTTATAATTTGATTTTCGTTTTCTGAAATTACTTTTTCTTTTTTACAACTTTCACATAATTTTCTTACCAATCTTTGAGCTATAGATAAAGATAAAGCTGAAGTTATTATTTTAGGGTTAACTTCAAGGTCTATGAGTCTAGGAATAACTCCAGCTGCATTGTTTGTGTGTAGAGTTGAAAAAACCATATGTCCAGTCAAAGCAGATTGAATCGCAATCTTAGCTGTTTCACTGTCTCGTATTTCTCCAACCATTATTACATCAGGGTCTTGCCTTAAAGCTGCTCTTAGTCCTGATAAGAAATCATAATCCTTATCTTCATTTGTTTGAGTTTGAGTAATTCCGTTTAATCTGTACTCTATTGGGTCTTCTATTGTAATTATATTTATTTCTGTTGAATAAATTTTTCGTAGAAATGCATAAAGTGTTGTTGTTTTACCGGAACCTGTTGGACCTGTTAGTAATATTAAACCATTTGGTTTTGCAATTTCTTCTAAAATTATTTTATACAAACTATTTTCCATACCCATATCTTCTATATCTATTTGAATAGAGCGAGGATCAAGTATTCTCATAACAATTTTTTCTCCATGAGCACTGGGTATAAGTGAAGTACGTATACTTAATTCAACATCATCTTCCATGATTGCAAATCTACCATCCTGAGCTCCAATTTGAGTTATTTTCATTCCAGAGAGTAATTTTATACGATTATTTATAAGGTGATAAACTTCATTTGGTAAATGGTCTATATCTTGGAGCACTCCATCAAGCCTTAATCTTAATCTTGTGCTTTTTTCTTCAGGTTCTATGTGAATATCAGAAGCTTTGATAGCTATAGCTCCAGCTAAAATTATTTCAAGTAAACGAGTGATTTTGTGAGTTTTACCACTTTCCATTTCTTTTTGGATCGCTTTTTGAATATCTTGCATTTTGTTTATTTCTTTTTCTGTTTGTTTTAAGATTTCAGAAGAAATATCAAGACCACCTATTTTAGACCCTTCAGCCATAGAAAGTTCTTTGTATCTGCCCCAAACTTTCTCAATACTTGCCATCGAGGTCATATAAAAAACAGGAACTATGTTTTTGCGAGCTAGGTCTTCTATAATTGAATTTTTTAATTCTTCTGTAGGGGAGCGTAGTGCTACATAGAGATTTTTACCTACGAGTTTAAAAGGAGCAATTTTTAAATTACGAGCATCTTCTTCACTTATTGCTCTTAATCCTTCATTATCAATACCTAGTTTATATAAATCCACATAAGGTAAATTGTATTTTGTTTCAGCAAGCATTGCTACCAAATCTTCCTCCTCTTTGCGTTTTATATCACTTAATTGTTTATTTTGTTTATCTTCATCAAAATTTAGCATTTGTCTTATTATAGCTTATTTTATAAAGGTTTCCTATGCCTTTTGGGTATTGACTTTTTTCTTTAAATATGATATACTACATAAGTAAAATGTTCTTTGAGAAATTGGGTTAAATGAAGTTTTCATTATTTTATTTAAGGTTAAGGAAAAAGTTTAAAGCGGAATTATATTGATTCTTCTCTGGACTTTTTTCTTAACTTTAAAAATTTTAATCATGAGAACAGTAGTTTTTTTTACAATAGTTTTTTTCTTTTTTTCTAATTTTTCTTTTTCACAATATACTTATGTCTTAAAAGGACAAAAAGAAATGGTGGGGAAAGGTCAGATTAGGAACTATTACGGTTCCGAAAAGATTAAAACCAATTGCATTTTTCACTCTGATTACAAGAGCGAAAAAGTTCAATTGCTTGGGGATTTATTCCCTCAGCTTGGCCTTGCTGGAAAAGGTCTTTTCTATAATTTTGATAAATCGGGCTTAGCTCACATTATTGAGCTCGATGGACGAATCGAAGTTTTCCAAAAAGACAACTGCATCTACGCAGTAGCCTGTGGCAATCTGTTAATTTTTATTGAACCTTTTCAAAAAGAACAAATTCCTGAGAAAGTAGTAAATAAAAATAACAACAATCATCAACCTGAGAAGGTTGCGGTTGAAGATTACAGGAATTTTGAAAAAATCCCAGTTGCAGGGGAAAATATGGTGTACGTCATCGAGGCGTACAAATTTCACCCAAACTCCAGGCACCGAGGTGCAGGAGGAGTAACGGGAGCCTTTCTTAAGGTTACCCAGTCTGAAGGCATGCGTCTTGTAGACGCCGGTATCTCTGCTCCCGATTGGCAGGGAAAATCTTATTATTGGCGTTATTTCAATGACGCCGATTACTATAGGCTCGGGATCCCAAAACCCAATTATAATCACTTAAGATGATGATAGGGTTTTAAAAAAAACATAAGCCGATTTCAAAAGAAATCGGCTTTTTTATTTTAAAAATTGTGTTAGTATTTCAGCATGCGGAAAATAACTCAAAATTTAGATGAATTTAAAAAAGTTGTAGAAGATTTTTTTATAAATTTAAATAATTTAGAAAAAAATGTAGTTTTACTTTCTGGGAATTTAGGGGCAGGTAAAACTACTTTCGTTCAAATACTGGCAAAATTATTTAAAATAAAATCTAAAATAAATAGCCCAACTTTTGTTTTAATGAAAAGATATTCCTTAAAAGAAAATAATTTTAAAAATTTTTACCATTTAGACGCTTATCGCTTAGAAGATAAAGATATTAAAAAAGAATTAGAAATTTTAAAATTAAAAGAAATTATAGAAAATAAAGAAAATCTAATTTTGATAGAATGGGGAGAATTAATAGAAAAATATTTACCTAAAAAAGTAATAAAAATAAAAATAAATCATAAAGGAGAAAATTCTCGAGAGATAGATATTAAGTTTTAAAAAAAATTTTAATTTGAGTTTTGAGTTTTTAAGTAATAGAAAACAGTCTTATAAAATTTTAGGTCCTCGGGTCGCTACGCTCAACCAGACCATAAAATTTTATAAGACTGTTTTTTGATTATTTGTTATAATTAGATTATGCCTAATAAACCTAAAACCTTAGTTTTACTCGATTCTCACGCCATTATTCACCGAGCTTATCACGCCTTACCTGATTTTCTGTCTTCTTCTGGGGAACCGACTGGAGCACTTTACGGACTTTCTAATATGCTTATGAAAATCATATCTGAGCTTAAACCAGACTATATTGTGGCTTGTTATGATCTACCGCAAAAGACTTTTAGGCATGAAGCTTATGATGGCTATAAAGCAGGTAGGGTGAAGGCCGATGAAGCTTTGATTTCTCAGCTTATAAGTTCAAGAGAAATTTTTAAAGCTTTTAATATTCCTATTTATGATATGGCTGGTTTTGAGGCTGATGATGTTTTAGGGACAATTGTAGATCATTTTAAAAGTGATAAAAATATAAAAATAATAATTGCTTCGGGTGATATGGATACTATGCAATTGGTTGATAAAGATAAGGTCTCTATTTTTACTCTAAAGAAAGGAATTACCGATACAATTTTATATAATGAAGAAAAAGTTTTTGAACGTTTTGGTTTTATGCCAGAATTTTTACCAGATTATAAAGGACTACGAGGGGATCCTTCGGACAACATAATAGGAATTAAAGGAATAGGAGAGAAGACCGCAACGACTTTGATTTCGAAATTTCACACTATTGAAAATATTTACAAACAAATAAAAAAAGATGAAAGTCTTTTTAAAGATTTAGGTATTACTCCTCGCATTTTAGAGTTGCTAAAAAATAATGAAGACGAAGCTATTTTTTCCAAAACCTTAGCTACTATTAGGAGAGATGTACCTATCAAATTTACCTTGCCCGAAAAAACTTTTTGGGAAAATGCAGATTTAAAAAAAGTAGAAGAAACTTTTATTAAATTTGAATTTAGATCATTACTTTCTCGTTTAAAAAACTTTTTTCAAAACGGTAATGGTATTGTCTCGGAAGATAAAATTCAAGAAAAACAAGAAATAATAAATTCAAACGAATTACAAGAAGCTTCTATTGCTCTTTGGATTTTAAATTCACAAATAAGTAATCCAAAACTAGAAGATATTTTGCTTTATGCCAAAACAAGTTATTTTAAAGAAGCCCACGAATTTATTTTCGAAAAATTAAAACAAAATGAAAAATTATTTAAAGTTTATCAAGAAATAGAAAAACCAATCATATTGGTTATAGATGAAATGGAAAAACATGGTATTTTGATAGATCAAAATTATTTTGAAAATTTATCAAAAGAATACCATCAAGAATTAGATAAATTAACAGAAAAGATTTATAAAATGGCTGGAGTAGACTTTAATATTAATTCTCCGAAACAATTAGGAGAAGTTTTGTTTGAAAAAATGGGAATGAAGAGTAAAAAAAGGGGAGCGAGTGGTAACTTTTCTACAAAGATTGAGGTTTTAGAAGAGCTAGAAGAAGAAAATCCTATTATTACAGAAATTATTAAATATAGAGAATTACAAAAATTACTTTCAACGTATGTTGATGTAATTCCTAAAATGGTAGGAGAAGACAATAGGCTTCATGCTAAATTCTTGCAAAACGGAACTGCTACAGGTAGATTTTCTTCTACTGATCCTAATTTGCAAAATTTGCCAATAAAAACCGAGCTAGGAAAAAGAATTCGTAAAGGATTTATCGCACAAAAAGGTTTTATTTTAGGAGCTTTTGATTATTCTCAAATCGAACTTAGGGTCGCTGCTATTTGCTCTCTAGATAAAAAAATGACTGAAATCTTTAAAGAAGGAAAAGATATTCATAGTGGAGTAGCTTCTTTTGTTTTTAATGTTCCAATAGACAAAGTAGATTCCGAAATGCGTAGACAGGCAAAGGTTATAAATTTTGGGATTATTTATGGTATGGGTGTTTCAGCTTTAAGAAAAAATTTAGGTGGAACTCGAGAAGAAGCCCAAAAATTTTATGATAATTATATGCGTCAATTTGCTGGGGTTATGCAGTATTTAGAAGAAGTTAAAATTTTTGCAAAAGAAAATACTTTTACTGAAACTTTATTTGGACGTAGAAGATATTTCAAAGATATAAATTCAAAATTACCTTTTTTGCGTAGTATGGCAGAGCGAACAGCTATAAACGCTCCTATCCAAGGTAGCGCTGCTGATATTATTAAACTTGCAATTAGATTTGTTGATGAAGATTTAAAGAAAAATAATTTAAAAGATAAAGTTTATTTAATGCTTCAAATTCATGATGAATTAGTTTTTGAAATTAAAGAAGAAGTAAAAAATGAAGCAGAAAAAATAATTAAAAATGCTATGGAAAGTGTTTTAGAGAGATCTTTTCTTAATTTAAAGAGCGATATTCCTTTGATTGTTTCTGTTGGTTTTGGTAAGAATTTTGGCGAGGTAAAATAATTTATTGTGTTATAATATAGATATATGAATAAAACAGGCCACAAATTAAGCTTTTCTAAACATAAAAATAAACATCATAAAGTTCATCATTTTTTGGCTTATTCATATTTTATTTACCTTTTTGTTCTTATTTTAGGTGTTTTACTTGATATGCTTTTTCCTATAAAGATTTTTCATGATTCTATTATGATTTTAGTTGGTTTTATTTTACTTATACTTTCATCTCTTTTAATAGTTTGGGCTCAGAAATCTTCTGTTGATTTGTTAACTAAAGAAAATGTAGACAAAGAGCATTTTTGTAAGGGGCCATATTGCTACACCAGGACTCCTACACATTACGGTTTGTTTCTTGCTGTTTTAGGTTTTGGTTTTATTATTAATTCTTTTTTTGTGATTTTATTGACTGTATTTTCTTTTCTTTTTACTAAAATTACTTTCGTTAAAAAACAAGAAAAAGAATTAGAAAAGAAATTTGGTGAAGCTTATCGCGAATATAAAAAAATAGTTAAATTTTAAAATGATTTATCTTTTTACTGGAGACGATACAATAAACAGGAATAAAGCTTATGAAAAATCCTTAAAAGATTTTAATGATTTACCTTTAATTCATATTAATAAAAATAATTTTTCTATTGAAACGATTGAAAGTTTATATTCTGATGCAAATTTATTTGACCCTAAAAGCATTATAGTTTTTTCTTATTTACTTGAAGATAAAAATATAAATGAATTTATTTTAAACAAATTGGAATTTTTTGCTAGTTCTAATAATATTTTTATTTTTCTGGAGAATAAACTTCTAAAAACTATTATTGATAAATTTAAAAAAAATGAAAGTGAGGTTTTTATTTTTGAATTAAAGAAAATAGAAAAAGAAGTTTTTAATAATTTTCTTTTAGCGAATGCCTTCGGAGATAAAGATAAGGTTTTGCTCTGGCTTTATTTTAGGCAAGCCACTTTAAAAGGAGTTGCTTTGGAAGAATTAGTTGGAGTTTTGTTTTGGAAAGTAAAAGATATGATTTTAAAGAAAAATTTTTTTAAATATAAAGAAAAAGATTTAAAAGAAATTGCTTTTAAACTTTCTATTTTACTACCAAAATCTCGCAGAGAAGGGAAGGAGGCAGAAATTACTTTTGAGAAGTTTATTCTTGAGGTATTATAAACCTAATTCTTTGTTTATTTTTTCTACCACTTCTTCTATTTCTGAAGATTTACTTTGATTAGATTCAATTTTTCGAACTAGTTCTTCTAGTTTTTGTATTAAAATTGAGTTTGAATTATTTGTTGTTTTGAACTCTTCTTTTAGCTTAGATAATTCATTTAAAAGTCTAACATCTTGTTTTTCTAGTATTATTTTTTCTAAACGATTAAACAATCCAGAATATTCATTAATTAAATCTCTTCCAGTATCGGTCTCACTTTTTTTAAATATATTAGGTTCTTTTTCCATGATTTTTATTATAACATAGATTTTTCTTAACTTTGTGGTCAGGAATAATTTTATTTTCGTCAAAATAAAATTTTCACGACCCTGCCTCGTCTATTTTTTCTGATAAAAAAATATGACTCCGGCTCGCACAACTAAAAAATCTCCCGCAGGGGAGATTTTTCTTAACGTTGTGCGCTCGGAAGGAATCGAACCTTCGACCATCTCCTTAAAAG
>CAZFSV010000005.1:0-46076 GCA_964522195.1 uncultured Candidatus Saccharibacteria bacterium
AGAGTAATGTGACTGTTAAGGATGGGGTGCTTAATATTAGGTTTGAGGTTTAGGGGGAGTTATATATTTTACTTTTTTTAAAATTTGTGTTATTGTATTTTTGATAATTATAGTTGTTTGAAATAAAAAAAATGGAAACGAATGAAAGATTTCAAGGAATTAACAGTAGTGGGGGTCTTAACTCCAAAACAGCCCAAAGACGGCAAAAAAATTATTCAGATATCTCCTAGAAAAGATTATCTTGAAAATTTCAAAAATAAAGAAATTTATTTTGCAGAAACTTTGCTTTCGGTGAACGAATTTACTTCTTTTTTTGAAGATAGTGATGTTGGAGGGCATAGGGTTGGAGTTTATATGAAAATTTTAAATTCTGACACAATTTTTAAGCAAAATCTTTTTAAAGATACGGATTTTAATCTAAAAGAAATCCGTTACGATGAAAACTACAAACGAATTTTAAATTTAGAGAATATGTTAACTCAACAAAATGAATTAACTCAAGACAGGGTGAATCATTTAAGGGTTCAAATTCTTTATGCTCAGACTTTTGAACAAGCTGAGTATTTACTTCATGAAGGGTCTTTAAATAACCCTTCAAATAAAGTCCTATATGTGAATTACGTGACTGGTTACGCTATTCACTTGCTTACAGGGTGTGAATTTTTAGAAGATGTTTCGATTGATTTGAACACAAAAAAACTAAAAGATGATTTGGCTTTGATTTATAAAGCCTACAAATTAAGAAGTGTTTGGGAATTTGATCAGAAACCAAATTTTATCGGTACTTGGGGAAAAGGGAATGATTTTAAATTATTTTACTTTTTTTCAAATGAATCTTCTCAAAAAATAGAAGGCTACATTAACGACCAAGTAGGCTTTCAATATTTTGAGGGAGTTTTTTTGGGTCAGGAGGTAGGTTTTAAGATTAAAACAAGATACCTAACAAATCACGGTATGCTTCCTTCCAGATGGCACTTGATTAACTGTTTTTCTGAGAAAGAAATGTTTTTTTGTTTTCAAAAGCAAAAAGTTTTTTTTGAAACAAAAAATGGCATCAAAAAAGCATGCATTTTTAAAAAATAATCTAAAATTTACAGGCTCTTTTTTGAGCCTGTTTTTATTTTATTTGATAGTATAGGTTATAAGCTGTTTTATATTTTTCTAAGCTTTAATAATGAGTTTGACAATAAATTTTTAATTTGCTAGTATATTACTTAACTGCACTTTCGCAGTTTTTTAGTTGGTAATTTTTTAAAAAAGTCTTTGGTTAGTCGCCAAAAACTAAATATTATTAATAATTTATTTAGTAATTAAACCTCAGTCACACGATCGTATATTGAGTTTTAATTGTTAAAGTATATAAATTTATGGCAGAAGAATTTAAAAGAGATAAACCTCACGTAAACGTAGGTACAATTGGTCACGTTGACCACGGTAAAACAACATTAACAGCAGCTATTTTAAATTGTTTACATTTAGCTGGTAACACAGTTAAAATGAAAGGAGTTGACCAAATTGACAATGCTCCAGAAGAAAAAGCTCGTGGAATCACTATTAACATTTCTCATAATGAATACGAAACACCAGCTCGTCACTACGCTCACATAGATGCTCCAGGACACGCTGACTACATTAAAAACATGATCACAGGTGCTGCTCAAATGGACGGTGCTATCTTGGTGGTTGCTGCTACAGACGGTGCTATGCCACAAACTCGTGAACATATTCTTTTAGCAAAACAAGTTGGAGTACCAAAAATCATAGTTTTCTTAAACAAATGTGATATGGTTGACGACAAAGACATGATCGACTTGGTAGAAGAAGAAATTCGTGAATTACTTACAAAACAAGGTTTCGATGGTGCAAACGCTCCTGTTATAAAAGGTTCAGCTTTGAAAGGAGTAGAAGCTTCTTCAGCTGACGATGAATGGGCTAAGAAAATCTTAGAATTAACAAACGCTTTAGATACTTATATTCCAGTTCCAGAAAGAGATGTTACAAAACCTTTCCTTATGCCTGTAGAAGATATCTTCTCAATCGAAGGACGTGGTACAGTTGTTACTGGTAAAATTGAAAGAGGTGTTGTTAAAGTAGGTGAAGAAATTGAAGTTGTTGGTATCAAGGCAACTGTTAAATCAACAGTTACAGGTATTGAAATGTTTAATAAAAACTTACAAGAAGGTATGGCTGGAGACAATGCTGGTATCTTGCTTCGTGGTCTTAAAAAAGAAGATATTACTCGCGGACAAGTATTAGCAAAACCAGGTACAGTTACTCCTCATGATAATTTCACAGCTGAAATTTACGTATTAAAGAAAGAAGAAGGTGGACGTCATACTCCATTTTTCAAAGGATATAAACCTCAATTCTATATTCGTACAACAGACGTAACAGGTGAAGTTATATTAGAAGAAGGTAAAGAAATGGTTATGCCAGGAGATAATGTTAAAATTACAGTTAAATTAGTTACTCCAGTAGCTCTAGAAGAACAACAAAAATTCGCTATCCGTGAAGGAGGTAAAACAGTTGGAGCTGGAGTTGTTACAAAAATTCTTGGCTAATTAAAAATTAGTTTTATTCAAATGGAAAAAGAAACAAAAAAGAAGACAACAAAAAAAAGTTCAATCAAAATACCAAAAAACGTTAAATCAAAAAACGAAGATGGTAGTGTTGTTTTGAGAATACGTGTGAGAGCTTATGATAATAAAGTTTTAGACACTTCAGTTAAACAAATTATCGATACAGCTTTGCGTTATGAAGGTAAAGTAGTAGGACCTATTCCGCTACCTACTGAAATTAAAAAATACACTGTTAACAGAGCTTCTTTTGTTTATAAAAATGCTAGAGAACAATTTGAAATTAGAGTTCATAAGAGATTGATTGATATTATTAACCCAAATCCAAAAATAGTTGAATCATTAACAAACCTATCTCTTCCTTCTGGAGTGGATATCGATGTTAAAATGATGTAGTTATTTGAGTAAAAGCAATGAAATTTATTTTAGGTATAAAAGAGAATATGACTGAATATTTTACAGAAGATGGTGTTGTAGTACCTGTTACTATAATTTCTGTTCCTTCTTTAAAAGTTATTCAAGTTAAAAGTAAAGAAACTGATGGGTATAATGCTATTCAAGTTGGTTTTGGAGAAAAGAAAGAAAAAAACTTATCTAAAGCATTAAAAGGTCATTTTAAAGATCTTGGTAATTTTAGATATGTTAAAGAATTTAAGACTTCAAAAGTTTCTGAATATAATGTTGGAGATATAATTGATCCTTTCTCTCTTTTTACACCAGGTGATAAAGTAGAAGTGGCTGGTACCTCAAAAGGTAAAGGTTTTCAAGGTGTTGTAAAACGTCATGGATTTAAAGGAGGCCCTCGAACACACGGTCAAAAACATTCAGAAAGAGAAGCAGGAAGTATCGGAGGAGGACTTCGTACACACGTTCCAAAAGGCATGAGAATGGCAGGAAGAATGGGAGGTGATAGAATTTATCAAAAGAATTTAAAGATAGTTGGATTAGATCAAGACAATAATGTTTTGTTATTAAAAGGAGCGGTACCAGGAGTACGCGGTAGTTTAGTAGAAATTTTTTCTAAATAATTATTATGGAAGCAAAGATTTACAATCAAAAAGGTAAAGAAGTTGGTAAAATTGATTTACCAGAAAATATCTTCGGAGCAAAATGGAGAAGTGATTTAGTGCATCAAGTTGTAGAAAGCATGAGAAGTAATGCTCGTAGCGGTACAGCAGACACTAAAGGTAGAGGAGAAGTCCGTGGTGGAGGTAAAAAGCCATGGAAACAAAAAGGTACTGGACGTGCTCGTCATGGATCTACTCGTAGTCCTATTTGGGTTGGTGGAGGTGTTACTCACGGACCTTTAGCAGAAAAAAATTATGATAGAAAAATTACAAAAAGCATGAGAGCTCAAGCACTTTTCTCTGTATTATCTAAGAAATTAAAAGATGGTGAAATTATCTTTGTTGATAGTTTAGCTATTGATAAAATTAAAACAAAAGACGCAGGAGAGATTGTATCAAGTTTAGCGAAAGTGTTAGATTCAAAGACTTTAGCTAATTCAAAGAAACCTAGATTGCTTACTGCTTTATTTGATAAAAATACAAACACAGAAAAAAGTTTCAGAAATTTACCTTGCTTAGATTTAACTTTGGTTAAGAATTTAAACCCAGTTGATATTTTAAATCATAAATATCTTTTAATAGAAAATGCAGAAGAGAGTATTAAGTTTTTAACTGCTCGTGCAAAATAAATATATGAAAAATCAAACTAGTATAATTAAAAATCCAAGAGTAACAGAAAAAGCATCTTTTTATTTTGAAAAAAATGTTTATACCTTTAATGTTGTAGATTCTGCTACTAAAAATGAAATTAAAAAAGCAATCTTTTCTCTTTTTAAAGTGAATCCCATAAAGATTAATATAGTAAATATGCCAAAGAAAATAACTTCTTTCCGCGGTAAGAAAACTTTGAAAGATGGAGGTAGAAAAGCATATGTGTATTTAAAAAAGGGAGATAAAATAGATTTAAACTAGTTAAAAGATAAAAAGTTATGAAAACATATAAACCTACAACAAAATCAAGAAGACAAATGTCTAATATTAACTACAGAGATGTTTTGACTAAGACTAAGCCAACTAAATCTTTAGTTCATGGTTTTAAAAAGTCTTTTGGTAGAAATTCTCAAGGTAGATTAACTTCAAGACATCGTGGAGGGGGTCACAAGAGACTTTATAGAGATGTTGACTTCCTGTATGATAAAAAAAATATCCCTGCAGTTATTAAGTCTGTGGAATATGATCCAAATCGTAGTGCTTTTATTGGACTTGCTGTTTATAAAGACGGAGAAAAAAGATATGTGATTTTACCAAAAGATGTAAAACCAGGAGCTTCTTTTATTGTTTCAGAAACTGCAGATCTTTCAAGTTTAAATAGACTTCCTTTAAAAAATATTCCAGTTGGTACTTTTGTTTATAATATTGAAATAAAACCAAATGGTGGAGCAAAAATCGCTCGTAGTGCTGGTATCTTTGCTCAAGTTGTAGCTAACGACAATGGTTATACTAGCATTAAAATGCCTTCCTCAGAAATTCGTAAAGTTAATGAAAATTCTTTTGCTTGTATTGGAACAGTTTCAAATGAAGAACATCATTTAGAAAACTTCGGTAAAGCAGGTAGAAGTCGTTGGAAAGGTATTCGTCCTAAAGTTCGTGGTACTGCTATGAATCCAGTAGATCACCCATACGGAGGAGGTGAAGGACGTCAAGGTAGAGGAACTAAGAGACCAAAAACTATGTGGGGTAAAGTAACAGGAGGACGCAAAACAAGAACTCCAAAGAAATACTCAAATGTATTCATAGTATCTCGTAGAAAGGTAGGAAAGAAGAAATAATTTTAAAAAATAAAAACAAAAAACTCTCAATTGAGAGTTTTTTGTTTACTTGCATTTAATTTTAATATATGTTAAAGTCTATTTGAGATTTTTGATATTTGACAAACAATGGTTTTAAAAAATTTGGAATTTTATTAGTTTGTGCTTAATCCTGTATTGAGCTTAAACTAATTTCTTAATTTTTTAAACCATTTATATATTATGAGTAAACAATTCATGACAGAGACTTCTCCAGGAGGATGACCTCATGCTGTTTCTTCGTTCTTTTCAGAACAAAGAGTGAATGCATTTCTAGATCCTTCAAAGGATCTAGTTTTAAAAAGGAACAATCAAATAGAGATTGGATTAGTTCCGCAGTCATCCGTCTTTTTTCATATAAAAGATAATTTTCTTTTATATGACAAAGGAGGAATTTTTATTGAAATACCTAGAATAATTTTTGATTCAAGTTATTTCGATCAAAAGATTTCTAATTCACCTGCTCTTCAAGCTGGAGAATACGAACTTGTTTATCGCTTATCTGAAAATGAAATGATTGATTATGCTAAAAAAAGAGCATTTTACTTTGGTTTTGACTTGTCACAATTGCATGGACTTTGTTTAGGTGGAGTGAAAAAAGTTTTTAATACCTTAAACAAAGAAGGGATAAATTATTTTTTACCTATAAATTCTAAAAAGGGAATCTTCCTCGCTAGGATTAACTACTACCAAGAAGGTTTTGTGTTAAACATAGATAAACCCTCAAAAGATTTTATGTTAAATGACGGCATCTTGCTTGCAAGATACCAATCATTGAAAGACCCGTATGTATCTAATTCTTTAAAATTTTAAATTAAACAGCAATGAAACATTTAGTAAAAAAAATTGTAAAAATACAGGAAAACCCTATTTTACAAAAGTATCCTGATTTGGATGACGTGCTTTTGCGTGTAAATGAGTTAGAAAACAATATGTTAATAACAGATTGTTCTACTTTTTACAAAACATATTTTTCAAAAAATGTTAAAGTTGGCCTTAGAAAAGTCTTTAAAATCCATGATTTCAAAGAAGATGTTTTTGGGGTTAGGGCTGCAGTCCAAATCATGGGACTTTTTCAAATCCAAGAAGTGTTTTCTGAAAAGAAGAAGATTCTTTTTGTAGAAACAAACAATGAAAAATCTGAAATGAAAACCATTGTTACTGCTTTTTTTGACCAAGATTACTTACGTAAGTACGGTCAACAACACGGTAAGTTTTATGACTATTTTAAAACTCATAACAAAACCTGGAATACATCTCTGCAAGATTTATTTCAAGTGAAAGTAGAACTTTTACAGGACTTAATTCCTAAAAAAGAAATCACAAACCTTGAATTTAAGGTTTAGAATCATCAAAAGCCCCGAGCTATATAGCAGGGGCTTTTTTATTTATTTTTAGATAATTTTATAATATATTATATATTAATCTTTAAATATTTGACTTTATCTTTAAATTTGTTAATATGATATAAGCTCGTTTTAGAGCTTTTTATTTACATAAAATATATGACAAGATCACTTAAAAAAGGTTTAAATATAGAAGAAAGATTGCTTAAGAAGATTGCAGGTAAAAATCCTTTGCAAACAGACACCATTAAAACATGGAAAAGAGCAGCAGTTATTGCTCCTGAAATGGTTGGTTTTACTTTTGGTGTTTATAATGGGAAAATTCATATTCCTGTATTAGTTACTGAAGATATGGTTGGACACAAATTAGGTGAGTTTTCTCCTACAAAGAAATTCAGTAAACACGGAGGTAAAATGCAAAAAGAATTAGAACAAAAGAAGAAAGAATCTGAGATAGCTCAAGCAAAAGCAGCAACAGCAACAGCAGGTGCAAAGAAAAAATAATTTAATTAGATATATTATATGAAAGCATTTTTAAAAAATTACAGACAATCACCTAGAAAAGTTCGTTTAGTAGCGGATTTGTTAAAAGGTAAACAAGTAGATGAAGCTTTAATAGAGCTTGATTTTCTCGTTAAAAGAGCAGGTCTTCCAATAAAGAAATTAATCGAATCTGCAGCAGCAAATGCAAAGAATTTAGGTGCTGATCGTACTTCTTTGTTTATTAAAGAATTACGTGTTGACAAAGGTTTAGTAATGAAAAGAATGATGCCAAGAGCTATGGGACGTGGAGCTAGAATTAATAAAAGAACTAGTCATGTTTCTGTTTTATTGGCAGAAAAGGTAGAGAAAGTTAAAAAATTAACAGAAAAGGTAGTTGCTGCAAAAAAGAAAGTAGCGACTAAAAAAGTTGTAAAAAAAGATAAATAATATGTCAAAAATAGTACACCCATATGCACATAGATTGATTATTTTAAGAGATTGGAAATCTCGCTGGTTTGCTAGTCCTAAACAATATGTAAAATTCTTAAAAGGAGATGTTTTATTGCGTGAATTTTTAGAAAAGAAATTAAGAACTATGTATGTTTCTCAAGTTGAGATAGAAAGAAATCAAAAAACCACTCGTTTTATTATTAAGACTTCTCGTCCTGGTCTACTTATTGGTAGAAACGGAGAAGGTGTTACTAAACTTAAAGAAGATATTTTAAAGAAAATGGATTCTTTGAAATTATCTCGTCCAGATGATTTTAAATTAGAAATTGTTGAAATTACAAACCCAGAAGCAGATGCAGCTATCGTTTCTTATATGGTTCGCGAAGGGTTAGAAAAAAGAATGCCTTATAGGAGAGTAATGAAACAAGTTATTGAAAAAGTTATGCAAGCTCCAGGAGTAGAAGGAGTTAGAATTGTGTTAGGAGGTCGTTTAGGAGGTGCTGAGATCGCACGTTCTGAAGAATTAAAGAAAGGTTCTATCCCTCTTCAAACATTCAGAGCTGATATTGATTTCAAGCGCGAAAGAGCGAATTTACCTTATGGAGTTATCGGTATTAAAGTTTGGGTTTATAGAGGTAAAGTTTTTGCTCAAAAAACAAAGTAATTAAATTAATTTTATGTTGATACCAAAAAAAGTAAAATTTAGAAAATGGCAAACCAAGCGTACTAATGAAAAAAGACTTACGCCTGAAACTCGTGGAACAAAATTATCTTTTGGTTCTTTTGGATTAAAAGCTGAAAGTCCTGCTCGTATTAAATCTAATCAAATAGAATCAGCTAGAAAGGTTGTTTCAAGAACATTAACCAAAACAGGTAAATATTGGATTAGAATTTTTCCAGACAGACCTTTTACTCAAAAACCAGCTCAAATGGGTATGGGTAAGGGTAAAGGGGATCCACAAGGTTATTGTGCCGAAGTTTTGCCAGGAAAGATAATTTTTGAAGTTGACGGTGCTGATGAAAAAGTAGCAAGAGAAGCTTTGAGAAAAGCAGGAAGTAAATTACCAGTTAAAACAAGAATAGTTGGAAGATAATATGGCAAAGAAAAAAGAAATTTTAAAATCAGAAGATCTAACAAAGAAAATAACTGAATTGCAAGAAAGTATTAGATCTATTAATTTTAATAAAGGTAATTCAAAAACAAAAAATGTAAAAGAATTGAGTAATTTGAAGAAAAATTTAGCTCAACTCTTGACAGAATTTAATAAAAGTAATAAAAATAATTAATATATGCCGAAAGTAAAAACAACAAAAGAAAATAATGACAAGAAAGTAAGCAAATTGCTTTCTGGTGTAGTAGTTTCAAACAAAATGCAAAAAACTATTGTTGTTTCTGTTACTCGTTTTGTTAAACATCCAAAATACGGTAAATATTACAAAATCAGTAAAAAATACAAGGCGCACGATGAAAATAATAAATTCAATATTGGAGATAAAGTTTCTTTAAAAGAAACAAAACCAATGTCAAAAGATAAGAAATTTATTGTTGTAGAAAATTAATTATTATTAAATAACCGAAATATATGATACAAGATAGAAGTTTAGTTAAAATAACAGACAATGCAGGAGGTACTATAGGCCGTGTTTTCAAGGTTTTAGGATCTTCAAAAAAGCGTTATGCTGGTATTGGTGATATCGTGATAATTTCAGTTCAAGTTGCAACTCCTCGTAAAGCTGTAAAGAAAAAAGACGTACATCAAGCAGTAGTTGTTAGAACAAGAAATGCTTATAGAAGAAAAGACGGTTCATATATTCGTTTTGATGATAACGCAGTTGTGATTTTAGATAAAGGCAAAAAAGAACCAAAAGCTGGTCGTGTATTCGGACCTATTCCAAGAGAATTATCTGAAAAAGGATATCAAAAAATTATCTCTTTAGCACCAGAAGTTATTTAATTAATTAAATTTAAATATATGAAATTAAAGAAAGGAGACAATGTAATAATTATAGCTGGTAAAGATAAAGGAAAAAAAGGAAAAATTACTAAAGCTATGCCTAAAGAAAACAAAGTAATTGTTGATGGTTTAAATATGGTAAAAAAACATATGCGTCCTCGTCGTCAAGGTGAGAAAGGTAGTACTGTAAGTATTGCTATGCCTTTAAATGCATCAAACGTTATGATAGCAGATCCAAAAACAGGTAAACCTTCAAGAATAGGCAAGAAAAAAGTTGGTGATAAATTTGTTAGAGTTGCACGTAAAAGTAATCAAGAAATTTAATTATGAAAAATTTAACTGTAAAAGAAAAAAATAAAAATGCATTTGAAGTAATGAAATCTGCTTTCAATTATAAAAATGCTATGTCTGCTCCAAAATTACAAAAAGTTGTAATTAACGTTGGTACAGGTACTATGATGAAAAAAGATCGCAATAAAAACGATCAAATCGTAGACCGTCTCGCTAAAATAACTGGTCAAAAACCAGCAACTCGTGGAGCCAAAAAATCTATTGCTTCATTTAAAATTAGACAAAATGATCCAGTAGGTATTACTGTTACTTTAAGGGGAGACCGTATGTTTTCTTTCTTGGAAAAACTTTTTAATGTATCTTTACCTCGTACAAAAGACTTTCGTGGTATTAATAGAAGTGTAGTTGATGATATTGGGAACGCTACTATTGGAATTAAAGAACACACTATTTTCCCAGAAACAGCAGATGAAGATATTAGAGACGTATTCGGTCTTGCTATTACTTTAGTTTCAACAGCTAAAACTAAAAAAGAAGGTTTTGCTTTTTATGAATACTTAGGAGTACCGTTCAAAAAAGAAGACGAAAAGAAAAAAAAATAATTTAAATATTAAAAAAATCCCCGAAAGGGGATTTTTGATTTGACTAAATTTTAACTAAAAGGTTATAATAAACCTATGGAAAAAGAAGATATTAAAAAACTTCAAGATTCTATGGATCTAATTGCTAAAACTACCGCACATATTTTAGAAAATATGGCTACTAAAACAGATTTATTAGAAACTGAAAATAGACTCCAAGACCAAATAAATGGTATTTCTCAAGATATGAAATCGTTTAAAGAAGAAGTCCGTCATGAATTACTTTTAAACAAGTAAAGATTTAATTTTTATTTTAATGAATAATTCGTATATAAAAAGTTGACTTATTTTTATAATTTGCTATTATAGGTAAGTCTTCATTATTTAAGACTGATCTGTGTTTCTCCTTAAGATTTTAAAGAAATTTTAAGAATCAACATACGATATCCCTTAAATAAAAGACGATATTTATATATGGCAAAAACATCAGTAATCGCGAGAGCGAATAAAAAACCAAAATTTAGTACAAGAGCAAAAAATCGTTGCTTTAGATGTGGTCGTGGAAAAGGCTTTATGAGAGACTTTAATCTTTGTCGTATTTGTTTTAGAGAACAAGCGAATGAAGGTAATTTACCAGGTGTAAGAAAATCTTCTTGGTAAGATAATAAAAATATTATGGATATAATTTCACAAATGATGATAACAATAAAAAATGGTAGCCTTGCAAACAAGGAAACTGTTTTAGTTCCTTTTTCAAAATTAAAAAATGAAATAGCTTTATGTTTGAAAAAAGAAGGATTTATTGAATCTGTTACAAAAAAAGTCAAAAAAGGGCAACCTTTTCTTGAAATAGTATTAGTTTATAAAGACAGTAAGCCAAAAATCACAGAAGTAAAAAGACTTTCTAAGCCGTCAAGAAGAGTTTACGCAGGAGTTCGTGATATACATACAGTTAAAAATGGTATCGGTTTATTAGTACTTTCAACACCAAAAGGCATATTAAGTGGTCGTGATGCACACAAAGAACAAGTTGGTGGAGAACTATTATTTAAAGTTTGGTAATTAAAATATATGAGTAGAATTGGAAAAAAAGAAATTAAAATACCAAAAGGAGTTAAAGTTACAAGAAATGGAGCTAATATTTCAGTTGCCGGAACTAAAGGCAGTATTACTCGCGAATTTAGAGATGATATAGAAATTAAAATAGAAGCTGATTTAATAACTTTAAATCCTAAAAGAAACGATAAGTTTTCTAAATCTCTTTGGGGTACTTATGCATCACATTTAATGAATATGATAAAAGGAGTAGAAGCTCCTTATGAGAAAAAATTAATCCTAGAAGGAGTTGGATTCAAATCAGAATTAAAGGGAAAAGAATTACATTTAGCTTTAGGATTTTCTCATCCTGTGGTTGTTGTTGTTCCAGATGGTTTGACTGCGACAGTAGAAAAAAATAATTTAACATTTACAGGTATTGATAAAGAATTAGTAGGTAGTTTTACTGCGGAAGTTAGAGCTTTGAAAAAACCAGAACCTTACAAAGGTAAAGGTTTTCGTTATCACGATGAAGTTATTAGAAGAAAACAAGGTAAGAAAACTGCATAATAGTTTAATCTAAAATTATATGAAAACAAAAACAGAAAAAAGAATAAGATTAAAGAAAAAAATTAGAGCAAAAGTTTTTGGTACTTTGACTAGACCAAGATTGTCAGTTTTTCGTTCTAATAAATTTATCTATGCTCAAATTATTGATGACGCAAAAGCAAATACTTTAGTAGAAGCTAGTGATATTAAATTAGAAAAAGGTACAAAAACAGAAAGAGCTATGAATGTAGGTAAAATGATTGCAGAAAAAGCACAAGCAAAAAAAATTACAGAAGTTGTTTTTGATAGAAATGGTTTTAAATACACAGGCCGTGTTAAATTAGTAGCAGACGAAGCTCGCAAGGGTGGTCTTAAATTTTAATTTTTAAAACAATGGAAAAAGATTTTCAAAAAAAGAATAATAGAAAAACATCATCTTTCACAAGACCAAAACCAGAATTTGATCAAAAAATGGTTAGTATTCGTCGTGTTACTCGTGTTGTTTCTGGAGGTAGAAGATTTTCATTTAGTGTCGCACTAGTTGCAGGAGACCGAAAAGGTAATATTGGGCTTGGTTTAGGTAAAGCAAATGACACAGCTTTAGCTATTAATAAAGCTTTAAGAAATGCAAAGAAAAATATGATTACTTTGAAGTTAAATAAATCTATGTCTTTGCCTAATGAGGTTTTTGCAAAATTCTCTAGTTCTTACGTGCAAATTATGCCTAACAAAGGAAGAGGATTAGTTGCTGGTACTGTTGTGCGAGATATTCTAAAATTAGCAGGAGTTCGTGACGTGACTGCAAAGATTCAAGGAGGAACTAAGAATAAATTAAATAATTCAAAAGCTGTTATGTCTGCATTGTCACAAGTATCAACTAAATACAAAAAGCAAGTAGCTGATACTGTTGTTATTAACAATAAAGAGCAACCAAGAGAAGAATAATATGCAAATACACGAATTAAAAAGAAAAAATAAAAACAAGAAAGATCGTATCGTTGGCCGTGGAGGTAAACATGCGAAAACTTCTGGTCGCGGAGGCAAGGGTCAAACAGCTCGTGCAGGTAATAAACGCCGTCCAGAATTAAGAGACATAATCAAGAAATTCCCTAAATTACGTGGTTATAGATTTAATTCATTTAGAGAAAAAGAAGTTTCTGTTTCTCTAGATAAGGTTTCAAAAACTTTCCCTAACGGTGGAGAAATAAATCCAAAAATATTAGTAGAACAAGGAGTTATTAAAACTAAGAAAGGGTTAATACCAAAAGTTAAATTACTTTCTGGTAAAGAAGATTTTAAAATTAAAGCTAATTTCTCAAAAATTTCTATGTCTGCTTCAGCTAAATCTAAAATAGAAAAAGCAGGTGGAAAAGTAGAGTAATTTATATAATAAAAAATAAAAATATGCAAAAGTTTATTTCAAAATTAAAAATGATTTTTTATGACAAGCAAATCAGAAATAGAGTTTTGTTTGTACTAGGAGCTTTGATTATTTTTAGATTACTTTCTTCTGTTCCTATTCCAGGAGTAGATACTTTGCAATTAAACCGTTTTCTTTCTAACAATCAATTTTTCAGTATTTTAAATATATTTTCTGGAGGAGGATTATCTAATCTTTCAATTATAATGCTTGGAGTAGGTCCTTACATTACAGGTTCTATTATAATGCAACTTCTAACTGTTATGGTTCCTGCTTTAAAAAGAATGTATCAAGAAGAAGGAGAATTGGGTAGAAAGAAATTTACTCAATACTCAAGACTTTTAACTGTGCCCTTAGCTTTTATTCAAGGTTTTTCTCTTTTAGCAATTTTAGAGAATCAAGGTATTTTAGGAGAATTATCTTCTTTTGATAGAATAACAAATGTTATTATTGTTGTTGCTGGAGCTTTACTTACTATGTGGCTTGGAGAATTAATGAGTGAATTTGGTATTGGAAACGGAGTTTCTTTGATTATTTTTGCTGGTATTGTAGCTAGTTTGCCTACTCAAGTAAGCCAATTATTGTTTACTTTTACCCCAGATCAAATACCTTCTTATATTATGTATGTAGCTGTGAGTTTGATAGTTATAGCAGGAGTAGTTTTTGTAACAGAAGCTGAGCGTCCAATTCCTGTAACTTATGCAAAACAAGTTCGTGGTAATAAAGTCTATGGTGGTGGTTCTACTTATTTACCTTTGCGTGTTAACCAATCCGGAGTTATGCCTATAATTTTTGCTTTATCTATTTTACTGTTTCCTCAAATTATTGGTAATTTTTTGATAAATTCATCCAATGAAACTTTAGCAAATATTGGTAAAACTCTAGCAGGATTTTCTCAAACTTCTTTATTATATGGAATTTTATACTTTGTTTTTGTTTTCTTGTTTACTTATTTCTATACAGCTGTTACTTTTGATCCAGATTCAATTTCAAATAATTTACAAAAAAACGGAGCATTTATTCCAGGTATTCGTCCAGGAGGATCTACTTCAGAATATATTGCAAAAGTATTAACTCGTATTACTTTATTTGGTGCAATTTTCTTAGGATTTATTGCAGTTCTGCCTTTAATTATTCGTGCGCTTTCTGGTATTGGGGCTATTGCTTTAGGAGGTACTGCATTGCTTATTGCTGTATCTGTGGTGATTGATTTAATCAAGAAAATAGATGCTCAAATATCTATGAGAGAATACTAGATTTATAAAAATAAAAGTTTAAAATTAAAAATCCAGCTTTGCTGGATTTTTAATTTTGTAACCATTTTTGATATTCTTCTAGAATTTTTTGAATTACTTGATTTAAGTCATTTTTTGAAGTATCTATAACTAAATCAAAGTTTTCTTTTTGAGTATTATCTATTTTGTATAAATCCCAATATCTTTTTTGTTCGCTATTAAACCTTTCTTGCATTTTTATGTATACATTTTCAAAAGTTGTATTTTGTTCTGTTTTTTGCCTATTTTTATCTTCTTTTAAGCTATTTAAAACTCTAAATTTTGCAATTTCTGGTGGTAAATCAAGATAAACTTTAAATGATTCTGGTATCCAATGAAAAGCTGTCCTGGAATCTATGACTATTTTATTTTCTGATCTTAAATCTCTTAATTTTTGATCAACCAAAAAATCGATATGTTTATCTGTTTCTGCTTTTTGATTTAATTCAAGAACCGATAAATTTAAATCAAGTGCTATTTGGCGAAAAAGATCACCTGAAGAAAACCTTTTATAGTTTAAAATATGAGCCAATTCATTTGCTGTTGTACTTTTTCCGCTTCCTAATCCTCCACATATAGTTATCATCTCTTTTTTGTTTGAATTCATATAAATTCATTTTACTTTAAAAATCTTGATTTTTCAAGCTAAATACTATATTATATTTTTATATGAATTCTAAAACTTTTGTTTTTTTTGGCATAGTTGGGTCTGGAAAAGGGACTCAAGTAAAATTACTAATTGATATTTTAAAAAATCAAAACAAAGACGTAATTTATGCTTATCCTGGTAATGAATATAGAAAAATTATTCAAGAATATAATCAAACTTCAGTTTTAGTAAAAGAAACTCTTAATCAAGGTAAATTACAACCAGACTTTTTAACTGATGCTATTTTTGTAAATTTGCTTAAAGATGATATTAGTAAAGATAAATATGTAATTGCAGATGGTTATCCTAGAACATTAGAGCAGTCTCGTATTTTTGAAGAAATTATGAATTTTTACAAAAGAGAAAATATTACTATTATTTATTTAGAACTTGGTGAAGAAGAAGCTTTAAAGAGAATGAAATTGCGTGCTCGAGAAGATGATACGGATGAAGCAATTCAAGAGAGATTTGATGAATATAGAAATAAAGTAGTTCCAGCAATGGAATATTTTAATGATAAAGAGAATTATCATATTTTGAAGGTTAACGGTGAGCAGTCGATAGAGGACGTTCATCGTGACATTATTAATTTAATTAAAATATAATTTATTTATGGAAGAGACAATTGTTATTTCATTAGGAGGTTCACTAATAGTTCCAGACGAATTAGATACAGATTTTTTAAAAAGTTTTAAAGAATTAATTGTCTCAGAAGTTAATAAAGGTAAAAAGTTTCTTATAATTACTGGAGGAGGTAAGATCTGTCGTAAATACCAAGACGGTGCTAAAATCCTTTCCACTCCTAACGATGATGATTTGGATTGGATTGGTATCGCCTCACTACGTTTGAATGCAGAATTAGTCAGAGTTATTTTTGGAGACTATGCAAATCATAATGTCATTCCAGACTTGTCTTTGGATTTTCATTTTGAGAAACCAGTTTTAGTAGCTTCGGCTTATAAACCTGGGCAAAGTACAGACTATGGAGCAGTCTTGGGTGCTAAAAAACTAGGGGCTAAAAAAATAATTAATTTGTCTAACGTTGATTATGTTTATGATTCTGATCCTCGTATAAATAAAGATGCTAAAAAATTTGAGAAAATATCTTGGGATGAATATAGGGCTTTAATTCCTGCAGAGTGGAATCCAGGTCTTTCAAGTCCTTTTGACCCTATTGCCTCAAAAATGGCTCATGAAGAAGGTATGAGTGTCTATATCCTAAACGGCAAACCAATAGAAAACGTTGCTCGCGTACTAATCGATGAAAGTTTTTTGGGGACCATAATAAGTTAATATGGCAATAATAATTAAAACAAAAGAAGAGATAGAGATAATTCGAGAAGGGGGCAAGAGACTTGCTACCGTGCTTCATAAAGTAGGAGAATTAATTCGTCCTGGTATTTCTACTAAAGAGCTTGATGATTTTGCTTTCAATATGATTAAAGAAATGGGAGATGAACCAGCTTTTAAGAATTATAAACCAGCAGGTGCTAAAACTCCTTTCCCTGCAACTTTATGTATTTCTATTAATGATGAGGTGGTTCATGGCATTCCCAACAAAAGTAAAATTTTAAAAGAAGGAGATATAGTGGCTATTGATTGTGGAATAAAACATAAAGATTATTTTACAGATATGGCTATAACTTTTCCTGTTGGAGAAATTTCTAAAGAAGATAGCAAGCTTTTAGAAATAACTCGTGAGGCTTTGATGATAGGTATCAAACAAGCAAAAATAGGCAAGAGAACAGGAGACATAGGATTTGCAATAGAAAGTTTTATAAAAAAACAAAAACATAAATACGGTATCGTAGATATTCTCTCAGGTCACGGAGTGGGAAAATACATTCACGAAGATCCTTTTATTCCAAATTTTGGCAAAAAGGGTACAGGTGAGAAGCTCGTAGAAGGCATGGTTATTGCTATTGAGCCTATGCTTAATTTAGGAACTAAAAATGTATTTTTAGATAAAGATGATTGGACTTTTAAAACTCGCGATGGCAAGAAGAGCGCTCATTTTGAATTAACTATTGCTGTTGGTAAAAATGGAGGAGAGGTTTTAACTAAAGAATAAAAAGCAAATTTTTTAACAGATATATAAAAATATAAAAATGAAAAACAAAAATTTTCAGGTCTAAGGAAAGCTTTGCTAGACCAGACCATGAAAATTTTTGTTTTTCATTTTTATTTATATTTTTTTCTTGTTATAATTTAAGAGATAGAATCCGGTAGTAGATTTTCAAATCATTACCGAGTAATAGGTTAGCATAAATTATAAGTTTGTATTTATTATTTAATTTTAATTAAATTTTCAAGTAATGTTTTAGAAACAATTTGAAAATTCACTACGGGATGGAAGGAAATATATTTCAAAATATAACTAAGTTTAAAAATCCTGAAGAGGAGTTGGCTTTCTTGCGTTCTCAAGTAGAAAAAAGAGAAAAAGAATTACAAGCTTTAGGTCATTTTGAAAATGCTAGAAATAATGCTATTTCAGAAACTATTTCTGATTATAAATTATTACCTAAAGAGCAAATATTAGCCCCTGAGCATATCTTAAAAGAAGAAGAAAAAGACGATATTGTTTTAAAATTAAAACCTGAATTACACGACGCAACCATGGAAGAGCTCTTAGGTCTTGTTTTAACTAAAGGATTATTAAATACTTTATCTGTTGTTGAATCTATGAATAATCCACATGTAGAAGATGATTTTCATAGAATTTTAGTTCAATATTTTCAAACAGGTAAATGGGATCATAAATTAAGAGAAGGAAGTTCTTTGTATAGATCTTTAGATATGACAATTTTTGAAATTACTCTACCTCCTCCACAAGATGAATCTGATAAGAACAAAAATTTTAAAGATTTCATTGGAGCTATGGAGCAATTTTATGCTGGCATGCAAGCAATAGCTTTAGATAAAGATAATATCAGAGAAGATTATTTTGTATTAGAAATTGCTTTAGGGAATCAAACCGATCATTTAGTGATCTATGCATCTATCCCAAATAAATATATTTCTCTCTTTGAAAAACAAATTTTAGCTTTTTATGAGCATGCAAAAATAAAAGAATCCCCAGATGATTTTAATGTTTTTAATATACAAGGTCATTCTTCTGGTGCATATGCGAGACTCTCTGAAAGAGAAGTATTACCTCTCCGCACTTACGAAAATATAGATCACGACCCTATGCGTAATATTTTGGGTGTTTTTGAGAAATTAAAAACACAAGGAGAAGGGGCAAGTATTCAAATACTAATAGCTCCAGCTGGTAATAAATTTATTAATGAATTTCATAAAATTCTAGATGATGTTAAAGATGGTTATTCTGTAAAATATGCTTCTGATAATTTTTATAAATTTAAAAGTGCTTTTTTTAAGGCCTCTAAGGAAATTTTATTTGGCACAAAAGATAATAAGCCATTAGAAAATAAAGAAAAGTATATGAAAGGCAGAAAAGCTGTAGATGAAGGCGCAGCTGAAAAAATAGCCAATAAAGTTAAAAGCTCTATTTTAAAAACTAATATTAGAATCGTAACTTCTGCAGAAACTAAAGAAAGAGCTGACATTATTTTAAATGAAGTTGAATCAGCGTTCAATCAATTCAGTGAACCTGCAAGCAATTCAATAATATTTGAAAAACAAAATGGTAGTGAATTAAAAAAATTCTTTCATGATTTTTCTTTTAGATTATTTTCTCATGATAAATTAATACCTCTTAATTTAAAAGAACTTGCTTCTATTTTTCATTTTCCAGTTGGTATTTCAAACATAGCTCAATTAAAAGAAGCAAAATCAGGTATTGCTCCAGCTCCGATTGAAATGGGGGAAGATGGTATTGTTTTAGGTGTTAATAATTATAGAGGAAAAGTAACTACTGTGAGAATGCACAAGGAAGATAGAGTAAGACATTTTTATGTGGTAGGACAAACAGGTACGGGTAAAACTAATATTTTGCTTAATATGATTACTCAAGATATACGTAATGGAGATGGAGTTTGCTATATAGACCCTCACGGTACAGATATTCAAACCATTCTATCTCGTATTCCTCGCGAGCGTATTGATGATGTTATTTATTTTGATCCAGCTTATACAGCTCGCCCGATGGGTCTTAATATGCTTGAATTTGATTCACGTTACCCAGAACAAAAGACTTTCGTGGTTAATGAATTAATGAGTATTTTTAATAAGCTTTTTGATATGAAGGTAGGAGGAGGAGCTATGTTCGAACAATATTTTAGGAATAGTGCTTTCTTGGTTATGGAAGACCCTGAATCTGGTTCTACTTTACTTGAGATAACTCGTGTTTTGGCTGATAAAAATTTCCGTGATATGAAACTAGCGAAATGTAAAAATCCGATTATTAAACAATTTTGGAAATCCGCAGAAGAGACTTCAGGAGATCAGTCGCTTGCAAACTTTGTTCCTTATATTTCTTCAAAATTTGATAACTTTATTTCGAATGACATAATGCGTCCGGTTGTATTGCAACAAGAATCAGTTTTTAATTTTAGAAAAATCATGGATGAGAAGAAAATTCTTCTCGTGAATTTATCAAAAGGTAGGTTGGGTGATATAAATGCAAATCTTATTGGTTTGGTTCTTGTGGGAAAAATTCAAATGGCAGCTTTATCCCGGGTAGATATGTTTGGCCAAAAGATGAATGATTTTTATCTTTATATTGACGAGTTCCAAAATGTTACAACTGATTCTATTTCTTCTATTTTGTCTGAAGCTCGCAAGTATAGACTTTCTTTAAATGTCGCTCATCAATATATATCTCAACTTGATGAAGGCATTAAGAATGCAGTTTTTGGCAACGTAGGTTCTATGGCAGTTTTTCGTGTTTCTCCTGAAGATGCGAATTTCTTAGAAGCAAAATTTAAACCAGTTTTTACGGCTGGTGATATTTCTCGTATAGATAATTATAATGCTTATGTCTCTATGCTTGTAAAAGGTCAACCAACAAAACCTTTTAATATAGAAACCTTAGCTCCAGAAGAAGGCAACTTGGCTCTTGTAGATAAAATTAAACAACTATCATATTTAAAATACGGTCGCGATCGAGAAGAAGTAGAAGAGGAGATTATGTCTCGATATAATATAGGTTAAAGCTTTATATTTTAA
Source organism: uncultured Candidatus Saccharibacteria bacterium (assembly GCA_964522195.1). Taxonomy (GTDB): domain Bacteria; phylum Patescibacteriota; class Minisyncoccia; order Phycocordibacterales; family UBA9973; genus UBA9973. Next base: position 20,594 of record CAZFSV010000005.1, read on the forward strand.
TTAAAATTTGCTAATATTAAGGTTATTATTAGTTAATATTTTATTATATGACAAGACCAAATGATGAAAAATCTTTGATTATTATCAAACCTGATGCTGTTCAAAGAAATTTAATAGGTGAAATTATTACTCGTTTTGAGAAAAAAGGCCTCAAGATTATAGGTTTAAAAATGATGTCTATCCATGATGCTTTAATTGATGAGCATTATGCTCACATTAAAGATAAACCTTTTTTCCCAGGTACTCGTAATTTTATGACAGTTTGCCCTGTGGTGGTTTTAGCTTTATCTGGTATTAATGCAGTTTCCGCTATCCGTCTTATTGTTGGTCCTACTCGTGCTTGGGAAGCAAATGCTGGTACTATTCGCGGAGATTATTCATTATCAACTCAATCAAATATCGTTCATGCTTCAGATTCAGTTGAAACAGGAGAAATTGAAGTAAAAAGATTTTTTGCAGAAGAAGAATTATTTACTTATCCAAAAATTGATACTGATTTTATTTATGCTGAGCATAAAGAATAATTTGTCAAACATTTTTTAGATTTCCATACAATTTTTTCTTAAAGTCAAAGTTGTTTTTGTAAAAATTCTATGGTTTTTTATAAAAAATACTTGCAGAAAAATTTGTTTTAGCTAAAATGAAAGTAGGGTTATTTTTCAAATATTACCTAGAACACTATTCTTAGGGAGATTTGATCAAATATCACCGTGGTGTTATCTGTCGGTCACCCACTTAGCTTTAAAGCTAGGGTAATACTTTAAAGATAGCCCTAAGAAGCATCCCCGCTATTAAAATAGTTGGGGATTTTTCTTTTTTATTATTTTTAAAATGTTATAATTTTTATATGACTCGCAAAAATATTTTTTCTTTAGTTGCTGTAATAGTTTTATCTATTTTTTTGCTAAATTCTATAGCTAATATTTTCTATTGGTACTCTTCTTTGTGGTATTTTGATTTAATTATGCACTTTTTAGGAGGAGTTTGGCTTGGAGTTTTCTTTATTTGGTATTTTTATGATGATTTATTACAAAAAGGTTTTAATAAAAAGAATTTTTTTAAAATCTTTTTATGTGTTTTATTAGTAGGTATTTTATGGGAAATATTTGAAATTGTTTTTAATAATATTATTGCAGGTCTTACTTTTGATTTTTTTGATACTTATACAGATATTATTGCGGATTTATTAGGAGGCATATTTTCTTTTATTTCTTTTAAAAAATTATTAAAATAAGTTATAATTATAAGATGCAAAAAATAGGGAAAATAACATTCGCAGGAGGAACAGGTACCGTAACTGGTGCAAATTTTTTATTTGAGATAGACAGTAAAAAAATTTTAATAGATTGTGGGCTTACTCAAGGAGTAAAATTAGCTGATGATTTAAATTGGGATCCTTTTCCTTATAATCCTAAAGAAATTGATATACTTTTTATCACTCACGCTCACATAGATCATATTGGTAGAATTCCAAAATTAATTTCTGAAGGTTTTCGTGGAGTTATTTATTCTACTCCTCCAACTCGGGATTTGGTATTGCCTATGCTTGAAGATACAGCAATGATTTTGTCTAAAAATACAGATTTTAATTTAGATAAAATTTACACAATGGATCATATTAAACTAGCTTTATCTTTATGGAAAGAAATACCATATTATCAAAATAATAAAATTACAGAAAATTTAAATTTTACTTTTTTTAATGCTGGTCATATTTTAGGTTCAGCTATGATTAAATTTACTATTAATGATAAAAATATTTTATTTACTGGTGATTTAGGTAATAGTCCTTCTCCTATATTGCCAGACACAGATAAAATAACAGATATAGATTATTTAATAATGGAATCCGTGTATGGAGATCGTAATCACGAGCAGAGAGACGAGAGAAGAAAATTTTTAGAACAAGCCATTGAAGATAATTATAAAAGAAAAGGTGCACTACTTATTCCTACTTTTTCTTTGGAGCGTTCCCAAGAATTGCTTTTTGAATTAAATGAACTTGTTGAAAACAAAAGAATCCCCCCTATGCCTATTTTCTTTGATTCTCCTTTAGGTATTAAATTGACTGATGTTTTTAAGAAAAATAAAGAGTATTTTAATGAAGGAGCTAAAAAGGTCATGATTCACGATAAATATATTTTTGATTTTCCTGGCCTTCATACTACTTTAAAATCTGACGAATCAAGGCAAATCAATAAATTTCCAAATCCAAAAGTTATAATAGCAGGTAGCGGTATGTCCTCAGGAGGGCGCATAGTTCACCACGAGCATCATTATCTGCCTGATCCTAACAATACCTTACTTTTGACTGGATATCAGTCTGCTGGAACTCCAGGGCGCTTAATTCAAGAAGGAGTAAAGACTGTTAAAATATCTGGAGAATATGTTGATGTACGTTCTCATGTTGTAACTATTTCAGGTTATTCCGGCCACAAAGATAGCGACAATTTACTTAACTTTGTAGAGGATTCTTCAGAAAGATTGAAGAAAGTTTTTGTAGTTATGGGAGAGCCAAAAAGTTCTATGTTTTTAGTTCAAAAAATTCAAGACAATCTAGGAATAGAAGCCCATGCTCCTGAATTAGGGGAGAGTATAACTTTAGTATTATAAATTAAATCAAATATCAACTTATGCAAGAAAATTTAAATAAACATGGACATAAGATTTTAAAAATTGCTGTTTCTGGCGCTGCTGAGACCGGTCATTGTGGTAATAATGCTCTTCATCAAGCCAAAGAATTAGGCAAAGAAATAGCAAACAGGGGAGCTGTTTTAGTGATGGGAGCTTCTACTGGATTTTCTATGTGGGTAGCTATGGGAGCAAAAGAAGCTGGTGGTATGGTTATAGGGTTTTCTCCTGCAGCAAGTGAGCGTGAGCATGTAGAAATTTATAAATTACCTATTGATTATATGGATTTAGTTATTTATACAGGTTTTGGATATGGAGGTCGTGATATATTACTTGTGCGTTCTACTGATGCTCTTATTTGTGGTTGCGGCAGAATAGGGACTATTCATAATTTTACAACAGCCCTGCAAGAAAAAAAACCAATAGGAATATTTGAGGGAGATTGGGATATGAGTGATCAATTACAAGATATTGTAAATAAAAGTCACAGAGAAGTCTCTGTAATTATTAAAGATAATGATCCAAAAAAATTAGTTGATGGTTTAATAAATACAATCAATAAAAATAAAATAGAAGAATATAAACTATAAATTAAAAAACCTCTCAGTGTTGAGAGGTTTTTTAATTATTTAATCTTAGCTAAAACTCTTTTGAAGGTTTCTGGATTATGTTCTGCTAGGGTAGAGAGGATTTTTCTATCTAATTCTATGTTTTTCTTTTTTAGAGAATCTATTAGTTTTGAATATGATAGACCTACTTCTCTTGCTCCTGCATTAATTTTTATATTCCAAAGTGTTCTGTTGTGTCCTTTTTTGTCTTTTCTGTGAGCGAAAGCATAGTTTCCTGCGTGTAGTAGTGCATCTTTTGCTTGTCTTTCTTTAGTGCTTCTACCATGGCGCATTCCTTTGGTTTGCTTTAATACACTTCTTCTTCTTTTTAGAGCATGAACTCCTTTTTTAACTCTTGTCATTTTATTTTATCTTTAATCTTAACTAAATGGTAATAAGTGACTTTTTGGTTTGTTTTTAATCACAAAGTCTTTACCTTTACGACCAGCAAGTTGATCAGTACGGGACTGTCTTGCATTAAAATGATTAAAACCAGGCTTACGAGCTATGATTTTACCACTTTTTTTTATCTTTAATCTTTTTGTAAATGATTTATTTGTTTTCATCATAAAATTATTTTGCTTTTTCTATTGTAACGACTAAACCTTTTGGACCTTTTTTAATACTATCAGCTACTTTATATTCTTCTGTAATAAAATTTAATACTCTTTCTAGTCTTTCTTTCAAGAAATCTTGATTCATGAATTTAGTACGACCAGTTAAGAATAATTCTATTTTTATACGATGACCTTCTTTAAGCCACTTTGAAGCTGTTTTTGCTTTTAATTCTAAATCATGATCTCCTGTTCCTATTTTGATTTGAATTGATTTAGTTTCAGTGATACTTGCATTTGCACGAGCTTTTTTTTGTTTCTTGTTAAGCTCATATTGATACTTGCCAAAATCCATTATTTTTGCGACTGGAGGGTTAGCTTGAGGGGAGACTTCTATTAAGTCTAAACCTAAAGATTCTGCCATTTTCAAAGCTTCCTCTAAGCTTAAAACACCGACATTGTCATTGTTATTGTCTATAACGCGGAGTTCTTTTGCTCTTATTTGGTTGTTTATTCTTTCTCGCAATTTAAAAAATTTAAGCTATTAGTATAGTAGCTTATTTGGATTCAAAAGTCAATAATGCTTCTTTAAATAAAGCTTCTATTCTTTCTTTGGTTTGTGCTTCTCCAAATAACCTAAAAATAGGTTCTGTATTAGAAGGGTGTAAATGTAGCCAAGATTTATCAGCAAAATCAAGTCTTATTCCGTCTATCTCTATAGTTTTAGCATCTGTAAAATGATCCTTTAGTTTCTTAATTTTTACATCCAAAGCTTCTGTCATTTGCCATTTATCTTTTTTAATATAATATTTTGGGAATTCGGCTATTATTTCGCTGATTTTTTTATCCTCTTTTGCTAGTAATTCTAAAATGAGAGCAATACCTACAAATCCGTCTCTAGCTAGATTTACCTTAGGATAAATAACTCCTCCATTACCTTCACCTCCAATAATTGCATTATGTTTAACTATTTCTCTTACCACATTCGGTTCTCCAACTTCAGCTAGAATAACTTCGCTGTTATAATTTTTAGCTACATCAATACTCATTTGTGAAGTAGATAGATTTGTAACTACTTTATTATTTGGATTTTTTTCTAAAATATTTTTTACTGCTAAAACTAAAGTATATTCTTCTAAGACAACTTCTCCTTTTTCATTTATTACTACGAGTCTATCAGCGTCAGGGTCATGCACGAATCCTAAATCTACTTTAGCGTGTTTTACTAAATCAGCAAATTCTATTAAGTTTTCTGTATTTGGTTCTGGTTTGTGGGCGAATTTTCCATTCGGGATATTATTGAAAGGTATTAATTCTACCCCAAGTTCACCAAATAAATAAGGGTCGACTTCGCAAGCAGAAGCATTAATCATATCAACAGCAACTTTGAAATTCTTTGATCGGATTAAATCAATATCAACATTTTTTAAAATTTCATCAGCATGTTCTTTTGTAAAATTTGGTATATCTATTTCTTTATTTATAAAAGTTCCAGGGACTTTCGCTACTTCTAGAGTATCTTCATTTATGTATTTATTAATACTTAAGACTTCATTACCTTCAAGAAAAAAAGCCTTATTGTTTACGAATTTAAGTCCGTTGTATTCTATTGGATTGTGACTTGCTGTAATTATAATTCCTCCATCATATTTATTTTTCCTAACAGAATACATAACAGTTGGAGTAGGGAGTATACCTCCATCTATAAAATCAACTCCGTACTTTTCGCATTCTTTTATAATCGCATCTAAGATCATAGATCCACTTTCACGTCCGTCTCTGCCTATTAGTATTCTCGGCCTTTTGTTTTCTTGATCTATTTTTAAAAATTTAATAAAAGCACGAGCATATAAACTTGCGATTTCTGTATTTAAGCTCTCTCCCCAGACACCTCGGTATCCTGAAACTGTAAAAGTTGGTTTTATTGGCATATATAAAAAAATTATTATTAATTAATTAAATTTTAACATAAAAAAACGGAAATAAAAAAGAGCCTTACATTCGTAAGGACTCTGGGTGCCGTCAGGCGATTTTTTTGCAACTTCAGTTGCTGTGGCCTTTAAAAAGGCATTTTGTTTTTTAAAAGATTACCCTAAAAAAAGCTAGGGCGGATGGGCTGGTTTAACAGCAAACGGTTTGCCGACAGACTTGCCGGCTTCTTCAAAAGGGGTAATTGGGTTGGCAAATTATATCTGCCGTTTTTTGATGGTCACGCCATACCGTAAGATAAGCCGTTTCAGACTTAAATTTTTGGAGGGTTAAACCATCACTGATATTTTTTATCTTTACAGATTCTTTTTTTGATGCATATGCATCAAGTCTTGGAATTGTAATAAAACCAAATACCAGCATAAGAAGAAACAAAAATTTCCTCATAAGCGTTGATTTTAAGGTGAAGAAATTGTTAATTCGCTTCAAGCTCAATTTTTAAGCACAAAGCGAATTAACCATTTTTCACAATTCTTGCAAAGAACTATATATAAAATAAAATATACTACTTTCTTTTTTTAAGTCAATATTTTTAAATTAAACCTGTGGATAAATAAAAGGGGAATTGGTCAGGAATAATTTTGTTTTCATCAAAACAAAATTTTCACGACCCTGGCTCGTCTGTTTTTCTTGCTAGAAAAACATGACTCCGCCTTTCAATTCCCCCCATATAAGCCAAGCAGTTGGCTTATTCTTCTCCACAAATTTAAATAGCCGGCATAAGCCGACTAATTAAATTTGTGGAGAAGGGGGGAATTGAACCCCCGTGCAAAAGGTCATAATATTAAACTCTACATATTTATTTTGTTTAAAGATTTAAATTAAAAAATTATTAAACAAACAAAATATTTTTTAATCGAGCCTCGCCTGCTTAAATGCATAGCATTCGGGCAAGCCTAAATTTTCGTAAATATATTCGGCAATATATTTCTTATCCCGATAATATGTTGCCAGTTTTTATATATCGGAAGTCTATAAAACTGACACCAGTCGCCTAAGCGAAAGCTGGAGCAAAAGCAAAGTCCTTCATACCGAAGTATGGAGAAGCTACTTTTACCTTAGAAGCTAATTTTGCAATTAGACATTTAAACTTTGATTTACGAGAAAAAGTTCATACTCGATATGCATTAATACTAAGATGCTCTTGTCTATGCCTGGCATCCCCAAATTGTATTTTCAAAGTTCTATCGGCCTTTGTATTCTCGCCGTAATTCTCTGTCTGTGTCTCTTTTTTTGATAGTTTCTCTTTTATCAAAAGCTTTTTTACCTTTGGCTAAAGCAAACTCTATCTTAATTTTCCTATTTTTAGAATACAACGATAAGGGTACTATTGTCAAACTTTTATTTTTTTCAGTTTGGATAAGTTCCGCTATTTCTTTTTTAGTTATTAAAATTTTCCGATTCCGGAGAGGATTATAGTCTTTTGAAGCATTCTTTATTTGATAAGGTGGTATATTCATATTTATTAAATATACTTCTCCTCCACGAATAATAATAAAACTACCTTCAAAAGAAGCCCGTCCTTCACGAATAGATTTAACTTCATTTCCTAAAAGTTCAATACCTCCTTCGTATTTTTCCAAGATTTCGTAATTAAATCTCGCTTTTCTATTTTCTCCATAAACTGACATATATAATATATTACCATATTATTTATCTTTTGCTTTTTTTGTGGTATTATTCTCTTATGCAATTTAATTTTTTAGGAAAAAAAAATAATAAAAAGAAAAATGAAGGCAGTCTTTCAGGTAGCCTAGTTTCAACTATACTAATTTTCATGTTACTCACTGCTGTATATTTAGTTTTTAGTGGTGATAAACAAAAGCAAATTACTGAAGTACCTATTTCAGAATTAGCCAACAGCGTTAATGCAGGTGAAGTTAAAAAAATTACGGTAGAAGGAGATAAATTAGAAATAGTTTATCAAAACGAAGAAATTAAGAAAGCTAAAAAAGAAGTAGAATCTTCTTTGTCTCAAACTTTATATAATTATGGAGTTTCTGGCGAATCTTTAGCTAACGTTCAAATTGAGATTAAAAATCCAAGTGGTTTTGGAGTAGTTTTGTTAGGGTTGCTTCCTATATTACTACCTATTTTGTTTATAGTTTTCTTTTTCTGGTATATGGGAAGACAAGTCAAAGGTCAAGGTATGCAAGCTTTTACTTTTGGTCAATCTAAAGCCCGCATAATAGATCCAAACGATAAAAACAATAGAGTGACTTTTAAAGACGTTGCTGGAGCAAAAGAAGCTAAAGAAGAATTAACAGAAATTGTGGATTTCTTAAAAAGTCCAAAGAAGTTTTTAGATATAGGCGCAAGAATCCCAAAAGGAGTTATTTTAACAGGAGCTCCAGGTACAGGTAAAACTATGCTTGCTAGAGCTGTAGCAGGAGAAGCTGGAGTTCCTTTTTTTCATCTTTCTGGATCTGAATTCGTAGAGATGTTCGTCGGAGTCGGAGCTTCTCGTGTTCGTGATCTTTTTAAAATGGCAAAAAGAACTGCCCCTTCTATTATTTTCGTAGATGAAATCGATGCTATTGGGCGTGTTCGTGGAACTGGTTTTGGAGGAGGTAATGACGAAAGAGAACAAACTTTAAATCAAATTTTAGTTGAAATGGATGGTTTTGAGCCAACAGACAAAGTTATAGTTATGGCAGCTACAAATAGACCCGATGTATTAGATCCAGCTTTAGTTCGTCCAGGACGTTTTGATCGTAAAGTTATGCTTGATTTACCTGATCGTAACGATCGTGAAGATATTTTAACTATTCATGCTCGTAAAAAACCTTTAGCAGAAGATATAAATTTGCGTGTAATCGCAGAGAGAACTCCTGGATTTTCTGGAGCAGATCTCCATTCTGTGATGAATGAAGGTGCTATTTTTGCTGCTCGAGAAGATAGAAAGAAAATTTCTCAAATTGATTTAGTTCGCGCTATTGAAAAAGTTATGCTCGGACCCGAGAGAAAGAGTCATTTACTGTCCAAGAAAGAAAAAGAAATTACTGCTTATCATGAAGCAGGGCACGCCTTAGTCGCTTCAGTATTACCGAATGCCGACCCTGTTCATAAAGTCTCTATTATCGCTCGTGGTAGCGCAGGAGGCTATACTTTGAAGCTTCCACTAGAAGATCGCAAACTTCAGTCTCGAAAAGAATTCTTAGACGATATCGCTATGTCTCTCGGTGGATACGTTGCTGAGAAAATGATTTTCGGAGATCTGACTACTGGACCTTCTTCGGATTTGCAAGTCGCGACGAACATGGCTCGCGCTATGGTGACTCGCTGGGGTATGGCGCCTTCTATTGGCCCAGTTGCATACGCTAGTCGTGGTAATGATGATTCCAATAATCCTTATTCTGAAGAAGTTTCTGCAAAAATTGATAATGAAATTTCAAAAATCATAAATGATTCTTTGAAAAGAGCAGAAGAAGTTTTGAGTGAATATAAAAATGTATTAAAAGCAATTGCTGATAAATTAATGGAAGTTGAAACCTTAGAACAAGAAGAGTACGAGCAAATCCTAACAGCTTTTAATATCCCGCTCAAGAAAAAAGAACAGGTTGCTTAAATTTGTTTTTTGGGTTAAAAATATATATAACCAATATCTTTGTTAAATAAATAGCAAAGATAAATCCGTCCTTAGCTCAGTTGGTTAGAGCACAGAGCTTATACCTCTGGGGTCCATGGTTCGAATCCATGAGGACGGACATTGTAATAAAATCTCTTTTCCGTTGTATTATATATAAATGGAAGATTTTCGTAATTTTGATGATAAAACTGATGAGGAAATTGTTTTTTTAATTAGAGAAGGCAACAAAGAGCTTTTTGCTATTTTAATGCATCGATATGTTGATAAATTAAAACGTTATGCTCGTAAATTTCTTTTAAATAAAGAAGATACAGATGATTTGTTGCAAGACATTTTTATTAAAACTTATAAAAATTTAGAAGATTTTGATATTACAAGAAAATTCTCTCCTTGGATTTATCGGATAGCACACAATGAATTTATTAATAAAATAAAAAAGAAGATAACAGAAAAGTTAATTCCAATTGATTTTGATAATTTTTTCCCTCATCCCGAAGCAAAAGAAACAACAGACAAGGCCACAGAAGATTTTTTAAATGAAAACATTTTAAATGAAAATCTTCAGAAATTAGATTTTAAATATAGAGAAATTTTAATTCTATATTTTTTTGAAGAAATGAATTACAAAGATATCTCTGATGTTTTAGCCATTCCTGTTTCAACTGTTGGTGTGCGTATTAATAGAGCAAAAGAAAAATTAAAATTATTAATTAAAGATAAAAGTTTATGACAGAGCAAATAAAAAAAATAGAAGAGAAGATCACAGCCTTAATAGAAGAGGGGAAGATTAAAATGAAACCAAGATGGTATTTTATTTTAAAGTCCATGCTAAAGGTTTTATTTATTATAGTTTGTTTTTTAATCGTAATTTATTTTGCTAGTTTTATGGTTTTAGTTTCTCGGGAGAAATTAGCTTTTGCGGGGAACCCGGGTTCATTCTTGGCTTGGAGTAAATTTATTTTCTCTTTACCGTGGCTGATATTTATGTTTGCTCTTGGAATGCTTGTAGTTTTAGAGATATTGGTCCGTAAATATGCTTTCGTTTACAAGAAACCTATAGCTTATACTTTATTTATTCTGATTTTCTTAGTGGTTTTGTTTAGTTTTGTCATGTCTAAAATAGATAGAGATAATCGTATTCCTAGATGGGGCGAAGATCCTCGAGTGCCAGTCTTCGGTCCAATGCATAGATATTACCGTGGAGACGTAAAAGCACGACCTATTCATCCGGGTCAAAAGATTAAAATCCAAAAATCTTATCGTATTGAAATAATTGAGTAACTCGCGTGTAATAACATATAGCAGGAGATATCACTGCTATTGATTATTAACCTAATTCGTTCCCACTAGCGGGACAAATTTAAAAAATATGAAAAATAAAAAAGTATTATCTTATGTTGGTCTTGGTGCTCTAGCTTTATCATTTTATTTTGGATTCGCGTCACCGACTTCGGCTTTTATGGGCGGAGCAGGTAACGGATTTGCAAAGTTCACTGTAGAAGAGCGAGCTACTATGCAAGCCACTATGTTTGATGAACAAGCTAAAATCTTAGGTATTAGTAGTGCTGAAGTTAAAGAAGCTTGGTCAAAAGGGACTAACTTTATGGAACTCGCGAAATCTAAAGGTATTAGTGAAGAGACTTTAAAAGCAAAAATGAAAGTTATAGCTGAAGAGAGAATGAAGACTGAATTATCTACTCTTGTTTCTAAGGGTGTGATAACCCAAGCTCAAGCAGACGCACGTCTGACTTTCATGAAAGACAAACTTACTAAAATGGGGGACAAAGCTGGAAAAGGTAAAGGTAAAAAGATTGGCCACATGATGGGTATGGGTTTCGGTGGCTTCTAATTTCGACTTAATTTAAACTATAAAAAATATTCCTAAATAAATATTTCTCCAAAAACCATTCCTCTATTTGAGGGATGGTTTTTGTATTTATCTTGCTTGTTTTGCTTTTATATTTTATTATTACCAAATAATGAAAAAAATTAATACTCTATTGATTGGTGCAGGGTATCATGCTAGAAGAATATATATACCTGATTTAAATACTAATGAATTAGTTAATCTAGTTGCTTGTTTAGATTTAAAATCACAAGAAGAAAAAATTAAGACTTTTCTTGATGACAAAAAAATTATTTTAGAGTGTTATTTTACAGATAATTATAATCCATCTGATTCTTTAGATGATGAAGAAATAAAACAGTTAGAGATCATTATCAATACCCATGATATAAAAGCAGTGGTTATTTCTACTGAACCATTAGCTCATTTTAAATATGTAAATTGGGCACTTGATAATAACTTGCATGTTTTGTTAGATAAACCAATCACTACAGAAATAGATGTTTCTGTGAATGAAGAAAAGGCACTTAAGTTATATTTAGATTTTAAATATTTGAAAGAAAAATATGAAGAACAATTAAAAACAAAAAATTTAGTATTTATGCTTCAAGCACAAAGAAGATTTCACGGAGGGTTTATCATTGTAAGAGATAAGATAAAAGAAATGACGAAAATGTCTAATTGCCCAGTGACTTCTATTACTTCTTTTCACTCTGATGGACAGTGGAGATTCCCAAAAGAAATTATCGAACAAGACTATCATCCGTATAATAAGGGTTATGGAAAAATGTCACATTCAGGGTATCATAGCTTAGATATAGCTATATGGCTCGCTGAATCTTCTATTGTTCAAAACAAAAAATGGGACAACTTCCAATTATATGCACAATTTGTTCGTCCTTCTGATTTTTTAAGTCAAATAAATAAGGAAGATTATTTTAAATTATTTCCTGATTTAGATAAAAATATCTTAAGTGATGAAATTATAAAAAATACAAGTAAAGTAAAGGGGGAAATTGATGCTTTTACAAATATTAGTTTAAAAAAAGGAGATGCTATTATTACCAATATTACCTGTAATACTTTGCATAATGGTTTTAGTCAAAGAAATTGGATAGATGTTAGTAATCGTGATTTGTATAAAGGTAATGGAAGGATTAGACAGGAGTCTTACATAATAGAACAAGGTCCTTTTCAATCCATAATAATTAACTCTTTTCAATCTGAGGAAATCCTTAAAAGTAGTTTAAGTAAGTATGAGATGGGAGGAGAATATCATTTTGATATCCATCTTTTTAGAAATAGTCGACTTTTCCCAAATATGAAAGCATATGAACATATTGATATAGATAAAATAATGCCTGCATTGGAAGAAAAAGGGTACTCAAGAGGTCATCAAGAAGAAGCAAGGTGTGCTTGCAATATGGAGTTTTTTCATGCTATTACTGAGAACATTCCAGCTTCTTCTCAGTCTTCAAATTTTTTAACACATGATTTAACAACAAAAATCTTAAGCTCAATTTATCTTTCAGCTTCAGGGCAAAATAACGGTAAACATGGTATTATTAAAGAAATAATATAAATTTACCATAACTACATGAAAGAAGGACCAAATAAAATTATATCAATAGCTTTTGAAGGAATGCATAGAACAGGTAAGGGTGTTCAAATAGAACTACTGAAAAATAGATTAGAAAAACTAGGAATACCTTTTGTTGATATTCGTGGAGATGGAAGTAGAAAAGGTGATGGTAAAACTGACAGTGATCCTAAATCTGAGTATTGGATGAAATTGCATGAAGAGTTGCATGGTGAAAATGGAGTTAATAATTTCGAACTTTGGGATAAGGCTAGTTACAGGTTAGCTAGAGAATTATTGGTTTGGAGAGATAGAGTTTTAAAAAATAAAATAGAAGATAGTTTAGAGCCATTTGGTGTTTTGGTTTTGGACAGATCTTTAATATCTAACGCTTCTTTAAAAAGTTTGAATAATAATCCTAGTGATAATCAGATTTTTACCGACAATGATTTATACAGAGCTGACATACAAAAAACTAAAAAAATAACTCCAAAAGATGTATTGCCAGATATCATTATTGAGCTTATTGCTCCTAAGGATGTACTACTTTCTAGACTTGATAAAAATGACCCAAAGTACGAATTTAGAAAAAGTAATATTGAGGAAAAATACGAGATATATTTAAATGCTAAGTCTCATTTGGAGCAAGATATATTAGATAAGGTTGTAAGTGTTGATTCTTCTAAAGAGCCAGAAAAAGTTTTTGAGGAGATAGAAATAATTTTAAAAAATAGATTTCCAGATTTATTAAAAAATTAATATTAAATAAAAAAATAAAATATATGAAAGAATTACCAATAAAAATACAAAGCATCGTTTATCACAAAGGATCAGATGGATTAAAAGTCCTTTTACTTAAAAGAAGTCCTGAGGATGGTGCTTTTTGGCAAACAGTCACAGGGACGTTAGAAATTAATGAATCTATTTTAGAATCAAGAAAAAGAGAATTAAAAGAAGAAGCGGGAATTGAAGAAGCAAATTTTTCAGATGAAATATATAGATTTTCTTGGACCAAAAAAGATTATACTGTAGTTGAGCTTGTTTATGCTGCAGAAGTATTTTCTATGAATGTGATTCTTAGTACTGAACATACCGAATACATGTGGTTACCGCTAAAAGAGGCGATAGATAAGGTTGAAAAACAAAATACGAAAGATAGTTTGAATGAATTTATGAATAAGATTATTAATGTTTAATAGTAGTTTCTATGGAAGTTATAGTTCATATTCATGACTTTTTCTTTTTACGAAGTAGATAATTGTATTTGGTTTCGTAAAAGTGATCTATATGATAGAATGACTTTATTATGAATTGGTTTTTAATGGCTTTAGTAGCTACTTTTCTTTGGGCAATAGTAAATATTTTTGATAATTATTTAGTTTTAAATTTTTCTGACAAAGAGCGTGAGCGTAGTTCAGGAGGTTTGGTTCTATTTTCTAGTCTAATTGGTTTATTTATTGCTTTAGGGATTTTTATATTTGTACCTAGTTTATTTAATATTCCTGTTTTAGATAAAGTTTTATTATTTATTGCTGGAATCTTAACGATAGTTTGGATTATTTTTTATCTTTTTGCTTTAGAAATTGAAGAAGTCTCTAATATTGTACCTTGGTTTTTAACTGTCCCAGTTTTTGGATATATTTTAGGTTATTTATTTTTAGGAGAAACCTTAACTAACTTAGAATTATTAGGTTCATTAATCATTTTAATTGGAGTTGGGGCTATTTCTATAGATTGGCAACAAGGTAAAAGAAAAATAAAACATAAACCAGTTTTGTATATGGGTATTGCTTGTTTTCTGGTTGCTGTTTCAGGGGTTATTTTTAAATATGTAACAATAGAAAATAATTTTTGGGTTTCTTCTTTTTGGGAATATTTAGGTTTAGGTATAAGCGGTCTGTTAATTTATTTATTTGTTCCTAAGTATAGAAATGAATTTCATTTTATGAATAGAACTGGAGGTAAAAAAATCTTCCTTTTAAACATCACTAGTGAGCTTTTTACGATAGGAGGGAATTTGCTTACTAATTATGCGCTTCTTTTGGCTCCTGTAACTTTAGTTTATTTAGTAGGAAGTTTTCAACCTGCAATAGTATTACTTTTAGCTATTTTGGGTACAAAGTTTTTTCCAAAAATAGTAGAAGAAAATATATCGAAAGAAACCTTGAAAATCAAATTTTTTGCAATGTTTCTGATGCTTTTAGGAACCTTATTGATTTTTATTTAATATGCTATAATAGTTATATCCTATGGAGGAAAATAAAGAAGTTCTAGAAACTTCCGGTAATCAAAATAATACTGACAAAGGAGGGATCAATTATTTTTTGGTTTTTGTTTTTTTCTCTCTTATTTTAGTTATCTCATCTTCTATCTATAATCTATTTATTAAAAAAGATTATGACTTTCTTGTAGAAACTTCTTGTGATAATTTAAGTGAAGTTTGTTTTTATCGTGATTGTACTTCAGGAGAATGCCCACCTAACAATCTTTCTTTTTATAAACAATATCACATAAGAGCATATGAATTTGAAAAATGTGGAAACGAAGATTGTACTTCTTATTGTAGTATTTCCAATACTTGCGAGCCTGTACTTTGCACTAATCAAGATATTCAAGATGGTATTTGTATAGAACCCATTCCCGAAGAAATTATAATTGAAGAAAATATTTTAGAAGAAGTAATAGAAGATTTGGAATAATATGGAAACACCTTTTGATTATAATAAAATAATGTCTAATAGAGAGACTTTTAATAACACAATCTATACTCAACTTTCAGAAGCTATAAAAATTTTAGAAGAAAGAAGAAAGGATGAAAACTTGGTTAAAAAAATAGATGAATTATTGGAAGGAGATATGCCAAGCTGTTTTTCTAATGATAAATTAAATGCAATTCACTTTAGGCAAATTGCTACTCCAAATTTTGATGCTTTATGGTTTTTAGATTTAATAAATTCTTGCAATTTTCATCCAATCTTTTTTGAATATTATGATGACAAATTTACTTCAAATAATGAATTTAAGCATTCCTTAGGTCAACTTAGAATTTATGATGGTATAAATAAAAATGGAGACCATAAAAGAGAATTAGCTACTATCGTTGATTTTAATAAATTTAATGGCCATAAATTAAAAGAAGTCTCAACTCTTTGGGGTGAGTCTTTAATAGATTTTCATCATAAGATTTTTGATTTGTATAATTTACCAACCAAAGATATAAGTTTTTATGATGCTTCAGATTGGTTTCACAAAAAAGGCAATAATGCTAAAGAGTATTATAAAATATTTTTCTTACTTTTAGTCAAAGATGGTATTTTGTTTGAGAATTTTTTAACAGAAGGAAGTGAAGGGGATTTCTCTAGAAGTATAGTTTTATCAGCCATAGAATATGTTTATGACAAAACAGGATTAAAACCACTTATCGTGCCTATTCCTCCTATGGATGTAGAAGATAATGAATATTGGATTTCTTATAAACCTTTAGTAAAAAATATAATTAAAAAATAAAATGATTGATACTATATTAAATACTTGTTTGGCTACAACTGAATATTTAAGAGATGTTGCTGGTTACTCTCATCTTATTCCAGCAACCTTGTCTTTGCTTTTAGGTGTATTTATTTTCTTTAAAGCAAAATTTAATCTTTTTTCTAAAGTTTTTTTATCTTTTGTTTTTTTCTTCTCTAGTTGGTTGATCGGTGATGTAATTATTTGGACTTCAAATAATTATCATTTAGTTTATTCTATTTGGTCCTTCCTTGTTTATATAGAAATCGTTTTCTTTGTTTTAGCTTTTTATTTCGCTTTTATTTTCGTTAAAGAAAAAGATTTTTCACCTTTTTTAAAATTATTACTTTTTTTAATTACTCTACCACCGTTAATTTTAACTATACTTAATAACTCTTTAATGGGTTTTGATCAATCTGTTTGCGAGGCAAACAATAATTCCTTATTAGATTTATATAAACTAATAGTTGAAAGTCTTATTGGTTTTATTTTTTTATTTTATATAATAAAAACCTTTTTTGATAAAAAAATTAAAAGAGAAGACAGAAGAGCCGATTTGATAGTTTTGTCTTCTATATTTCTATTCTTAACAATTTTTGGAGCTACTGAATATATTTCTGCCATAACCGGGATTTATGAAATCAATTTATACAGCTTGTTTATTCTACCATTATTTTTATTAGCTATTATTTACGCTGTATTTGAGCTTGATATTTTTAAATTTAAAATTATTAGTACTCATTATATGGTTGTTGGATTGGTTATATTTATTTTAGGTCAATTGTTTTTTGTGCGAAATACTGGAAGTTTAGTTATGACTTTATTTACATTACTATTTGCTATTGGTATTTCTATTCTAATTTTTCATAATTATCAAAAAGAAAGCTTGCAAAGAGAAAAAATTGAAAAACTTAATATAGACCTAGAAGGATTGCTTAATCAAAGAGAGTCTTTGGTTCACCTTATTACTCATAAAGTCAAAGCTTCTTTTACTCGTTCAAAATATATTTTTGCGGAAATGGTAGGTGGTGGTTTTGGAGAGCTTACTTCTGAGTTAAACACTATGGCTAAAAAAGGCTTAAGTTCTGATGATGAGGGAATTAAGACTATTGATTTAGTTTTAAATGCTTTTAACCTAGAAAAAGGTATCGTTAAGTATGATATGAAAGAAATGGACTTTAGTTCTTTAGTCGAAGAAAGCTTCGAATCTCGCAAAAATCCAGCTCAAGAAAAAGGTTTGAATTTTAATTTAAATATTGAAGAAGGGGAATATAAAATCCTCGGAGATAAATTCTGGCTTACTGAAGTTACCAATAATTTAATAGAAAATGCTGTTCGTTATACTCTCTCTGGAGAAGTATTGGTTGTCTTAAAAAAGATAAATAAAAAACTTTTATTTAGTGTTAAGGATACTGGAGTTGGAATCACAGATGAAGATAAAAAGAATTTATTTAATGCAGGAGGCCGAGGTAAGAATTCTGTAAAAGTTAACGTAGATAGTACTGGTTATGGACTTTATTCTGTTCGTTTGATAGTAGAATCTCATGGTGGTCGCGTCTGGGCAGAGTCGGAGGGTGAGGGCAAAGGTTCTACTTTCTTTGTAGAATTTGACTTAATTTAATCACCCTTTACTTTCTGTTTATTCTCTGCTAATATATAGCAATATGAAAGAAAAGGTAAAAAATAACGAAGAGTTAGATTTAAAGACCCAAGTTTACGAAGTGGGTTATCTTTTAGTACCTACTTTAGGGGAAGAAGAAGTTCCTGCTGTGTATACTTCTTTAAAAGACTTAATTGTGAGTCTAAAAGGTGAAATAATTTCAGATGAAATGCCTAGAATGATACCTTTAGCTTATGAAATGCTAAAAGTTATCCAAAATACACGCAATAGATTTAATACTGCATATTTTGGCTGGGTTAAGTTTGAAATGGATACAGAAAGTATCTTAGAATTAAAGAAGAAATTAGACTTAGATTCAAATATCATAAGATTTTTGTTAACTAAAACAGTAAAAGAAAACACTTTAGCTCCAAAGAAATTTGTTAGTAAAGAAGGAGGAGCACGCAAAAGAGTTACTCCATTAAAAAAAGAAGAAAACGTAGAAATTGACGAAAAAGAGATCGACGAAGAAATAGAAAAAATGGTATCTGCTTAATTATTATATAACTTTAAAAATAAATTATTATGTATTTAAATAGAGCAATCGTTATAGGCAACCTAACTCGAGATCCAGAGTTAAAATCACTTCCTTCTGGAATCAAGGTTTGTACTTTTTCTTTAGCAACTAATCGTGTTTGGAAAGATGCAAATGGTTCTCGTCAAGAATCTACTGATTATCATAATATTGTTGTATTTGGTCGCCAAGCAGAAACAGTGGCTCAATATATGAAAAAGGGGAATTCTATGCTAGTCGAAGGTAGAATGCAAACTCGTAGTTGGGATGATAAAAATAGTGGAGAGAAGAAATACCGAACAGAAATAATAGCAGACAGAACTCAATTCGGACCAAAAGGACAAGGAGGAAATACTACTTCTTCTGCACCTAAAGAAACAAACACCGCTCCATCAAATCAAAATGACGATTTAGACACAATAGAATATCCAGAAGAAGACATTAACCCAGAAGATATTCCATTTTAATTAATAATAAAATTACAAAAAAACATGAAACAAGATTTTTTTTCAGCAAATAATATAAAACATATAGATTACAAGGATACAGAAATTTTAAGAAAATTTTTAAATCCAAATGGTAAGATTTTAAGCCACAAAAGAACTGGTATTACTTCAAAGAACCAAAGAGCTTTAGCTAATGCAGTAAAGAATGCTCGTTTCTTAGGTTTACTTCCTTTCGTAGCTAGATAATATTTTATAGATACAATTAAAAAGCCCGGCCTTACGGCCGGGCTTTTTAATTATTTTATCTTTTAAAAAGAAAACTTCCTATTGCTTACTTGCTCGTTCTACATAGTTTCCTGATTCGGTATTGATAGATAAAACATCTCCTTCCTCAATAAACATAGGCACGTTAATATTAGTTCCATTTTCCAATATAACAGTCTTATTTCCTCCTTGTACAGTATTGCCTTTCACAGCAGGAGCTGCTTCTTTTACTTTAAGTTCTACTTTAATAGGTAGAGTTATTTTAATTATTTTTTCTTCATCATCATTATCCCAAACAAGAGCTTGAACTAAACCATTTTCTTTTAACCATTTAGCTGAGTCTCCAATCAAATTTTGTTCTAATTTAAAACGATTTTTAGGATCATTGGGATCACAGAACCAAAATTCTCCCTTATTTGCATACAAGAATTTCACGTCTCTTTTTTCAATATCAGCTTCGTCTGCCTTGTCTGATACGTGAAAAGTAGCCGCAAAAGTTTTACCTGATATCAAACTTTTCAATTTTACCTGATTTTGAGGTTTTCTTTGTTGAGTTCTTGCTACGTGAGATTCTACCACTTCACAAGGCTCATCATCATGAATAATAATCTTCTTTTCTCTTATTTCATTGTATTCTAAAGTTGCCATAAAAATATCTTAACTTATTTTAAAAATTTGTAAACTATTTTAGGTAGACGTAGGTAGACGTCCGACGTCTACCTTTTTTATTCTATTCTCCAGAACTCGCTACTTGTATTTCTCCAAAGCGATTTCTAACTTCTTTCTCAAAATCTTTCATTATTTTTGGATTTTCTTTAAGCCATGTTCTCGTAGCATCATATCCACGCCCCATAGAAATTTTATTTCCTTCTTTGTCTTTATAAGAGTAGGAGGCTCCAGATTTTTCTATAATACCGAGTTTTTCTCCTAAAGCCATAATTTCTCCTTCGCGAGAAATACCTTCATTATAAATAATATCAAATTCAGTTTGTTTAAAAGGGGCTGCTACTTTATTCTTAACCACCTTAACTCTTGTCCTTCCTCCAACTACTTCTTCTCCTTTTTTAATTTGAGCTATTCTACGAATATCCATTCTTACAGAAGTATAAAATTTCAAAGCTTTTCCTCCTGGTGTTGTTTCTGGGTTACCGAACATAACTCCTATTTGCATACGGATTTGATTTATAAATATTACAACTGTTTTTGATTTTGCCACAATTGCTGTTAATTTTCGAAGCGCTTGAGACATAAGGCGAGCTTGTTTACCAACATGGTGAGCCCCCATATCACCCTCGATTTCATCTTTTGGTGTTAATGCTGCTACAGAGTCCACAACAATAACATCTACTTTACCAGTACGCACTAAACTTTCAACGATCTCTAAAGCTTGTTCTCCGTGATCTGGTTGAGATATTAAAAGTTCTTTAATATTAACTCCTAGTTTTCTTGTGTATTCAGGATCCATAGCATGTTCTGCATCAATATAAGCACAAACACCTCCAGCTTTTTGAGCTTCTGCTACAATATGAAGAGATAATGTTGTTTTACCAGAAGATTCTGGTCCAAAAATTTCTATAATTCTTCCTCTTGGAACTCCTCCAATACCGAGAGCCATATCTAGCCCTAAAGATCCCGTAGAGATAGCTCCAATATTAACTTTAGGAGCATCTCCAAATTTCATAATAGCTCCTTCACCGAACTTAGTTTGAATAGCTTTTAAAGTGTTTTCTAAAACACCAGCTCCACCATTTTCAAGGACTTTGTCTTCTTTTTTTGCTTTTTTTTTCATCATATATGTCTTTTGTTAATTTAATAATAATTTATAATTTATAATATCTTCATTTCCAAATTTATCTTTCGCCTTTACTTCTAAAATATTATAACCAGGAAGTAGGGCAATATATTCTTCAAAATTTCCATTTTTTTGAATAAATATTTCTCTATTATTTATGGAAACATAAGAAGCCTTATCTGCATTTCCTGTTATCTTGATTGGATTTTCTTCAAAGGTTTGGTTATCAGTAATATTTAAATTTTTTATCTTGATACCCAATATCCATTTCTCAGTTCTAGAAAAACCATAAATTAAAATAAAAACAAAAAAAGTTATAGATATTCCAAGTATTAATTTTTGTTTAAAATTCTTTTCCATTTTATTCTACTATATTTTCTCCATTTTCATCTTGATGACCCATTTTTATTAAAACTTCTCTAGGTTTTGATCCATCTTGCGGACCTACAACACCTCTTTTCTCTAGCATATCCATAAGTCTTGCAGCTCTATTGTATCCTAACTTCAATTTTCTTTGTAAATAAGAAGTACTTCCTTTTCCAGCCTCAATTAATATCATCCTAGCTTCTTCATATAAGTCATCTTCTATTTCATCTTCATCTTCTATTGTGCTTTCAAAAATTCCTTTATCTTTATTTATGCTTTCTGTGGTTAAATTAATTTCAGCATTTATTTCATCTTGATAAGCATTAGCTAAATATTCTACTACGCTCTTAACTTCTTTTTCATTTACGAAAGCACTTTGTATTCTTTCTGGTTGAGCTTCTCCTGAAGAGTAGAGCATATCTCCCGCACCTAGTAATTTCTCAGCTCCTCCAGCGTCTAATATTGTTCTTGAGTCTATTTGAGATGAAACTTTTAGGGCAATACGAGCAGGGACATTAGCTTTAATCAAACCGGTAATAACGTTAACCTCAGGTCTTTGAGTGGATAACAATAAATGTATTCCGACTGCTCGAGACATCTGAGCGAGTCTAACTATTCCAGCCTCAAGCTCACGAGGGTAGGTAGCCATAATATCAGCTAATTCATCTATTACAATAACAATATATGGCATTCTTTCTACTTTCTCATCATTTTTTCTATTCATTATATTATTATGATAAGAACTTATATCTCTTACTGATTCTTGTTCCAATATATCATATCTTCTATCCATCTCTTTTGCTGCCCATTTTAGAGCAAGTATTGTTTTCTTTGCGTCGGTGATAACAGGAGTTAATAAATGAGGTATATTTTTATATAAAGTTAATTCTACTCGTTTTGGATCAACAAAAATAAATTTCAAATCATCGGGTCCATTTTTATAAAGTAGAGAATTTATAATTGCGTGAATAGTCACAGATTTTCCGGAACCAGTAGTACCCGCAACTAAACAATGAGGCATTTTAGCTAAACTTCCAAAGACACCTTTTCCAGAAATAGATCTACCTAAAGCCACCGTTAGAGGTTTTTGAGCGTGGACAAATTTATCGTCTTTAAGTAATGTCGCAAGTCCAACTGTTGCTTTGCTTCTGTTTGGTATTTCAATACCTACTAGAGACTTGCCTGGTATAGGAGCTTCGATACGAATAGGGTGAGCAGCAAGAGCGAGTGAAAGGTCATTTTGCAGTCCAACAATTTTAGATAATTTTACTCCTTGAGCAGGTTTCAGAGCATACCTAGTTACTGTAGGTCCAATAGTTATTTCATCCATCTCAACCTCAATACCGAAATTTGCTAAAGTCCTTTTTATAATATTTGAGTTCGCTTTTATGTCTCCGGTATTTGGTTTACCTTTATCTTCCTCAAGAAGTGAGAGTGGAGGAGGTACATAATTAGAAGCAATTATAGGTTTTCTTTTTTTAATAAGCATCTCTTCTTCTTTATCGTTTGAAGCGATGATGGGTTCAGTTTCTTTTTTAGATAAAACGGTTGCTGTTTCTTTTTTATTTTCTTCTTCCTCTTCTGTTTCTTTAACTTCTTCTGTTTCTTCTTCGTATCCTAAATCTTCTTCATTAGTTTTTCTTCCCCTAAAGAAGTTTATTATTCTGGAGAAAAATTTTATAAAGTCGGGTCTAGTATCAAACATAACTAATACAGAAATAATTAATAGAGCAGAAAGAAAAACAAACGAAGCATAGACATCAAATAAATTTATTAAAGGAGCTGATAAAATTTTACCCAACAACCCTCCGAGATTGTTTATGTCTTCCGTGCTATTATAAGCTCCTGTTATTATATTTATAATTCCCAAACCTGAAAGCAAAAACAATACTGAACTAAAAATTTTAAGCCCTTGCATTTCTGGTTTTTCAGATTTTAAATATGATGTTCCGAGTAGCAAGAATAATATAGGGAGCAAGGTATACCCAACACCAAAAATATAATATAAAGTGTCATAAGAAAATTTACCGGCAACACCTCCAATTCCAAAAGCTGACATAAATAAAAACAATGATAATACAAAAAAAACTATAGCAATAATCCCATTTTTTGTTTCTGTTTTTAAGGCAGGATTATTTTCTTTTTCGCCATTATTTTTCCTATTCTCAATTTCAATTTTTCTCTTTATTTTCTTTTTCGCCATTATTATATTTTATCATATTTTAAGATTGGATTAAAATTGCAACTTATTCTTTACGATCTTACAATTCAACATACTTGCAAAAGTCCGAAAGAAATATATAATGGACATATGGAATTAAACGAGAATAACACTAAAGAATTATTTTTCCCCCTAAAAGACAACAAAAGTCCGATTATCTCTTATAGCAAAACAGACAAGCTAATAATAGCTTTATTTATGGTAACAGACATAATGGACAAAGATGAAAATATTAAAATAAAGCTTAGAAATTTAGGTATAGAAATTTTATCGGACATAAATTTGACTTCATCAAGGACAGTACTAAATGCAAATGTCCTTTTAAAGAAAATTAATTTTTTAGTCAATCTATTGGACATAGCAAGCGAGATACACATGGTGTCCTCTATGAATGTAAATATTCTCAAAAAAGAATTTTCTTTACTTAAAGATTCAATCCAAGATTTTATAGATTTAAAGATTTCAGGAGAAGAAGATAATTTAAAAGACTTATTTAAAGAAGAAGACAAGAATTCAAAATCAAAACTTTTTGAAATCACAGAAGCGTTTTACGATACTAGTTCTAACAGACAAGAAAATACAAATAAGGACAATAGAAAATTTGACACCCTGAACTTAGGATTACAAAACCCTAAAAGCTTAATGGACACATTAGACAAATTAAAAAATATGTCCGATATAAAGTTATTTAAATCAGAAGATAATAATATTAAAAATTTTAATACAGCTAAGTCGTCTTTTAATAAAATTTCATACGATAAAAATAAAGATATTTTACCTAAAAATGACAGAAGAAATAATATCTTAAAAATACTAAAAAATAATTCAAAAGGACTAACCATAACAGAGATCAAAAATCACCCTTTTGGTTATCTAAAGGACACAGGCGACAAGACTCTACAGAGAGAATTAGTAGCTATGTTAAAGGACAATGTTTTGTATAAAACAGGCGAGAAACGTTGGTCAAAATATTTCCTAAAAAAGTAATTTTATTCTTAAAAAATTAAATCTAAAAAAGTGTGTTTTGATGGGCTTGTCTTATAGCTTGAGAGTAACTGAGGGATTGCTTTTTTGCATAAAATATGAGAGAATAGCTAGGTGAGATATCCCTGTGAAATATGAGATTCGTTTCTTGTATTTTTCGGTTATCCACATATTATAATATTGCTCTTAATTAAACTCGCATATTATAATATAAGTAAGTTCTGCTTGAGATTATTTTCAAGTAGAATGAAACACAAATCTACTTCTTAAATTTAGTCGAAAAAAATTTAAGGAGTTTGATACCTACTATTGTTTTTATTCAAGAGAATACGAACTATAGTTTGGTAAAAGAAAGGTCATTGAAAACTAAATAGAGAAAAATATTTGTGAAATTTTTTCACGAGTATTGTTAATTATTGGTTTTCATTTTTTTTGTCATCTTCATTATTTTTGTCTGCGCATTATAAATTTATTATTAATTAAGCAGAGAGAATTAATGACAGAAAAATTACGCTTTTAGTTTAGTCGAACTTAATTTAATGGCGTAAAAATTATAAAAATATTTATGAGTAATTTAAAAACAAAATTTGTTTTAGGTTTAGCTCTAGTTTTTGCTTTAGTTATTACAACAACAGCAGAAGCAGCTATTACAAAAACCCTAAGACAAGGTATGAGAGACGCTCAAGTGTTAGAACTTCAACAAGGTCTTAACACGAAGGGCTTCGTAGTTTCAACAACTGGCGCAGGTTCAGTTGGATCTGAAACAACTTTTTTCGGTTCAAAGACAACTAATGCTGTTAAAGCATGGCAAGCATCAACTGGTAAATTGACAGCTGACGGAGTTTTCGGTCCAGCTTCAAGAGCTGCATGGACAGGTACAACTTCAACTGGTAACTTACCAGCTGGATGTACTTCAACATCAGGATTCAGTCC
>CAZFSV010000005.1:46176-85430 GCA_964522195.1 uncultured Candidatus Saccharibacteria bacterium
GGTGCTACTCGTTTAACAGATGCTGCTTCAGTATCTTCAAACGGTACAGTAACTTTCTCTGCTCCAGCAGGATTGTTCACAGTTAATGGTTCAAAAACTATTGCTGTAAAAGCTGACATTGCTACAAACACTTCAGGTCAAACTTTAGGTATGCAATTAGTATCTTTCACAACTTCAGCAGGAACAACAACAGCTAACCTATCAGGAAACATTCATTCAATCGCTTCTGCTACTTTAGCTTCAGTTTCAGCAGGTACAATTACACCTTCAGATGCTACAATTAACCCAGGTGCAAACGTAACTCTATGGCAATCAACATTAACTGTTTCTACAAGAGACGTGTTAATGAAAAGATTTGCTTTAAGAAATATCGGTTCAGCTCCAGCTTCAGCTTTCGCTAACTTCAAACTTTTCGTAAACGGAGTTCAAGTAGCTACAGCTACAGGCTTAGATGCTAACGGATATGTTACATTTGATATGTCTTCAGCTCCAGTTACAGTTGCTTCAGGATCACGCGTAGTACGTGTTGATGCTGATGTAGTTTCAGGTGCTTCAAGAACAGTTCATATGTCAGTTAGAAGTGCAGCTGATGTTGATTTCGTAGATTCATCTTTCGGAGTTAATGTTATCCCTGTTTCTACACCTTGGAATGCTACTAGTGGAAACCCAACAGCGGGTGCAAGTACAATCTCAGGAACTTCAGGAGGTACTTTAACAATTGAAAGAGATCTTACTTCTCCATCTGGAAACACTTCAGAAGGAACAAATGATAGAGTTATCGGTGTATTTAAATTAACAGCTTTCGGTGAACCAATCAAAATCGAAAACATTCGTGCTACATACGCTTCAAGTGATGCTAACATAGGTTCACTAAGAAACGGACGTATTATGATTGGTGGTGCTCAATATGGATCAACAGCTACATTGAATGAAGATTCACAAGGTACACCTTATACACAATACACATTAAACTACACAGTAAATCCAGGTACACCAGTATTAATGGAATTACGTGCAGATATGTTTGATAACGATGGAACAGACAGTATGACAAACGGTGATACAATCATCGGTGCATTAGCAGCTGGTTCATCAAACGCACAAAGAGTTGATTCATTGGGTACATTTAGTACATCAGCAGTTACTGCAAACACATTAACTATCGCTGATGCTTCAGTTTCTTTGACAGCAAATGGTACATATGCTAACCAATCAGTTTCTCTTCCAGCAACTGCTTTCAAAATCGGTTCTTGGAATTTAGCTGGTTCTTCAACAGAAGATGTATTGTTAACAACATTATCATTTGATGTTGATACAGTTACAAATGCTACATTCAGTGCTGCAGATTTAACAAACATGTATGTAGTGGTTAAGAATGGTTCAACAACAGTTGCAAACCCTTCTCCATTAGCTACAGTTTCAGCAACTGATAATAATTTTTCATTAAATTATACATTAGCTAAGAATGCTTCAGTTTCAATTGAATTGTTTGCTAACTTGGGCTCAACTGTAACAACATCTGATTCATTCAAAACAGACTTAACAGTTACAGGTACAGCTATGGTTTCAGGTGCAGCTATTACAGCTGACGGTGGTACTGGTGGTGTTGATGGTCAAACTATCATCGCAGGTACAGCTTCAATTACAGCTACAAAAGATGCTTCATCTCCAATAGCTTCAATTGTTTATGATAACCAAACAGTAACAGCAGCAGCATTCAGATTTGCTGCAGTAACAGCAGGTTACAATGTAACTGACTTAACATTTACATTAGCAGATGCTACAGTGGCTTCTACAGTAGAATTGTATGATGGTGCAACATTAGTTGCTTCAAAACCAGGTGCTGCCACAGTTACATTCAACGGTCTATCATGGAACGTTCCAGCTAATACTAACAAAGTGTTAACTGTAAAATTAGTTCTAGGTAACATCGGAGTAGGTGCAGGAACTTCAGGTTCTTCACAAGTAGTTACTTTAACAGATTTCACAGCTACAAATACTTCAACAGGAGTATCAGCAGCTGGTACAGAATTTAACCCAGCAGGAAGTGCAATGTATGCTTATGCTGCAGTTCCAACTATGGCAAAAGCAAGTGAAGTTACAGAAAAATTAAAGAACGGTGATAATACATTGGTAAGATTCAATGTGACTTCAAACGGTGGAAACATCGAATGGTCAAGACTATTCTTTGAAGTTTCAAAAACTTCTGCTACTGTATTAACTTCTGCTACATTGTGGGATGTTACAGGTGGTGCTAACGTACAAGTAACAGGTACAGCAACACATTCATCAACAGGTAATGGAGATACAGCTGGTACAATTGAATTTGATGCAACATCAGTTCAAGCAGTATCAGGTACAAAGACTTATGAATTACGTGCAACAGCTTCAGCTGTAGTAATTGATGTTCAATCAGTGGTTACAAAATTAGCTGGTGATGCAGCTTACGCTGGTCAAGCAACAGCAGCAGCTGTTGAAGCAGCAGATGCAGATGCTACAATTATCTGGTCTGACATGTCAGCTTCAAATCACTCAACTTCAACTTCAGACTGGGCTGGTGAATACGGAATCTTAGGACTTCCAATTTCACAAACAATCCAATCATAATTTAACTTTTTGTTAAATTAGAATTGTTGGTGAATTGCTAAAAATAGAAATATTTAAAGCAGCAAAAAGCCCTCGCGCAAGCGAGGGCTTTTTTGTTTCCTTTTTTTGTTTTATTTTTACCCTATCCCTCAGGTAGACGTTCGACGTCCACCCAGTCCACCCAAAACCCAATATTCGAGGTAGACGTCGAACGTCTACCTGTGATATAATTCTATACATGAGAAAAGATCCACTTGTAACAGGTGAATATTACCATATTTACAATAGAGGTGTTGATAAAAGAGATATATTTGCAAATATACATGATCTTAAACGTTTTACTGTAAGTGTTTTAGAGTTTAATAAAGTTCTTCCGGTGGGTAGTATCCAAAAAGTACAAAAACCAAAAAAACAGGTAGACGTTCGACGTCTACCTGAAGAGAATCTTGTTTCTATTGTATGTTATTGTTTTAATCCTAATCACTTTCATTTTATTTTAAAACAAAATATTGATGGTGGAATCTCTGAATTTTTTAAAAGACTTCTTGGAGGATATACTAAGTATTTTAATATAAAATATAAACGTTCTGGTTCCTTGTTTCAAGGAAAGTTTAAATCTAATTTAATTAAAGATGAAGAATATTTTTTAAAAATTCGTCCTTATGTGAATTATAATTATTTAATTCATGATATTCCGCCTGAGAAAAATAATTTAGTGTTGGCGAGTGGTACAGAGTATGATTCCCTTAAATTTAACCTTGTTTCTGAATCAGAAGCACTTAAGCTTTTAGATTTTTATGGTGATAATAAAAATTTTAAAAAAGAATGCATGGATGTTATTTCTATTATACGAGAAGAAAGAGGAAGAACGTCTTTGCTTGCTGAAGATTTATTACCTTAATCAGATAGACGTTCGACGTCTATCTGGGTTTAGTTAGTTGGTTAAGTCGGGTTTTGATTATTTTTACTTTTTTTATATAATATAGATATGAAAGAAAATATGAATAGTAAATATATTAATTTAGGTATTATTGGTTTAATGATTTTAATCTTAGCAATAGCTGGATTCATGGATTATAAAAAAAGGACAGATAAAGAAGTAAAAAATTCAGATTTAAATAATGTTTCAGAACCTGTGGATAACTCAGTTGTTCCGTCAGAAAATACTGATACTTCTACGATAAATACTACTTCAGCTAATACACCTAAACCCACTGTAAAACCTTCAGATAATAATCAAATTAAGTTTAATACTGCTTTAAGCAATGGAAATACTGCTTTATTGAATAAAGATTATGTAAAAGCTTTGGAATATTATAATGAAGCTTTGAAGTATAAAAATTCTGATCTTGTGTATGCTAGAATGTTTTCTTTATATACAGCTCAGTCTAATTTTACAAAAGCTTTAGAGTCAATAAATAAAGCAATAGAATTAAATAATATTTATACTGATTATTGGAATGACAAATTAGTTTTATTAGACAACCAGACAAATACAACTTATCTAGAATTAAAGACAATTTATGAAGAAGGTTTAACTAAGGTTGATCCAAAAACAAAAATAAATCTTATTACGAATTTTGCTCGTATTGCTGAAAATAATAAACAATACGGAGAAGCAAAAACAGCTTTTACTTATGCAAAAGAGATTTACCCACAAGGAGCTTTGATTTATCAAGCTGAAATTGATCGTTTAAATAAACTTCAATAATTTTTAAATGGAATATAGTTAGCACAAAACCGCTTTAAAGCGGTTTTGTGCTATAATATTATCGTGATAAATAAACATTTTTTTAAGACTTTAATTTTATTTGGCTTAATTTTAGTTTTTGGAATTTTAGCTATATTCATTTTTAATTTTATTTAAGTCTTTACATATTTTAAAATTCTTGTTATATTATAAACATAACCGCAAAGACAGTAGGCAATCATAAGTCCTATTCAGTGGGTCGATATTTTCCTTTGTTTTATAAGGGAAAGTCTTGCGGCTAATAGCCGTTTTTTTTATTTTAAACAAAATTATGATTACAAAATCAAAAAAAGAAGAAATAATCAAAGATTTGCAAAATGCTTTTGATTCTAGTAAATCAATAGTATTCGTAAACTTTCATGGTTTAAAAGTAGGGGATGAAACGATGCTTCGTCAAGATTTAAGAAAAAATGGAGTTGGCTACAAAGTTAGCAGAAAAACTTTAATCAGAAAAGCATTAGCAAATAAAGCAGAGGGCGAAATGCCTTCCCTTGAAGGTGAAGTTGCTTTAGCTTACAGTATAGACCCAATAGCTTCTGCTCGTGAAGTTTTCAATTTCCAAAAAGCTCATAAATCTCCTTTGAAAATAGTAGGAGGTGTTTATGAAGGTCGTTTCGTTGATGGAGCATATATGACAGAGATTGCAACCATACCTTCTCGCGAAGTGTTGCTTTCAAAAATTGCATTCTTGCTCAAGAGTCCTATGCAACGTTTGGCTATTGCAGTTAATGAAGTAGCTAAAACAAAATAATTATTAAAATTAATTTAAAAATATTATGTCAAAATTTGAACAATTTTTAAAAGACCTTGAAGGTGCATCAGTTTTAGAATTGAATGATCTTGTAAAGGCAATTGAGGAAAAGTTCGGAGTTTCTGCAGCAGCAGTAGCAGCAGCAGGACCTGCGACCGGAGGAGCTGAAGCAGCAGAAGAGAAAACAGCTTTCACTGTTGTGTTAGCATCTGCTGGTGAACAAAAGATCGGAGTTATGAAAGTAGTTAAAGAAGCTTTAGGATTAGGTCTTAAGGAAGCTAAAGACTTAGTTGATGGAGCTCCAACAACACTTAAAGAAGGTATGAAAAAAGAAGAAGCAGAAGCTTTAAAGAAGCAACTCGAAGAAGCTGGTGCAAAAGTAGAGTTAAAATAACCTTTATTTTTAACAAAAAAACACTCAATTTTGAGTGTTTTTTTGTTTGCTGTTTTTCTTCAAAATGTTATAATTACTATTATTTACACAAGTCGGCAAATTAAATATTTTTAATACAGCATGGAAGTTTTAGGTAAACTATTAGGTAGTGAAGCAAGAGTAAAATTAATGAGATTATTTCTTTCAAACAGTAATAAAACTTTTGATGTTAAAGAAATAGAAAAGAGAAGTTTGCTTAAAATAGAAAAAATTAGAGCAGAAATACGCCTACTTTCTGCTGTGGATTTTATTCGTAAAAGAGTAAATGGGTATTATTTTAATACAAATTTTAAATTTAAAAAAGAATTTGAGAATCTACTAATTGGCCGAGATAGTTTGGATGCTAAAACGATTGCTAATGTTTTTAAAAAAGTTGGTAGAGTTAAATTACTTTTAGTTTCAGGTGTTTTTATTAAAAATCTTGATAGTAGGATTGACTTACTTATAGTAGGGGATCATATGAAAAGGAATAAAATCGAAGATGGTATTAAGAAACTAGAAGCAGAATTAGGTACAGAAATAACTTATGCTATTTTTGAGTACAATGAATTCATTTATCGCTTAAACATGTATGATAAACTCGTCCGTGATGTAATAGATTTTCCTCACAAAGTAGTTATTCAAAATAAAGAATTATCTAATATTATTTTACAAAAAAACAGCTAAATTGGTATAATATTAATATGAATAATATTATTAAATATTTTAGTTTTTTATTTTTTTTATCTTTTTTTATTAACCCAATTTTATCTTTAGCGGAAGAAACAGAAACGAATACCACCTTATCAGTAGAATCTGCTGTTTGTGTATCTATTAATAAAAGTTTGAGATATCGTGCTTCTGATAGAGTTTTAAACAGTAAAGATGTTACTTCACTGCAAAATTTTCTAAAAGAGAAAGGATATTTAAAAGTTGAACCTAATGGGTATTTCGGTGAACAGACCTTGCAAGCTGTTAAAGATTTTCAAAAAGACAATGAATTAGTTTCAGCGGGATTCGTAGGACCTTTGACTCGGGGATTAATAAGTAAATATACTTGTCCAGAAGAAATTCCGGATACGAACACTATATCTACTGACGCATCAGTATCTCCATCTAGTTTAACTACAGAAGTAGATAAAAAAGAAAAAGAAGAAGTGAAAGACGATTCTAAAAAAGAAGAAGTATTAAATAATCCAAATTCTAGTGGAGGAGAAAATAAAAAAGAAATTATTGCGGAAGCTTCTTCAACAACTGAAGTCGCTAAAAAAGAAGAAATAAAAGAAAATAAACCGACTCCAATTGCAGAAGAAGTATTTTTACCAAAAGTTATGTTCTGGTGGGGAAAAGTAAATCAACACATTAATCTAACTACGGGTTCCTGGGAGACAGACCCCGACGGTATCTCTGGAGCAAATTTAGATTATTTAACTTATTGTAAAAAATGGTACCCTAACACTATTTCTATTGAGCCTTATAAATTAGAGACTATAGATACTTGGCATGAGAGATATAATTTAAATAATCATACCTCTACTAAAATGTCCTATCTTTGTGTACAGCCAACAGCAGAAGATTCTTCTAATAATTCTTATTTTTTCAAGATAATTTCTCCTGATGGTGGCGAGGTTTACGAATCAGGCAATAGCTTAGTTGTAAAATGGAAGAATAATAAAGCATCTGAAGATAAAAAAATAAACATTAATTTACTTTATAAAAACAATTCGGGTGAATCTTTCGTGAATTTAATTAAAGATACTTTAAACGATGGCGAGGAGAGTTTAATTTTACCTACTAGTGGAACTTCTGGAATACTTTGGGGCAAAAACTTTAAAATTTATATGCATAAAGATAAAGAAAATGGCATAAAAGATTATGAAGATTATTCAAAAGATTTCTTTACTATTAATGAAAAAACAGCTGTTGTAGATACTAATCCTGGAACAGGGGGTGGTGGTACATCTTCTGGAAACCCTACAACGCCAACAAACCCAGATCCAGTTACTCCTTCTCCCGTAACTCCTGATCCAGTAGTACCAACTACTCCAACATCAGATACAACTCCTCGTATTGCATATTGGTGGGGAAAAGTTAATCAACATACTGACGCTAACGGTATTTGGCAATCAGATCCAGATGGTACTAGTGGTGCTGATCTTGATAAATTAACTTATTGTCAAAAATGGTACCCAGCGACTACGAGTTATGAGGAATATAAAACAGAAACTATTACTACTTTCAAAAGAGCTAAATATTACGAACAAAGTGATTACACTACGACAGTTCCAACTTATAAATGTGTAGGAGGGCAAGTCCTAGGAGCCTCAACCGAAAAGAATCCAAACCTATGCTCCCTAGACTCTACCTTACTAAAAGGAATGAAATCTAAAGAAGTAAAATGCCTTCAACAAAAACTAAACCAAAAAGGCTATAAAGTAGTAGGCACAGAAGGAGGTAAAGAACATACTCAATTTGGCTACTACACAATGCTAGCTTTAAAGAAATTCCAAGCTGAGAATAGCTTAAAAGCTGACGGGATTTTAGGGGTTAATACTCGTGTTTTATTAAATAAATAATTTTAATAAAGTTATCCACATTGTCTTTTAAAAACCATTTATTGTTGATATAATATAAATGAAGATATTTTTAAGGTCGAACTTAAAAATAAATTATAAATTTAATATAGCTACAAGCTATTTGTTTAATAAATTTTATGAATAATATTTGGTATACATGGGGAGATGTTTTTAATGCTTCTCTTCAAGAATTGTGGTGGGGTTTTATGATGTTTGCTCCAAGATTAATCATCGCTATAATTTTATTTATTATTGGTTGGGTATTAAGTTCTATCGTAGCAAAAGCTTTTGAGCAAGTTTTCACCGCTTTAAATGTTGATAAATTTTTTGCAAAAACAGGTTTGCAAAATTTATTAAATAAAGGAGGTCTAACTTTAAATACAGGATATTTTATTGGACAAATTATGAGATGGTTTGTTTTGATCTTGTTCTTGCTACCTTCTCTTTCTTTGGTTGGTTTAGAATCAATTGGAGATTTCTTGAGATATGATGTATTAACATTTTTACCTAGAGTTATAGTAGCAGCTTTTGTCTTAATAGTAGCTACAATAATTTCTGATGCATTATCACGCACAATTTTAGCTGGTGCAAAAACAATGAGTTTGTCATCTTCTCATATGCTTGCTACCGTTTCAAAATATGTAATTTGGGTTTTTGCTTTTATTGTTGCCTTAGAACAATTAGGGGTTGATTCTGCATATATGCAAATATTATTTACTGGAATTATAGCTATGTTTGCTATTGCTGGAGCTATCGCTTTTGGATTAGGAGGTAAGGATCATGCTTCTCATTTATTGTCTAAAATTCGTGATGAAATGAGCCAAAGATAATACTTAATTTAGGTTATAAAAACAAAAGGATGTCATTAGTTGACATCCTTTTTGCTTTGGTATATACTTACCCTACACAGTATGAATATTACAAATAACAGTTTAAAAGTGCGGTCTTAGTAGACATTCTTTTGTCTGTAAGCCGCTTAAAAAGCGGTTTTTTGTTTATAAGAAAGAAAGGTTTGAAATTTGAAAATTAAAAGCTGTCGGACAATCAATGAGTGGTCTTTTCGCGTCCAGACAGAGCAACTATTATTAGAGAGCGGTCTTTGATAATAGTTAATAATTAAATTTACATTTTAACAAATTATGTAAATGGTTTATAAATTTCTTAACAGGAAATTTTAAGGGCACACGGTGGATGCCTTGACTAAAAGTAGCGAAGAAGGACGTAGCGTTGCTGCGATAAGCTTCGGGGAGGTGCAAAGCAACCTTTGATCCGGAGATCTCCGAATGGGGAAACCCTGTAGAGTAAACCTCTACAATCTAAAGCAATTTAGATGCACACCCTGGGAAGTGAAACATCTCAGTACCAGGAGGAATAGAAACAAATATGTATTCCCTAAGTAGCGGCGAGCGAAAAGGGAGAAGCCCAAACTTTCGTAGCAATACGAGAGGGTTATAAGATGACAATGTAGATTTCTAGAAGAGTCAAAAAATAAGTTATTAATTGAAATTGCTGGAAAGCGATACCGTAGAGGGTGATAGTCCCGTAAATGAAAATAATTTATCTCTTTTGTTGTTATTCTTGAGTACCCCAGGACATCAATAGCCGGGGGGAATTTGGCAGAACTAACTGCTAAGGCTAAATATACTTTTAGATCGATAGTGAACTAGTACCGTGAGGGAAAGGTGAAAAGCAGTCCGATGAGGACGATGAAATAGACCTGAAACTGTGTGTCTACAAGGAGTCGATGTGGATTTATTCCACTACGGCGTGCCTATTGAAGAATGAGCCAACGAGTTTATGCATGCTGCTCGGCTAAGCTGATGAAACAGTGGAGCCATAGGGAAACCGAGTGTTAATAGCGCGTAATTGGTAGTATGCATAAGACCCGAAGCCAGGTGAGCTTGCCATGAGCAGGGTGAAGTTTGTCGAAAGATAAATGGAGGCCCGAACCCGTTCGTAGTACAACGCGTTGGGATGACTTGTGGTAAGGAGTGAAAAGCTAATCGAACCTGGTAATAGCTGGTTCTCTCCGAAATAGCTTTAGGGCTAGCGTCGCATGTTTCTTTTGGGGGTAGAGCACTGGAAGGTTCCGACAGGGAGCAATCTCGCGTAACCTATCAAACTCCGAATACCAAAAGCCAGAATGCGGCAGTTACACCGTGGGGGCTAAGCTCCATTGGTGAAAAGGGAAACAGCCCAGATCTCTAAATAAGGTCCCTAAATATATACTAAGTGTAAGACAAGAAGGTGAGATTTCTCAGACAATGAGGAGGTTGGCTTAGAAGCAGCCATCCTTTAAAGATAGCGTAACAGCTCACTCATCTAGAGATTTTGCGTCGAAAATAATTGGGGCTAAGTATATTACCGAATTTGAGGATTCGTAGACTTCATAAAAGAAATTAATTGAAATAAATATAATAATATTAAAATAAGATAGTGTAGTTAATGCAGATTCAGATAATCAAAGATATGTGTCAAATATTTTCCTGCATTTCTATGGCACAGGTTATGATAGCCAATCAATACCTAAGGGCACTTTGACAATTTCTGCACTATCTTTTTTAAAAATCGATGAGTTTATTGAAATAAATAAACTCGTCTCTTTTATGAAGTCTACGAGTGGTAGGAGAGTGTTCCAATCTGCAGTGAAGGAGGACCCGTGAGGGCTTCTGGAGCGTTTGGAAGTAAAAATGTTGGCACAAGTAACCGCAATGGGGTTGAGAACACCCCACGTCGAAAGATCAAGGTTTCCTTGGTAATGTTAATCAGCCAAGGGTTAGTCGGGCCTAAGGGAATGGCGAAAGCCGGACTCGATGGACACAGGGTTAATATTCCCTGACTTCTTTATAAAGTGATGGAAGGACGGAGTGTTGTATATGTTGCAGATTATTGGATTTCTGTTTGTGTCTTGATTGTTCTATATAGGAAAATCCGTATAGTACCTTAAATGGTAAATGAAAGAGAAGTAAAGAATTTATCCTTACGGGGATAGGTGATAATGTAGAGCACGCTTCCAAGAAAAATTTCTAAACTTATTTATAAAGGATCCGTACCGCAAACCGACACAGGTGATCAGGTCGAGTAGACCAAGACGAACGAGTGAGAGGTCCCCAAGGAACTCGGCAAAAAAGCAGCCGTAACTTCGGGATAAGGCTTCCCCCCATCACTTTGGATATTTCCAAATAGTATGAGGGAAGGTTAAATATAAGAGACAAAATGAAGAGAAAATTAATTTTCCTTCGTGTAAAATGAGGAAGTGTACAAGGTGATGGGGGGCGCAGCGAAAGTATTCCTGCCAACTGTTTACCAAAAACACAGCTCCCTGCGAACTCGCAAGAGGATGTATAGGGGGTGACACCTGACCAATGCCAGAAGGTTAAATATCGGCGTTCTTAGTTAGCAATAATTATTGGTGACTGATATAAGCCCTGGTGAATGTCGGCCGTAACTATAACGGTCCTAAGGTAGCGAAATACCTTGTCGGGTAAGTTCCGACGCGCACGAATGGTGTAATGAGTGGGAAACTGTCTCGGGGACCAGCTCGGTGAAAATACAATACCGGTGAAGATGCCGGTTAAGTGCAGTTAGACGAAAAGACCCTAGAAGCTTTACTATAGCTTGATATTGAGCATGTTTTTAAACTGCGTAGAATAGATGGGAGAGGTTTGACGTGAACGTTTTCGGATGTTCTCTACTCGTCAGTGAAATACCATTCTTTTTGAAGGCATGTTCTAACCAATACGGCAAAAACGTATTGAGACAGTATCTGGTGGATAGTTTTACTGGGGCTGTACCCTCCTAAAAAGTAAAGGAGGGGTTTAAAGGTCATCTAGGCGCGAATGGAAACCGTGCCGATAGTGTAATGGCACAAGATGGCTTGACTGTAAGGGGGACATCCCGAGCAGGTGGGAAACCAGAACATAGTGATCCG
This sequence comes from uncultured Candidatus Saccharibacteria bacterium, assembly GCA_964522195.1. Classification (GTDB taxonomy): domain Bacteria; phylum Patescibacteriota; class Minisyncoccia; order Phycocordibacterales; family UBA9973; genus UBA9973. Next base: position 58,183 of record CAZFSV010000005.1, read on the forward strand.
ACCATACGTATTAGATGCGGTGGGAGCTCAACGGATAAAAGCTACTCTAGGGATAACAGGCTAGTTCCGCCCAAGAGTTCATATCGACGGCGGAGTTCGGCACCTCGATGTCGGCTCACCTTAGCGCGGTGGTGGAGAAGCTACCAAGCGTTTGGCTGTTCGCCAATTAAAAAGGTACGCGAGCTGGGTTCAGACCGTGGAGAAGTTGTATCATATAGCAATATATATCATGACTTTTCCACAGTCTGAATCCTCAGAGGAAGAAAGTTGAAAAATGAACTTGAACTGTTATAAAATTGAAATCAACCATGTGTTGAAAAATACACATCACGGCGGCTGTATGTAGAAATATATACAGAGAAGCTAACTTGTATCGGAGAAATCCTACTTGAAAAAGAGGATAACGCCGAGGGAATATGCCGATGAGGCATAGCCCGTAGAGACTGAATGTTAGACAACTTACCAAAGTTGAAGTCACAGTCCGATCCCTTTAGTAATAAAGGTTCTATTCTTGTAGATGAGAATAGATATAAAACATTTTGCGTGAGACAGGTTGGTCTCCTATCTACTGCACTCGTTGATTCTTGAGAAGATTTGCCCCTAGTACGAGAGGACCGGGGTGAACTGACCTCTGGTGTATCGGCTCTACTGCCAAGTGGACTGCCGAGTAGCTATGTCGGGAATGGATAACCTCTGAAAGCATCTAAGAGGGAAGCCAGCTTCAAGATTAGGAATCGTTATAGAATCGTGAGAGATGATCACGTTGATAGGCTTTAAGTGGAAGCACAGCAATGTGTTGAGCTGAGAAGTACTAATGTTTCGATTCCTGTTAAGAAATTTGTAAACCATAATTATTATTTGTTACTTTAAATTTAAATTAAATTTTTAGTCTTGGTGATTCGTCGTAAGGGTCACACCTCTTCCCATTCCGAACAGAGAAGTTAAGCCTTACCATACCGATGATACTCCTTGTGGGGAAAGTAGGTTATCGCCAGGACTAAGAATTTAATTTTACAAAAAACCTTTATGAAAATAAGGGTTTTTTGTTTTTACTTTTAGTCAGTTTTATGTTATTGTTAATTTGAAAATATTTTTTTAATCTTAAATCATAAATTTATGGATCCAAAAAAAAGTTCTTTACCTTCTGAATCTAATTCGATAGAAGAAAAAGACAATTCTTCTAATAAACAGCCTATTAATTTTAGGAAACTTAGTGAATTTGCTGCTAATAGCATGGGGGTTTATTATGGGGATAAAAACTTTTGTCGTCATTGTAATGGTACGTGCACCAACAAAGAAAGCCATAGCAGGGATTACGATGATTAATTTTTGTGAGTAAAGGTGGATTATTTTAAATAGTTCATCTTTTTTTTTGTTTACCTATTTTTTATGTTATAGAAAATCTTACCATACCAATGACTCACAAATATTTTTCTGTTGAAAAATTTCGCGAGCCCGTCTCGACGCGTCCGTCTCCGACCCTGAAAAGTAAAGTAGTTTGCTTTTCAGCTCTTTTGCGTAAAGTAAAGTCCCGTACCAAGCTTTGCTTTGGTTCGGGATAGGTTATCGCCAGGACTAAGAATTTAATTTTACAAAAAACCTTTATGAAAATAAGGGTTTTTTTGTTTATATATAGAATATACTTGACTTTTATATTTACATATGTTACGATATTATCGATATTTTTTTGTACACCGTTATTTAAATCATACGGTTTAACCTTATCATTTAAATAACACAAATTTTATAATTATGTTATTTATTCTTGGTTTTGCTTTAGGAGTCTTTTTAATTTCTGTGTTTTATTACATATTATTAAGACCTAATATGATTAAATCTAATTTACTTTACAAAGTAATCCACATTAACCAAAAAACCACAATCTTAGAAGAGCAAACAATTGCTCGAAAACACATTTTAATTTACACAAGCAATTTCGCTGGGCGACCTATTCGTCCAGGAAATATTGTGTCACAAGCACAACATCCAGCAATAACCCGAATTTTAAAACTCGATTTTTTACCCTTATTAAAAGAAGGTGAAGAAAATGAGATTTTAAAATCACTTGGAAATAATATGGATTAATACCAAAAATTTAATAGCTCAAGAGTTTAAAAACCTCTTGAGCTTTTTTATTTACCTATTTTTTGTGTTATAATTATCTTATGACTTGGGCTTTTAAGCGGCAAATTATATATGTATCTATTGTTTTGGTTTTTTTAGGACTTGTTGTTTTGTATTTTGCTTGGCCTTATTTAAATCGTCCTCCTGCTTGTAATGATGGTAAACAAAACGGTAATGAAACTGGAGTAGATTGTGGAGGAGGTTGCCCTCTTGCTTGTTTTAGAGAAGTAGACAAGTTGTCTATTTTTTGGACTAGAAGTTTTGAGGTTGTGCCTGGCAGATATAATACTGTGGCTTATATTGAAAATCAAAACCAAAATCAAGTTATTCAAAGTATAAAATACCGTTTTCGTTTTGCAGATGAAAATAATATTTATATAGGTCAAAGAGAAGGGGAGACTTTTATTCCTCCAGCTGGGAAATTTGCAATTTTTGAACCAGCAGTTAATTTAGGAAACTCAAAACCGGTTTTTACTACTTTTGAGTTTACAGAAACTCCAATTTGGATAAATGTTGATAATTCTTTAGTAGAACAATTAAAATTAAATGTTAGCAATATTGTTTTTGAAAACAATGATACAATACCTAGATTAACTGGAAATATTAAAAACACTTCTCTTTTTAATATTCCAGACGTAAAAGCAGTCGCTATTTTGTATGATGAATTTGGAAATGTTCTAAATGCAAGCAGTACAACTATACCAGTTTTAGCGAGAGAATCAGAAACTAATGTTTCTTTTACCTGGAGACAGCCAATGAGTAAACAAGTAGTTAGAGAAGAAATAATTCCCTTGTTTAATATTTTTAATGTAAAGTTAAAATAATGCTTAGTTTGTTTAAAAAAATTGATTGGTTTTTAGTTTTTTGTATTTTACCTATTTCTATTTTTGGTTTATTTACTATGAAATCTTTCGGAGATTCTGCTATTGGAACTGGTTTTTTTGATAGGCAAATAATATGGCTTAGTATTTCTTTTTTTGTTTTTATTATATTCTCTTTTATTGATTTTTCGTTTTTAAAGCAAACTAATATTTTAATTTACTTATTTTTATTCTTTTCTTTCATCCTATTACTTTTATTTATTTTAGGTAATGTTGCTAAAGGTGCTCAGAGTTGGTTTGATTTTGGAGGATTTTCTTTTCAGCCTGTTGATATGATGAAATTAGTTTTAATACTAATTTTAGCTAAATATTTTTCTCGCCGTCACGTAGAAATTAGAAATTTTAAACATATTTTTATATCAGGACTTTATGCTTTCATACCTTTTCTTTTAGTTTTTTTGCAACCAGATTTTGGATCAGCTATGGTTATTTTTTTTATTTGGTTTGGGATGATATTAGTTTCTGGGATTTCCAAAAAACATTTATTAGTAGTTTTTGGTGTTGGTGCTATTGTGTTTTTAATACTTTGGTCTTTTGTATTCAAACCATATCAAAAAGATCGTATTTCAAATTTCTTTAATCCCTTAAAAGACGCTCAAGGGTCGGGCTATAATGTAGTTCAATCAACTGTGGCTGTGGGTAGTGGCCAAATTTTTGGTAAAGGTGTTGGTTTTGGTAGTCAATCTAGATTACAATATTTACCAGAATCTGAAACAGATTTTATTTTTGCTTCTTTTAGTGAAGAATGGGGTTTTATTGGTTCTGTTATTGTCTTAGTTTTATTTACTTTGATTATTTTAAGAATACTTTATTTTGCTTCATATGGTTTAGCTAATTTTGAAACCTTGTTCGCTTTAGGTATTGCAATTTATTTTATTACTCATATTATAATTAATGTTGGTATGAATATTGGGGTTATGCCTGTTACGGGGATCCCTCTTCCTTTTATGAGTTATGGAGGAAGTCATTTATTAACAGAATTCGGAGCCTTAGGTATATTAGTTAGTATGAGTAAATATGGAAGAAGAGCTCATCGAGATGATATTAAAAATGAATTTTTAGGATATTAGTATTTCAAAACTCAATATAAATTTATGAAATTAATTGATGGTAAAAAAATAAGTAAAGATATTTTAGAAGACATAAGAAGTGAAGTAAAAAAATTAGATTTTACTCCAGTTTTTTGTGATGTCTTAGTGGGTAATGATTTAGCTTCTTTAAAATACGTAGAATTGAAAAAGAAAAAAGCATTAGATTTAGGTATAAAATTTTATGATGCAAATTTTGATAAAAATATTACTACAGAAGATTTATTAAAAGAAATAGAAAAGATAAATAATATTCCTAATATCTCTGGAATTATAGTTCAATTACCTCTACCTTCTCATATAAATTCTAAAAAAGTTTTAGATAGCATTAACCCAAAACTCGATGTAGATTGTTTAGGAGAAGAATTAAGTAGTAAATTTTATAATGGTGATTTATTTCTTTCTCCACCAACAGCTTTAGCTTGTGTTTATTTATTAGATAGTTTGAATATTGATTTAAAAAATAAAAATATTTTAATTATAGGCGAAGGCAAATTAGTAGGTAAACCTTTAGCAAATATTTTGAAACATAAAAATTTAAATTTTAATACAATAAATTCAAGAACAGAGAATAAAGAAAGATTTATTAAAGAAGCTGATATAATAATTTCAGGAGTAGGGAAAGGTAATATTATTAGTGGGGATATGGTAAAAAATGAGGTTATTGTAATAGATGCAGGGACTTCAGAAGAAGATAGTGTATTGGTTGGGGATGTTGATTTCGATAGTGTATCTCAAAAAGTATCTTTTATAACTCCTGTGCCTGGAGGAGTCGGTCCTGTAACCGTGGCTATGCTTTTTTCTAATGTGTTAAAAGTAGCTAAAAATAAAAATGAATAATCAATTACTATTTTTTTTAAACAATACAACAAACAATCATTATTTTGTAGACTTTTTTATTATTTTTTTTGCAGAACCATTTCCTTATTTAGTTGTATTGTTTGCTATATTATTTTTGATTTTTCATCATGAATTATCTTTTAAGAAAAATTCTTTTACAGAAATAATATTTAAATTACACGAAGTTTTTTTTGCTTTTATTGTGGGGTTTACTGCTTGGGCTGCTTCTGTTATTTTGAAAAGTGTTTTTAACACATTAAGACCGTTTCATGTATATGAAAATATAAATAATTTATTTTATGCTACAGGAAATGCTTTTCCCTCTGGCCACGCAACTTTTTTTATGGCTTTAGCTTTTTCGATTTATTTTCTACACAAAAGAGTTGGTTTATTTTTAATACTTTTTGCTTTACTTATAGGCACAGCTCGTATTATGGCAGGGGTTCATTATCCTGTTGATATTTTAGGAGGATATGTTTTAGGTTTTATTTTAGCAGTTTTCTTTAATTTTTTACGTAAATAATATGAGTTTTTTTGAAGTTTTAATTTTTGGATTAGTTGAAGGTATTACAGAGTTTTTACCTATTTCTTCAACCGCACACCTTGATTTTACAAGAATTATTTTAGGTTTAAATTTAACTAATTTTTTAAAAAGTTTCCAAATAGCTATTCAATTAGGAGCTATTTTGGCTGTAGTTTATTTGTATAAAGATAAATTAATTCATCAAAAAAAATATTTAAGTCAAATTATAACTGCTTTTATTCCTACTGGAATTATTGGTTTTGTTTTATATAAAATAGTTAAAAATTATTTTTTTGGTAATAGTTTTATTATGATTATTAGTTTATTTTTAGGTGGAATTTTAATTTTATTTTTTGAAAAGTATTACAAGAAAGAAGGCGAGAAAAAAGATATTTTGTCTTTTTCAAAAAAAGATTTAATATTGCTCGGGATTTTCCAATCCTTAGCTATAATTCCAGGTATTTCGAGATCTCTTTCTGTTATTTTTGGTGGAAAAATTTTAAACATAGAAAAGAAGACAATTACTGAGTTTTCTTTTTTACTAGCTATCCCAACCATGCTTTCTGCTACAGTGTATGATTTATATAAAAACGGTTTTGCTTTTGAAAAAGGTGAGTGGTTGGATTTATCCTTAGGCTTTATGATTTCTTTTTTTGTAGCTTTGTTTGTAGTCAGATGGCTTCTTGATTATATTTCAAAAAATTCTTTTGCAGTTTTTGGTTGGTATAGAATTTTTCTTGCTGTTATTTTAGCTTTTTTCTTAATTTAAACACAACTATTTACTATTTCTTTTTATAATGGTATTATATTTTTGATATTTTTTATTGTTCTTAATATAAAAAACCAATAAAATGAAAGATTTATTTTTCTTTTTTCTTTTTTCTTTGACTATTTTTTTTGTAAAAGCTCAGTCGTTAAATGTTGGTAATTTTACTAATTTTATAATTAAAAACGCTGATAGTGTGTCTACTACTAAAGATAGTATTGTTTATACTTTATGGTATCCAGAGCAAGGTGTATTGTTGTCTTTTGTAGAATATGAATCATTAAATAAGTCTTTTGTAGGAATATCTAATTTAAATCCATTTCCCATAGATTTAAATCAAACTTATTTTGCTTTAACTAAGGTTGATTCTATGCAACTTGTAAAAGATAAAGAATTAGAGATTTATTTGAAAAACAAATTGCAACAATGGTTAGGTAAAAAAAGAACCTTTTATGAATATCAAGAAATTAAAACTTCTGATTTTTGGAAAGATTTACAAGTTTACATTGAACCTGATTATGAAAAAGATTGTAAATATTATTTTTTTAATTTAAAAAGTAATTTTACTTTAAATAATAAAATTATGAGAAAAATTTTAATCTCTTTTGAAGATTATTAAAAATTTAAAAGGGTTCGAAATGATTAAATTATTTCGAACCCTTTTTATTTATTTTTATATAATTTTATTTTATTTCGAAAGTTGCTTTTACTGTTACAAAAATCTCTTTATTTATTTTTGAAGTATCATACATACCATAATCAGAAACTTCAACAGAATTAGGAGACATAACTTGGACTACTCCAGAAGAAGCAGATTTCAGTACTCCTATGCTTTTTCCGCCTGCACGAGCAAGTTCTCCTGCACGAGCTTTTGCGTCCTCTACAGCATTTGCAAGTAAGGATATACGAGCTTCAGGTAATTTTGAATAATAAAATTCTAAAGAATTAGTTGTAAAAATAACACCTTTGTCGATAATCAAAGAATTAGTATTTTTCGATAAAGCATCAATTTTATTTATATCAGTATGATTAACTTCTATGTTTTGAACTAAGGTATATTTTTTATCTTGACTTTGATATTGTTCGTAAACTTCATTTAGATAAATAGTAGAAACATTAATTTCTTCTTCTTTTATACCATTTTCTAAAAGAAAAGCTTTAACTATTTTTAAATCTTCATCCATTTTTGCATAACCAGATTTTAGGGTTGAAAGAGTTGTGTTCCTTGTTATGTTTCCAGTCCATTTAACCTTATCTGAAAGTACAGCTTGTTTTGCGCTACCTGTAGAAGTTATAGTGTCATTTGAACGTAATTTATAAAAAGTAAATGAACCAATACTTGCGCTTATGATTAATGATAATCCTAAAACTAAACCAAATATTAAATAATTTTTGTTATTTTCCATAGTTTAATTATACATCATATATTTTATAAATCAAATTTGCATATTTTTCAAAAACCATATAAAATATGGCTATCTTATGTGGAAAATAATTAAAAAAATAATACTGTCTTTTTTAATCATAATTATAGCTGGGCTGTTACTTTTATTTGTTTACAAATCTGAACCTCGATTGAATTCAAATTTTGAAAATGAAAAATCTTATTTTAAAAATTATCCTTTTCGTTTAGGTTTGGATCTTTCTGGAGGAAGTCATTTAGTTTATGAAGCAGATTTAACCGCGGTAGATACTGGAGAGGTAGATGATTCTATGGACGCTCTTCGTGATGTAATTGAAAGAAGGGTAAACCTTTTCGGAGTAGCTGAACCAATAGTTCAAGTTCAAAAAGCTTCTTTTGTTTCTGGTGGATCAGAAAAATTAATTGTTGATTTACCTGGAATAAGTGATGTTGATGAAGCAGTTAAAATGATAGGTCAAACACCTTTACTTGAATTTAAGGTAGAAAACACTGATGTTAAAGATCTAGAGGTTGGAGAAGATGGTAATGTTAATTTAGATTTTAGTAATATGTTTACTTCTACAGAATTAACTGGAAGATATCTGAAAAAAGCAATTTTAGATTTTGATCAAAATACTCGCGAACCAAGAGTTAGTCTACAATTTGATGAAACTGGAACAAAGCTTTTTGCAGAAATTACAGAAAAAAATGTAGGGAAAATGGTAGCTATTTATTTGGATGGTGCTCCTATTTCAACCCCTGTTGTTCGTGAAGCTATTTTAAATGGAGAAGCAGTTATTTCTGGTAATTTTACAGCAATTGAAGCTAAACAATTAGTAGGTAGATTAAATTCTGGAGCATTACCTGTACCTATTAATTTATTATCAAAACAAACAATTGGAGCAACCCTAGGAGAAAATGCTATAAATTCTGGTGTTAAAGCAGCAATAATAGGATTTATTTTAATTGGTATATTTATGTTAGTTTGGTACAGATTGCCTGGAATCGTTGCAATACTTTCTTTAGGAATTTTTAGTTTGATTGTTCTTTCTTTGTTTAAAATTTTACCTGTAACCTTAACCGCTTCAGGTATTGCTGGATTTATTATTTCTATTGGTATTGCTGTAGACGCAAACATTTTAACTTTTGAAAGAATAAAAGAAGAACTACGAAAAGGTAGGACTTTGAGCGACTCAGTAAATTATGGTTTTAGTAGAGCTTGGACTTCTATTAGAGATTCTAATCTTTCAAGTTTAATTACTGCTGTTATTTTATTTTGGCTTGGAACTTCTATTATTCAAGGATTTGCTTTGACTTTAGGTATGGGAATATTAGTTTCTTTGTTCTGCAATATTGTTATTACTAAAATCTTATTAAAAACCTTAGCTTATTTACCAGAAAATAAATTCACAAGATTTATATTCTCTAGTGGATTTGCTAATGGTAAAGTGAAATAAAAATATGTTTATTATAAAATACAAAAAAATATTTATTGGAATATCAATAGCTTTAGTTTTATTGTCTATTATTTCAATTACAGTTTTAGGTGTTAAGGTGGGTATTGATTTTAAGGGAGGATCTTTAACTGAAGTTATTTATACAGATCAAAAACCAGAACAAACTTTAGTAAATAAAAGCTTAGAAACTTTGAATTTCGGCAATATTTTAGTCCAACCAGCAGGTGAGAATGGATATATTATTAAAACTAGGGACATTACAGACATAGAACATAGTGCTATGCTTGAAGTTTTAACTTTTGAAAATACTTATAAATTAGAAGAAGTTTCTTTTAATTCGATAGGACCCTCTATAGGTAAAGAACTGACCAGAAAAGCATTTATTTCAATTATTTTTGTATTACTGGCTATTATTTTGTTTATTGCTTATTCTTTTAGAAAAGTGTCAAAACCTGTTTCTTCTTGGAGATACGGATTAATAGCTATTGTTGCCTTACTTCATGATATTATAATTCCAATTGGAGTTTTCTCATTACTTTCTTATTTTGCTGGAGTAGAGATAGATTCATTGTTTGTGGTTGCATTGCTTACTGTGTTAGGTCTTTCCATTTCTGATACTATTGTTATTTTTGATAGAGTAAGAGAGAATTTGATTGATAAGCATACTTTCAGTAAAGAAGAATTTGCTGAAACTGTTGGACTTAGTTTAGATCAATCTTTTTTAAGGTCTTTAGCTACATCTTTGAGCACTATTTTGGTTTTAATCTCTTTGTTTTTGTTTGGACCAGAAAGTACTAAATATTTTGCTTTAATTCTTGGAGTAGGAATTTTTGTAGGTACTTATTCTTCAATCTTCTTGGCTTCACCACTACTTGTTTTATCTGTTGATTTAAAAAACACAAAATAAATTTTTGTGCTATAATAGTGATATAGTTTATTAATTAATTTTTAAATTTTATGTCATTAATCTTAATATTTATTATTGTTTTAGTTATTATAGCCATTTGGTTAGCTTCTTCTTATAATGGTTTTGTGACTTTAGTTAACAGGGCTAAAGAAGCTTGGTCAGATATAGAAGTTCAATTAAAAAGAAGGTACGATTTGATACCTAATTTAGTAAATACTGTAAAAGGTTATGCTACTCATGAATCTGGTGCTTTTGAAAAAGTAACACAAGCTCGAGCAGAAGCTATGCAAGCAAAAACCATAGGGGAGCATTCTAAGAGTGAAGCCTTGTTGGGTGGAGCTATTTCTGGAATTTTTGGAATTGCTGAAGCTTATCCAGATTTGAAAGCAAACGTAAACTTTTTAGAATTACAAAGAGAACTTTCAGATACAGAAAATAAAATCATGGCATCTCGTAGATTTTATAATACTAATGTGCGTGATTTGAATATAAAAGTAGAGCAATTTCCAAGTAATATAATTGCTTCTATTTTTAAGTTTACAAAAATGGAATTATTTGATTTACCCGATAACGATCAGGCTCAACAAAACGTAGAAGTTAAATTTTAATAGATAATAAACCTTGTCACTTTCGAGTGACTGGATAAATATAAAATATATGACAAAAACAGGAAAAATAATAACATTGATAGTTTTAGTTTTAATAGTCCTAGGCTCAATTTTATTTTTTGGTAGAAATGTAAAAAATACAGAAGTGGTAGATACAAGTTTGCCTCCTTATGAATTTGAAAATGAAATTTTAGGCCAAAAAGCAGATTTATTAAATTTCACAATTTTACCAGGAGCTAAAATGCCAAATGGAATATTGTCTTTCAGGGGTACTATTAAAGGTGCTTGGTTTTTTGAAGGAAATATTTTAATTAATATTTTAGATCAAGGCAAAAATATATTACTAGCAAGTAATGCTGTAGCAACTACAGATTGGATGACAGAAGGGCCTGTAGACTTTGAAGGAAATATTGATTTTACTAATTTACCAAAAGGTCCAGCTTATATTGAAATAAGGAATGATAATCCTGCGGGACCGGATGAAGGAGTTAATAAATTTGTCCTCATACCTATCATAATAGAATAAAAATGGAAAACAATAATCTAGAAAAAGTAGAAAAAGAATATTGGGGTAAAAGTTTCTACGGTTCAAAGTTAAATACAATCTTATTGCTAATACTCATCGTATTAATGATTTTTGCTTTACGTTTCATGTATCAGAATCAGGGGGAGTATTTATCAAATTTAAATAGTGAAAATTTAGAAAACGCTGAAGTCTTGAAAGAATACAAAAATGATGAACTTGGATTTTCTTTCAATTATTCTGAAAATTTATCTATAGAAAAAATAGATAGTTCAGATTCAAATACTTTAATATTAAAAGTGTTTGATATTGAAAATCATCCAAAGACTTCTGATTATGTTAATATTTGTAATATTAGTGTTAACTGTTTCGCAGAATTACCTGATGTATATAAGAGTTTTGGTATTCCTTATACTGAACCTTTACAAGAAATTGGAAAAATTAAATATGGTGAAAATGAGTATATTAAGTATAAAGACCCAACATTTGGTGAAATTCCACTCACAATTTATACAATAAGATTTGCACCTGGTAAAATATTGGGTATCCAACATTTTGGAGAAGATGAACCGCCAAGAAGCATAGACTTATCGAGCATTAAATTGATTAAAAACTAATGTCCACATTATACACACAACAATCAAAAAATATTACCAAAACATGGATTCTAATGACTATGTTCTTTTTGGTAGTTATCGGGCTCGGTTGGTTCTTTTCTTATTACTATCAGAACCCAAATATTTTATATATTTTTGTTTTATTTAGTATTGGGATGAATATTGTTTCTTACTGGTTCTCTGATAAAGTTGTGATTAAACTATCTGGAGCGAAACTTGCCAAAAGGGAAGAGTATTTTGACCTTTATACTATTGTTGAGAATCTCTCTATTACGGCCGGTTTACCTATGCCGAAAGTTTATGTGATTACCGATCCAGCACCGAACGCTTTTGCTACTGGTCGAGACAAGAATCATGCCGTAGTCGCTGCAACTACCGGCCTTCTTGCTATATTAGACAAGAATGAACTCGAAGGAGTTATGGCTCACGAGATGAGTCATATTGGGAATAGAGATATGTTACTTTCTACTGTTGTTGTGGTTCTCGTAGGATTCGTATCTATCGTAGCAGATATGTTTATCCGGAATTTAATGTGGGGAGGAGGAAGAGATAATGATAGTGACAATAAAGCTCACGGAATATTAATGATTATAGGAATAATCTTTGCTATTTTAGCTCCTATTTTTTCAACTTTGATTCAACTCGCAATTTCAAGAAAAAGAGAATTCCTGGCTGATGCTACTGGAGCCCTTCTTACTCGTTATCCTGAAGGTTTAGCAAACGCTTTAAAAAAAATTAGTGAATATAGTCGCCCAATGCAAAAACAATCTGGAGCTATAGCTCACCTATACTTAGCTGATCCAAAAGGTTACAAAATTGGCAAAAAAATAAGCGGACTTTTTGCAACGCATCCTCCGGTAGAGGATAGGATTAAAGCTTTGATTGGTAAGTAATTTTTAGGCTGTGTATTAATTTATTTTTAATGTATAATATACATATGAATAACTTAAGATTTTCAAAAAGTTTTCGTGTTGTTGTTATTATTATTCTAATAATAATTGCAGTACTTTTATACTTAGCATAATATAAATATATGGATATTAAAAATACAATTTCTGATTTAGCAAAAGATAAATTAAATAAGCAGAATTTAAAACCAAATAGCCCTAAAAAGAAAATTTTATTAGGGGTTATTGTGGTTTTATTGGGCGCATTAGGTTTTGAATTATCAAATAATGATTTTGATTTAGGTAAATTGATTGATACGGGCTCTTTTCAAGAATCAAAAATAGAAAGAGATGAAAAGGGTAATTTATTGTTTGACAAAGAAGGTAACGTCGTTACTGATAGAGCTTTAGGTAAAACTAAAAACGAATATAATTGTGATGATTTTAATACTCAACCGGAAGCACAAAATTTTTTTGATAAAACTGGTGGTATAGAAAGTGACGTAAATAGACTTGATGGCAATAAAGATGGAATTCCTTGTCAGTCATTACCAGCTGGTAATTAGTAAATATATATAAAAAAAATTATTCCTCTAAAAAAATTTGCATTTTTTCTTTTTTTTTTGCTATAATAAAAGTATGAGTAAAAATTTAAATAACAATAATCTATCCTTTCAAGGAATTAAATTTATAAATCATAAAAATAAAGTTAATAATAATTTATTATTAAATAAACAAAGTAAAACTTACTCTTTATTTAAAAAGTTTAATAATATTCTCGCAGTATTAATTATTACTGTTTTAGTTGTTCCTCTTAATCTTTTTGCTGGGTTGAGTAATAATATGCCAGCTTCTGATTTTTTTTCTAATATTAACAATAAGGGTTTAAATAGGCCGTTTGATGTTTTGATTGATACTACTAATCATAGATTATTTGTGGCAGATTTTTTTAATTATCGGGTTGTTGTTTATAATCTTAATAATGATAATACTTTACCTGATAGGGTTGCTGATTATGTTTTAGGTCATACTGATTTGAATGGGACACAATCTTCAAGCAATCAAGCAATGCTAATAAGACCAAGAGCTCTTGCTTTTGATTCAGTTAACAATCGTTTGTTTGTTTCAGAAGATGGACCTCATAGAGTTAAGGTATTTGATCTAAGTGGAGGAATAACTAACGGTATGAACGCTTCATATGTATTAGGTCAACCAGATTTTGATAGTTACTCTTCTAGTATTACTCAAAATGGATTTACCTGGCCAGTTGGTTTATCTTTTGATTTAGATAATGAAAGATTATTTGTTGCCAATTCTAATAGAATTCAAGTATTTGATTTATCCGGAGGAATAACTAACGGTATGAACGCTTCATATGTTTTAGGTCAATCAGATTTTACTTCAAGTGCTTCTGCTGACACCCAGAATGGATTCAATGGAGTATTTGATGTGAAATATGATTCAGTAAACAGCTATTTGTATGCTTCTGAAAATTCAGGTAATAGAGTTAAAGTTTTCGATTTATCCGGAGGAATAACTAACGGTATGAATGCTTCATATGTATTAGGTCAACCAGATTTTATTAGTTTGTCTGCTAACAATACTCAGAATGGATTGAATGCACCTAGAGATATTGCTTTAGATCAAACCGGCAACAGACTTTTCGTAGCTGAAAGAAACGGGCATAGAGTCAAGGTTTTTGATGTAGCAACTATTGTAAATGGAGAAAATGCTGTGAATGTTTTAGGTCAAGCAGACTTTACTTCAGCTTCTGCGGCTAATACTCAAGCTGGATTAAATACTCTTGAGGGTGGGATTGATTTTGATTCTACTAATAATCGGCTTTTCGTTGCTGAGAGTAATGGTGCACATAGGGTCAAAATCTTTGATGTCACCGCAATAACCGACGGAGAGAATGCAGTAGATCTCTTGGGTCAATTAGATGGATCTAATAATCCAATTTATACTACAGCTGCTGCTAATAATATTCAATCAGTCTCAGCTACTAATTTTAATAATCCAACAAATGGTGAACTAGATTTAATAAATCACAGATTGTTTGTTCCAGAATTTAATAATAATCGTGTCTTAGTATTTAATTTAGATAATAATAATCTTTTAGTAGACAAGACTCCAGACTATGTCTTAGGTCAAGCAGATTTTACAACTAATACAGCTAATCATACCCAAAATGGATTAAGTACTCCTTATGGAGTAGCTTTTGACTCAGTTAATAATCGTTTATTTGTTTCAGAGTATACGGGCAGTAGAGTTAAAGTCTTTGATGTAGCAACTATTGTAAATGGAGAAAATGCTATTAATGTCATTGGCCAAGCAGACTTTACTTCAAACACTACAGCTACTACTCAAGCTGGATTAAGTAATCCTGGTGATGTAGTCTTAGACACCGCTCGTCAGCATCTATATGTTATGGATCAAAGTAATAACCGTGTTATGGTCTATAACATAGATCAAAGTGTTTTAATCCCTAATGTTACTAATGGACCGAATGCTATTAATGTCTTAGGTCAGAGTGATTATACTTCAAGTGCTACAAGTGTTACAGCTAATCAATTAGGAGGGAATACTCAAAGTATCGCTTACATACCTTCTCTAGATAAACTCTTTGTCTCTTCATATACTGCTGATAGAGTATTAGTCTTTGATGTAGCAACTATTGTAAATGGAGAGAATGCTGTGAATGTTTTAGGTCAAAATGATTTTACTACTCATGCTGGAGATGGTTTAATTTCTCAGAATCAATTTTATAATCCCAATAAAGTTGTTTTTGATAGTTTTAATAAAAGATTATTTATAGCAGATGAAAGCAATAGAAGAATAATGGTTTTTGATATCACGAATGGAATTACTAACGGCATGAATGCTTCATATGTATTAGGAAGACCTAATTTTGATGGACCAGTTTATTCAATGAATAGATTTTATTCTGATTCTGTTCACGGCCTAGCCTTCGACCAAGCAAATCAAAGACTATATGGATTCTCTCATAGTAATTTCATAGTAATCTGGGACTTCTCAGCAGACCTAACTAGTACAACTCCAATACTCGCTTCAGTAGACACTACTCCAAACTATACCTTCAACACCAACGAAGCAGGTCAAATAACCTATGGAGGAAGTTGTAGTAGCGCTACCACAGTAGCTACAGTAGGCAACAACACCATAACCTTAAACCAACTCTCTCCAGGTAACTACAGTAACTGTACTATAACCATAACAGATAACTTCGGTAATGTATCATCTACCCACACTATACCAACCTTCGATATTGTAGTTCATTCAGGAGGAAGTAGCAGTACACCAACTACATCAACCACTATCACAGAAAGTACTATCAACAATACCGTAACCCCACCAGTCTTAGAAAACACAACCACAGAAGTAACAACTACAGTATTACCACCAACTAACACTTACACCTCTCCAATAGATGGAACCACAAAATCCTGTCCAGCCTTCACTAAATACCTAAGAGTAGGCAGTAGACTAAACGATAAACAAGAAGCAAGACTATGGCAAGCATTCTTAAACACAAAAGAAGAAGAGAAACTTAAAATAGATGGTATATACGGTAAACAAACAGAAAGTGCTATCAAAAGATTCCAAAACAAATACAAAGACTTTATCTTATCTCCTTGGAACTTAATCTCACCTACAGGTTATACCTATCAATCAACCCGTGCTTATGCTAATAAGTTAATTAACTGTTCTGAAGGTGTTGTTACACTGGACAATGGTAAGGTTATTAATTATTAATAGTTTAAGATCTTAAAACCCCTCAATATTGAGGGGTTTTAAGATTGGGTTATTTTATTTTTTTTGCTATACTCTTTGTATGGAAATTAAAGACATAGAAAACTTAGCTGAATTAGCAAAGCTTAATTTAAAAGAGGAAGAAAAAACCAAAATACTTAAAGATTTGGGTGCTATTTTAGGTTATGTTAAACAAGTAGAAGATGTAGAAGTAGAAGATTATAAAGATTCAATTTTTCTTAATAATAATTTCAGAGAAGATGAAGTTTTAAATAAATATGAAGAAAAAGATTTAATAATAAATCAATTTCCAGATAAATATGAAAATTTTGTAAAAGTTAAAAAGATACTTTAATATGATTGAATTAAATAATTTAGATATAAAAAAAGTTAATGAAGCCTTAATAAATAAAAATTTTACTATAAGAGAATTAGTAGATGCTTATTTAGAAAATATAGAAAAACATAATCCAGAAATTAATGCTTATTTAGAAATTTTTGATGATATAGATATTCAGATTAAAAATGCTGAAGATAAATTCCAAAATGGTACTGCAACTTTACTTACGGGTATTCCTATTGCAATTAAAGATAATATTTTGTTTAAAGATCACAAGGCTTCTGCTTCATCAAAAATTTTAGAAAAATATATAGCAAGTTATGATGCTACCGTCATTAAAATTTTAAAAGAACAAGGTGTGATAATTTTAGGTAGAACAAATATGGATGAATTCGCTATGGGTTCTTCTACTGAAACAAGTGCTTTTGGAGTTACTCGTAACCCTTTGGATTTATCTCGCGTTCCTGGAGGTTCTTCCGGGGGTTCCGCAGCCGCTGTTGCTTCTAATATGGCTTTAGTTTCTTTGGGTACTGAGACTTGTGGTTCTGTTCGTGAACCTGCTGCTTTTTGTTCTCTTGTAGGACTTAAACCTACTTATGGAGCTTTGTCTAGACATGGAATAATAGCTATGGGTAATTCCCTCGATCAAGTTTCTCCTTTTGGTAAAAATGTTTCAGATGTAAAAATTATTTTTGAAAATTTATCTAAATATGATGAAAATGATAATACTTCCATAAAAGAAAAAGAAAGGAAGTCAGATTTAAAAGATAAAAATTTGAAAAAAATAGGTATTCCTTGGAATTTATTTAAAGAGGGTGTTGATCCAGAAATTATGGATAATTTCAAAAAAGTTGTAGAGAATTTAAAAAGTATAGGATATGAAATCGTAGATATTGATTTACCTTACTCGAAATATTCTTTAGCTGTTTATTATATTATTATGCCAGCTGAAGTTTCAACTAACTTGTCTCGTTTTGATGGTGTGCGTTATGGAACTCGTATAGAAGGAGATAGTATTTGGGAAAGTTTCAAGCAAAGTAGGCAATATGGTTTTGGAGAAGAAGCTCGGAGGAGAATTATGTTAGGAACTTATGTATTGTCTCATGGATATTATGATGCTTATTATAATAAAGCTTGGAAATTAAGAAGAGCTATAATGAGTGAGATTAATAAAACTTTTGAAAATGTTGCTTATATTATGACTCCAACTGTCCCTGTATTACCTTTTAAGTTAGGAGAGAAACTATCTGATCCTGTTTCTATGTATTTGTCTGATATTTTTTCAGCTCCTGCAAATTTAACAGGAGTACCTTCTATTGCTGTCCCTTCAGGTAAAGCAGAGAATGGTTTACCTTTTTCTGTTCAATTTATGACCCCACATTTTTGTGAAGAAAATTTATTTACTATTGCCGAAGAAATTGAAAAATTTAATTAGTTTCTTTTTTACTTAAATCATAATATAATTTATTTATGGATTTAGAAAAAATTTCCAATGTTAGTAATTTAGCACAAGCAAATTATTTATTTGAACCTAGATTTATAAATTTAGAATATTTGTTTTATCAGTTTTATTTACTTCTAAGAAAATTTGGACTTTTTGGTGGTAGTTCTTCTAAAGATGGTTCTATAAAAAATGGAGATTCTTCAAGTCAATCAGGAGATATTTCTCAAAATGGAGTTGATGCTGGGTCTCCCTTTTTTGATTCTTTTGTTGATTTTTTGTCTGTGTTGTTTTATATTCTGTTGATATTTTTTGTATTAATGATTTCGTATATGATTGTTCGTATGTATGAATTAAGGAAAAGAGAGGGTTTGTATTTAGAAGAAGAAATGCGTAAATATAATGAAAATCAAGCAAAAAAAGTTAGCAAGATAGAAGAGATAGGTTCTAAAAATCCAAGATGGATTGCTGTTGTGGATTACATTAAATCTGAAAGTGAGAATGATTGGAGGCTTGCTATTTTAGAGTCAGACACTATACTTGATTCTTTGCTTGATAGCTTGGGATTTATAGGAGATACAACAGGTGAAAAATTAAAAAAAGCAGATCCTGTCAAATTTGAAAATTTAAATAAAGTTTGGGAAGCTCATAATATTAGAAATAGGATTGCTCACGAAGGAACAGAATTTAAAATATCAAAACATGAAGCTGATAGGGTAATATACACCTACGAACAAGTTTTTAGATATTATAATTATATATAAAATTGTTGCGGGGAGCCGAATCGAACGGCTATCTTAAGGTTATGAGCCTTACGAGATACCTTTTCTCTACCCCGCTATAAAACCAGTAATCTAGTTAAGTAGAGTATACTATATTTAACTATTTTTGTAAATAGCTTGAAAAAGGGCTGAAATATGTTAATATATATAACAGTTTGCAAATAAAATTTAACAAAACAAATGGCGGTTATGCATAGCATAACATCGCCATCAAGCTTTGCTCGGTGGTAATGCCATCGACAAAAAGCAAAGCAGTGCAATAATAGAGATGACGGTTATGCTACGCATAACATCGTCATAATGCTTCACTCGGTGGTAATACCATCGACATGAAGCAAAGAAGTTTGCTTCATGTCGGCGTAGCTCAGACGGTTAGAGCGTGGCACTCATAAAGCCAAGGTCGGTGGTTCGATTCCACCCGTCGACACAATACAAAATAGATTTTTTTACTATTTTGTGTTAAAGTTTTATGGTTAGTTTTAAATTTAAATATAAGCAGACGTAGCTCAACTGGTTAGAGCACTCGCCTGTCACGCGAGAGGTTGCGGGTTCGAGTCCCGTCGTTTGCGCATAAAATACAAGGTCTAAATGAGAAGCATTTAGGCTTTTGTATTTTATGCTATAATTATTTTATTAATCTTTAATTTTAAAAAACTATGTATATATTTCTTGGTATAGTATTGTTAATTGTTTTAATAAGTATTCGTCAGATTAACCAATATGAAAAAGGTGTGCGTTTTACTTTGGGTCGCTTCACTGGAGTTATGGAGCCGGGATGGAGACTTGTTTTGCCGATAATTCAAAGTTATCAAAAGGTAGACGTTCGTACTAAGGCAGTAGATGTGCCAGATCAGAATGCTATTACTCGGGATAACGTATCTGTTCGGGTGAATGCTGTGATTTATTATAAAGTTAGTGATGCTCCGAAAGCTATTATTGAAGTTGAAGATTTTCGTTATGCTATTTCACAATATGCTCAAACTACTATGAGGAATATTGTGGGAGAGGTAACCCTCGATGAATTGCTTTCAAGTAGAGATAAAATTGCAGATAGAATAAGAGAGATAGTAGATAAGGAGACTGATGCTTGGGGATTGAAAGTTCAAAATGTTGAATTAAAAGATGTTTCTTTGCCAGCGGAGATGGAGCGTACTATTGGTAAGCAAGCTGAAGCTGAAAGAGAAAAGAGGGCTGTGATTATTAATTCTGAAGGAGAACTTGCTGCATCTCAAAACATCGCTCGTGCGGCTGAGATGCTCTCTGCAACTCCTGGAGCTTTGCATTTAAGAACTTTACAATCTATTAACGATATGTCTTCTGATCAGTCCAATACTGTAGTCTATATGATACCAATGGAAGTCTTGAAAGCTCTAGAAGGATTTAAAAAATAAAATTTAAAAACTCTACTAAATAAAGTAGAGTTTTTAAATTATAATAATTGAAATAAAGTTAGATTTGTAGTAATCTTTAAAAGTTGATATACCTGCCGATAGGTAGGATGTTGTAGCTGTTTTGGTAGACAAAGTATAGTCAGCCGTTGTAGCTCAGTTGGTAGAGCACTCCATTGGTAATGGGGAGGTCATGGGTTCAATCCCCATCAACGGCTCAAGAGAATTATTAAACAAAATTTGCAAGCATTGCTCCTATGAAGTATGCAACTCCTGCAGCGAGCGCTCCAACAAAAAGCATCTCTATTCCAGCTTTAAACCAATTTACTCCTGTGATTTTAGCTCTCAGACTACCAACTGTAAATAAAATAAGTCCAGTAAACAAAATTGCATAATTAAAAACGTTTTCTTTTATACCTAATACATAAGGCAATAGTGGTACAAGTCCTGCTAAAATAAAAGCTGTAAAAGTAGCTACTGCATTTTTTAAAGGATTATTAATATTTTCTTGCTCTTTGCCTATATTATCTAAATAATCTTTTTCTGATTTGCGAGCAAGGTAATTTGAAGCTGCCATAGAAAAACCGTCAGCTAATACATTTGAAAAGCCTAAAATAATAACTACCCCAGGAGATAAATTTGCTCCAGCAACCCCAGCCACAATTGCAAAAGTAGTAATAATTCCATCATTTGCTCCGTAAACCAAATCCCCAATATATTTTGCTATTCTTTTTTTCATGATTTAATAATATCACAAATTGGATTTTTTTTCTTTATTAATTTAAAATGTTTTTGTAGGTATGCCAGAAATAAAAGACATTATAAATAATACAGATAAAGAAATAGCAAGACTTGAAGCTTTGATGCTTGGGGAAAATTTTTGGCTTGATAAAAATGAAGCTCAAAGGATCATTAAAGAAATACAAGACTTGAAAGATAAACGTGAAGGCTTAGGTAAATTTGATAAAGGTCCGGCTATTTTAAGTATCGTATCTGGGGCTGGTGGAGATGATGCTGAAGATTTTTCGGCAATATTGCTTAATATGTATTTTAAATATGCAAATAAAAACAATTGGGAAGTTGTTTTAATTCATGAAAATAAAAATGATCATGGAGGTTATAGGAATGTTTCAGTTGAAATTTCTGGCAAAAATGTTTATGGAAAATTAAAAAATGAAAATGGAGTCCATCGTTTAGTTCGTATTTCTCCCTTTAATGCAAAAAAGTTAAGGCATACTTCTTTTTCTTTAGTTGAAGTCTTACCAAAGTTTTCAAAAATAGACGAGAAGAATTTTATTATTCCTGAAAATGATTTAAAATTTGAATTTTCTCGTTCTGGTGGTCCAGGAGGTCAAAATGTAAATAAAAGAGAAACAGCCGTTAGAGTTATTCATATACCAAGCAATCTTTCGGCTCACTCATCCGAAGAGCGTTCTCAAGAAGCTAATCGCGAAAAAGCTTTAAACATTTTACGAGCCAAGATTTTCAAAAAAGCTGAAGAATCAAAAAAAACTTTCGAAGAAACTTTACGTTTCTCTAAAGATTCTCAAATAGAATGGGGAAGTCAAATTAGGTCTTATGTCTTGCATCCTTATAAAATGGTTAAAGATCACAGAAATGATAAAGAAACAGCTAAAGTTGATGAAGTTTTAGAAGGGGATTTGGATATTTTTATGAAAAAGGATTAACTTTTTAGGGGATTGATTTTTCTGTATATTCTGTTATAGTTTTATTGAAATAGCTCCAATTTTGGAGTTTTTTGTTTTTTAAAATTTAAATTAAATAAAATGGTTAAAAAAATAAAAAAAGTTGATGAAATTACTACAAAAGATCTTGAAAAAACAAGCACAGAAATAGGTGATTCTATTGAGAGTCAACCTCAAATAGAACCAGTTCCTGTTCCAGCTATATCTAACGATAGAGTTAGAAGAGAATTTGAAGGTTATTCTATTAAAAATTAAACACAAATTAAAGTATTGTCGGAGCGATTTGGCAATACTTTTTTATTTGGTGTGAATATACTTTTTATGATAAAATAATAAGGTGATTTATTTTAATAATGTTTCAAAAATTTATAATAAAGATTCTGTTGCTTTAGATAATATTTCTTTGACTGTTTCTCAGGGTGAATTTGTCTCAATTGTTGGACATTCAGGTGCAGGTAAAACAACATTAGTTAAAATGATTTTAGGAGAAGAAAGTCCTAGTACAGGTACAGTTTTTTTTGAATCTTTAGATATTCATAAATTAAATAGTAAGGAAATTACAAAATTACGAAGACGAATTGGAGTTGTTTTTCAAGATTTTAAACTTTTATCAAATAAAACAGCTTATGAAAATATTGCTTTTGCTATGGAAGCTGTTGGTAAAACAGAAGAAGAAATAGCTTCAGATGTACCACATGTTTTAGAGTTGGTTGATTTAAGTGAAAAAATATTTAATTTTCCAAGTCAACTTTCAGGAGGAGAAAAACAAAGGTTAGCTATTGCGAGGGCTATTATTAATCAACCAGAATTAATCATAGCCGACGAACCTACTGGTAATTTAGATCCTGTTAGTACTTATGAAATTATGCAGATTTTTAAAAAAGTTAATGATTTAGGTACTACAATTATTTTAACAACTCACAATAGAGGAGTAGTAGAAGCAGTAGGCAAGAGAGTGATTACAATGGAAAAAGGTAAAATTGTTCGTGATGACAAGAATGGAAAGTATGTTATTTAGTATTAATTTTTATTTTTATGAATGCAATATTTAAAAGTATTTTAAAATCAGGTTTTCTAAATTTCAAAAGAGGTGGGCTCGTTTCTTTTGCTTCTTTATTGGTTATGACTGTTACTTTATCTGTAATAACTGTTTTAATTTTATTGCAAACTGTTTTGAATTTTTCTTTGGAACAACTAGAGGAAAAAGTAGATATTAGTATTTATTTTGTTACAAAGGCTCCAGAAGAGAAAATTTTGGTTTTGAAAAATTCTATAGAAAAATTACCTGAAGTAGAATCTGTAGTTTATATTTCAGCAAATGAAGCTTTGGAGAATTTTAGAAAAAGACATGAAAATGATTATACTACAATACAAGCTTTAGATGAAATTAAAGATAACCCACTAGGAGGATATTTGAATGTGAAAGCAAAAGATGTTTCTCAATATGAAAATATTGCAAATTTCTTAAAATCAGATGATGCTTTGGTTACTGGGTCTTTGAATATAGTTGATAAGATTAATTACTATCAAAACAAAGATGTTATAGATAGATTAAATTCTATCATTAACGGAGCTTCAAGATTAGGTTTTATAATTACTTTGTTGTTGGTAGGAATTTCTATTGTTATTACTTATAATACTATTCGTTTAACTATATTTATATCAAAAGAAGAAATAGGAATAATGCGTTTAGTTGGAGCCTCTAAGACAAGAGTTCAAGGTCCTTTTATGGTGGAAGGTATTATTTATGGAATTGTTTCTGCCATCCTTGCAAGTATACTTTTTATACCTATTACTTCTTGGTTTGGTAAAAATATGACTGGATTTTTAGGAATTAATTTAAGTAGTTATTATATAAATAATATTTTTCAAATTTTCTTAATCTTACTAGCTTCGGGTGTATTTTTAGGAATAATTTCTAGTTTATTAGCTGTGAGAAAGTATTTAAATAAATAAAATGAAGAAAGATAATTGTAAATATATTTTTGTTGTTGGTGGAGTTATTTCAGGAGTAGGTAAAGGTATTACTTCTTCATCAGTAGCTTTGATTTTAAAAAATAGAGGACTGAATGTAACAGCTCTTAAAGTTGATCCTTATATTAACGTAGACGCAGGAACAATGAATCCTACTGAGCACGGAGAAGTTTTTGTGTTGTCTGATGGAGATGAAACAGATCAAGATATGGGAAATTATGAAAGATTTTTGGGAACTAAACTAACTCGTATTAATTATATGACTACCGGTAGGGTTTACCTTAGTGTTATTGAAAAAGAGAGGAATTTAGAATACAAAGGTAAATGCGTTGAAGTCGTGCCTCATATTCCTCTCGAGGTTATAAACAGAATAAAGAATGCAGGTAAAGAAGCAAAAGCTGATGTTTGTGTTATTGAAATAGGAGGAACAATAGGCGAATATCAAAATATGCTTTTCTTAGAAGCTGCTCGTATGATGAAAATGCAAAATCCAAATGACGTAGCTTTTATGGTTGTGTCTTATTTACCAACTCCTTCAAAAGTAGGCGAAATGAAAACCAAGCCAACTCAAAATGCTATCAGATCACTTAATGGTTCTGGAATATCTGCTGATTTTTTAATTGCTAGAGCAGATAGGTCTCTAGACGAGAAAAGAAAAGAAAAATTATCTATGTTCTGTAGCGTGCACCCTTCTCGTATTATTTCTGGTCCTGATGTTGATAGTGTTTATGATATTCCACTTAATTTTGAAAAAGAGAATTTATCTCAAAAAATTTGCGACATTTTAAATATTAAAAATACAAAAATAAATCCTACTTTATGGAAAAAATGGAAAGATTTCGCAAAGCATGCTCATAATGGAAAAGAAAAAGTTAATATTGCTGTGATTGGAAAATATTTTGAAACAGGGGATTATGTTTTATCTGATGCTTACTTGTCTGTGATTGAGGCTTTGAAGTATTCTGCTTATAAAGAAAATCGTAAACCTATTTTGACTTGGTTTTCAGCTGAAGAGTTTGAAAAAGATAAAAATAAATTAAAAGAATTAAAAAATTATGACGGAATTTTAGTTCCAGGAGGTTTTGGCAAAAGAGGAGTAGAAGGAAAACTTTCTGTGGTGAAATATGCTCGTGAAAATAAAATCCCTTATTTTGGACTTTGTTATGGAATGCAAATGATTGTGATTGAATATGCTCGGAATGTTTTAGGACTTAAAGACGCTAATACTAGGGAAGTTGATCCAAGTCCTAAAAATATTGTGATTGATATTATGGAATCTCAAAAAGATATTTTAAAGAAAAATTCTTATGGAGGAACTATGAGATTAGGTGAATATAAGGCTATTATTGGAAAAGGAACCCAAGCTTATGAAGCTTACAAGAAAACAGAAGTTTTAGAGCGTCATCGTCACAGATACGAAGTTTCTCCTTTGTATATAGAAAAATTGGAAGAGAAAGGTTTAGTTTTCTCGGGTAAATCTCCAGATAAAACTTTAATGGAAATTGCTGAGTTGCCGAAAGAAGCCCATCCATTTTTCCTAGGTACTCAATTCCACCCAGAATTCTTAGCTCATCCCTTAAACCCTCATCCACTCTTTAACGCTTTCATTAAGGCTTGTATTAAGAAAAAATAAATATTAAAAAAAACACCTATGTAGGTGTTTTTTTAATTAGTTTTTTAATTTTCTTTTCTATAAAACAAACAGATTGTGTAACTATTTATCATAAATCCTATACCTACTAAAATCACAAGGATTGATACTCCGTAGCTTAAGATTGCTAAATGAAGAGCTGTCATAAGTGAGGTTGCGGTGATCCATATATTTCTTAAAGCATTATCAACCATAATAACTTTACCTTCATTATCTAATACTTCTTTGCCTTGCTCGTCTAATTTAGGAATTTGTCTTGGCATTTCTGCGTAAGTTTTTCCTCCTGTGGTATT
Organism: uncultured Candidatus Saccharibacteria bacterium; assembly: GCA_964522195.1. Taxonomy (GTDB): domain Bacteria; phylum Patescibacteriota; class Minisyncoccia; order Phycocordibacterales; family UBA9973; genus UBA9973. Next base: position 84,155 of record CAZFSV010000005.1, read on the forward strand.
TAAAGTATGATATCTAATAATATCAGATTGAGCTTTTAATGTTAGAGGGCCTATAACTTTTTTGTTAGGAATGCTCGCGTCGGCAGGAGTAGTAATATTTTCTTCCTTAATACTATTATAAGTAAAACATAAAGACCAAATACCAGTTATTAAAAGTAATACACCAATTATCATAAAAAACCCACTAGCTAATTTTAATTGTTTTTTCATATTGTTAAATATTTTTCTTGTCCCGCCGTAGCGAAAGCTTAGGGGGATATTAATTTGTAATTATTTGCATTATAACATTTTTCTTTTTCAAATAAATGTTTTAAAATATAATAGTCGATAGAATATTACATAAAATAATTAAATTTAAAAATATGGCAAAAGGAAATAATAGCAGAAGAAAAGAAGTTAAAAAACCAAAAAAAGTAAAAGCTAAATAGTTTTATAAAAATCACTCTTATAGAGTGATTTTTATTTATATGTTAAAATATTCTTATGAAGAAATGGCATTTTTTATCTATATTCACTATCATTGTATTTATTAGTTTTATAACTATCTTATCTTTTAATTTTGATAAAGAAACTTTAACTAAAATATCTTTTTATCTAGATTTAGCTAATCCTAGTGTAAAAGCAGTTAAACTTTATCCAGGGCTTCGAAGGGAAGAGATTGCTGAGGTTTTAGGAAACAAGCTAGCTTGGAGTGAAAATGATAAAAATCAATTTATTAATTTAAGTCAAAAAAATATAGAAGGTAAGTTTTTCCCTAAAACTTATTTAATAGATAAAGATAAAAGTCCTAATGAAGTAGCTGAAATAATGCTTTCAGAATATGAAACACAAATTGATAAAATTACTCAAAATCAAAAATTAGAAATTATCAACGAAGAAACTGCTCTTAAAATTGCCTCTTTAATTCAGCGCGAAGCAGCAGGTAAGCATGATATGGCTTTAATTTCCGGAATTATTTGGAATCGTATCTGGGCTGGTATGAAGCTTCAGATAGATGCAACATTGCAATATGCTAAAGGTAGTGAAGAAGAAGGTTGGTGGCAAGAAGTTAACCCTGAAGATAAAAAAATTAAATCCGAATACAATACATATTTAAATAAGGGACTTCCACCTTCTCCGATAGCTAATCCAGGGAAAGATGCTATCTATGCAGCGTATAATCCTAAAAAAACGGACTGTATGTTCTACTTTCATGATAAAAAAAGAAAAATTCACTGCAATAAAACTTATGAAGGACATAAAGCTGAATTAAAACTTTATTATTAGTTTATTGTTG
>CAZFSV010000006.1:0-1307 GCA_964522195.1 uncultured Candidatus Saccharibacteria bacterium
GCTACAAATGCTACAGCAGGTACAGACACAGACAGTGCTACCATAACAGTAGATAACTTATCTCCAGGTAATGTCACAAGTGCTACTGCAACAGGAGGTAATGCACAAGTAAACTTAGCTTGGACTAACCCAGTAGATGCAGATTTGTCTAAAATAGTAATACTAAAAAGACAAACTACAGCCGTAGCTGATGTACCAGTAGAAGGCACAAACTATTCAGTAGGTAATACCATAGGTACTGCAACCGTTGCTTGTGTTATTACTGCTCCTACTGCTACCTGTCAAGATACAGGACTTGTAAACGGTACAGTCTATCATTACAAAATCTTCTCTCTAGACTCACGAGGTAACTACGATGCTGGAGTTGTACCTACTGGTTCTCCTGTGACGCCGACAGCTTCTCCAGACAGATATTGGGTAGGAGGTAGTGCGATTTGGGATTCTGTCGCTGGTAGCAAATGGGCTTACACTTCTGGTGGTCAAAGTGGGGCTTCAATCCCAACTGGAACAGGTAATGTTTATTTCAATGGAGCTTCTGGCAATGTAACTGTTACTATAGGTGGCGAAGGAGAAGCTGTTGCTAAAGATGTTATCTTTACTGGTTTCACTGGTACTTTAGCTGGATCAGGTGATGTGACTATAGGAGGAGATCTGACTTTATCTTCCGGTATGACTAATAATTACACTGGTCCAATTACCTTTAATGCTACAGAAGGTCCAAAAACAATCACTACAAATAATAAAAATTTAAATAGTAATATTTATTTTGATGGTATTGGAGGATCTTGGCAAATTTCAGATAGCCTTAGAATAAATGACCCAAGTAAATCTGTTAATCTCATTAGTGGTAATTTCAATGCTAATAATAATGATGTTACTTCTGGAAATATTGTTTTCTCTGGAGCTAACAATAAAGTTCTAACAATGGGTTCAGGCATATTTACTCTAACTGGTACTGGAAGTGTTTGGAATACCTCTAGCGCTTCAAATTTAACAATCAATCAAAATACTTCTATAATAAAAATAACAAATAATTCTGCGGGAGCTAAAACCTTTGAGGGCGGTGGTAGAAATTATCATACTTTGTGGCTCTCTGGTGAAGGTAATACTGGAGATTATATAATCACTGGTAATAATACTTTCAATACTTTTAGAGACGATAGTAGAGGAGCTCACTCTATTAAATTTGCCGCAGGCTCTACTCAAACTATAAATAATTTTGATCTAAATAGAAATTCCGGACAAAGAATCACTATCACTAGTACAAATACAGCTACTCATAATTTAGTTTCTACAGGTTCAAATAT
>CAZFSV010000006.1:1407-52310 GCA_964522195.1 uncultured Candidatus Saccharibacteria bacterium
TTACTAGCTTCTGTGTTTAATTTACCTTATCCTAATTTAATAACTTATTTATTTGGTATTTTCTCTTTAGGTATAGTAGCTATATCTACAAAAGTTAAAAAATAAAATAAATATGTTATTATAAATATATGAAAGCTTTGGTTCAGAAATATTTCTTGCATATTTTATTTTTCTTCATAATACTTGTTTTAGTATTATCATCTTTTCTTGTATATAATTATTTTTCTAATCGTAAAAATTTAGAAAATGAAGTGAACTATCTTGTAGATAAAGTTGGAGATCTTATGTTTTTACCTATTGGAGAAATACCTACTATAGCTACTGTATCTGAACCTGAAAAATTAAAAAATCAAGAATTTTTTAAAGATGCAAAAAAGGGTGATAAAGTTTTGATTTATGCTAATGCTCGTAAAGCTATACTTTATGATCCTTTGGCTGATAAAATTATTACAATTGCACCGGTTTCTCTAGATAAAAATGCAAATACTGAGGTAGAAAATTCATTTCAATTTTAAATTTTAAAATGTTTATTTTTAAAAACAAAAAAATATTTTTTAGAAAAATTTTTACTATTTTTTTAATTTCTTTTTTATCTTTTCAATTAACTCACGCTACAGATTTAACTAGTACAAATTTTATTATTCGTGATCCGATAGTGGGTACTGGAGGATCTTATGGAACTTCTAGTAATTTTAAACTTTATGGTTCTGGTAATACTTTACTCTCAGGTACTGGGTCTTCTACAAATTTTATAGGTAGATATGGATTTTTATATTTTCCTTTTGCTAATATCGGGACTCTGACTGCGGTGCAAGATGGTATAGATGCAGATTTATCTTGGCCGGCTTCTGTATCTGGTCTTGGTTGGACTGTAGGGGATTATGAGACAGGTATAGCCACAGTCTCAGGTGGACCTTATACTTATACTAATGTCGGCACTGCTACAACTTATACTTATCCTTCACTTACTCCAGGTGAATATTGTTTTGTGGTTCGTACTTTAGATGCTCTTGATAATGTTATTGGAGTTTCAAATGAAGATTGTGTGACAATAAATCCTGTTTTGGTTTTTGATATTGATACTTCTGTTGCCGACGGAGAAACTAATACTCCTTATTCTGTGTCCTTAGGTACGATATCTACCACAGACAATAGAGTTTCAGGTACTACCGATAATATCAATATGATTATTCTAGAAGGTATGACCAATGCGGGAGCCGGTGTGGCTATCACAGTAAAAAATACTAATGGAGCAAATGGTTTGGTTTCAACATCTAATCCAAGCTCTAATATCAATAGCGCTGATGGTACGATGAGCGTTGGTGCAGAGAACTATGGACTTTGTGTTGCAACGTCTTCATTGTCTGGATTCATAAGAGTGACACCTTATAATACTGATACTTGTGTTACTAATTCTCATACTAATGGAGTTCAAGGTCTTACTACAACAGGGGAGAATATTTTAAGTTCTAACAGTACAACACTCGCTAATGGTCACGCAGAAGTAATTGTTAATGCTGGAATTTCAACAAGCACTCCAGCACAATCTGATTATACCGATACTTTGACTTTCATAGCTACTTCAACTTTCTAAATTTATTTAAAATTTGTTAATTGTGGATAACTTTGTAGTATTTTACTTGGATAGATATGATATAATTTATATATAAAAATTATTATTATTAATTAAAAAAATTATTATGCAAAATTTTGTTAAAAAATTAACGAGTTTTACTCTTATCTTTACTGTATTGAGTATTACTTTAGCTCCTAGCTTAGCTAGTGCAGCTTCAATTAGTTCAGCAAAAGCCACTTTCGGTAGATTGAAAGCATCAACTGCTTCTGATTCTGTAGTAGTTCAATTTGCAAGCCCTACAGGTATTCAGACTGGTGGTGCTGATACTATTAGTTTAACTTTTAGTGCGGATTTTACCGTTGCAGCTTTCTCTGCTACAAACTTTGATATAGGATTAGGAGATAGTTCTAACTGCTCTACTGCAAACTACACAGACGAAATAGTTGCAGCTTCTCCTTCTGCTACAGATTGGGGAGTGGGTGTTGCTGGTAATGTTATTACTTTTTCTCCTGAAACAGATGATACTTTAACTGCAGGTTTTTGTATGCGTTTTGAAATAGGTACAGCAGCAACTACTGGTGGTACAGGGTCTGCTTCTGCTATTACTAATGGAGCAGTAGATGATGATGATACTATAGATATTGGTGGGGTTTTTGGTGATACAGGTACTATTACTGTAGACATAGTAGATGATGATCAAGTAACAGTTACTGCTAATGTGAATCAATCTATAACTTTTGATATTGATACTGCAACCACTGATACTGAATCTGCTACACCTTATACTGTAGCTTTAGGTACAATAACTGCAAGTGATACAAGGGTATCTGGGACAACTGATAGTGTTAATTTTATTTGGCTTGATTTAGGAACTAACGCTTCTGGAGGAGCTACAGTAACTGTTAAAAATGCTAATGGTGCTAACGGTTTAGTTTCAACAAGTACTCCAGCTGATAACATAAACAGTGCTGATGGTGCTATGGTAGATGGAACTGAGAACTATGGACTTTGTGTAGTTTCAGTTGCTCAAACAACTGGTACTTTGTCAAAAGCTACTCCATACAACTCTGGAACTTGTGCAGGCAACTCAGAAACTAATGACATTCAAGGTTTAACAACAACAGGAGAAAGTATTATCACTTCTACTGCTCCATTAGGTGCAGGACGTGCTAGTATAGCTGTAAATGGTGCTATTTCAACAAGTACTCCAGCTCATGCTGACTATACTGATACTTTAACTTTCATAGCTACTGCGACTTTTTAAAATTTAGCTTTAATGCTATTATCATAGAATGAATCTAAATAAATTTTCAAAGTTAATAATAATTTTTCTACTAACAGTACTAGGATATTCTATGTCTCCTAGTGCTGTTTCTGCTGTTACTTTATCTCCAACTCGTTTTGAATTGCAAGGTAATCCAGGAGATACCCTAGAATACGAACTTTCTATTATAAATGAAAGTCAAAATACTGAGATTTATTATGTATCTTACTCAAATTTTGAAGCACAAGGGGAAAGTGGAGATCCAGCTTTTACTCCAGCAACTGATGGATTAGGAACTTGGATTAAAATAAATGATACTAGTATTGGTGTTGGTCCTCAAGAAGAAAAAAAGGTTCCTTTTAAAATAAATATTCCAAAAGACGCAACCCCAGGAGGTCATTTTGCTGTGGTTTTTTTTGGTAGTCAGCCACCCTCTATTGATGGTAGGGCTGTGGGAGTTGGATCTCAAGCTGGAGTATTGATACTTCTTTCGGTGAACGGAGATGTAAAACAAGAAGCTGGAATATATGATTTTAATACAACTAAAAAGCAATTTTTTTATAAAACATTACCTGTAAATTTTGAATATCGTTTAAAGAATGATGGAGGAGATAGAGTAAAACCAGAAGGTAAAATTAGAATTCATAACACTCTTTTTATTCCAACAAAAAGTATTGATGCTAATCCTACCTCAGGTAATGTATTGCCTAATAGTACTCGTAAATATAATTCTACTTGGGTAGTCTACGAGAGACTAGCTGACTATGTTTCACCTAATGGATTTTTGGCTCGTTTCTGGGATAATGCTGTGTATGAATGGAAAAACTTTGCTTTAGGTTTTTATACTGCAAATTTAAGAGTAGAATATGGTGAAGAAAAAACTAGCGACTTCACTTTCTTTTTTGTATTTCCTTGGGAATTAACTATAGTTTTGATTATTGTGCTTAGTTTAGCTTATTTTGTAGGCAAAAAATTAATTAAAAAATACAACCGATATATCATAGCAAAAGCCCGCGAGTCTCTTAATAACTCTAAATAAAATGCGTTATATTGTACTAATTTTTATAATATCTATTGGTATATTTTTAAGTATTTCAAATAATTCTTTTGCTCAGCTTGTGATAACTGAGCAAGAAGTAGTAAATATTAGCGCTCAAGTTGGTAGTGGTATTGTTATTACTCCACCTATAAATAATCCAGCAGGTGCAGTAATATTGCCTGATACTTCGGTTCAATTTAAAGGTAGAGCTTATCCAGGAGCTATAGTGGTTTTACTTCGTGATGGTATAGAGGTTTCTCGTGTTGTTGCAAATTTTGATGCAACTTTTAGTATTACTTTACCTGAAGAAGTAGATCAAAGTCAAAATATTTTATATTCGCTTTACGCTATAGATAAAAATAATAATAAATCTATCTTGCTTAATTTTCCAACAAAAATTCAAGGTGGATTTTTAACTTTTTTAAATAATATATTGTTTCCCCCAACTATTGTTTCAGATAAATATGAAGCGAGTTCCGGAGGTTTCTTGAATCTTTCTGGATATTCTGTCCCAAATCGTGAACTTGAAATTACTTTAAAAGATAATAATTTTAAAAAGAATTTTTATTTGACCTCAAAATCGGATGGAACATATAATATTAATTTGCCTTTAGTTGAGATTCCTAAAGGTGAGTATAATGTTTTAATTAATTATAAAAATGACATTAGATTAAGTAAATTTTTGCGTTTGATTTTAGGGAATAAAGACACTTTAAATACTAGTGAAAATTCTAATATCCCAGGAGATTGTAATCGTGATAGAGTCATAAACCTAGTAGATTTCTCTGTAGCTGCTTTTTGGTATAAGAAACCTAATCCACCTAAATGTGTAGATACGAATTTTGATAATATTATAAATCTAGTGGATTTTTCAATCCTGGCTTATTATTGGAATAATTAATATGAAATATTTTTTCTTAAGTTTAATATTTTTCTTTTCTTTATCTTTTAATGTTTTTGCAGGTGAGATTTATTTTGAAAGTAAAAATAAAATTCAAGTTGGTGAATCAATATCTTTGCCTATTTATTTAAATACTAATGGTGAAAATGTCAATAGTATTGATGTAGAAATATATTTTAATAAAGAACTATTTACTTTTGAGGGTTACAAAGAATCAACTTTTAAAAATTGGATAATACCGCCAAAAGTAGAAGATAATAAGATATATTTTACAGGGATTATTCCAGGAGGGGTTTCTGGTGTATATGATCCTAATAGAAAAGATTTAGCACCTATACCTGTAATTTCTTTATCTTTTAGAGCTAAAAGTTCCGGCCAAGCTTCTTTTATTTTTGTTAAAAATGAAGTTCTTAAAAATGATGGCTTGGGATCTCTATTAGAAGTTGCTAAAAAAGATTTAAATATTTTAATAACTGATAATATAGATAATACAAAAATTACAGAGAATATTATAATAGACAACAAGCCACCTTTACCATTTAATATTAGTCTTATTGAAGATAGAGAAACAGGTAAGCTTTTGGTTTTTAAAACTATTGATTTAGAAAGTGGGATTTCTTTTTACAAAATAAAAAGAGGTTCAAAATGGGAAAACATAGAAAGTCCTTATAAATTAGAAAAACCTTTTTTTAGTAAAATTCTAAATATTCGAGCTTACGATTTTAATAATAATTATTCTGCAAGTTCTATAAATATACAAGGTTATTTTAATAAATATATTTTTTATTTTATATTATTTATATTTGCTAGTATTTTAGTTAGAAAATTGATAAAATAAACTTATGATATTCCGGTATTTATTAATTATTTTTTTGTATTTTTTTATACCTTTTCAAATTTTTGCATCTTCTTTTTTGTATTTTACAGAGCCCCCAAAAAATATTGAAGTTGGAGAAAGATTTACGATTCACTTAAGACTTCGCGCAACTGATGAAGCAATCAATGCCATATCAGCTGTTGTATCTTTTCCTCCGAATTTAGTTAAACCTATCAGCACTTCTAAGGAAGGTAGTATTATAAATCTTTGGACGGGAGAACCTAAAATTTTCAGTGATCGTATTTCTTTTGAAGGAGTTGTTTTAAATCCTGGTTTTAGTGGTAATAATGGTCTTCTTTTGAAAGTAGTTTTTGAGGCAAAATCAACAGGAGTTGTTAATATGAATTTTATTGAAGGAGCAACTCTCGCTAATGATGGACTGGGAAGTAATATTTTAGCCACTTTAAGTAATACAAATTTTAGAATTTCTCCTTTTACTGTTTCAAATAATTTAGCAAAAAATCCAACAGAAGAAATACCTAAAATAGTGTTAGAAGATAAGTTTGTCAAATTGCCTGTTATTACCGAATACCAAGAAATTCTTGATTCTAAAGAAAATATTAAAATTTTAGGTAAAGGTGAACCAAATAGTTTAACTAGGATTATATTTAAAGATATTTCTCTTCGTTCTTTAGGTGAAGAGTTTTTAAATAGAGTTCAAAATAAAAAAGTTAAATTAGATTCTATTTTAGTTAAAAATGATGAAAATGGTGATTTTAACTACATAAGTCCTAAAAACTTAGTTGCCGGAGTATATAATGCAACACCTTTTTTTGTAGATGAAGAAGCGAATGTAGAAAAACCAGGTTTAGGTAAACAAATTTTAGTACAAGATAGTAAAGTTGTTAAAAATTTAGTAATTTTTATAAATGTTTTAACTTTATTTATACCAATCGTTCTTTTATCTGTTATAATATATTTTATACCTTGGTATTCTTGGCTTAGAATGAGACTGCTTAAGAAAAAAATTCATTTAGAAGAAGAAAAAGTCGAATTAACTGGTATAAAATTACTTAAAGAAGAAGAATTAGAGAATAAAAAAGATGAAAAAGAATTTTAATATAATAAATTTATTTTTAATATTGGTTTTATTATTTTCTCCTCTTTTAAATGTCTCTGCTCAAAATGATGATATTTTAACTAAAGAAGAAAGATTTTGGCTTGAGTCTAGGAACAATACTATCGTTGTATATCCAGAAAAGAATTTTGCTCCTTTTTCTTATCAATCTAGTTCTGGTTTTCCGCAAGGCCTGTCTGTTGATTTCATAGAATTAATTGCCGATATTTTAGATTTTAAAGTTGAATATTTACCAGCTAGATCTTTAAGTCAAATTTTAGATGATGTTAAAAATGGTAAAGGGGATATTGTAACTTCACTTGCATCAACACCTGAGAGAGAAAAGTTTTTATATTTTACTGATAGTTATATTAATGTTTCTACTGTTATAGTTACAAGAAAAGATTTTAAAGTTGACGGAGATTTAAATTTATCAGATTTAGTTGGTAAAAAGGTTGCAGTTGGTAAAGGTTATGCTGTAGCAGAATTTTTGAAAGAAAATTATCCTAGAATAATTTTAGATTATGTTTCTGATGATGAAGTTGGCCTGCAACAATTAGTTTTAGGTGAAGTTGATTTTGCTATTATGGATATAGCTTCTTTGTCTTTTTATTTGTCTAAACAAGTTTTAAGCAGTGTAAATATCGTAGGTAATGTAGGTTTTTCTTATGACTTATCTTTTGCTGTTTCTAAAGACAAATCAATTCTTCAGTCTATTTTAGATAAAGGTTTGAGCCAAGTCAGTCAAGATGAAAGAGATATTTTAAAAGAAAAATGGATTATAACTCCAGAAAAACAAGAAAAAAACTTCCTTACAATTTTAGAAAATACTCTAACTAATGATATTTTTCAATATAATTTCTTTTTATTAACTTTATTCATATTATTTTTTGTTTTTTTGAGAAATAAAAATAATATTACTTTTTATAAAAAAGAAGATAACTCTAAATTAGAAAAAGAAATGGAACAAATGGAAAAAATGAGTGAGATTTTAGAAGAAGAATTGCAACATATAAAAAAGGTTGAAAAAGATATAAAAGAAAAATTAGAAGATAAATAATTTTTTACTTTATCTTTAATTTCTGATATATTATTTGAATGAAATTAAGTATTGGAATTGTTGGTTTACCAAATGTAGGAAAGTCTACATTGTTTAATGCCTTAACTAAAAAATCTGTTCCAGCAGAGAATTATCCTTTTTGTACCATTGATCCATCAGTAGGTATTGTTCCTGTACCTGATAATAGGCTTTATGAACTTTCTAAGCTGTCAAATAGTAGGAATACTATTCCAGCAGTTATAGAGTTTGTAGACATTGCAGGGCTTGTAGAAGGAGCGAGTAAGGGAGAAGGGCTCGGAAACAAATTTTTGACTAACATAAAAGAAGTAGACGCTATACTGCATATGGTTCGTGTTTTTGAAGATGATTCTGTAATCCATGTAAATAATAAAGTTGATCCGATGCGTGATATTGGAATTATAAATTTAGAACTTGTTTTGTCTGATTTTGAAATTGTTTCTAAGAGGATTGCGAATATTAATCGTGAAGTTAAAAGAGGTGATAAAGATGCAATTTTAGAGAATAGTATTTTAGAGAAAATTTATAAAGTTTTAGAAGAAGGTAGGATGGCAACTGACGCTTCTTTGACTTCTGAGGAAAAATTTAAAATAAAAAGTTTAAATTTACTTACTTTAAAACCAATGCTTTATGGACTTAATCAAAGTGAAGCAAATCCAAATTTATCTTTTATTCCACCAGGATCTTTTGTGAAAATTGATACTGTATTTGAGCAAGGTTTCGATGATTTGATTAAAGCTTGTTACGACCTTTTAGGGCTTGAAACTTTCTTCACTACAGGCGAAGATGAGAGCAGGGCTTGGACTATAGAAAAAGGGTCAACTGCTCCTATTGCAGGAACAGCTATTCATAATGATTTTAAAGATAAATTTATAAGAGCGGAGGTTGTAGCTTATAATAAATTGCTTGAAGCCGGGTCTTATATTACTGCTCGTGAAAAAGGATGGGTCAGAACTGAAGGAAAGGAATACACAGTTCATGATGGAGATGTTATAGAATTTAAAATATAAAAAATATGATCCTTGCCCCGCACCGAGCTTTGCTCTAGTGTTAGAGTGATTGAATTTAAAATCTAGTTAATATTGCTAAATATCCATATTGTTGTATAATATATAAGGATATAATTCTTTAACTTTTTAATTTCAGTTATGCAAAATGATATTAATATTAAGGAATTCAATGAAGTTCCTGATTTTGAAGACACTGTCGCTTTAGTGAGAGGCAAGTATCGTGAATATCGAACCCTGTTTCCTTTTAATAAGGGTAAGGTTTTAGAAAATGCTTTTAATAAAATTGTGAATAGCGTTTATCAGAAATTTTTACCTTTTAGTGGTTTTACCAGTAGTTTTTCTAGCTTAGAAGAGTTTAAAGGTTTTGTCTCAACAAAACTTAATAAGAAAAAAGAAACTATAGAAATAAAGGAAATAGAAACGAACATCTCTAAAGATGTTGTTGGCGAAATTCACTGGCCAAGTTTTTGGCAAAATTGGTAAAGTGGGAATTTTATTTCCCACTTTTTTTGTTTATTTTTTTATTAGTATTCTTAGGCACTTTCTTTTTATTTGTATTTTTTAAATTATTTATTTCTTGTAGTAATATTTCCAAACTTTTTTCTATTTTTTGAAACCTGTCTTTTTCTTCATTTTCTTCAATTGCATCTTCTTCCTCTTCAGAAATCTCTTCAACGTCTTTTTGAATCTCTTCAACGTCTTCAGAAATATCATCAACGTCTTTTTGAATTTCTTCCATATCTTCAGAAATCTCTTCCACATCTTTTTCAATACCTTCAACGTCTTCTTGAATCTCTTCAACATTATCTGAAATATCTTCAACATCCTTTTGAATTTCTTCAACATCTTCAGAAATTCCTTCTACATTTTCTTGCAATTCTTCAATATCTTCAGAAACTTCTTCTAAATCTTCACTGTGTTGATTTATAGTAATTTGTATGAATATAGCTAAATAGATGGCTTCTAATGAAACAATTGTAGTTAATATTAATAAAATATCAGAAGCATCTACACCAAAAAAGCGTAAAGAAAAAATAACTATAAAAAATATAGTATGTACGATAAGGGAATTTGTGGAGCCAATCCAACTAGTTATTTTTTTTGAAAAATTGATATGATTTTTTTTCATATTTTTAAATTTAAAATTAATCTCTATATATGGTATAATAAATTTTATGGAAACACAAACATTTTTCAAACCAAAATTTAGTATTAATTTTTTCTTTTTATCATTAGGTGTTTTAATAGGTATTATTACTTCAGTAATTTCGTTTATTAATGTAGTTTTTGAAACTTTAAATAAAAGATTTCCTGATGTTTTAAATGCTACCTATCAGTATGGTAATTTATATTATTCTTATGATAGTATTAGAAATTCTTTAGCAACTTTAATTATATTTTTCCCGGTATTTTTATTAGTACATTATTTTTGGAATAAAAAAGTTAGAAGTGGGTTGGGTCAAGTTGATCAAATAGTTCGTAGATGGTTACTTTACATAGTTCTTTTTATTTCTTCTTTAGTTATTATTATAGATTTAGTTACTTTGGTTAGATACTTTTTAGGAGGAGAAATAACTATTCGTTTTATTTACAAAGTTTTAGTTGTATTAATGGTAGCTTTATTTGTCGGAGTTTATTATATTTTTGAATTAATAGAAAAAAAGAAAATTTATGGAATAGCTGTTTCTTTGAGTGCTAGTATTAAAGCAAGTCTTTTTGTAATTTTAGCTATAATATTTGCTTTCTCTGTTTTAGGTAGCCCTTTGAATCAAAGATTAGTTAGATTGGATGATCAAAAAATAAATGATTTACAAAATATTCAATACCAGGTTATAAACTTTTGGCAACAAAAAGAGAAATTACCTAACAGTTTAGAAGAATTAGTAAATCCTTTATCAGGTTTTTATTTACCTGTTTCTCCTGAAATAGACAAAGGAATTAATTATGAATATAAATTATTAGATGAAAAAAAATTAACTTTCGCTTTGTGTACTACTTTTAATTTACCTATACAAAAAGGTTGGAACGAAAATAACTCAGAAATTACTCAACCCTTTCCTGTTAAAGATATAGCTGTTTCTTACCCTTATCAAGGAGGAATTAATGAATCTTGGGACCATGAAGCTGGTTATGCTTGTTTTGAGAGGACTATAGATAAAGATATTTATCCTCCCTTTGAAAGATAAAATTTATAAAAATTTATGGAAAAAGAATATAATCATTTAGAAATTGAAAAAAAATGGCAAGAGAAATGGGAGCAAGATAGAATCTATAAAACTATAAATAAAATAGAAGACAAAGAAAATTTTTATCAATTAGTAGAATTTTCTTATCCTTCCGGTAATTTACATACAGGTCATTGGTATGCTTTTTCTGTACCCGATATTTATGCTCGCTATAAACGAATGCAGGGATATAATGTTTTTTATCCTATGGGTTTTGATGCTTTTGGATTGCCGGCTGAAAATGCTGCTATTAAGCAAGGAGCTAATCCTAGGATTTGGACTTATGAGCAAATGGATAAAATGCGAAAACAACTTCGTTCTATGGGAGCTATGTTTGATTGGGATAGGGAAATAGTTTCTTGTGCTCCAGAATATTATAAATGGACACAATGGATGTTTAACCAATTTTTGAAAAATGATTTAGTTTATCGTGCTAATACAAAAGTTAATTGGTGTCCTAAAGATAAGACCATACTTGCAAATGAACAAGTCGTAGATGGAAAATGTGAAAGATGTGATGGAGAAATAATTCAAAAAGATCAAGATCAATGGATGCTTCGTATTACAAAATACGCTGATAGATTGATTGATGATTTGGATTCTTTATCTTGGCCTCATGCAATTAAAGAATCTCAAAAGAATTGGATAGGAAGAAGTAGTGGGAGTGAATTAGAGTTTAAATTAAAAATTACTTCTAATATTTTGATGTCCTCGGGTCGCTACGCTCAACCAGACGATCAAAATACTAGAAGTAATTTTTCTGAAAATGATTTAAAAATAAAAGTGTTTACTACTCGTGCAGATACTTTATTTGGGGTGACTTATGTGGTTTTGGCGCCAGAGCATCCTTTAGTAGAAAATCTTTTAATCGATGTAGAGAATAGGGAAGAAGCAGAGAATTATATAAAAGAAACAAAGAAAAAACTTGAACTACAAAGACAACAAGAAAAAGAAAAAACTGGAGTAGAATTAAAAGGAATCAAAGCTTTTAATCCTATTAATAATGAAGAAGTTCCTGTTTGGATTGCTGATTATGTTTTAGCTTCTTATGGAACGGGGGCAGTTATGGCAGTACCCGCTCATGATCAAAGAGATAATGAATTTGCCAAAAAATATGCTTTACCGATAAAAGAAGTTGTTTTAGGTAAAATGGATGAATATGGAGTTCTTGTTAATTCTGGAGAATTTGATGGACTTACTTCTGAAGAAGCAAAAAAGAAAATTACTGAAAAAGCAGGAGGAAAATTAATAAATACTTATCGTCTGCGTGATTGGGGAATCAGTAGACAGAGATATTGGGGTTGTCCTATTCCCGTGGTTTACGATCCTGAGGGGAAAGTTCACTCTATACCCGATGAGCACCTACCTTGGATGTTGCCTGAAGATGTAGATCACACTCCCGATGGAACTGCACCTTTGGCAAGAAGTAAAGAATTATTTGAAAGAACAGAGAAAATTTTTGGCAAAGGATGGACTCCTGAAGTTGAAACGATGGATACTTTTGTAGATTCATCTTGGTATTTTTATAGATATTTAGATAATAAAAACGATAAAGAATTTGCAAGTAAAGATTCTATGGATGCTTGGATGCCTATTGATTTATACATGGGTGGAGCAGAGCATACTACTATGCACTTACTTTATTCTCGTTTTTGGACAAAGGCTTTATTTGACTGCGGTTTAGTAAAAGATAATGAAGCTTATAAGGTTCGTTTAAATAGAGGACTTATTTTAGGACCAGATGGCAATAAGATGAGCAAATCAAAAGGTAATGTTATTAATCCAGATGAAATAGTAGAGAGATTAGGAGCTGATACTGTGCGTATGTATTTAGCTTTTATGGGACCTTATGGTACCACTGCAAATTTTCCTTGGGATCCGAATGGAGTAGTAGGAGTTAGGAGATTTCTTGAAAGAGTTTGGAAAAATAAAAATAAAATTAGTAAAGAAAAAACAGCAACAGGTCTTCATAAAACAATTAAAAAAATTAGAGAAGACATAGAAGAACATAAATACAATACTTGTATTTCTCAAATGATGATTGTGCTTAATGATTGGGAAAAAGAAAAAGAAATTAGTATTGAAGATTATAAAACTTTAATTAAATTACTTGCTCCTTTTGCTCCACATATTACCGAAGAATTATGGTTCCTTTTAGGAGAAGAGAGAAGTATTCATTTAGAGGATTTTCCAGTTTTTGATGAAGACAAAACAATAGAAGAGGAATTAAATATACCAGTTCAAGTAAATGGTAAGGTTCGAGGCCAGATTACAATAAAATTCAATATGGAAGAAAATGAAGTTTCAGAAATTGCTTTAAAACAAGAAAATATAAAAAAATTTATAAATACTCAAGAAATTAAAAAAGTTATTTATGTTAAAAATAGACTTTTAAACATTGTGATTTAGGGTATTATTGTTATATAATATTATTATTGAATTATTATTACTTAAGAAAATAAATTTATGTTATCAAATATTTTAGACAAAGTTTCGTTTTTTGCTTTATTCTTTACGATGCTATTATTGCCAATTTTTATAATACCTTTTACTAGTGTACCGACTGAAACAGGCAAGGGAATTGTATTTGTTTTAGGATTAGCTATTTCTTTAATATTTTGGGCTGCTTCTAGATTTAGTACAGGTAAAATATCAATACCAAATTCAAAAATAATTTTGGCTGTTCTATTTGTGTCTTTAGTTTCTTTTTTAAGTGCGATTTTTTCTAAAAGTATAAATATTTCTTTGTTTGGAGTTGTCTTAGATATTGGGTCTTTTTGGTATATTTTTAGTTTATCAATACTTCTTATTGTATCTTCTTTTGTAATAAATAATGAAAAGAAAGGTAGATTTATTCTTAAAGGATTATTGATTTCATCTATTATTGTTTTTGTATTTCAAATTGCTAGATTTTTTATACCAAACATGTTAGCTTTAGGTTTTTTTACAGACAAAACAAGTAATTTGCTAGGTTCTTGGAATTCTTTAGCTATTTTCGCCGGATTAATTACTTTGATTTCTTTATTTTTAATAGAGTTTAATAAATTTTCAAAAAAACATAAGATTATTTTAAATTTATTAATTTTAGTTTCTTTGTTTATTATAATTAGTGTTAATTATAGTCTTGTTTGGCAGTTATTAGGAATTTTTTCTCTTGTGGTTTTTGTTTTTAAATTATCTAGTAGTTCTATCTTAAATAAAGATGAAAATCATAAAACAAATTTTCCATTATATTCATTTGGAATAATTATTATCTGTTTATTTTTCTTTATGTCTTCAAGATTTATTGGTAGTTTAGTTCCTGATTTATTGGGACTTGTTAATGTTGAAGTTAATCCTTCTTTTAGTACAACGCTTGATATTACCAAAAATGTAATAAAAGAGAATCCAGTTTTAGGTATTGGTCCTAATAAATTCAACCAAGCTTGGTCTTTATATAAACCTCTTATAATAAATCAAAGTCAATTTTGGAATACTTCTTTTGTTTCCGGTTTCGGTACTATTCCAACTTTTATGGCTACTACTGGAGTTTTAGGAATTTTATCTTGGGTATTATTTATCTTTTTATTTATATTTGAAAGTTTAAAAAGAATTTCTTTGTTTATTAAAAATAAATATTCTAATGATGTAGTTTTGTATTTTATTATTATTTTATATTTACTAGTTGCTAGTATTTTATATCCAGTTGCAAATACATTACTCTTAATAATCTTTATATTTATTGGTATGAATATAGGTATTATGTCTAATAAATTAAATTTGAATTTAGACTTTAATTTCTTAGAAGACCCAAGAAAAAGTTTCTTTGCCATACTAAGTTTAGTTATTGTAATGATTCTTTCTGCTGGTTTAGTGTTTAAATATTCTGAAAAATTTATTTCCGTATTTTATTTTAGTAAAGCATTAACCGCAAATGATATTTCTACTGCTGAAAGATCTATTAGTAAAGCTTTGATTTTAAAT
This sequence comes from uncultured Candidatus Saccharibacteria bacterium, assembly GCA_964522195.1. Lineage (GTDB taxonomy): Bacteria > Patescibacteriota > Minisyncoccia > Phycocordibacterales > UBA9973 > UBA9973. The sequence continues at coordinate 16,398 of CAZFSV010000006.1, forward strand.
CAAAATGATTTATATTTTAGAACTGCAAGTCAGGTTTATTTGTCAAAAATTAATATAACTATTTCAGAAAATGAAAATATTTCTGATGAAAATAAAGTAGTTATTCAAAATAGTATTAATCAAGCAATCACCCTTGCTTTATCTGCTGTAGAAAAAAATCCAAATAATTATTTAAATCATGAATTACTTGGTTTTGCTTATAGAAATGCTTTATCTTTAGGCATTGAAGATACTAGCCAAAAATCTATAGAAGCTTATACAAAAGCATCACAATTAAATCCAAATAATCCTTTATTAAAATTAGAAATTGCCCGTGTTTATTTCTTGGAGAAAAAAATAAAAGAAGCTCGTGATAATGCTCTTATTTCAATTGAATTAAAACCAGACTTTATTCAAGGTTTAATTTTCTTGGCCCAAGTAGAAGAACTTGAAGGTAATAATAGAGTAGCAATATCTTATGCAGAAAAAGCTTTGGCTATATTCCCAACAGATCAAAGTCTTATTGATTATCTTCAAAATTTAAAAAATAAAATAAGTACCCCAATATTAAATACAGAGACAGAGTCTTCAAACTAATATGGAGAGATTGTGGAAGATTTTCAATAAAGAATATGTAAGCATAAATCAAGCAGCAATATTACTTGGTTTGTTTACATTAATTTCTCAAATTTTAGGTTTATTTAGGGATAGATTTATTGCTCATTTTATTGGTCCTGGCTTGGAACTTGATGCTTATTATGCCGCTTTTCGTATACCTGATTTAATTTTTATTTCACTCGCATCTCTTGCTTCAGTGACAGTTTTAGTACCATTTATTGCAAGTAAAATGAAGAATAATGAAGCGACACCAGAAGCTCAAAAATTCTTAAATGATATTTTTACTGTATTCTTTTTTTCTATAACTTTAGTTTCTTTAATTGTTTTTATTTTAATTCCTAAATTAGTTTATTTTATAGCTCCGGGTTTTCCAATTGAAATACAAGAAAAAGTTGTTTTATTATCAAGAATATTATTACTTTCACCAATATTTTTAGGACTTTCTAATTTGTTTGGTAGTATAACCCAATTGTTTAGAAAATTTTTTATTTATTCTTTATCTCCAATCTTATATAATTTAGGGATTATTTTTGGTGTGATTTTTTTGTATCCATTTTTTGGAATAAATGGACTTGCTTTTGGGGTAGTTTTAGGAGCATTTTTTCATTTTTTAATTCAAATGTTTGGTTCTTTAAAATCTGGTTTTTCTTTTTCTTTTTCAAATAAAATTAATTTTAATGAAATTAAAAAATTAACTTTAATTTCTTTTCCAAGAACATTAGGACTTGCTTTCAATAATATGGCTTTAATTGCAATCATTGCCATTGCCTCATTTTATAAAAGTGGATCTATTTCAATTTTTAATTTATCTTTAAATCTCCAATCAGTTCCCCTAAATATAATAGGAATATCTTATGCAGTAGCTTCTTTCCCAAGTTTGGCAAAATCAATTGCATTAGGTAAATTAGAAGAATTTAAAGATCAATTAAAATTAGGAGCAAGATCAATTGTTTTCTGGTCTTTGCCTGTAATGTTCCTTTTTATTGTGCTAAGAGCTCAAATTGTAAGAGTAATTTTAGGGGCAGGATCTTTTTCTTGGGAAAATACTAGATTAGTTGCTGCTTCTTTGGCAATTTTTTCTATTTCTGTTTTAGCTCAAAGTATGGTTGCACTACTTTCAAGAGCTTACTATGCAAACGGTAATACAAAAACTCCACTTTTAGTTAATCTTTTCTCTTCAATTCTCATAGTTATTTTTGCTATAAATTTAACAAATATTTTTTCTAGCAATTTAACTTTTAAATATTTCATTGAATCTTTATTTAAAGTAGAAAATATACCTGGAACAGAAATTTTAATGCTACCTCTTGCTTATTCTTTGGGGACAATTATAAATTTCTTAATTCAATGGTTTTTAATTAAAAAAGAATTTATGAAAAGAGAGGATTTTATAGGAAATACTTTTTTCCAGAGCCTAGGAGCTTCTTTTTTCTTGGGTATAACTACATATTTTTTCTTAAATATATTTTCACCTATTTTTGGCACTATAACTTTCTGGGGAATTTTCTTGCAAGGATTTGTTTCTGGAATTCTAGGCATACTAGTGGCTATTTTAATTCTTTTCTTGTTGAAAAACAAAGAGTTGCAGGATTTTATTTTAGCACTTAAAACCAAATTTTCTAAGAATAAAGTTATTTTACCAACAAATCCAGATATGTCTTAATCCTCCCTTTTTTACTAATTTTCTGTTAATATGTTTGTATGGAATTAAAAAATATTCGCAATTTCAGTATTATAGCTCATATAGACCACGGTAAATCAACTTTGGCTGATAGAATGCTTGAATTTACTCATACTATCGAGCAAAGAAAAATGAAAGACCAAGTTTTAGACTCTATGGAACTTGAAAGAGAGAGAGGTATAACTATTAAAATGCAGCCTGTGCGCATGGACTATGCTTTAAATGGCCAAAATTACATTTTAAACCTTATTGACACTCCTGGTCATATAGATTTCTCATATGAAGTTTCAAGAGCCTTAAAAGCGGTAGAGGGCTCTATTTTGTTGGTGGATGCCACACAAGGAGTTCAAGCTCAAACACTAACAACGCTCAATATGGCTCGCGAAAGTGGACTTACTATTATTCCTGTATTATCTAAAATTGATTCACCCTTAGCCAGAATTGATGAAGTAAAAGAAGAAGTTATTAAACTTATAAATTGTAAACCTGAAGATATTTTGTTAGTTTCTGGAAAAACAGGCGAAGGGGTAGGAGACTTATTAAAAGCGATTATACATAGAGTTCCGCCTCCTTCTACAACTTACGAAGGAGATAATAATTTTAGAGCTTTAGTTTTTGATTTTAAATATTCTAATCATAAAGGGGTTATCGTTTTTGTTAGAGTTTTGGATGGTAAAGTAAAAAAAGGCGAAACTTTAAATTTTTCTGAATCAAAAGAGAAATTTATTAATCTTGAAGTTGGAACTTTTTCTCCCGAAGAAACTCCAAAAGAATTTATTTCTGCTGGTGAAACTGGTTATATTGTAACTGGAATCAAGAGGCCAGGTATTGCCTCCGTTGGAGATACTATTGTAAAAAATAATAATCAATTACCTCCATTACCAGGATATATGAAACCAGTACCTGTAGTTTGGGCTTCTATATTTCCAGAGGATGCTGATGATTTTACTGAACTTAAATCATCTTTAGGTAAATTAAAATTATCAGATTCGGCTTTTTCTTTTGAAGAAGAATCTAGTGGATCTTTAGGCCGAGGTTTTAGGGCTGGGTTTTTAGGTATGCTTCATTTAGAAATTATTACAGAAAGGTTGAAAAGAGAATTTGACTTAGACTTAGTTATAACCACACCTTCTATAACATACGAAGTTCTTTACAAGAAAGGTAATACAGAAAAAATATATTCCCCTTATTTTTTCCCAGACGATGCATTAATTTCAAAAGTTTTTGAGCCTTGGGTTAAAATTAAAATTATTACTCCAACCGAATATTTAGGTAATATTATGCAAATCCTTTTTGATCATGAAGCTGAGGTTTTAACTACTGAAAATTTTGGAGATAATAGGTCTAATTTAAATATCAGTATGCCACTTCGCGAGCTTATGCGTAATTTTTTTGACGAATTAAAAAGCGTGTCTTCTGGTTTTGCTTCTATTTCTTATGAATTAGATGAAATGAGAGAAGCTAATGTTACTAGGCTTGATATTTTAGTTGCTGATGAAATAGTACCGGCTTTCTCAAGAGTGGTTGCAAAAAGAAAAGTAGAAGAAGAAGCTGAAAAAACTGTAGAAAAATTACACGCCATATTGCCAAGACAAATGTTTGTAACCAAAATCCAAGGAAAAGCCTTAAATAGAATTATTGCTTCTCGGACGATTCAAGCTTTTAGAAAAGATGTTACTGGATATTTGTACGGAGGTGATATTACTCGTAAAAAGAAACTTTTAGAAAAACAAAAGAAGGGTAAGAAGAAAATGAAAGAAAGAGGAAAAGTAAATATTTCTCAAGAAGTTTTCTTGAAAATGATGAAAAACGGTAATTAATTTCTAAAAAGAGAAAGAATAAAGCATAATCATACTAATGATTACCAATATAGAGATAACACTCCAGATTATTTGAATTTTTCTTTGGTTTTTTTTATTAAAAAGCATATAATATGTATAGCATTTTTATGAAAAATATACAAATTAAAAAGAAAAAAACTCCATTTTTAAAAAATCCAATAGTTCTTTTGATTCTATTTGTTTTATTAGTATTTTTTGTATTAGGAGTAGTAGATTTGTTTTTTAGAATGCAAGATACAATAAAAAATAAAAAAATTTCAGAAAATCAATTAAAAACATTAGAAGACAGAAAATCTAAGTTAATTGAAGATATTGATGCTTTAAATAGTGAAAAAGGTAAAGAAAAAGTTTTTAGAGAAAATTATGGTTACGCAAATGAAGGTGAAGGTGTTATCTTTATAGTTGCAAATCAAGAATTAAACTCAGAAAATATTACACAAAACACAAGTTTTTTAGAAAAAATCAAGAATTTTTTTAGTTTTTAATTGTGATATAATAAATAGCATGAATCCTGTAGTAGATTTTCAAATCATTACAGGACAATAATTTGGAACAAATGTAAGTTTAGTTTTATTATCAATTTTAATTATATTTTCAAGTAAAGTTTTTAAACAATTTGAAAATTCACTATAGGATGAAAATTGCATTTTTTGAATTAAATAAAGAAAAACAAGAGAAATTTAAATTAGCTTTAACAGATTTGAATTTAGAAATTATTTTTTTTGAAGAAAGATTAAATAAAAATCACTTAAGTTTGATTTCTGATTGTGATGCTTTGTATGTTTTTGTAAATTCTATTTTAGATAAAGAAATTTTAAATAATTTACCCAATTTAAAATTCATTACAACTGGTTCAACTGGTTACGACCATATTGATGTTGCTTTTTGTAGAGAAAAAAATATTTTAGTATCGAATGTACCTGCTTATGGATCACAGACTGTAGCTGAATATACTTTTGCTTTAATTTTAAATTTATCTCGTAAGGTTTATTTAGCTTATAACAAATTAAAAGATGATGGAAATTTTAATATCGGAAATTTTTCTGGTTTTGATTTAGAGAATAAAACTATAGGAGTTGTTGGTACTGGTAAAATTGGTAAACATGTAATAAAAATTGCTCGTGGTTTTGGTATGAATATTCTTGCTTACGATTTATATCCAGATATCAATTTTGCAAAAGAGTATAATTTTGAATATAAAAGCTTAGAAGAAGTTATTTCTTTGGCTGATATTATTACATTGCACGCTCCCTATACTAAAGAAAACCATCATTTATTAAATAAAGAAAATTTATCTAAAGCTAAAAAAGGTGTTTATATTATAAATACAGCCCGAGGTGAATTAATAGAAACAGATGCTTTGGTAAAAGGTTTAATTAATAAAGACATAGCGGGTGCTGCTTTGGATGTTTTAGAATCAGAAAGAGATTTGCAAAATGAAAATGAAATTTTAATTTCTGAAAATGATCCCGGTAATTATAAAACTTTACTTGCCAATAGAGCCTTGATTGATATGTCTAATGTTATTGTAACTCCTCATATTGCTTTTTATACTAAGGAGGCTGAGGAAAGAATATCAGCAACAGTAATAAGTAATATAATAGGTTTTTTAAAAAAAGAACTAATTAATTTAGTTAAATAATATGAAAAATAATTGGATAAAAAATTATAAAGATATAGCTATTAATGAAAATCGTAAATTGGTTTTAGACATAGTTAATCACGGTTTAGATTCTATAAACACCAAAGGAATTATTAAAGATAATATTAAGCTAGAGAATAATATTTTATATATTCAACAGCAAAGTTTTGATTTGTCTTTGTTTGATAAGATAAAAGTTGTTGGTTTTGGTAAATCAGCTTGTGATGCAGCTTTAGCTTTAGAAGAAATTTTAGGTGAAAAAATTAAAGAAGGAGCTATTGTCGGATTAAATCAAATAACCTGCCATATTATAGAGAGTTTCAAGGGTACTCACCCTAAACCATCTTCAATTAACATTGCTCCAGGTAAGAGAATTTATGAGCTTTTAAAAGATTCAAAAGAAAATGATTTAATTATTGCTATTGTTTCAGGAGGAGGATCTGCATTGCTTTGTTATCCTGAAAATGAATGCGTTCAAGGAGAAAAATTATATGAAACTTTCCTTAAAAGTGGTCAAACAATAGTTGAAATTAATACAATAAGAAAACATTTATCTTTATTAAAAGGAGGAGGTATTGCAAAATTAGTATATCCTGCAACTTTGATTGGTTTGATATTTTCAGATGTTCCCGGAGATAATTTTGAAGAAGTTGCTTCTGGCCCAACCTATAAAGACAATTCAACCATATTAGATGCTCAGAATATTATTGATAAATATAATTTAGGTGATTTTGAATTAAATGAAACTCCTAAAGAAGATAAATATTTTGAAAAGGTATATAATTTTGTTTTAGTTGATAACAAGACTGCAATTTTGAACATGAAGAAAAAAGTAGAAGAATTAGGATTGAGAGCACATATTGTTTCTACAGATATGTATGCTAATATAGAAGAATCCATAAAGATGATTTTTGATGCAAAAGAAGAAAATACTGTTGTTTTAGGTGCAGGAGAACCAAAATTAAAAGTAGTAGGCAATAAGGGTAGCGGGGGTAGAAATTTATATATGTCTTTGAAAGCTTTGCAATTAAACCATTTTCATAATGATACAATATTTATTTCTCTTGCTTCTGATGGTATGGATAACGGGCCATTTGCTGGAGCTTTAGCTGATAGTCTAACTTTAGATGAAGTTAAACTTAAAAATATAAATATAGATGAAGCTTTAGAGAATTTCGATGCAGAAACAGCTTTTAAGGAAACTAATAATTTAATTATTACTGGACCTACAGGGGCGAATGTTTCTGATTTAATGATTTTATTTAATAAAAAAAATATTTAATATGTCAAATAATTTAATTACAAAAATTGAAGCTATAGAAATAGTAGATTCAAGAGAAAAACCAACTTTAAAAATTACCGTGTTTACTGATTTGTTTGAAGCATCTTTTTCTGTTCCTTCTGGTGCTTCTACTGGTATGAGTGAATGTTGCGAATTACGCGATCCTGATGGCGGTATGAAAAATGCAATTTCTAAAATAGAAAATATAATTCAACCTAGTTTGATAGGTAAGAATGTTTTGAACCAAAAAGAAATAGATCAGACCATGATTGAACTTGACGGTACTTTAAATAAAAGTAACTTAGGAGGTAATTCTATTTTAGGAATTAGTATAGCTTGTGCTAGACTAGGCGCATTTTCTAGAAACATCCCTCTTTCTAATTATTTAAAAGAAATTTTTTACATTAAACCAAAAAATCCTCAAACATATTTTTATGCTAATTTAATAAATGGTGGTAAACATGCCGAAAATAATCTAGCTTTTCAAGAATATCATATAGTTCCAATTGTAGAAGATCCAAAAGAGGCCTTGGAAATTGTTATTAATTTTCAAAATTTATTAAAAAATCTAATACAATCCAATCTTGAAATTGATGATATTCCAATAGGAGATGAGGGGGGTTTTGCTCCTAAGTTAGAAAATATTAGAGAGCCTTTGGTTTTTCTAAAAAAAGTTATTACAAACAATAATTTAGAAAATAAAGTAAGACTAGCTTTAGATGTTGCAGCTTCATCTTTTTACGAAGAAGGTTTTTATTTAGTTGATGGTAAAAAGATTACTAAAGAAGAATTAATGAATTTATATGCCCAATTAATTAATGAATTTAATATTTTCTCAATAGAAGACCCTTTTGAAGAAAATGATTTTGAATCTTTTGCCATTTTAAAAAATAAATTTCCAGAGTTATTGGTAGTAGCTGATGATTTAACTGTAACTAACAAGGTATTACTTGAAAAAGCTATAAAAGAAAACAGTATTAATGCATTAATTATCAAACCAAATCAAATAGGCACCTTAACAGAAGTTTTTGAGACAATAAAGCTTGCTTATGAAAATAACATTGAAATAATTGTAAGTCATAGGAGTGGGGAGACTATGGATGATTTTATAGCAGATCTTGCTTCAGCTTTTGGTGCTTTTGGTTTAAAAGCGGGAGCACCTTCTAAAGAAGAGCGTTTAGTTAAATATAATAGATTTATAAAAATAACAAAATAAAAAATGATTAAAAAAACACAAATAATAGGTACAATAGGTTTTTCTTCAAATAAAAAAGAAATTATTAAAGAAATGATTTCTTCTGGTATGGATATAGTTAGACTTAATTTTTCTTGGGGTACTTATGAGGAACATTTAAGTTATATAAATTTTGTTCGTGAATTAAATAAAGAATTAAATAAAAATGTAAAAATTATTCAAGATTTATCTGGTCCTCGTATGCAAAATGAAGAAGGTCATGAATATAATCAAAATGCTATAGAATTAATTACAGAAAAAGACTTGAAAGACTTAGCTTTTGGAATAAAAAACAATTTAGATTACATTGCTATGTCTTATGTTGGTAATAGTGAAGATATCTTTAAATTAAGAGAGGAAATGAAAAAAATAGGTAAAGTTTTACCAGTTATTGCAAAAATAGAGAGAAATATAGCTTATCAAAATATTGATAGTATTATTGATGCTTCTGATGCTATTATGATTGCAAGAGGAGATTTAGGTAACGAAGTACCTTTAGAACAAATTCCATTTATTCAAAAAGATATTATTATTAGGTGTAAAAATAAAAATAAACCAGTAATAGTGGCAACTCAAATGATGCTTTCTATGACTGAAAATCCTTTTCCAACTAGAGCAGAAGTGACTGATGTTGCTTTTGCTGTTATTTCTGGAGCTGATGCAGTTATGCTCTCTGATGAAACAGCAAAAGGGAAGTATCCGACAGAAGCAGTAAATATGATGAATAAAATAACCATTGAATCTTTAAAATATTTAGGTAATATAAATCCATTTTAGTTTATATCTAATTTGACAAAATTTATATTTAGTTTAATATGAATTTTGAATTAAATTTTTTTATTGTTTTTTAAAATTATAAGTTTATGAAACTAAGAGATAGAATTATCGTCGGTTTATTTTTTTTAATTTTAGCTCTTTTGAATTTTTGGGCTTTGATTTCAGTTTTAATAGACCAAAAACATGATATACCTTTTGTCGATTTTTTGATAAACAAAGGTGTAAATTTGACCCTTTTCTTTTTATCTTGCGGAGTCATATCCACAATTTTAATGTTTTACTTTTTTATCAAAAAAGATATCCTTGAAAAGGTTCCGGTTGGTTTGACAGCAATAATATTCATATTGCTTTTTTTGAAAGCGATATTTTGAAAACTTAAATTTTCAGGATAAACCCTCTTAAATATTAAGGGGGTTTTATTTTGTCTACCTTTTTAAATATGATATAATGTAAATCTATTAACAATTAATTTTTAAAAAATATGAAAGAAGTAAAAATTTATTCAACCCCAACTTGTCATTTTTGCCATATGGCAAAAGATTTCTTTAAAGAAAACAATGTAGCTTTCACAGACTACAATGTAGCTGAAGATTCTCAAAAAAGAGAAGAATTAATAGAGAAAAGTGGTCAAATGGGTGTACCTGTTATATTTATTGGAGAAGATATGGTAATAGGTTTTAATAAACCTAAAATTGTAGAGCTACTAGGAATGTAATTTAAAAATCCCCTGAGTATGATCGAAGGGGATTTTTAAATTGTGCCCTCACTCCGAATCGAACGGGGATCTATTCCTTAGGACGGAACTGTTCTATCCATTGAACTATGAGGGCATTATATACAATTTAGCACATAAAGATCTCCTTTTAAAGTTTGTTTTTTTGTCTTTTTATGCTATTATATTTCTGTGGAACCAGAAGCAAAAAAATTATTAGAAAAAGTTTATGAATTAACTCAAGAAAATAACGAGATGCTTCATAAGATTAGAAGTGTTCAAAAAAGAGCAACTCTAATTGCCACAGTTAAGTTTATCCTTTTTGTTTTGTTTGTATTAGGTGCTTATTATTATCTTCAACCATATATCTTAAAAGTTTTTGAAATATATAGCACTTTGTCAAATATAAGCCAAACAGGAGCAAATCCTGATGTAATAAAAAGTTTACTTGATAATTTAGATTTAAAAAGTCTTAATTTACCAAAATAGTTTTGATAATTAAAAAGTATAAGCCAAGATATGCTGTTTTGGTAGGTAACGAGAGTTATTGGTTAAGTATGTAAATTAAAAACAAAATAATATGCCAAGATAGCTCAGTTGGTAGAGCGCTCCCCTGAAGAGGGATAGGTCCCCAGTTCGATCCTGGGTCTTGGCACCAAAATAAAAAACTCCCACTATATGGGAGTTTTTTGATTAGATAGATTTTACTTTTACTCTGGATTTCTTTTCTTTATCTACTTTTTGTATTTTGATTGTTAGGAGTCCGTGTTTTTCTACTGCTTCTACAAATTCTGGTTCAACTTCTTGTGGCAAGGAAATCGTGCGAGAGAATTTACCCCAATAAAGCTCTTTGGTGAAATAATTTTCATCATCAATATCATGTTCAACTTCTCTTTTACCTTTGATAACTATTACATCGCGAGCAATTTCTAGTTCCATATCTTCAGGCCTTACTCCAGCAATCATAGTTTGAATTATAATATCCCGAGGAGTTTGATACACATCAACAGCAAGTTCTGCTTCTTCATTTTCTGCTTCAAGCCAATTAGGATTTTTAGCAGGAACTTCTTCGTCTATTTCTTCTTCTATTTCTTCTAACCTCATACTTCCTGTTAATCTTTCAAAAAAACCTCTTTTTTTATTTTGCATTTTGTTTTTAAAATTAAATATTAATATTCGCCACTCATTCTTCTAACTTTTTCAAAGAGTAGCATTACAATGATAGTAAACACCCACAAGAAAGCAAAAATTTGTATAACATTACTTCCTTCTGTATTAATTATAAAAAAATTAAAGATACTATGCAAGACTGTTGCTAGGATTATTCCAAAAAATAGATATATTTTTTTTGCAAAGAAGTTCATATAGAAAGAAAGAGCGATAGCTATACCTAAAACAGCACTTACAATACTATGAAGTAAAGTGGATCCAAGAAATCTTAAACTACCAGTAAGTAATCCAACAGTAGTATCTCCTAAACTAAAAGGTTCCAACAAGAAAAAAGTATTTTCAAGGGCAGCGAAACCTAATGCGCTTGTAATCATGTAAATAGGCCAATCAAGAGGTTTATTTATATATCTAGTATGATAAATTAAAACAAAAACAACAAAATATTTTATTAATTCTTCGGTACTTGCCCAAAGGATTAATTGTAAATTTTCGTTTATTATATTTGCTTGGATATATTTTTGGATCGGTATTACAAACATTACACTTAACATTCCTAGGACAAAAATTGCAGTTAAAACTTGTTTTGGTTCTTTTTTATCTTCTTCTTTAAGCCAAAACCAAAGCCAAAGCAAAGCTGGAATTATTCCCCCTAAAAATGCAAATAAAATTGTTTGAGGTGTATGCATTATTTATTTTTACTAGCCGTAGGAATAGGCCATTTTTGAACCATTAATAATTCTTTTTCTTTCATGTTTTGCCAAATTTCTTCGGTAATAAAAGGCATAAAAGGGTGAAGTAACTTTAGTAAAGTTTCTAAGTGAGTATAAAGCAATATTTGAGCCGATTCTTTATTATTATTCTCATTGATTTTTATCTTAGATCTTTCTATTAAAATATCTGCAAAAGTGTGCCAGAAATAATGATAAATTTTATCAGCAACAAGGTAGAATTTATATTCTTTCATTTCTTCTGTAATTTCTTTTATTAAAATTTCTAATTCTTGATGTGATTTTTTATCTTCTTCATCAAGTAAATCTAAATCTATATTATCTTTTTCCAAAGACGAAGTTTGTTCTAATACGAAGCGAGTTGCATTCCAGATTTTATTTGAAAATTTTCCGTAAGCTTTTACTTTTTGGATATCAAATTTAGAATCCATGCCCGGTGAAATACCAATTAAAAGCGACATCCTTAAAGCATCGGCCCCATATTCATTTATAACTTCTATAGGATCAATTCCATTGCCTAAAGATTTACTAAATTTTTGACCTTTATTATCTCTTAAAATTCCATGCAAATAAATAGTTTTAAAAGGAATTTCTCCAAGTAAATATTGAGACATTAGTATCATACGAGCAATCCAAAAGAAAAGAATTTCATAACCAGGGTTTATAACGTTTGTAGGATGAAAAGTTTTTAAATCTTTAGTTTCTTCTGGCCAACCAAGGGTAGAGAAAGTCCAAAGCCCAGAAGAGAACCAAGTGTCTAATGTGTCAGGATCTTGCTCCCAATTTTCTATGTCTTGAGGAGGATTTATGTCACAATGAATTTCTTTATTATTTTTATTATACCAAACAGGGATTTGGTGTCCGTACCAGATTTGTCTTGAGATGCACCAGTCACGCAAATTTTCTATCCAATGGAAATAAACTTTTAAGAATCTATCAGGTAAAATTTCTATTTCTTCTTTTTGTAAAGGTTTAAGCATTAATTCTTTTAAACTTTTATTCTCACGAGAAGGTATAGGCTTATTTACGTCTATAAACCATTGTTCTTTAGGTAAAGGTTCTATAACTGCCCCTGTGCGTTCTGCGGTTGGAACACTTTGATTTATTTCTTCTTCTTTTTCTAATAAATTATTTTCTTTTAGATAATTTACAATTACTTCTCGAGCTTCAATAGTTTTTTTATTTAAAACCCTCTCATCTCCAACAGTTATTTTTGCATATTCATTTATAATAGGAATTATTTTTAGATTGTGTTTCTGGGCAAGCTCCCAGTCGGTTTGTGAATGAGCTGGAGTAACCCCTAAAGCTCCAGTTCCAAAATCTTTTTCGACTTTTTCATCAGCAATAATTTTAATGTTTAGTTTTTCTCCTAGAAAGTCTACTTCATAGGAATTGCCTATATATTTACTGTAACGAGAGTCATCTGGGTGTACGGCTAATGCTGTGTCTCCTAATTTTGTTTCCGGGCGAGTAGTTGAGATTGAAATAGGGAAGTCAGCAGAGTATTTAAAAGTATAGAGTTTAGCTTTTCTTTCTTCATTTACTATTTCGTCATCAGAAATAGTGGTTTGACCTTTTGGATCCCAGTTTACAATACGATAACCACGATAAATTAAACCTTCATCATACATTTTTTTAAAGGTAGTTCTTACAGCTAAATTTCTTTTCTCGTCTAACGTAAAAGCTTCTCGAGACCAGTCAAGAGACGATCCCATTTTTTTAGTTTGAGAGACGATAGTATCATGAGAGTTTTTAGCATATTCTTCTACTCGCTTTAAGAACTCTTCTCTACCTAAATCAGTTTTACGAATTTTATCTTTCTCTAGTATTTTTTCTACTTTGGATTGAGTAGCAATAGCTGCATGATCCGTTCCAGGTATCCAAAGAGTTTTTTTACCCAGCATTCTATTAAATCGTATTAAGGTATCTTGCATTGAATTTTCTAAAGCATGACCTAAATGCAATACACCAGTCACATTAGGAGGAGGTTGCACAATAGAAAAAGGTTCTGCATCTTCTTTAATAATTCCTTTTTCTACACAAATATCAGGATTAAAAAAACCAGATTCTTCCCAGATTTTATAAATATTATCTTCTGTATCTTTTGCGCTATAAGGGCGCAAAAACTTTTCATTTATCATAATATGAATTATATCATAATCTATTTTAGTTTTAAATTACCTTCGGCTTTTATATTTTTATATATTTTCTTTGGGTTTTCTAGATATTTCATAAAACCAGCCATGGCAATCATTATAGAATTATCTCCAGTTAGTTTTTGTTTTGGAATCATAATTTTGATGTTGTATTTTTTACCCATCTTAGTTATTTCTTTTTTTATGTTTTTATTAGCCGAAACTCCTCCAGCTACGATAAGTCCACTTACTTTATATTTTTCTATAGCTTTTTTTGTTTTATGAAGCAAGACTTCAGTAACAGCTTCTTCAAACTCTAAAGCAATTTTTCTTTTTAAATTCTCGTCAATAACAACTTTATTTTTTTCTAAATCTTGCAGTAGATAAAGTACTGCTGTCTTAAGACCCGAAAAAGAGAAATTAAAATCTTTTGTATGTATCATGGGTCGGGGTAGTTTTATAGCTTCAGAAAAGTTTTGAATTTTAAAAGCACGCATATCCGCGTGCTCGCGGATTGCTATGTTCGGCTCGACAGCCTGCGCAATGCTTTTAAAATTCAAAACTTTTCTTCTTTCTTCCGCTAAGCGAGAAACTTCAGGCCCTCCTGGATAAGGTAATTTCAACATTCGTGCAACTTTATCATAAGCTTCACCAACAGCATCATCAACAGTCTCGCCAATAATTTTATATTTACCCCAAGATTTAATCAAAACAAGCTCAGTATGACCTCCAGAAATTAATAAAGAAAGTAGGGGAAATTTAGCTTCTTTTTTATCTAAAGGAATTTTAAAATTCCCTGTATGATTAGCGTAAACTGAAAAAATATGACCTTCCATATGATTCGCAGGAATTGTGGGTATATTCCATTTTTGGCTTAATTCTTTTGCGAAAACTATTCCAGTCCAAAGTGCAGGTTCAAGTCCTGGACCTGAAGTTACTATTACTACATCTACAGGCTTTTTGCTTTTTTCTAATTTTGTCTTTTTTAAAACTTTTTTAAGTAGAATCGGTAAATTCTTAATATGTTCTCTTTTAGCTAGTGCGGGGTAAACTCCTCCATATTCTTTATGGATTTTTACTTGAGAGGCGAGGGTGTTCGCAAGGATTTTAAAATTTGTATTATTTTTGTCCTTTTTTGCTTCAAGGATACTTATCCCTGTTTCGTCACAGCTTGTTTCTATGGCTAATATTTTCATATTTCAATATTATGATATTTATTCTTTCTATTGTCAAATTTTAAAATTTATGTTATATTTATTTTGAATGTACATTATATAATTATAATATAAAACAATTTTAAAAATGGTTTCAAAGATCTCAAATTTTCCTTCTTTAGAAAATTTACAAATTGGAGATTATTTTATTAGCATGAATAATGAAATAAACACTAATGTAATGTTTGCAAGAGTCGAAGACTCTGGCAACAGATATAAGATGGATATGTTTTTAAATTTACCAAAAATGGAAATAGGCAATTTATTGGGTATTGTTGAAAGTTTTTCTGGTATTGATTTTGTAAAAATTGATGAAAAAGAAATCCCATCATTTTTGCAAAAAAGTGATAATTTTAATTATGATTCTATTTTTAAGGCTAATTCATTAAGAAAGCCTTAGTAATTTTATAAATTAGGAGCAATAGCTCCTTTTTTTATTTTCTGTTATATTATATTTGGATTATATTCTTTCACTTAAAATCTTTTAATATGGAAAATTTCTTAGTTCTAAATAAATCTATAGAAGGTAAAATAATACTTTCTCTTTTTATTAAAAAAGAATTAAAATTAGAAAGGAAATTTCCTTTCTTATATTTTGACAATAGAGAAGATATAGAATACCTTTTTTCTATTATTAAGACTGATTGGAAAATTGAATTTAAATTTAAATCAAAGTCCAAATCAGATAAAATATTTATTATTGAAAATATTGAATATCTATTGTCTAAAATACAAAACAAAAAAGCAGATAAATAATTATTTATCTGCTTTTTTATATTTTTTAAAAAATGTTATTATATTATTATGTTTAAATTTATATTTAATGCTTTTCAAGATGGTTTTAATAAAGTTAAAAATAACACTCAACTTATTTTTACTATTATTACAGCAATTATTATAGTTATTGCTTTTATATTTACCACAGAAAGATTTATCAAAATTGCAAACGATGCTCAAGAAAGATTGATTAATGTAAGGGTTGGTTCATTGCAAGATGCTTTCGTGCCTTTTGCTGTTGATAAATTAAATGACAAAGATTATTTAAACCAAAAAATTAATGAAGTTTTAAAAAACAATGAAACTATTAGAACTTTTCGAATTATTATAAAAGAAAAATTATTTAATGAAGAATTAAATAAAGATATTTTTGTATACAAAATAATAGCATCTAATAATACAGAAGAATTAAATCAAGATATTGATTTAGGTTATTATTTCTTTAATTTAGCTTCATTAGAACCTTCATCTTCAATTACATTACCAATTACTTCTAATGATGAAAGACTTTTTCAAACCACGAGAGCCATTTTGAATATAAATCAAGAAATAGTAGGTGTTATTACAACAACGCAAACTTTATCTCAAGCTGATTTAACTATTCAAAAAAATATTGAAAACAGTAAATTTTTATTATTATTTGTTGTTATTTTAATAATTTTTTTATTTTTTAGACAATCAAAAATAATAGATTATATAGATTTATACAAAAAATTAAAAGAAATAGATAAATTAAAAGATGATTTCGTTTCTATGGCTTCACATGAATTAAAGACACCTTTGTTTATTATAAAAGGTTATGCTGATTTCATAAAAGACGCACCAGAACTTTTACCTGAAACGAGAGAAAATGTATCAAAAATTGAAATCTCTGTAAACCAATTGAATTCTTTAATAAATGAAATCTTAGATGTCTCTATGATTGAGCAAGGTAGAATGAATTTTGAATATAAAGAATTAAATCCTAAAGAATTAATTGTAAATATTGCTGATTCTTTTGCTTTAAATGCTAAAGAGAAAAATTTAAATATTTCTTTTGACTTTTCTAAAGCGGCTGATGGTCAACTTATTAGTGTTGATGAAAATAAATTAAGACAGGTTTTAATTAATTTGATTGGAAATGCAGTTAAATATACAAATAAAGGAGAAGTTATAATAAAACAATATGTTGAAAAAAATCGCTTATATATTAGAGTTAGTGATACTGGTATTGGTATGAGTTCAGAAGAAAAAGAAAGATTGTTTGAAAAATTTTATAGAATACGAAATGAAGATACTCAAAGCATAAGAGGAACTGGTCTAGGGCTTTGGATTACAGCTAAAATAGTGAAAGAAATGAAAGGGGATATATCTGTAGAATCTATCAAGGGAGTTGGTTCTCATTTTGTGATTTACTTTCCAATAATAAATTCAAAATAATTTATTGATTTATCTAGTTTATAGTTTTATAATTAAGGTAATATGAATATTTATATTTCAAGTAAGATTAAGGTAACTTTTTTGTTGTTTTTTTTAATTATTTCTTTATCATATCTTTTTTACAATAATAAAGTTTTTTCTCTTGAATCTGCAAATTTAAATAACACATCTTCCGTTCCATATAACTTAAGTTATCAAATAACAAATAACGCAGTAAAAATTTATTGGAATTATAATTCAAATAATAATTATAATTTTAAAATTTATAAAAATAATAATACTACACCAATTTATTCTGTAAATAGCACCTTTGGAACAACATCATACTTTTATATTGATGATCTTACTAACAACAAAGGCGCGACTAATACTTACTATGTTAAAGCTTGTTTATTAGAAAATATTTTTAATTGTGTAAATTCTAATATTATTACAGTAGTTCCAATAGAGGAATATGTTTTCACTGGCTCGCAAACAAATACTATTTCTACAATATCTCCAACAACTTCCACCAGTACACAAACAACAGCTACTATACCCAATACAATCACCACAACCACAACTATACCGATTGCTGCTTCAAACACAACAACTTCCACCAGTACACAAACAACAACTACACCTACTGTCACAACACAAACCAATACCACAACAGCATTAATTGCAGATTCATTTGATAAAACAAATACATTTGAAACTACAAATATAAAGAATTATAATGGCTCTCTTTTATCTCCTTCTAATTTTACTGCTTTATTTGATAAGACCTCTCAAAAAATTTATTTAAAATGGTCCGATAATTCTTCTAATGAGAAAAATTTTTTGATTTTTAAAAAAACATTTGGAGCAACTACGAAAGATTTTTATCTTTTGGCTACTTTAAATTCAAATATTACTGAATATCAAGATTCTGATATTGTTCCTGAGTCTTATTATAAATATTATATTAAGAGTTGTAATTTAGATGGTTGTTCACCTGATGTTTATTCAAATGAAGTTTTAATAAATTATAGTATTAAGACGATAAAAGAGATTATTGCAAATAATAATACGACAAATACCCAAACAACATCAACAATAAAAAATGAAACAAATATATCTAATACCACAAATAAAATCACCACACAAAGTCAGGGTGGTTATAATACCATTGGAGAATTTGATGTCAAAAACACACTAAAACCAACAACTACCACAAAATTAGTTCAAGAAAACAATAAAGAAGAGATTGTTCCAGTTTTTGATATTAAAAAAGAAAAAGATACTCTAATTAGTAAAATTAATTCTTCTTCTCAAGATGAATTATTAAAAAACCTAGAAACAAACATACAAAAAACTAAAGAATTAAATAAGAATACTATTTTAGCTAAAGAAGAATTAATTAAAAATATAAATTTAGCTTTTGATTCTTTGTCTTTTGATTTATCAGATGAAAATAAAGAAAAAATTTTAATTTATAGAAATGAAGTTTTAAATAAAATTAATAATTATTTTTCTTCTTTAGATTTATCCAATAATCAAGATATTGATTTATTTAGCAAAAATTTAGATAAAGAAATTAATGTTTTTTTGTCTAAAACAATAGAGCAAACTTTAGACTCAAAACAAGATAAAAATAAATTGATTGATATTGAAAAAGAATTTACTCAAGTTAATCAGCTTTTAAAAATTAAATCTTCTTCAATAAAACAAGAGGGTTTAAGTATTTTTTATCAAGATACAAATAAGGATGGTGTTTCTGATTATGATTCTCTGTATGTTTACAATATCGACCCTGTTTTACCTTCTCCAGTTTCAGTATTACCAGATGGTAAGAAAATAAATGCCTCAGAAAAGATTTTGCTTGGTTACGACCCAAAGAAAACAGATTTGATTAATATTAATTTAGAAGAACCAAAAGAATCAGATATTAATATTATAAAAGATTACTCAATTAATGAAGTAAAATTAACTACAGAAAAATTAGTAACTATTAAGGGTAATGCTTTACCAAATAGTTTTGTGTCTTTATATATTTACAGTAACCCTATTATGGTGACAATTAAAACCAATTCATTAGGGGAGTGGGAGTATGTTTTAGATAAAGAATTAGAAGATGGTAACCATTCTATTTATGTTGCTACAGTTAATAATACAGGAAAGATTTTAGCTCGAAGCGAAGGATATTTCTTTGCTAAAACTGCTGAAGCTATTACTTTCCAAGATGTACCCTTAGCTCAAGTTTACGAACCAGTTAAAGAACCAAGTATTTTAGGGAATGTTAATTTATATCTTCTTTCTGGTATTATTTTAGTTATAATTCTTTCTATCTTTGTTTTGCTAGGAATGTATAATCAAAAAAACAAACAAGAAATGAAATAAAGTTAATGATTGTTTCTTTTAAGGTGCGCGATATAGGATTCGAACCTATCGCCTATCCCACGTCAAGGGATCGCTCTACCAAATGAGCTAACCGCGCAAAACTCGACTAAATAATTATAGTCGGTTGTATTTATATATTACATTTTTTCCTGTATTCTCTCAAGAGCTAAAATAAAAGCACTATTACGCAAGCTTGTATTATTTGCTTTTGAAATATCAAAAATTTTTAAAGAAGAATTATTTAAAATATTTTGCAGTTTTATATTTACTTCTTCTTCAGTCCATTTTTCATTTTTTAAATTTTGTTCCCATTCAAAAGAAGAAACAGTCACTCCACCAGAATTAGCTAAAACATCCGGAATTACGGGAATATTTTTATTGTGAAGAATTTCATCAGCTTCTGGGGTTATTGGACCATTTGCAAGTTCTAATATTGCTTTTGCTTTTATATTATTTGCATTACTCTCTGTAATTTGATTTTCGAAAGCAGCGGGAATTAATAGGTCAACTTCTAATTCCAATAATTCTTCATTGGTAATATATTTTGCATTTGGAAAATTTTCTAAAGTTCCATTTTCTTTTTTATATTTTAAAACTTCTTCATAAATAAGTCCTTCTTCTTTAAAGATTCCACCTTTAGAATCTGAAATAGCTAAAACTTTATGCCCGTCTTCTGTAAAACTTTTAAAAGCGAAAGAACCTACATTACCTAAACCTTGAATAGCCACGCTAACTTTTTCTTTTAAATCAAGTTTTTCTTGAAGAGCTTTAAAAACATAAAACCCTCCGAGGCCTGTTGCACTTTCGCGACCTAAAGATCCACCATTTTCTACTGGCTTTCCAGTAAAAGTAGCTCTTGTTTTATCTCCAGTTAATTTTTCATATTCGTTCCCCATCCAGTTCATTATTTCTCCAGTAGTATTTACATCAGGGGCAGGGACGTCTTTTTGAGGTCCTATAACTTCATACATTCTATTAACCCAACCACGAGAAAGATTTTCTAACTCATTTTTAGATAATTCTTTTGGGTTTACTGTAATACCTCCTTTACCTCCACCCATAGGTATTCCAGCTACGGCACATTTTATGGTCATCCAAAAAGCGAGTGCTTTAACTTCATTTATTTCTGTTTCAGGATGAAAACGTAGTCCGCCTTTGTATGGACCTAATTTGTTGTTGTATTGTACGCGATAACCTTCAAAGATTTTTAGTTCTCCATTATCCATACGTACAGGAATAGTTATTCTAATATCACGATCAGGTGCGCGCAAGGTTTCTATTAATTCTGGGTTAAAGTTCTTAATTTTTACAACCTTATCAAGCTGAGCCATCGCGTTTAAAAATGGGTTTTGCATATTTTTATTTTTTTTAATTTATAAGTTTTTCTAAAATTTCTAATTCTTCTTTTGTGTTTGGTTGCATTCCTTCTAGAGTGTTTTCTATTGGTACCCCAATAACATTTTTGTTTTGTTCAAAAGCTAGATGAATTAAATCAGTTAGATAATATTCACCTTGAGCATTTTCATTTTTTAATTTATTGATATTCTCCCAAAGCCATTTTTCATCAAAAGCATATAAAGCTGGATTTACTTCTTTTATTTCTCTTTCTTTTTCATTTGCGTCCTTGTATTCTACTATTTTTTCTACATTATTATTAATATCTCTTACTATTCTACCAAAATTGATTAAACCTTTTCTCCACTCCAAAAAGTCTGGCAAGATCAAAGTCCCTAGAGTTATTGTTCCATTATTTTTTTTGTGATTTTCTATTATGTTTAAAATGGTCTCTTTAGAGATTAGTGGTTGATCGGTAGAAATAACCAAAATTACATCATGCGAATTAATTAATTTATTCTCTGCAGAAGAAAGTGCATGACCTGTACCTAATTGTTCTTCTTGATGAGCATATTCATAAACATCACCAAAGAAATCTTGAATTCTTTCTTTTTTATGACCAACTACGATAATTGGTTTTAGTTTTAAATTTAGACTATTTAAAGTATCTAAAATGTGTCCTAAAAAAGGTTTGCCTTTTAAAAGTGCTAAGGCTTTTGGTTCATCAGATTCCATTCTCTTTCCTTTGCCTGCTGCCAAAATTACTATTTGTATATTTTCCATAATATTATCCATTTATATAATTTACTACTTTTACAGAAAAAAGAAAGTTTTAATTTTACGAATTTTCAGTATAATTTAAATATGCCTTTTAATTTAAACACAAAGCTTTTTTTAATTTATTCAAAATTTAGAATTTCAGAAATTTTTGAATTAAAAGAAAATCCCTATAAATATCAAGAAAGATTTCTTTTTGATATTTTAGAAAAAGCAAAAAATACAGAATATGGCAAGAAATATAATTTTTCTAAAGTTAAAATCTTAGAAGATTTTCAAAAAAAGGTACCAATAGTAATTTATGAAGATTTATTTCCCTATATTGAAAAAATGTTAAAAGGGGAACGAGACATACTTTGGCCGGGTTTGATAGAAAATTTTTCAAAATCTTCAGGAACCACAGATCGCAGTAAATTCTTGCCTGTTTCGGATGACTTACTTAAATCTTGCTTTAAAGCTGGTCAAGATCAGTTAATGCTTTATGTAAATAACAATACAAATAGCCAAGTCTTGGAAGGTAAAAGCGTTTTCGTGGGAGGGAGTTTGGAAAAGAAAAATTCTAACCCTGATATTTTTATAGGTGATATTTCGGCTATACTTATGAATAATTTACCTGTTTTTGGAAAATTTTTTAGAACACCAAGTGTAGAAATTGCAACTCTCTCTGATTATGAAATTAAATTAGAGAAAATGGCTGAAGAAACTATGAATGAAGATGTCCGTAGCCTTGCTGGAACTCCAACTTGGACCATAGCTTTGATTAAAAAAGTTGTAGAAAAAAGGGGAGCTTCGGACATTTTAGAGGTTTGGCCCAATTTAGAAGTTTTCTTTCATGGGGCTGTTTCTTTCGCACCTTATCGTAAAGTCTTTGAAGGCCTTATAAAAAGCTCAAAAATGCATTATATTGAGGCTTATAATGCTTCTGAAGGGTTTTTTGCTTTACAGGATGGAATAGGCCTTTATGAGGGTGAAATGTGGCTTAGTCCTGATTATGGAGTTTTTTATGAATTTATAGAACTTAAGGATTTACACACAGAAAATCCTAAAATTTATACTTTAAATAATGTGGAACTTAATATTGATTATGTTTTAATTATAACTACTAATGCTGGTCTTTGGAGATATACAATAGGTGATACTGTAAAATTTACTTCACTTGCTCCTCATAGAATAGTAATAACAGGAAGAACTAAACATTTTATAAATGTTTTTGGGGAAGAGGTTGTAGTTCATAACACAGATTTAGCTATTAAAAAAACTTGCCATGAAACGCATTCTAAAATATTAGATTACACGGTAGCTCCTTTTTTTATGGATCAAGAAAAAGGAGGAGGCCATGAATGGATTATTGAATTTGAAGAAGAACCAAAAGATAAAGAAAATTTTATAGAACTTTTAGATAAAAATTTAAGGGAAATAAACTCTGACTATGATGCAAAAAGACATAAAAATATAATTTTAAAAAAACCAATAATTCATTTTGCCCCGAGAAATACTTTTTATAATTGGCTTAAGAGTAAGGGTAAATTAGGCGGTCAAAATAAAGTACCTAGACTTTCAAATAAAAGAGACTTTGTGGAAGATATTTTAAAAATGCTAAAATAAATATATGAAATTTAATCTTGAAATCTTTAAAAAACCATCAGAAAAATCAGCAGAAAATACAATGGATGCATACAATTCAAAAAATATAGATAGAAGGTCTTTTTTAAAAAAACTTTCTATTTTTGGAGCTAGTCTTCTTTTCCCTGGTAGTTTTGGTGGTATTTTAAATTTGAATTCAATAAAAAACGAAGAAGGTAAAAATAACAACCAAGAGACAATAGAAGGTTTTTCTATTATCAAAAGAGAAGATTGGGATATAGATTGGAATAAAATTAAAATTCAATATGAGAAAAAATTTGGTGAAATTTATCATATAAAAGAAAAAAATAAAATTATAGAAAAACAAGCTACAACTTATTCTTATTTAGAAGAAAAGATTGAAGGCAAAGAGTTAAAAGATTATTTGAAAAGAATTGTAATTCACCATGTTGGAGTTTCTGTTAATAGAGATACTATAGGTCAAGTGAATGGAATTAAAAATTTTCACATTAATAAAAGAGGATGGAATGATGTAGCGTATCATTATTTTATTGGAAAGGATGGGGAAATACTTGAAGGTCGTCCAGAGGATAGGATTGGATCTCACGCTGGAGCTACTTTAGAATATAAAGAAGATTTTAAAAAATATTTTGGTGATGATTTGAAATCTTTAAATCCAGATAGAGAAGATTATTCAGAAAAATTAGAACAGTATGAAAGTATAATAAAAAAAGATCCAGATTATGGTTCTTTGGGAATATGTTTATTGGGTAATTTTAATGAAGAAGAGAGAGTTTCAGAAAAACAAATAGAAAGTTTAAAAAATCTTTTAAATCACTTGAAAACAGGATACGATATACCAAAAAGTAATATTATTTATCATAGAGAAGTTGATGAAAAAGTATTGAAACCTTCAGGATTAACTTTGAGTAGCCCAAAAACAAATTGCCCGGGAGATAATTTTTTAAATAAAGAGGATATGATCAATAATCTCGTGGAAGATACAAAAGCTTCTTTAAATAAAATTTAAAATAAAAAGCCGGCTCGAGATAAATCCCTCGCCGGCATAGTGAGATTGGTTGTTATGATTTCAATTTTCTTTTGAAAATTTAGAACCAAGAATTGTTCTAATTGTTTTTAATTGTAGGTCTGTTATTATTTGCATCAAATGTATCGCTAAGTATGCATTTTCTGCATCTGTTTTGCATCCAGCTACACTAATGTATATTTTGTAACCTTGATTCAAAATGGAGATACACCCATTTGGTTCTTTTTTCTCATTACGAGAAAAATTAAAATTTTCATTTTTTTCTAGGAAAAATAGTTTTTCGGCGCCTTCTAGTAGGGTTTCCGCACTTAGAGTGCCAAATTTTCCGAATTCTACTTTTTCGTATAGTGAATCACTATACCTGTATTTTTTTACATAGATAACTACTCCATTTTTTGAAGCACAATCTCGTAATTTTTCAAAAAAAAGTTTTACTTCTAGGTCGCTTACTTTTTTACCGACCACACTGTGAATTAGATCAGGAATATTCATTGTTAATTATCTTTTCAAAAATCAAATATATCACTGTAATTTATAACATTATTTAATAATTAAGTCAAATATTATAATAATACTTTTATTTTAATTCATTTGTGTTATCCTTTAAAAGGATATATATTGTTTCACTTTTAAAAATCAAACCATGAATTGGGCAACAGAAACTTTAGATTTCTTTAACCTCTTTGGTATTTGGCCAACAGAGATCTTTACAGAAGAAGAACTCAACTTTTTAGGTTCAATGATTGTAATTCCAAAACATTTCGGAAATCTTGATACAAGAGAAATCAAATCTCTTGAAAAAAGAAAAACGAATTCGCGTATTACGAGTTTTCTTTATGAAAATCCACCACTAGATGAGTTTGAAAAATTAGAAGAAGATGAAGAATTTTAATTTTCTTAAAATTAAAAAAGAGTTAACTATATTATTTAGTTTGACTCTTTTTATTTTGTAGATATGTGTAGATAATCTATCAATCTCCACTAATAGGACATTTAACTTTTTTGACTTTAGGATATTAAAGTAATAGTATAAAAATGAAATATATTCTTTAAATCAAGTAAAAAATGAAAATGAAAATTTTAGTTTCGATTAAAGCTCTTTCGGGTTTCTTGAACGCATCTGAGATAATGTTGCGTTCCTTGCAATTAGTCTCTGCAGACAGTAAAAGTAGAGTTATGCATATAGGTATGCTGGTAGAAATAGAAAAAGAAGCAAACCTATCTGTAATCTCTACAAAATCAAACAAAAAACAAGCAACAATTAAGATTGAAATCAAAGGTATTAAAAAAGAAGAAAACAAAGATTTGATTATTAATCAAATAAAACAAACAATTCAAAGAATCTGTGACGTTGAGCAAACAACAGTTAGCCTAAGAGTAGAAAGACTTATGATTCAAAAAAAATTTTAATCTTATTTTTAAAATTAAAAAACCTACGTACGTAGGTTTTTTTTATTTAAGTATTTTGTGAGCCTAATCGAGATGCGACCCAAGGATTCCTTACCCTGTAAGGATTATTTTAACCTTTCCTTGTTCTTAGATCGACCCTTATCGAGAGTAGCTTTCTTTGTGTATAAGTGAGGATTTTGCTTCCTGTCTTGATCTAGTAACCATTGAAAGACAGCAACAACTCTATCTGTTTCTTCTTTAGTCCAATTTTTAGGATTTTTCTTATCTTCTATGTTCATAAAAAGTGACAAAAGTGACACAATATAGACAATGTAAAGTTGCAGTTATATGTAACTATTTTTACTTTTCTTCAATACCTGATTCTTTTCGATCTGTTTTAGGTAGACCCAAAACAAGCTCATGCATTTTCTCTCTATATTTAATTAAATGATTATTAACAGCCAAAAGGTCTGTCTTCAATTCTTCAAATTTCGGGTAAGATTCTTGAATGGTTTGCGGATCAGTTTCTTGATCTTTTTTTAACTCTTTTTCATACCAATATCTGAATCGAGCCTGCCAAGAGGTTAGATGTGGTCGCAGTCCCTTATTAAGAACGTCAATCGAAAGACTAATAACTTTTTGAGTGCTGTTATTTTTTACCTTACTCACAGGGATATCTTTAATCAGCTCTCTAGTGATTGAGAAAAAATTATGCCATGAATCATAAATCTCATAAATGACATCATGCTTTAGATCAATAGGTATTCCAATTTTTCTTGTGCTTAGTTCCACCCAAATTTTATAGGCGATTTGTTGATCTTCTCGATTGGGCTTGAAAGATATTTTACCTGATCCGAAACCCATTTCAGCGTTGTCTATCTCAAAGTTGTCTCCACGAAAAGTCCCAAGATATTTTTTTATAGCTATTCCAATAAGAACCAAAGCAACGCCAATTACTACAAAAACGTAGTTGAATTGAAAAGAAAAATTATAGTCTTTTGTCAGTGATATTGAAATGAGTGTTGTTAAAGTATTTTCCATGGAATTAAGGTAGGTTATTAGAATACTGAGGGTCAGAGTTATCAATGAGTTCTTTGTGGGTCACGCGACGCTCGTAGGCTTTATGTATCGCATCACCAATATGGACTTCATTAAGAGGATAATTACACTTCCAAAAATATACTTCCGCAAAACCAGATTTTAAACTTTTAACTGTTCGAGGGTGCAAACGAGGATACAGTAGTTCCTGCTTGTATACACCATTTTCAAAAGGATTTATTGGGAATGTTGGAAGTATTATTACTACTAAGCCAGAGTGTCCTCCAACTTTTTTATTTAGACCAGCTGATATCTCCCAATCAACATGTTTTCTTTTATGGGTATTCGCTCCATAAAGTGCAATAACAACACTTGCATCTGAAATATAATCATCAGCAATAAGACGAGCTGTATAATCAGTACTATTGTCTGGATCTATATCTCCAATCTGAACTGCTTTAGAAATGAAATGCTCCCCAAATTGTGTTTCAAATTCGTCTCTATGAGATTCGTCGTCATGATGAAAACTAATAAAGGCTTTGTGCTTAGTATTTGGTTGTGAACCGAAAGAAGTATCCATAGTTATCCTCGTGGCGGGAAAGGATCATTACCGTAGCTATTACGTTCTTGAATTTTTCCATCTTTACCGTGAATAAAATGTTCAACCTTTGCTTTTTCAGCAATATTTTCTGCTCTATTGAGAGCATTCTCTTTTGTGTGATGTGAAGAAAGTGGAGTAGAAGATTTTTCTGCTTTATTTTCCCACATGTGACGATCTGAATTGAAAACTGTATGTATATTTTTTGCCATATGTTTTTTAGTATAGATCTGCTGGAAGTACCGCAACAACTACCCCTTGGATCATGCAATTATCTGTTAATATAATAGGCTTGTGATTTTTGTTCTTCGACTTTGGTCGGAGGATAACAGCATCACGAGTCTTTTCAAAAACCTTTACCGTCGCTTCATCGTTGATGAGTGCAACAACTTTTTCTCCGTTCTCTGCTGAATCTTGTTGTCTTATGAGGAGCAAATCACCACTGTTGATTCCTGCTTCGTCCATAGAATCGCCTGATGCTCGAAGTAGAAAATATGTTGAACCCTTTTTTGCCATTCGTGTTGATATGGAAATGTAGGTTTGTATATTTTCTTCTGCGAAGATAGGAGTTCCGCACGCAACGGCACCAACGAGGGGTACCTCTATTGTACTTACAGAACTTTCATTGTATGTGTTCGCAAGTATAAGATTTCTACCGCTTTTTTTTATAAGACCAGATTCTACAAGTCGGTCGATCACCAAACTTGCGGATCTTGGAGATTTGCCCCCTGTGACTTCGTTAATTTCACGGAGGGTAGGGCTTTCACCATAATGGATAATCTTGTTACGGATAAGAGCAAAAGCTTTCTTGTCTTTGTCACTAAGGTTATTGGTCATGGTATAAATAGTATACAAAACCCTATACAAAAAAGCAAGTATCTGCTATGCTTATCTTGTGGGTATTCCACCTGCAAAATAGGGTCGAATTTATTAATCAATAAAAAGCATTAGCTATGTTTAAAGTTAAAGATATTGTTTATTGTGATGGATGTAAGATTCCTGTTCCTCTTGCTAGACGTACAAGTACTGGTGAAATGGAGCTCATTAAATTTTTTAATGGGAAAAAATCAGAAATAAAAGTTTCCTATCAAAGTGGTAGCTCGTTCACTATAACTTGTACACAATGTGGTATGGGGCATATATTTTTACACATCGAAGAATCAATATCTTTAAACGAAAAAATTTCTCTCGCCTAATCTTGAGAAATAATCAGGTTGCAACAATTTAATCGAGCATCGTCTGGAACGCCCAGACATCTATCTAACGAAAGTTGGATATGTGTCTGAGCGTTTTTTTATTTACTAATTTAAATTTGAATCTCTATGAAAAAATTAATCTGGGTTACAACCCAAAAGAAAGTTAATGATCTGATTCCACAAAATATTAACCCTCGAAAAATTTCTGACAAGCAAATGTCTGACCTTAAGCGCAGCTTAAAAAAATTTAATCTTGTCGAAATTCCTGCAGTAGACTTTGATGGAAAAATACTCGCAGGACATCAACGTATCCGAGCGTTGCAACTACTTGATCGTGGTGATGATTTAATAGATATCCGTACACCTAACCGTAAACTTACTGAACAGGAATCAAAAGAGTATTTAATTGGTTCCAATAAGCTTGGGGGCGACTGGGATTATGATCTACTAAAATCATTCGACATTGAAACGCTTTCTTTTGCAGGATTTGATGATATTGAACTTGCAAAATTCTGGGATACAGACAAGGAAATTAAGGAAGATTCATTCGATGTAGAAAAAGAATTAAAGAAAATTGTTGATCCAAAAACAAAACTTGGTGACATTATTACCTTAGGTAACCACCGAGTTATTTGTGGAGACTCAACTAAACAAGAAACACTCTCACGACTACTTCGAAATGAGCGTGCATCCATGATCTATTCAGACCCCGTATACAATCTGGAGATTGACTATGATGGTGGTATCGGTGGAAATCAAAATTATGGAGGAAATGTTAAAGATTCTCGAACATTTGATGAATATAAAACATTTATTCGTGAAAGTCTTGATTGTGCGCTTGCTGTATCAAATCCTAATACTCATGTCTTTTATTGGTGTGATCAAATTTATATTGGTCTTATTCAAGATGTTTACCGCTCCTTTGGGATCAGTAATAAACGTGTTTGCTTATGGCTTAAAAATAATCAAAACCCTGTACCAAAAGTAGCATTTAACAAGGTCTATGAACCTGTCGTATATGGTGTGCGTGGCAAACCCTATCTTGCCAAAGCAATTACAAATCTTAACGAAGTAATGAATAAAGAATTGAGTACTGGTAACAATCTTATAGATGAGGTAAATAGCTTTATTGATATTTGGACTGCAAAGAGATTAGCATCAAAAGACTATCAACATGCAACTTCTAAACCAATTACACTTCATGAGAAAGCAATTAAACGCTGTACAAAGCCAGGCGAGATTATTCTAGACAGTTTTCTAGGTTCAGGGAGCACTCTACTAGCAGGAGAACAATTGGGTCGAAAAGTATATGGCTGTGAACTTGAACCTCGCTTCTGCGACTTGATCATCAAACGATACGAAACCATGACAGGTAACAAGGTAAAAATTGAACACTATGAAGAAAAATTTACAAAATAAACTTCTTGAGGAATTAGAGAAAGTACCTATTATCCAAGTTGCTTGTGAAAAAACAGGTATTTCTCGGAATACATTCTATAAATGGAAGAATTCTGACAAAAATTTATCAGAGGAAATAGAGGCTTCAATAGAAAAAGGGGTTGAGTTTATGAATGATGTGGGCGAAAGTCAGCTTTTAACAATGGTAAAAGAGAAAAACTATTTTGCTATAAGTTTTTGGCTTAAACATCGTCATCCAAAATATAGACCAGATAAAGTAAAACTAGAAGAATTAAAGAAGAAAGAAGGACTATTTGATCTATTAAAACGAGGATTAAACATAAAGTAGCATTTCAAAATAAAGTTTTTTGTTTTGAATTATTTTTATGTACTCTCTTTGACTCAATTTTTTTTGGAATATTAATCCAAATAATCACCAGAAAATAGTTGTTCTTTTTAGAAAAGGTTTTTCTAAAATATTTGATGACTATTTTATAGAAGCTAGAACAACACATGTTGTTTCCCCTCCATTTTTTGTGCTTTCAGATTTTAGAAATTCACAAAGCTTGGTGCTATCAAAGTTTTGCCAATTAATTTTTTGATAGGTTGTTTTATCTATTGCCTGTGATATCAATAACTTATTTTCTTTATTACCGTACTGATCAGTTATGTCTGCGAAATACCACACAATGACATCATACACATTTGGATTTGAAGCAAATGTTTCTTGTAATATTTTTCCTGTTAATTCTCCAGTATTTTTATATAATGCACTTGCATTGTAGTAGTCTAAAATATTTAAACTAACTGTAATCATTCTAGAACCTTCTGGTCGATTACTATCTGCCTTAACATCTTCAATAGATTTATATGAAATATCTGTTGTATTAGTTTTTACTGCAAGAATTTTTATGCGATCTTCATATGTTTTCGGTTGAGTAGTTGCAACTTCTGTTGTTGAAGTAGTTTTTTGTGATGTATCTGATCCACCAAGCATACTTCCTATCATTATTACAAAAAATATAATTATTACCCCTGTTAAAATTGGATGTTTTTTAATCCACTCCTTATTTTTATTTATACTATTTGCATCTGACGACATGTCTAATTTCATAAATTTTTCTTTTGCGTATTAGTTTTAATTCTAGGGTAAGACGCAAAAAGCCTACCACTAGGTAGAGTCTTTCGACTCATATATCCGTTTCCAGATATAACGCAACGAGCGACCCTAGTGATAGGTTCTTTATGCTCGTTGCGATTTTTCACCATGCCACCCGATTTCTCAAATGGTTTAGGCTACTGCTTTATTTAGTTGTAAATGAATAATAGCATTTTCGACCCTATTATTCAACGGACATTCTATCGCAGAACCTTAAAATCACAGAGGAAGTTACCAACAAGTTACCAACGATTGGGGGCTTAGCAAAAGAGCTAATCTGCCTCATTAATATATATATATATGACAGAAGTTGAACAAAGCCAAATGAAGTATTGCTTATACGCTCGTAAATCAACCGAAGCAGAAGAAAAACAAGCACTTTCAATTGATTCTCAAATCAAAGAAATGAAACAGATTGCCGAGCGTGAAAATCTAACTATAGTTGAAATTCGCAAGGAATCACACTCTGCAAAGGAATCTGGGCAAAGACCAGTATTTGAGGAAATTGTAAAAGACATTGATACAGGGATATTTAATGGAATTATTACATGGGCACCCGATAGACTTTCTCGTAATGCTGGTGACCTTGGAAAACTTGTAGACAGAATGGATCAAAAGAAATTGATTACGATTAAAACTTTTGGTCAGACTTTTTCTAATTCGCCAAGTGATAAGTTCCTGCTAATGATCCTTTGTAGTCAGGCAAAGCTTGAAAACGATAATAAAAGTATCAACGTAAAGCGTGGTATGAGAGCGAGATGTGAAATGGGATTATGGCCAGTACAACCACCAACAGGATATAGAAAGCCTAATCAACGATTAGCTAAGTGTGAGGTAGAAATAGATCCGGAACGAGCCGATACCATCAGACAAATATTTGAGAAGATTAGTTATGAAAAATGGAGTGTATCAAAAGTACACGCATGGCTACGATATGATCTTAATTTTAAAACTCACAGAGGTTTTCACTTAAGTCTAGGAAATGTATTTAAGATTATAAATAATACTTTCTATTATGGTCGCTTTGAGTTTCCGCAAGGATCAGGTATTTGGTATGAGGGAAAACACAAACCTATCATCTCGAAAGAGCTGTTTGATGAGACAAGAAACTCTATCAAGTCGCAGACGATAAAATCACAAGGAAAAGAGTTTGCTTTTACCCGAATTATGAAATGTGGAGCTTGCGGATCTGGTATTACTGCTGATGAAAAGTTCAAGAAACTTCTAAATGGCGGAGTGAACCGACATGTCTATTATCGATGTACAAAAGCAAAAGATAGGAATTGTAAAAATCCTGCACTGAATGAAACTGAACTTATCGAATCACTACTCGATATGGTTGATACTTTGAACATAAACAAGGTTAAACTCACCGCAAAGCTTGATGTTGAGATTCAAAAGTTTAAGAAGTTACAAGCAATGTTTTTGGGAAAGAAAAAGACAGAGAAAATAGAGCCAATTGATCTCAAGGATTACACAAAATTTGTACTAAAAGAAGGATCTCCGTTAGAACAGAGATCTATCTTGGAATGTATCAGTAGTGAATTGGTTTTGAAGAATAAGATAATTAAATTGCTGTAAATCACTACGGCAAAATATCTTTTAAGTGATCAGCAAACAGATCTCTAATTTTTAGATAATATTTCTTATTTTCAAGACTATTTATGACATCATCTGGCATAAGAGTGCACAAAGAAAAAATATCTTGGTAACTAAGATAATTAGGAGCTGTAAATGCTAACTCGACCTCATCCATTGAGATATTTTCAATTAAATCATCATCAGAACCTTCTCCATTTTCTACATACTCTTTGATTTCAAAAGATTTATTCGCCACAAAACTATCCAACTCTTTTAAGAGTGCCCCCTCATATAAATTTGCAATCAGAGCAACAACTTCATTGTATTCATTAATTTTAGAATAAAACTGGTCTTCATTTATTTTGGTATATGTAGCGTGTCCTAAGTTTTGATTTCTAAAATCAACAATAGTTTTAGCTTTTTTAATAACTTCTACAGAGTTTTCATATAGATTTAAGAAATTTATAGAACTTCTTTCTTTTAAGTCTTTATGAGAAAAAGCTGTTGGGCTATTTGCTATTTCTAGTTTTTGAACAAGATCTCCTCCTAAATGAATTAGTGAGGTCTTAAAGTCTTCTGTCTTCCACAGTTTTGTTTTATACAAAACTTGGTTTACGTAACACATAAAAAGCAAGTGATACGTAATCAATGCTGATCTATAAGAACCAGATTCAATTTGGTCGAAAAAATCTTGCTGTAATTCAACTATGTAATCCTGCTCAATTTGAGAATTGTATTTTAGAGATAAATAGCCAGGAAGATTCCATCGAAATTCATCCATGGTTAAATTTCAGATAAAACTTTCTCTATCTTTTTCTCCATCATTTTAATAAGTTCTTTATTTGATAAAATGACTTCATTTTCAATTTTTATCTGATCAGAAAAACTGTTTTGAATTTCTTTAGGTACAGACGGAATTTGAATTTTAGATACATAGTCAAAACTTACTCGAGGTAACTGTGCGCCTTTTAGACCTTTTAACACCTCCTCATTGAAGTCGTTACTTCTTAATATTAATTCATAGAATTCTGGTGAATATTCAGGTTTGGTAGTTAACACCAATATATCTGTAGAACAAATTCCATCTATATTGGCGAGCCAAACCTTATTCAAATTTGGTCGTAATTTTCCATATAACACATCTCCTTTTTTAAATACATTCTTTATACTTTTTATAGATTTTATGTCTGTATTAACTTCTCCAACCAAATTACCTGAGTTCGATTCTATGTTTTCAAGTCCAACATAAGAAATTACCCCTGTTTGATTCTGAGGATTGATCTGTTCTTTTCTTAAAGTAAATATTTCTCCAAGTTCGGTCATAGTAATATTCTCTAACTT
This sequence comes from uncultured Candidatus Saccharibacteria bacterium, assembly GCA_964522195.1. Taxonomy (GTDB): domain Bacteria; phylum Patescibacteriota; class Minisyncoccia; order Phycocordibacterales; family UBA9973; genus UBA9973. The sequence goes on from CAZFSV010000006.1 coordinate 50,412, forward strand.
CTTAAGTGACTGACCAAAATATCGTCTCTCTCTCTCTAGATTTTCGATGACTTGTTTTGCTCCCTCAATGGCTTTTTGTTTAACTTCAATTTGTTCAACGATTTCTTTTTGAACATCAAGAGGAGGGAGTGGGATTTCTAAATTCCTTATTGAGGTTGAGTTTATACTTGCTTGATTTACAGCTTTTTGCGCAAATCTTCTTGCGTTTTCAATAAAATCTTTTGTTTTTAAAATACTGATAGCGTATTCAGGTATTATCTTACTTTTGTCTGGTCTTAGTCTTATGAGATTTGAACCATGTACAACCTTTTCATTTATATTCATAAATATCGCAGTTTTTGCCAAATGTTCAATACTGTTTATATGACTAAAAAGAATATCTCCTTCGACAAGGAAGTCGTTTTCACTAACTTCATCATTTGTATATTTAGTTTTATTGAGGTCAACTGTACCGTCAGCTATAGTCTGAATTCTTGATACTTTGTACTTACCAACCTGATCAAACTGATCTACATTTTTACCGTTTTTAATTTCTATGAAAATATCTTCCAATTTAACTGATGGATATTTTTCGTTTCTGACTTCAACGGTTCTGTATCTATCCGCAGAAAGATTATAGTCTCCGGTTTCAGAAATTTTTTCTTTTGAAACAGTAAATCCTTTTCCTGATCCATTGACAAATGACTCTATCGTTTCTTGATTTTCTCCATTTCGAACATATTCTCTAAATCCTTTCAAAATAACTCCCGCATCTCCGAGATCATCTTTTTCAATCTTTCGTCGCTGTGCACCAAGGTCATATCCATCACTAGTTACTTTTACAAATAACAAATCCTTTGTTTTCTTCGCTACTTCGTTATCAAAAAATAGAATACTGGTTTTTACTCCTGAATATGGATTAAATACTCCGGCAGGGAGCGATACTACAGCAAAGAGTCCGTCATTCACAAGATTCTTACGGAGTTCTTTGTATGCTTTTCCTGATTGGAAAATAATACCCTCTGGAACAATAATACCTGCTCGTCCTTTTGGTTTCAAGTGATTCATTATGTAGTCCACAAAAAGAACTTCCGCACGGTTTGCTTGAACACTGAATTTATTATGCGGTTTTATACCTCCTTTTGGAGACATAAATGGAGGGTTCGCCAGAATAAGATCAAACTTGTCGTTCCAACGATCTTCACTCGCAAGCGTATTGTAGTTGTAGATTTTTGGAGTAGTAAACTTGTGCAAATACATGTTCACCTGTGACATACGAACCATGGTTGGATCAACATCGTATCCTTCAAAGTTATTTACAAGTTTTCTGCGTTCGTCTGCTGTAAGCTGTCGCATTTTGCCAGTTTCTGGATCAACACCTTCGTTTTGTCTCTTGATATAGTTGTACGCACTAATCAAAAATCCAGCAGTACCACAAGCAGGGTCTAGGATAGTGTCGTCCTTGGTTGGTGCAAGAACATCAACAATAAAATCAATAATATGGCGAGGTGTGCGGAATTGTCCCGCATCACCTTGTGATGACATGATTGAAAGAAGATACTCATATGCATTTCCGAGTTCCTCTGAATGAGTGTAATCAAAGTATGAAATCTCTTTTAGGAAAAGACCGAGAACTTCTGGATCTCGATATGGCAAAAATGCTTGTTTGAAAATATCTCTAAAAAGCTGTGGCAGTTGTTTTGCTTCTGAAAATTTCATCAACGCTTCGGTATAGAGGTTCATTCGTTCTTGATTACCAAGACGAGAATCCATTACTTTTGTCCAAGCGTATTTTTCAAGATCTTTTACAAAGAAAGATGGATCGCCACCAGCTTTGATAGCCTGCTGATCCATGTCGTCCATGAATTTGTAAATAAGAGCATTGGTAATTTGCTCCACTTGAGACATTGGATTTGGAAC
>CAZFSV010000007.1:0-32683 GCA_964522195.1 uncultured Candidatus Saccharibacteria bacterium
CTTATTTAATTTAAAACTTAATTATAGGTATCAAGACCTACCAAAACAACTAACCGACCCGATAATCCTTATTTAATTAAAATACAAGGCTATTATTTAAATTAACATTTTTAAAGCGAAGGGTCAATAACCCCTAAATTCTCTATATTGTTTATTTGTTTTAATTCTTTGTTTTTAAAATAATTTAACAATTCATTAATTTCTTCTTTTTTATCATAAAAACTATTTTTAGGTAAATTATTTAAATCAACAATTAGTTCAAGATTTGATTTTCTGAATGTTAGAAACCCGAAAACTGCTCCAAATACAAAAATCGCAAAACACAAAACAACCAAACTAATCCAATATTTTTTAGTATTAACTTCATCGATTTTCTTAATCAAAAAATCTTGTTTTTTTTGATTGTTTAAAAAATTTATATTAAATTTCATATTAATTTTCAATAAAAGATACAAGCTTAATCTCTATATCCGACCTCCATTCTGGTAAATTTTCTTCTTCTAAAGAAGAAAGTCTTTGGAGTTTATAAGAGACGATTTCTAATTCATATTTATAATTCTCTAAAGTAAATAAAAATTTGTTTAAATTATTAAAAGAACCTATTGCTTTTAAATTCAAACCAAGTTCTTTATCTGTTTGTTTTACAGATAAAATCTCAACTGAAACATTATTTATCTCACCTTCTTTCTCTAATTCGTCTAAAAATATTCCTGCATCATTTGATTTTAAAAAATGTTTGTCTAATTCATCTGCTTGAACTGCAATAGAATCAATATTCTGATTTATTTTTTGAATTTCCTGTCTTGAAACTTCAGCTTTAATTAATTCTTCTTTTTCAATAGAAAAACTTTTATTGTTATTATTTATAGCTCTAACAATATACAAAAAACCTAAAATAGAAATTGTAAAGAAAATCAAGCTAAATATTAAATTTTTAATATATTTGTTATTCATAATTAAATTAAATTAATAATCAAATTAAATTGTAAATTTTTTGATTTTATAAAACTTGAAATTGGTAAATCGATTTGTTTAAAATTTTTATTATCCCCTAAAGAGTTTTTATAAAAAAGTAAATTCTCTCTAGTTAAAGCATATCCATTTAACTGCAAAATTTTACCTTTAATTGGATCTTTGTAATAATTAATTGAAGTGATATTAATACCTAAAGTTTTACTTTTTAAAACTTCATTTATAATATTTTCAGATATTAAAAACTGTTCTTTCCTAAAATCATTTATTTTTTTTAATTTAAAATTCAAATCTTCAATTAAAAAAGAATACTTAGGGTCTACTCCAGTATTATTATTTTTTAAACTTTCTGTTTGGCTCTTGATAATATTTTTTTGTATAGAAGAATAAAACAAAGAAGGGGTAAGTAAAATAATATTAACGATAACTCCAAAACTTAAAACATAAAAAGATAAAATAAAAAATCTAATATAAAAATCTTTGTGAATATTTTTCTTTTCTTTTATTGGAATTAAATTAATCATTTTTAATCATTCTCAAAATCTTTTAATGCAAGACCTATTACAGTAGAAAAAGAAAGTGCTTTTTTAGAAGGAATAACAGGAATTTTTTCTTTTGATTTACAAATATTAACCCAAACATTAGCCACTTCTACTTCAACCTTTAAACTAATTGCAAAATAATCTACTAAACCAATAATACTTGAATTGCCTCCACAAAGTAATATTTTTTTTATTGGTGAGTTTTTTAAACCACTTTCATCTTCATGAGTATTCCAATAAACAAAATTTTTATGAATTTCATCTTTTAAGATAGAAGCGCCATTTAATAAAACTGGTAATATATCTTTATTTTTTAAATTCCTTTGTAAACCATATTGAATTTTTATACTTTCGGCCTCATCAAAAGAAATATTTAAACCTTTTTGAATCATTTCACTAAATAAATCACCTCCAAAATCAATAGTGGAAGTAAAAACAGGAATTCTTTTAGAGATAATAAAAAGGCCGGTTCTTTTTTTACCAAAGTCTACTATCATATAAGTATCTTTATCATTTTTCTCTATTAAAGAGCGGGCCAAAGCTTGTGCTTCTAATTCAAAAGAATGAACTCTAATTTCACAATTTTTAAAAACAGACAAATATTCTTCTATTGTTTCAAAATGGATTGCACCAACCTGAACAAAAATAAAATCATTATCTTGCTCTAAAATATCGAAATCAAATATAGTTTCAGGTGCAGGAATTGGAATATGTTCTTCGAGAAGCAACTCAATACTTTCTCTAATATCGCTTAAGTCTTTTTTATCTAATTTTAATTTAAAACTATAAATTTGATTTTCTAAAATAGAAACACGAACGTCTTTAATATTATTCTCTTTTTTAAGCTCCATCAAAACTTCTTCTAATTTTAGAGGGTCCTTTATCTTACCAAGCTCAATAATTCCTTCTGGAATTTTCTTTTCTCCGTATTTACCTATTTCTATGCCTTCACTAGTTGTAATAAGTTGCATAAACTTTATTGAATCATCCGCAATATCTAAACCAAAAGAAGGCATCTCTAAAAAAGATGGTGCAGAAAAAATTTTACTAAATTTATGTGTACTTCTTTTCACTATACATATTATACTATAAAAAAAATTTTTTTTACTATTTATTTTGCGCGAGTTCCCTCTTTTATATTTTGATCTGGATAAAGTAAAGAAAATTCCCCTGCTTCATTTGAAACAGCAAGTATCATTCCATTGCTTTCAAGACCTTTTATAATTCTAGGTTCTAAATTAACCACAAACATAACTTTTTTATTAACTAAAACAGTATAATCTTCAAAATAAAGAGCGATTCCAGAAATAATTTGACGAATATCTCTTACCTCTTCTTCTTTTTCATTTCCATTTTCATCTTTTGTGTTTTTTTTGATTATTCCAAAATCAGCAGAAAGTTTAAGCAATTTATCTGCGTTCTCTACTTTCTCCACAGAGAGAATTTTACCTACTGCTATTTCTACTTTTAAAAAGTCATTTATGTTAATCATATGTTTTAAAATTAATTATTAATATTTTTTCTATCTAAATACCTTTGCAATATAATTGCGGCTGACTTTGCATCAAGTTCTTCTGTTTTATTTATTTTTGTTTTTCTATCGTTAAAACGCTCCTTGCCTTGCCTAAAATGAGCTTCAAAAGAAGTAAAAAACTCTTTTTCTTTATAAATTTGAATATCAAAATTCTCTAAAATTTTTGCAATAAAATCTTCTATCATAAAAAAAATTTTATTTTTCTCTCCTTTTTGATTCAAAGACTCACCTACTACAACTTGTTTTATATTTTCACTCTTTATAATTTCTAAAACATTTTTTATTGCATCTGAATCATTTTTTATTATACTTTTTGGAAAAGCAATTGTATTGTCTTCATCAGATAAAGCAATACCTATTCTTTTTGATCCAAAATCAATACCTAAAGTTTTCATATAAAAATACTAGCATAAAAAACCTCTTTCTGATATCATTTTAGTATGGAAAATAAAATATTAGAATTAATTATTATAATAATTTTAGTTACTTGGACTATTTTGTGGAAAGCTTATTCTGTTTGGAATGCAGCAAAACATAATCACAAAAAATGGTTTTTAGCTTTACTAATTTTAAACACAATTGGCATTTTAGACATTTATTATGTATTTAAAGTATTAAAAAAAGATTCAAATACCGTAAAGAAGGATTTTGGTAGAGCATTAGACTTTCTAAAAAGCTAAATTTAAAAAACCTCGCACAGCGAGGTTTTTTATTTTCGTCTAAACTTGAAAAAAACTTTAAAATAGAGTAAAGTTAGAAAGTTAATAAAAAAGAGGTATCGTATACTATATTAATGTAATGAATTGCCTCTAAAGTTGTTCTTTATTTAATTCAATACATATTGGAGGCGTCGCATAGTGGTTTAGTGCACCTGTCTTGAAAACAGGAGTATCGCAAGGTACCGTGAGTTCGAATCTCACCGCCTCCGCAGGAGAAATTTTACGCAGTAAAATTTAGGAAAAAGGTCTGGGAGACCTTTTGTTGGGATTCGAAAGATTTTTCGGTTTACAAATTTTTATAAAAATTTGTCGAAAAATACCTGGCTATGTAGTAGCCGAATCTCACCGCCTCCGTAAAAACAATAAATACTCTTAACTAAATATTTAAGTTATAATATAAGTATGCAAAATACTTTTTTTAGTTTTATTAATTTAACAAATTTTAATTTTTAATATGATATTTTTCTTTATTTCAATTTTAGCTGGAATTTTAACAGTGCTTGCGCCTTGTATATTACCCCTACTCCCTATTGTCATAGGAGCTTCTGAAAATGATGGACATAAAATTTCAAAAAAAGCGATCAGGGTTATAGCTTCTCTTTCTTTTTCTGTAATATTATTTACTCTACTTCTTAAAGCTTCAACTCTACTTATAGATATTCCACAAAGTTTTTGGACCAGATTTTCGGGGACTATGCTTATATTGGTTGGATTTGCAATAATTTTACCTGAAATTTGGAGTAAAATTCCATTTATAAACAAACTAAGCTTATCTAGCAATAAAGCAGTAGGTGAAGGTTATAAAAAGAAAAATTACAAAGGAGATATGTTAATTGGTTTTGCATTAGGTCCTGTTTTCACCACTTGCTCACCTACTTATTTATTTATTATAGCGACTATATTGCCTGCAAGTTTTACAATTGGTTTATTTTATTTAATAGGCTTTACTTTGGGTCTTGCTATTTCCTTACTACTCATAGCTTACTTTGGTCAAAAATTAGTAAATAAATTATCTGAAAATAGTTCTAAAACAGATAAAATAAAAAAAGTTTTTGGAATTATTATTACAATAATTGGTATTTTAATATTTACTGGTTATGATAAGAAAATTGAAACTTACATTTTAGATAGTGGCTACGGTGCAACAATAAACTTTGAAGAAGGGCTAATAGATAAATTTACTCCAAATAATTTAAAATAATTTTGTGTTAAAATATACAACATGAAAGAAAAGCTAATTATATATTGGTCACGGAGAGATTTTAGATTGCAGGATAACCAAGCTCTAACAAGTGCTATTTCTTCAAGCAAAAAAGAAAAGATTTCTTTTTTGCCTTTATTTATTATTGAACCTTATATGACAGAAGCTAACCCTAAATATCAATTTGGCTACCCTTCTCGATTCTTCTTATCAAAAGCTATTCCTTTATTTGCTAATAAATTTAAAACTTTTCTTTTAATTAATGAAAAAGTTACGAAATTTTTCTTACAATTAAGTGAAAAATATGAAATATATATTTTTGTAAATGAAGATATTCATCCTGATTTTTATACTCAAATAAAAAAAATAAAAGAAACAGGTATAAATATAAAGCTTTACAAAGATCAATTAACAATACCAAAAGAAACCAAAACTCAAACTGGAGATTTGTATTCTGTTTTTACCCCTTTCAAAAAATCAATCTGGAATTCTTTTATTAATGAAAAAGAGACAAAAAAAGTTAATTTAAATGGGGTTAAATTTTTTGATTTAAAAAATTTAACCTTTAAATATTTAGATCACAAAAATAGTGAAAAAATATTACAATTATTCAAACAACAAGAATCAATATTAATAGGTAAAAAAATAATTAACTTAAAAGATTTAAATTTACCGACAAGGTTTTTAGATACTCACTATTACAGCGAAGAAGAAGCGAAAAAGAAATTCAAAACTTTCTTGAAAAACACTTTAATCAAATACAATGATAAAAGAAACTATTTAGCAGAAGAAGGGACTTCTAAAATGTCTATTGCGTTATCTTGGGGCCTTATTTCTTCAAGAACCTTAGTTAAAATGATTCAAAAACATTTTAATAATAATTTTGAAAATCTATTCTCTTCGAAAGAAATAGATCAAGGTCCTTTGATGTTTATAAGTGAACTAATTTGGAGAGAATTTTATAAGTATTTATTTTTTCATAATCCAAAATTATTTAATCAAGCTTTTCAAAAAAAATTTCATAATATAACTTGGCTCGACAAAAAAGAAGCAGAGAAAAGATTTGTCTTATGGATTAAGGGAAAAACTGGATACCCTATAGTGGACGCAGCTATGCACGAACTTGCGAAAACTGGTTATATGCATAACCGCGCTCGAATGATAGTTTCTTCTGTTTTAACTAAAAATTTAGGAGTAAATTGGGTTTGGGGTCAAGAATATTTTAGAGCTATGCTTATAGACTTAGACGAATCTTCTAATAACGGAGGTTGGCAATGGGGGGCTTCAGTAGGGGCTGACCCTAAACCAATAAGAATTTTTAATCCTTATCTACAAGCTGAAAATTACGACAAAGAAAAAAAATATCAAGTAAAATGGCTACCAGAAGAATATTTTAAAAATCCTCCTACCGCAATTATAGAACACAAAGAAGCAAGAGATAACGCTTTGAAAAGATATGGTTTAATTTAAAAAAGCGCCATTTAGCGCTTTTTTAATAAATTTTTCAGTTTTTAGTAAAGATAACTTCTTGTAATTCTACCCACAACTCCATCAGCAGGTAATCCATTATTTCTTTGGAAAGAAATAACTGCACTTCTAGTTTCTAAGTCAAAATAAGAATTTGATTGATTATATAAATAACCCTTACTTATTAAGTAAGACTGAAGGCAAGACACGTCACTACCATACATACCATACCTTAAAGTTCTATTAATAGAGCAAGTATCTCCAGTATTTATTCCTAATACAGATCCATTCCCAATTACGCTAATATTATAAGTATTACAACTTCCTCCATTTTGACAAATTACTAAAACCGAATTTCCAGAAGACATTGCAGAAATTGTTAAAGAATTATTGTAAACATTTTGATAGTTCGCATAACAAGGCAGTCCAGTAACAGTAGAAAATTGATCATATTGGTTACAACCTAAATTATTGTAGTTATTGGATACATTCACAGCACCAGGATTTGAATTTGAAGCAACATAAAGACCATTTGAATTAATAGAAGAAAAAGTAATAGAGCTACCTGTCGCTAAAGACATATTAGATATATAAATATTTTGATTATTATTATAATTATTATTAATATAATTATTTAAAACATTTACATAAACAGTGACACAACTACTAGTGTTGTTTTGACAAATAGTAATATTAGAATTTCCTAAACTTTTACCATAGAAAGCAACAATATTTCCTGATATAGATGCCTCAACAGAGTTTTGATTGGTATTTGAGGAGACATAAAAAGTTCCATAATCTCCTATTGTAATGTTAGAAGTTTGACCTAAAATAACATTAACATTCTGAGAACTTACAGAAAGATTTTGATTCGGCCAATAATAACTCAAAGCAGAAACTTTATCACCCAAAGCAAATAAAATAACTAGACAAAGAACAAATCCGAGAATTTTATATGTTTTCATAAATTTATTGTTAAGCTAATAATATATGCCTACTTAAGGTAAACATACTTATATTATACCATAATCTTATTGCGTAATTAGTCAAGCAAAATACCTAGAATACAATAAAAATTAAATTTGGTATAATAACAATATGTATACTTTTTTTATGAAAATATTATCTTTATTGGTAGTTTTATTAGGATTTTTGCCTAATAAAACCCTAGCGCATGTTAAATGGTTTGCAGAAGAAAAAATAATTTATCATAAACCCTACTCTTTTTCAGATCAAAATATTTTGATTATAAGTATATTAGCTTTTTTGATAATCCTCTTAGGAATTATCTTAGAGAAAAAAATAAAAGTTTCAGAAAAATTCCAAAAGCACATAGACAAGATAGCCCCGATAGTTATCTCTTGTTCAACAATTTTCTTTGGTTTCTCTTTAATAGCATTTTCTTTTTATGGTTTTATTTTTGCCCCAAATTTAATTGAAAATAATTTACTTTTTAACTTAATGCTAAGTCTACAAATCTTAGCTGGTATTATGATACTTGCTGGTTTTTACGAAAAAATTGGAAGCCTTTTTGTAATAATTTTATATTTCTTAAGTGTACTTAAATTTGGAGTAATTGAAATGCTCGACGCTTTAGAAATACTAGCTTTTGCTATTTATATTTTTATAATTGGTCGCCCAAAATGGAAATTATTTGAATCAAACTATTTCAATAAAATTACTCATAAACTACATTCTCACGCCTATTCTATTTTAAGAATTGGGACAGGTTTCAATCTAATAGTTTTAGGTTTTTCCGAAAAAATTTTATCTCCAAATTTAGCACAAAACTTTTTAAACCAATACCATTGGAATTTTATGTATAACTTGGGTTTTATAAATTATACTGATTATTATTTTATTTTCTCAGCTGGAATGGTAGAAATTTTATTTGGAATATTTTTAGTTTTAGGATTAGTTACAAGAATTACAACTTTTGTTTTAGCCATATTTTTAATAATAACCTTAATCTTACTTGGTCCAACAGAATTAATAGGTCATTTACCCCACTTCTCGATTGCCTTCATTTTTCTAGTTTTGGGATCAGGTTCGAAATTAAAATTAATTAAATAAAAAATTTATATATGAATTACTTAATAATAATGAGACATGCTGAAAGTGAATGGAACGCTAGAAATGTTTTTACTGGAATTACTGATGTTAGTTTAAGCGAAAAAGGAAAAGAACAAGTTAAACAAAAAACTGGATTTATAAAAAATTTAAAAATAGAACATGTATACACTTCAACAATGAAAAGAACCAAAGAGACTTTGGCTGAAATTGAGAAAAATTTAAATCTAACTTTTGTAAGTAAACATGAATCATCTTTATTAAACGAAAGAGATTATGGAATTTATACAGAAAAAAGTAAAGAAGAAATAAGACAATTATTTGGAGAAGAGAAATATAAAATTTTTAGAAGAAGCTGGGACTATCCTATTGAAGGCGGGGAAAGTTTAAAAACTGTATCAGAAAGAGTTATTCCATATTTCAAAAAAGAAATAGAATCTAAAATCCAAAATGGACAAAATGTAATGATCGTTGCTCACGGAAATAGCTTGCGCCCAATAATGAAATACGTAGAAAACATATCAGAAGAAGAAATAATAAATACAGAAATTACTCCATGTGAAATTATTGTATATACTTTTAATCAAAACAAATTAACCAATAAACAATGTTTAATTTAGAAAATAAATAAGCTGAATAAAATGTAATGTTAAAATTTTACACAATAGGTCTTTTATATAAAAACATTTTAAAAAAAATACTTTTTTTAATGGATCCTGAGAAAGTTCACGATTCTATGATTTCTTTTGGTAAATTTTTAGGCAAATATTCTTTCTCTAAATCATTAACTAAAAAAGTTTTTTTATACAAACATAAATCTCTCAATAATACAGTAGATGGTGTTTTTTATGAAAACCCAATTGGTCTAGCTGCTGGTTTTGATAAAAATGCAGAATTAACAGACATTTTACCTCTAGTTGGTTTTGGTTTTGAAGAAGTAGGTTCAATTACCAATAAATACTGCAGGGGTAATGAAAAACCAAGACTTTGGAGATTGCCTAAATCAAAATCTTTAGTTGTTAACTATGGATTAAAAAATAATGGTGCCGAAAAAATAAACACAGAACTTTCTAAAAAGAAATTTAATTTTCCAATAGGTATAAGTATCGCAAAAACAAATTGTAAAGAAACAGCAGATACAAATGAGGGTATTTTAGATTATAAAAGAACTTTTGAAATATTTGCCAATAATAAAGTTGGTGATTATATAACATTAAATATTTCATGCCCAAATGCCTTTGGCGGAGAACCTTTTACAGATCCAAAAAAATTAGACGCACTCCTCTTTAGTCTTTCAGAAATAGATTGCAAAAAACCAATTTATATTAAACTTCCAGCTGAACTTCCTCCCGGGCAAATAGATGAAATCTTAAATGTAGTAGAAAAATATAAAATAGCAGGTTTTATTTGTACTAATCTTGCAAAAAAAAGAGAACAAAATAAAATATTTGATTCAAAAATACCAGAAAAAGGAGGAATGTCTGGAAAAATAGTTGAAGACTTATCGAATGATTTAATTAAATATTTATATAAAAAAACTAAAAATAAATATACTATTATAGGTTGCGGTGGAGTTTTTACGGCAGAAGATGCTTACAAGAAAATAAAACTCGGAGCCTCTTTGATTCAGTTAATTACAGGTATGATTTATGGTGGGCCACAAACAATAAGTGAAATTAATTACAATCTTGTAAAAATCCTTAAAAGGGATGGTTATAAAACCATAAATCAAGCAATAGGTATAGAAAATAAATAAAAATATGTATCCCGCTTGAAGTCAACTTTCGGGAAAATTATAAAATAATTAAAAATATTTAACGAGATGAATAAAGAAATAGAAAAATTCATATTAAATGCTTCTTCTAAAGCGCTAGCTACTTCTAGTAAAAATGGTATTAACGTTGTTCCAGTCTCCTCTCTAAAAGTAGTAGATGGAGAAATTTGGTTGATTAATTACTTTATGGATAAAACTTTAATAAATATTTTAGAAAATAAAGAAGTTGCTTTAGTTTGCTGGGAGAAAATGTTTGGTTACCAGGTTAAGGGAGATGCAGAATACTTAACAGAAGGTGAAAAATTCGAAAAAGCTTGTAGTTGGATTAAAGAGATTTTACCAGATCGCATAGTCAAAGGTTTAATAATATTAAAACCAAAAGAAATTTTTGACATAGCTCCAACTAAAAACACTCATGAATTTAGGTATGATTAATAGGTTAATGTTTATGCTCTCCATCATTGTTTAAGCTATGATAATAATTAACTTTTTCTTGAATTAAAGCAAAAGAAAATCTAAACACTAAAGCAACAAAACCTATACTCATCCAAGAAAAAAATATGTGTATTAAAAAATTATTTTTGGAATTAAAAATAAAAAACTCCAAAGGTAAGGGATTAAAAATTAAGCTAAAAAATAAAGTAATCCAATAAGTAAAACAAAGTCCACAAGTTAAAGCAGTACCTAAAAATACAGGAAAGGCTTTCCTTAAATACGGACCTAATTTATCGTTTTTATTTAAAGTGCTACGCCAAAGAATAGTTAAACTTGCAATTATTAAACTACTTTGAAACAACATAAACATAAATAAATTATATCTTATTTTATAAAAAGAGGTTTGAGCATAAGCCCAAACCTCATTAATGATTAGCCTTTGAAAGGCTTAACATTCAACACCTTCAAAATTTTCTACTTCAATACCAGGAAGCAAAGCAGACTCTTTGGTAACCGTATATTCAAAAGGAAGTTTACAGTTAAGAATCAAGTGTGACTCTGCAAGCATATGAGTAAACACACTTTGAGTAGCTTCAAATCTTTGCTCTTTTTTAATTTCAAAGACCACAGCCATGTCGCCTACTCCTTCAAGGAGATTAACAAGCGAACAATCACAGTCACAATTATGGTCAATAACCATTCCAGTTTTTTGATACATATATGACTGTACTGTTAGCAAAAGCTTATAGCACTTTGCGCTAGCATGAAGCATGCAATCCACAATACCATAATGATGAGGAAGTTCTTTAGCCTCTTTAAGGATAGATCTTGAAATTTCAGGACTTTCTCTTGTACCAAGATAAGCAAAAGAATCCCACAAAACAGAAGAACAACGATTACCATAAAAATTTGATGCATCTTCTATTGCATCTAAAACTTTTACTTTAAAATAAAAATTTAAATCTCCTGATTTTGGTAAAAACTTTTCCTTGTCAAAAGGAAATAAAAAGCCTTTTGCCATACTAGAAAGAAAAGCTTTTGCATTTCCTACCCAATGAGGTTTATTGCATTTTAATGCTTCTCTTTCGGTCCATTTTAAATGAGCCCACGCTCTTTGAATTAGATCTTCTTCATCCCATCCAGAATCTAAAAGATTTTTCCAAGATTTAATCTTGCTTGATAATTCTTCTTTCATTTTTTCCGTTGAAGGAATTTCCAAAAATCTTAGCATCATTTTGATGCCATTTAATTCACATTGTTTACACATAATTTTAAAAAATTTAAAAAGTTATTGAATATTTTTAAAGAACAAAATCTATTTAAGCTAAAATCATAGGTTTACCCTATGATTTTAGCTGTGTATAATTGCAAACTATTGCAATAAATTCATTATAGCAAGTTTAAATATAAATGCAAGTAATTTGCAATTAGTTTATTAACATGCTAGATTTAATTTGATATATTTAGTTCATTTTTAAAATTCACATATTATGAAACATAAGATAATTACTATTTTACTAGTAATCTCCTTCCCTGTTTTCCTTTGGCATGCAATAGAAGAAAAAGCTTTTTGCTCATCCTGGTTTTACATTGGTTTAGTTGTAGCAATTTTTGCTCATGCAAAAAAGAGCTGGATTAATATATCCTTACTTTTTTTGCATATGTGCATAGAATGGTATGCATTAGCTAAAAATCTTGTTTTTAGTGGGGTGATTTTAATTCATATAATTCCAGAGATTTTATTTTTTACCCATGAAGTAAAGGCTCATGTAAAAAAATATTATTATCCTACTATTTTTATTTTGTTTTTATCTTTAATTTCAATTTTCTTTTATTCAAAAAGAGAGGAAGCCCAGAAACCAAAAACTTTTGGACAAATGTATATTAAAGAGCATGCAAAAAACCATAATCATGGTAGTGATAATATTTTTTTACTGACCTTAAGTTTTTTAAGCCTAGGAGGATTGGTTGGGTGCTCAGGAAGTCATATTCCTTACCATTTATTCAAAGAAAAACCGGACAAAACTTGATCCGGTTTTTATTTTACTTTTTATTTTAAAAGTATTAAGATGAATTTATGATAAACAGCGTGGAAATACTAGAGCAATTAAATCTAAAAAAGACAGACGTTCGAATACTTTTGCTTGATTTTTTATCTAAAAACAAGCATCCAGTTAGCGCTTCTTTGATTTTTCAAAAATTAAAGAAAAATAAACTCGATCAAGTTACAATTTATCGAACTTTAGACACTTTTCTTAAAAAAGGTGTAGTTAAAAGAGTTGATACAGGAAAAAGAGAGACAGAATATGAAATAATAGACAGCAAAAACGACCATCATCACATAATTTGCGTAGACTGTAACACAATAGAAGACTTTACTGGTTGTGAGAGTGAAAAATTCATCAAAAATGCACTAAAAAAGTCTAAAAAATTCAAAGAAATCAAGCATCATTCTTTTGATTTGTTTGGAATTTGCAAGAATTGTCAAAGAAAATAATTTTTAAATTCAAAATATGTGGATAACTCAAAAAATCCTTATTTTATAAGGATTTTTTTTTGAAACAAACTATGCTAAAATTAATCTACTGAAATATTTTTTATTTAAGTTTATTAATTAATTTTTAATATTATGCAAAAAAAACAACTTGTAACTTGTATTACAAAAAGAGATCAAAGTATTCAAGATTTTGATATAAAAAAAATTGGCCAAGCCGTTTATAAAGCAATGGTTTCGGTTGGACAAGGTACGATAGAAGACTCTGAAAATATAGCCAAACAAGTTGAAGAAAAAGTTAATCATAAATTTAGAGAAGAATTAGAGCAAAGCAAAACCCCTACTGATGTTTGTCCTAACGTTGAAGAAATTCAAGATATGGTCGAACAAACTTTAATGGAAAACGACTTTTTTGATGTTGCAAAAGCTTATATTCTATACAGACAACAAAGAGCAGAAGAAAGAAAAAGAGATTTATTCAAAAAAAGAATAAATTTAAAACCTTACGAATATCCTGAATTATACGAATATGTTAGTGCTATTAGGCATTCATACTGGATTCACACAGAATTCAATTTTGTTAGTGACGTACAAGATTTTAAAGTAAACGTAAACGAAATAGAAAAAGGTGCTATTAAAAATTCCATGCTTGCTATTGCTCAAGTCGAAGTAGCTGTAAAAACTTTCTGGGGAGATATTTATAAAAAAATGCCAAAACCAGAAATTGGTGCAGTTGGAGCAACTTTTGCAGAATCAGAAGTACGCCACACAGACGCTTATTCTCATCTTCTTGAAATTTTAGGACTAAATACAGAGTTCAATAAAATAAAAGGAATACCTGCTTTGATGAATAGAGTTAATTATTTAGAAAAAGCAATTAAAAACAGATCAAGTGAAGATAATCGTGAATACACTCAATCAATTCTATTATTTTCTTTATTTATAGAACACGTTTCTCTATTTTCTCAATTTTTGATAATAATGTCTTTTAATAAACACAAAAATTTATTTAAAGGTATCTCAAATGCAGTTGAAGCAACCTCAAAAGAAGAGCAAATTCATGGATTATTTGGAATAGATATTATAAATATTTTAAGAAACGAACACCCAGAATGGTTTGATAAAGAATTTGAAAATGCAATTATAAAACAATGCCAAGAAGCTTATGAAGCAGAAAAAATAGTAGTGGATTGGATTTTTGAGAAAGGAGAACTTGATTTTATGCCTAAAGTAGTTGTTCTAGAATTTATCAAGCAAAGATTCAATAATTCACTTGAAAGTATAGGGATTAAAAAAATCTTTGATACAGACGAAACCTTCCTTAAGGAATCAGATTGGTTTTATGATGAAGTTATTGCTACAAAACACGGAGATTTCTTTAACAAAAGATCAATAAACTACGACAAAAGAAGTAAAAGTATAACAAGTGAAGACTTATTTTAAAAAATTATAAATGTAATCATAACAAAAAATAAATTATGTATTGGCTAAATGAAAATAGTAGAAAGTTTTTATCAAAAGGTTATTTAATGCCTGGAGTTACAGCAGAAGAACGTATTCGTGAAATTGCTGAAATTGCTGAAAAATATTTAAATAAACCGGGTTTTGCAGATAAGTTTTATGATTATATGTCTCGTGGATTTTATTCCTTAGCTTCACCTGTTTGGTCTAATTACGGACTTACGCGTGGATTACCTATAAGTTGCTTCTCAAGTTATATTGCAGACGACATGTCTCGTATTTTATATACTCATTCTGAAGTAGGTATGATGACTAAATATGGTGGAGGTACAGCAGGACACTTTGCAGGTCTTCGCCCTCGTGGAGCAGCTATTAAAGATAATGGTTTTTCGTCTGGAGCAGTTCACTTTATGGAATTGTTTGATAATTTAATAAATATAGTTAGCCAAGGTTCAGTTCGTCGTGGACACTTTGCTCCTTATTTACCTGTGGAACATGGAGACATAACAGAGTTTTTAAATATAGGAACAGAAGGTCACCCTATTCAAGAATCAACTTATGCAGTTACTGTTACAAATGAGTGGCTTCAAAATATGGTAAATGGAGACGAAGAGAAACGAAAAGTTTGGGCAAAAATTATTCAAAGAAGAACAGAAATAGGTTATCCATACATCCTTTTTACTGATACGGTTAATAATAATACTGTAGATGTATATAAAGACAAAAATATGAAGATTTATGGATCTAATCTTTGTTCTGAAATCTGCTTGCCTACTAGCGATGACATATCTTTTGTTTGCTGTTTATCCTCTATGAATTTGCGTCATTACAATAAATGGAAAGATACAGATGCAGTAGAGACTTTAGTAATGTTTTTAGATACTGTTATTTCAGACTTTTTAGTAAGACTCGAAAGCTTGCGTGATAGTGAAGATCATCAAAAACAATCAGCTTTTTATTTCATGCAAAGAGCTCATAAATTTGCTCGTGAACACCGCGCACTAGGACTTGGAGTTTTAGGTTGGCATACTTTTCTTCAAGAGAGCAATATTGCACTTGAGAGCGAGCAAGCGAATAAATTAAATACAGAAATATTTAAACTTATTAAAGATAAAGCTTATAAAGCTTCTGAGGATTTAGCAAAAGAATACGGTGAACCAGAAATATTAAAAGGTTATGGACGGAGAAACACCACTCTAATCGCTATCGCACCCACTACTTCTTCTGCATTTATCTTAGGGCAAGTTTCTCAAAGCATCGAACCTCTTATGTCTAATGCCTTCGTAAAAGACGTAGACAAAATGAAAGTTACAATTAAAAATCCAACTTTAGAAAAGTTGCTTGAAGAAAAAGGATATAATAATACTGAGACTTGGAATAGTATTCGTGATAATGACGGTTCCGTACAACATTTAGATTTCTTAACAGATCATGAGAAAAAAGTTTTTAGAACATTTAGTGAAATAGACCAGAGGGTAATTATAGACCAAGCAGCTGAAAGGCAAAAATACATAGATCAAGCTCAATCTCTAAATCTTATGATTGATCCTACTATCTCAGCAAAAGATTTAAATTCACTTTACTTGTATGCTTGGGAAAAAGGAGTAAAGACTCTCTACTATCAACACAGCATGAATGCAGCTCAACAATTCGGTAGAAAGAAATTACAAGAAGTGGAATTAAAAAAACAAGAAACAATTAAAAAAATAGCACAAGAAGAAAACGAAGCTAACATCTGTATCTCTTGTGAAGGATAAAAACAAAAAAAATAAAACAAAATACCGCATAGAGATTTGCTCTGGTGCTCCATTTTGTTTATAATTTAAGTGATGGAAGAAAATAATAAATTATCTTGGGCTGTGCCTGCTTATTCTCACGACAAAAAAACCGTGGACTGGTTTTGGGGTTTAGGTATTATTATTTTGGCTAGCGTTGTTGCATGTATTTTAGTAAAGAATTATTATTTCGCTGTTGTGTTAATTATTGGCGGAGGAATGATGACATTCTTTGCTCACCAAGAGCCCGAAACTTTATACTATGAATTAAATAAAAATGGATTAAAAATAAAAGACAAATTCTATCCATACAAAAATATACTTGCTTTCTGGGTTAAAAAAGGAGATTCCCCTACTTTGTTTATAAAAACTGATAGATTTTTTTTACCAGAAATAAAAATTAAAATAAATAATAATGTATCAGATAAAATTCATTCAATTTTTATTTCAAAAGAGGTAAAAGAAGAAGAAATGAAAGAACATCTCTCTGAGATCATAATGGATTTTATTGGATACTAAACTAGATTTTTTTAAGAAAACCTGCTAGTCTTATTAAATGTAAGTCCTGCGGGCTTGCTTCCGTCGTTCAATGGATAGGACGCAACTTTGCGGAAGTTGTGATGTAGGTTCGATTCCTACCGGAAGCACATGGAATTCCCTATGAGAATAAATAAATATTTAGCTTTTAAAAATATAGCTTCACGACGTGAAGCTGATTTATTGATTGTTGATAAAAAAGTCTTTATTAACGGCAAATTAGCTACTTTGGGAGACAAGGTAAATGAGAAAGATTTAGTTGAAATCAAAGACAAAAAAGAAACTCCCTATCTTTATTTTGCTTACAATAAACCTATTGGGATATTAACTCATGGAGAGAATAATAAAGATAAAAATATAGAAGAAGTTATCAAAGGTAAAAATGGCGAAAGACTATTCCCTATTGGTAGACTCGATAAAGATTCTCATGGCTTAATCATCCTTACTAATGACGGGAGAATAACAGACAAATTACTAAATCCAAAATTCTCACACGAAAAAGAATATATAGTTAAAACTAAAAAGAAATTAAGAAATAATTTTAAGGAAAAAATTGAAGCTGGAATAAATATTGAAGGTTACAAAACAAAGCCAGCTAAAGTAAAAATTATAAATGATAACACTTTTAGTATAATTCTAACTGAAGGTAAAAAACATCAAATTCGTAGAATGGTTGTAGCTTTATTTAATGAAGTGGAAGATTTGAAGAGAATAAGGATTTTGAATATTAATTTAAAAGATTTAAAGAGAAATCAGATGCGCGAAATTAAAGGCAAAGAGCTAGAAACTTTTTTAGAAAAATTAAATTCAAATTAAAAACAGAGCAAGTTCGCTCTGTTTTTAATTTACTTATTTTTAATCTTCTGCCCAGTGTTTTAATTCATCCAAAGTTGCTTCTCCGCAGATAAATTTTTGATTTTTAGTATTATAGAAAAAAGGCACTCCTCCGCAAAGGTCTTTGTCTATTTCAAGTAGTCTTTTTTCGTTTGCTTCATTGTGCCAAACTTCTAAAGACTCTACTTTAACCCCCTTCTCTTCTTCTAATTTTTTAACCAACTTGTGCATAGTAACACAATGCGGGCATTCCTCTCCATAAAATTCTAATAAATGTGACATAACTATATTATATAATAAAAATTAATAAATTAAAAAACTCCCTCTCGGGAGTTTTTTAATTATTTTACTAGTCTTGTTAAACGAGCTTTCTTGCGAGAAGCGTTGTTTTTCTTAATAACACCTCTTTTTGCTGCTTTATCAATTGCTTGATATGCAGTAGCTAACATTTTTTCTGCTTCTGTTTTGTCTTTTTTAGCAGTTTTTTCGATTTTCTTGATAACTTCTTTCATAACCTTCTTGCGACGGTCATTAATAGCTTTTTTCCTTCCAGAAACTCGAATATTCTTTTTTGCTGATCTTGTTATTGGCATAAATGTAATATAACAGAATTTTATAAAAAAGGCAAACTAAAATATATTTAAGAAAAATTAATAACAAAACCATACATACCCATACTACAAGTACCAGTAAATGGGACCCCAGCTACAGGTATTCCTATATCTATTACTTCTTCTCCGGTTTGAGGTAAAACTTTTTGATAATTAATAGAACGAATAGTTAAAGCAGCAGAACAATCAAAAACTCCATTAGTTTTAACTACAAGCTTAGTAGGAATACCAGCTTCTGCTTGTGTGACTCTAGGGAAATAACCCCCTCCGGCATTGATAGTTATATATTGAACACCATCAATAATTTCTACTTTTTGTTGATTTTGATCTATATTAATGTTTGGTTTATTTGTTACAATCCAAGCTAAACCTATCAACAACAACATAGCTAAAACTGTAAGAAAAATTTTTAAATTAAAATTCATATTTTTTTAATTATATATTAAATAAAGGATTAATAATACCTAAGGCAACGAGCCCACCTAAGAGCGCAAATAGACCTAGTCCTGTAACGACCACTCCAGAGGATTTAAAGAAAAGATTCGCATATTTAGAATTCGCAAAAGAAAAAGAACCGAAAGACAACAATAGAAGTACTGGCAAAGTACCTAAAGCAAAAGTAAACATTATTAAACTTCCACTAAGAAATGACCCACTAGAGAGTGCCACAACTTGCATTGACTGAGTAAATCCACAAGGCAAGAAAAAAGTACCAAAACCAACAAGCAAAGGAGTAAAAGTTTTATGCTCTATTTTTCTAAAAAATTTAAAAATTTTTCCAGGTAAAACAATTTTACTTTTCTCAAATATTCCAATTAAATTCAAACCGAGGAATATCATTACAATAGATGCAAATATACCTAAAATAGTAGTAATAGTAAAATTAATACCAATAAAATTTCCAACCATTCCTAAAATTCCACCAAGCAAAGCAAAACTCACCAATCTACCTAGATGAAATAAAATAAAAGTTTTCTTGTCGCTGATTTTATCTTGAGACATCTTGGCAGATAAAGACAAAACAAGTCCTCCCACAATAGCCAGGCAAGAAGACACCGAAGCTATAAGTCCAATAATAAAACTTGTAGCTGGTGTGGTTTGCCCCCCAAAACCAATATTTAAAATTCCAGATTTTTGAAGCAAAAAGAAAAGCATCAAGAAACCTAAACCTACAGGTATTGCTTGCCATAAAATGTTATCATTTTTTTCTATTTCAATATTTTCAATTGAAAGAATATAACCATTATTTTTTATTTTGTTACCAAGCATTTCTACTAACTCTTGTTTACTTTTCAAACTATCAGTCTCAATATCTACAGTCGCTGTTTTTAAATCAACTTCTACTTTTTTAACTATCTCTTCTTCCCCCAAAACATCTTCAATTAATATCTTGCAAGATGCGCAATGAGTACCAGAAACATGAAATGTATATTTATTCATAATTTTATTTTATAATTTTTTACTTTTAATTCTTAATGAATTCCCAACCACTGATACCGAAGACATAGCCATAGCGAATCCTGCAAACACTGGATTTAAAACCCATCCAAAAATAGGATAAAAAACTCCTGCTGCAAGTGGTATTCCTATTATATTATATATAAAAGCCCAAAAAAGATTTTGTTTAATTCCAAGCATTGTAATTTTAGAAAGTTTAATTGCTTTTACAAGCTTTGAAATATCTCCATTAAGAAGTGTTATGCCTGCAGACTCTATAGCAACATCAGTTCCAGTCCCCATAGCAATGCCAACATCTGCTTGAGCAAGAGCCGGGGCATCATTCACACCATCTCCTGCCATGGCAACGATATGATTATTTTTTTGTAAAGATTTTATATTTTCAAGTTTATCTTGTGGTAAAATATTGGCTATCACATTATCAATACCAACAAGAGAAGCAATATACTTTGCAGTTTTTTCATCATCCCCAGTAAGCATTACTACTTTAATTCCAAGCTTACTAAGATCTGCTATAGCTTGTTTAGATTCTGGTTTTATTTCATCAGCTACCATAACAAACCCAAACACTTTTTCTGCTGTTGCTAAAATAACTGGTGTTTTGCCTTGCATAGTAAACTCTTCTATTTCAGAAAGATCAAAAGATAAACCTAAATCTTTTATAAGCGCTAAGTTTCCAACAAAATATTCAATATTATTAATAATACCTTTGAGACCTTTACCTTGGATGCTTTCAAAATTTGAAACATCTAGTATGTTTTTACCTTCTTTGCCAGAAGGTAGGTTTTTTGCATAATTAACAATAGCATGTGCTATAGGATGTTCAGATTTCTTCTCCAAAGAAACAATAATAGATATCATCTCATCATCTTTTAAATCAGAAAAATTTGATATGTTTACTAAAGTTGGCTTACCAAAAGTAATTGTGCCAGTCTTATCAACAACAACTGTATTTACTTTATGAAGTTTTTCAAGAGTAGCAGCGTCTTTAATTAAAATCCCTTCTCTTGCCCCCTTACCTACTCCTACAATAATAGCAGTTGGTGTAGCAAGCCCCAAAGCACAAGGACAAGCAATAACCAGAACTCCAACAAAAGAAATAAGCCCAAATGAAATAGCTTGAGATAATGGAATATACTGTGAACCAACTAATAACCACACAAAAAGAGAAAGGAAAGCAACCACAAGAACAACAGGAACAAATATTCTAGAAATTTTATCAGCGAGAGCTTGAATTGGAGCTTTACTACCTTGAGCTTCTTCAACCATTTTTATAATCTGAGCAAGTAAAGTTTCTGATCCAATCTTAGTAGCCCTAAATGTAAATGAACCACTCTCATTAATAGTCCCAGAGATTACATTATCTCCGATATTTTTCTGGACTGGCATCGGTTCTCCTGTAATCATTGATTCGTTAATAAAAGTTGATCCATCAGTAACAATCCCATCTACAGGAATCTTTGCTCCTGGTTTTATAATGATTAATTCATCATGCAAAACTTCTTCTACCCTTATCTCTACTTCTTTATTATCCCGAATCACAAGAGCAGTTTTCGCCTGTAAATTTAAAAGTTTTTCAATAGCATCTCCTGTTTTTCTTTTTGATCTTATCTCTAAATATTTTCCAAGTGTGATAAATCCAATAACAACAATAGTTACATCAAAATATGTATATTCTGGTACTCTTAGTAAAACACCAAGAAAAGGAATAAGTGTTATTATTATACTATAAACATATGCAGCTAAAGTGCCTAGACCAATAAGTGTATCCATATTAGCTGTTTTGTATCTAAAAAATCTTACCACTCCAAGTAAATAAGGTTTACCTACCCAAAATAAAATTATTGTAGAAATAATCATTCCCATAATATTAAAAAGGGTCATGGGTATTGGAAGATTAGGTACAAAAACAAATAATCTTGCCAAGATATCCCACATCATAAGAATAAAAACCAAAATAGTTATAGGTAAAACAAAATCAGTCTTATTTTTAAGTTCTTCTAAATCATCTATTTTATTTAAATGATTAATATGATTATTTTTAGAATTTTCATTTAATAAAAGCGAGTATCCTAATTTTTCTATTGTTTCGTTCATTAAATCAACAGATAAATATTCATTGTCATATTCAACCTTAGCTTTTTCGGTACCATAATTAACTAAAACTGATTTTACATTAGGAAGAGCTGATAATTTTTTTGTTATGACTGATGCGCAACTTGCACAATGCATTCCTTTTATTTTAAAAATTTGTGTAGTCATAGTTTTTTATATGTTATACCAACTAGTTCTAAGTTCTTTTAGTGAGACTATACCGTTTACTAAAAAAGACTCAACGGTATCTGCGTTATTTAATATTTCTGCGCGACTTGATTTTAACCTTGTTTCTTTTGTCATAACAATTCCATCTTCATGATGATAAATCATGGCATTTAAAAATCTTAAATCAAACTTATCATCTGCAGGTCCTAAATTAGCGACTATAGGATCACGAACCTTTTTAGAATCACCATACCAATCTTCTTTCCAAGAATACAATTCAGCAATTAACTTTGGCTCATTATTTAAAATATCTTGTGCAAGTGTTTGCATTTCTGGTCTATTGGAATTTTTAGCAAGTTGCTGTGCAAGAAGCACGGCTCCCCTATGATGAGTAATCATTGCGTTTATATATCTTAAATCAAAAGTTCTATCTGCTCTTCCAAGACTCATTCCATTCTTATCATACATAGAAGTCTGATATTCTGGAGTTATATAATAACCAAAAACCACACCTAAAACACTACTTACTATAATTAAACTTAATGTTAAATAAATTGATATTTTCATGTTTTTATTTTTTCTTTAATTGATAAACTTTTAAAATTTCATTAGTGGCTTTGTCTACTTCTCCTTTTTTAATTTGATTAACTAAACAATAACCTAAATGATCTTTAAGCAATACATCTTCAACTCCTGAAAGAGCTTGCTTAATGGCTGAAGTTTGAGTAATAACATCAATACAATAAGTATTATTTTCTATTAATTTCTGAAGTCCTCTTACCTGCCCTTCAATAATTTTTAATCTTTTTATTAATTTTTGTTTTTCTATTTTCATAAATTAAGTATATACCCCCTAGGGGTATGTGTCAAAACTCCTGTTGGGGATAATAATAAAATTTGTTAAACTATAAGAATGATAGCAAGCTTAAAAGGTAAGGTTTCTTTAATTAAAGATAAGTTCATAATTCTAGAGACCAATAATATAGGTTATAAAGTCTTTTTAAATGAAGATTCTAAGAATTCTTTAAAAGAAGAAGCGGAATATTTTTTTTATATATATTCTCATATTAGAGAAGATTCATTTGATTTATATGGATTTTTAGACTATAACGAATTAGAATTTTTTGAAATGCTTATTACTGTTTCTGGAATTGGACCTAAAGGAGCTTTGGGAATTTTAAACGTTGCAAATAGCGAATTACTGAAGCAAGCAATTAAAAAAGAAGATTTAGCTTATTTAAATAAAATCTCAGGCATAGGAAAAAAGACAGCAGAAAAAATTATCCTAGAACTAAAAGACAAAATAACAATCACAATAGACCCTAATAACCAAAACGATTTAGATGTTTTAGAAGCCTTAAAAGCTTTAGGTTATTCTTCTTATGAAATTCGTAATATTTTAAAAGAAATAGATCCTTCTTTAGATACAAATGCAAAAATCCGTGAAGCATTAAAGTTATTAGGGAAAAAATAAAAGATGCCAGAATTACCAGAAGTAGAAAATTTAAGATTAGGACTCAATAAATTTATTTTAAATCAAAAAATTCTAGAGATTAAAGTAAATAAACCAAAAATTGTTTCAGGCAAGGGAACTAAAAGAACAGCTTCAAAAAAGAAACAAGAAGAGTTTATAAAAAATCTATCAGGAGAAAAAATAATTTCCATAGAGAGAAAAGCGAAAAACTTAATTTTTAAATTAAGTAATAATAAAATAATTCTGGCTCACCTTAAAATGACAGGGCAATTTGTTTATAAAGACAAAAAAAATGCTATTTCAGGCGGGCATCCAATAGAAATTTCAGAAAATACCTTACCGAACAAACATTCTCATATTATCTTTTCTTTATCTTCAGGAACTTTGTATTATAACGATATTCGAATGTTCGGATATGTGCTTTATTTTCAAAATGAAAAGTTTTTAGAAGAAGAAGGTCATTTTGAAAATTTAGGCAAAGAACCTATGAGTAAAGATTTCACCCTACCCTATTTTATTGAAGCTTTAAAAAACAAAAAGAAAAAAATCAAAAGTGTTTTACTTGATCAAGATATCGTTGTTGGAGTTGGAAATATTTATGCAGATGAAAGTTTATTTGAATCAGGTATAAATCCAGAAAGAATCGCAAATACTTTAAAAAAAGAAGAGGTGGAAAAATTATATAAAGCCATAAAACGAATTATCAAAAAGGCTATATTAGTCGGAGGTTCTTCAGTAGCAAATTATCGACTGATTGATAACACAAAAGGCAATTATGCTCGTGAACACAAGGTCTATGGGAAATTAGGTCAAAACTGTATCAGTTGTAAAACAAAATTAGAAAAAATAACAATAAACAATAGAACAACAATATTTTGCCCTAAGTGCCAAAAATAGAAAATTATAAATAAATTGATATAATATAAAATATGAAATTAATATTTGGATTTATAGGAATAATAATTGCTTTATGGTTACTATGGTTTTTCTCTGGAGGACCGCGTAAATTTGAAGAAAATCCTCAAGGT
Organism: uncultured Candidatus Saccharibacteria bacterium; assembly: GCA_964522195.1. Lineage (GTDB taxonomy): Bacteria > Patescibacteriota > Minisyncoccia > Phycocordibacterales > UBA9973 > UBA9973. The sequence continues at coordinate 24,649 of CAZFSV010000007.1, forward strand.
AAATTTATTAAACCTCTGCAAATTGATAAACCTGCAGAAACTTACGATTTAAATCCGTAAAACTCCATAAAGAAAAACTCCTAATGAAACAGAAACGTTTAAAGATTCTTTGCTACCCTTCATTGGAATTTCAGCTATGTAATCTACGATTTGTAAAACCTCTTTCGAAACTCCTGAAACCTCATTCCCAACTATGAAAACATTCTTATCTCCTACCGGAGTTTCTTTATAATTTAGAGATTTCTCATCTTGCTCTAAAGCAATAATTTTAAAACCTTCTTTTTTAAGCTCTTCTATTAAAGAAAGTATTTCTTTTCGGTATTCCCATTTTACACTCTCTTCTCCACCTAGAGCTGATTTAGCGATATCGCTCCTTTTCCGTCCAAATCTATCAATAGGACTAGGCGAAATACCAATAAGATAAATTTTATCTATTCCGACGGCATCCGCAGTACGAAACATAGCTCCGACGTTCTCAGCGCTTCTGATATTTTCAAATATTAAAATGTTTGTTTGGTTTTGCATGTTATTTCAAAAAATTCTTACTTCGCATTTGCTTGTGATATGTAATTGCGAATCTGTGAGCTTCTTCGTTAATTTTTAAAATTTGTTTTTTGTATTTTTCTAAATCCCCTTTTCCTATATATTTTATTTCGCGAGCTTTATGCCTTTCATCTTTCACAACAGAAGCAATATCTATTTTAAAATTTTTATCTTTTAAAACCTTTTTCGCTATATTTATTTGAGCAGTACTACCGTCAACCACTATCAAATTAGGCAGCATCCATTCAGGGTGATTAAACCTCCTCTCTAAAATTTCTTCTAAAGCCCCTGTATCATTCGCATCTGTTTGAGTTTTTATTTTAAATTTCTTGTATTCTTTTTTGTTAAACTCTCCATCTTCTAAAACAACCATAACTCCAACCATATTTTTCCCGGACATATGCGCTACGTCATAAGCTTCTATTCTGAAAGAATTCCCAAAATGAAAATATTTTTTATGAGTGTCTGGTTGAGACGAAGGCGACCCGAGGACCTCAGAAAAATTAGTTTCATTTTGGGAACTAGAAAAACAACGGAGAGCATATTTTGAATTTTCGTAATAATCAAAAATAAAATTATTTTCTTCCTTAATCAAAGCAACATCATTGATATGCTCTAAAGCAAATATCTTTTTTTTTATCTCCCCTGCTTCTTCAAATTTTTGCTTCTTAGCTAGAGCAAGCATTTCTTTTTTTAAACCTGAAACAATGCGACTTTTCCTGCCTTCAAAAAATAAAATTATATTTTTTATATTGTTTTTATTTTCTATTGAATTTTCTGGAGCGAGTTTTAATTGCTTGTAAAATTCCTCTTTACCTTTTGCTCCTCTGCGGTCATCTATGTATGGGAAAAATTTACGAATAATTTTCAAAGCTTCTTTGAGCTGTCCTCCAGAAGTGAAAGGACCAAAAACCCGCAAAAAATTAAAATTTTGCGTGTCTGGTTGAGCGTAGCGACCCGAGGACCGCAAAATTTTAATTTTTTGCGGGTTTTGATTAGCACTATTTAGCTCTCTACCTCGTATGGTTCCTAATTTAAAATCCCGAGTTATATAAACATAATTAAAACTCTTATCGTCTTTTTCTTTAGTATTATAATAAGGTTGATGTTTTTTAATTAAATTTGCTTCAAGAATCAAAGCTTCAAGCACGCTCGGAGTTTCTATCCATTCTACACTTTGAGCTTTAAAAACCATATCTAGAATTAGAGGCCCACGAGTATTTATTAAATCTTTACCAAAATAACTACGAACCCGGTCTTTTAAGACTGTAGCTTTACCTATATATAAAATCTCTTCACCCTTCATAAACTTATAAATTCCAGGATTGTTAGGTAAGTTATATTTTTTAAAAACTTGACTATTCATAAAAACACTATAATATATAACACGAACAATGTAAATTTTTTAATTTTTAATTCATAAAAAATGAAAAAAAATAAAAGTAAGTTTGAAATACTTAAGAATTTTTTGTACATATTAATTATAGAACCTATTTTAGAGTTCTTTAAATTAATACATTTTATGATTGACAAAATCATAGATACTCCTTATTTTAAGGAATATCATTATTTTTTAAGTTTTGGATTAACTACAATTTTTGGAATTGTAATTAAAGAAGAAACGCAATACATAGAAGCAAAAAAACTTCTAGAAAAATGGAAAGAAGAAAAATAAAAAAATTTAATTCTGTATTCGCTTTTTCTTAAATTGAAATCTTTACTCTAAAAAAGTAGGTTTGGAAAAACACAGAAGAGATAGAGCAGGATTGGCCCGACATTACGTTCGGGCTTTTTATTTCCTCCCTCCTTAGCGTAAAGCTACGGACGGGCACGTAAAACTTTTTTCAAATACCCCGCAGTAGAGAAAAACTCACTACAGGGCAAGCTTCCCTTATTTTTTCTTTAGTACTCGTTTTAAGTAATAACCTGTATGTGAATTCTTGTTATTGGCAACTTCTTCTGGTGTTCCTTTTGCAACAATCTTCCCTCCTCCAGATCCACCTTCGGGCCCAATATCTAAAATATAATCAGAACATTTTATAATATCCATATTATGCTCAATCAAAACCACAGTATTACCTTTTGAGACTAATTTATTTAAAACTTCAAGTAGCTTAGCTACATCATCATAATGAAGCCCCACAGTAGGCTCATCAAGCAAATAAATAGTTTTCTCTAAATGAGTACGATAAAGCTCACTTGAAATTTTAACTCTTTGAGCCTCCCCTCCTGATAGAGTTGTCGCAGACTGACCTAATTCTAAATAACCAAGCCCTACATCCATAAGAGTTTTTAATCTATCATAAACCGCTGGTATATCTTTGAAGAAAGTTAAACCTTCTTCAACCGTCATTCTTAAAACTTCATAAATATTTTTCTTTTTATATTTTACAGTTAAAGTTTCTTTCTCAAATCTTTTACCAAGACATACATCACAAGTCACATACACAGTAGGTAAGAAATGCATTTCTACAGCTATTTCTCCATTTCCTTCACAAGCCTCACAACGCCCACCTTTCACATTAAAAGAGAAACGATTAGATTTCCATCCTCGTAAGCGAGCTTCTTCGGTTTCAGCAAACAAATCACGAATAAAAGTAAAAGTTCCTGTATAAGTAGCAATATTACTTCGAGGAGTTCTACCTATTGGAGATTGATCTATTAAAATCGCTCTAGATAAATATTCTGTACCAGAAAAAGAAGCACAATTAAAAACTTGTGCTGTTCGATATTTTCTCTCAAGTCTACCTTGCAAATTTTTATACAAAATTTCATACATAAAAGAGCTTTTACCGGATCCCGAAACTCCTGTAATAGTAGTCATAACGCCTAGTGGAATTTCTGCATTCATATTTTCTATATTAAAAATTTTTCCTCCTACAATACGGATTTCACCCTTGCCTTCTTTTCTTTTTTCCGGAATTTCTATTTTTAATTCTTCTCTTAAATACCCTAAAGTTCTAGAATTGTTTGTGTTTTTCTTTGCAGTTAATAAATCTTCTAAATAATCCGCAACTATAACTTCACCTCCATGCACCCCAGCTTTCGGCCCAATATCTACAATATAATCCGAAGCATAGATAGTGTCTTCATCGTGCTCTACAACTAAAATCGTATTTCCTAAGTCCCTTAAATCAAGCAAAGTTTTAATTAATTTATCATTGTCTCTTTGATGCAGTCCAATAGTAGGCTCATCTAGTACATACAAAGCTCCAACGAGCTTTGAACCTAATTGTGAAGCAAGTCTTATTCTTTGAGCTTCTCCTCCTGAGAGGGTGTTTGCTTTACGAGAAAGTTGCAAGTATTCAAGACCCACATCAAGCATAAATTTTAATCTATCTACAATTTCACGAACTACAGGCAAAGATATTTCTTTTTCTTTTTCTGAAAGCTTCAAATTAAGGAAAAAATCATAAGCGTCTTCAATAGAAAGAGAAACTAAATCTAGTATATTCACTTGATTAACTTTATTTTTCTGTTGATGCTTTGAATAATCTTCGCTGCTATCAGTTTTAACTTGAGACTTAAGGACAGAATGCAAATTATTCAAAGCTTTAACAGAAATACTTTTATTAGATCCTATAAAAACATTCAAGGCTTCAGGACGTAAACGTGCACCCTTGCAGTCATCGCAAGGTTCATCTCCTCCAAAATATTTAGTTCCAAGTCCATTACAAGTAGCACATGCTCCATAAGGAGAATTAAAAGAAAAAAGCCTTGGTTCTACTTCTGGAAAAGAAAATCCATCGTTTTTACAAGCAAATCGAGAGGAGAATAAAAATTCATTTTGTTCTCCTTGATGCCCTGTACCAAGCTCTGCTTTGGTTCTGAGGTTTGTATTATTATTACCAAATTTTACTGAAACTAAACCATCAGATTCAAGTAAAGATCTTTCAATAGCTTCACCAAGTCTTGCCCTAGCTTCATCTTTAGAATCTAAAAATTCATGAAGAGAAAAACTATCTACAAGCAAATCAATATTATGAGCTTTATTTTTAGATAAAACTATTTTCTCTCTTAAGCTTTTCATTTCTCCGTCTAAGCGAACCTCAGAAAAACCTTTAGACAACAAGTCATAAAGCATTTGATAGTACTCGCCTTTCCTTCCGCGAACTATTGGAGAGAAAATAGAAATCTCTGTTTCATCCCATTCTACCCCTAAAACCTTCTTATTGTTTTTCTTTTGCTTAAGCAAAGTATTTACTTTATCTAAAACAAAATTAATAATTTCTTCATTAGAAAGTTTTTTAATTTCTTCTCCACACTTCGGACAATGAGGTTTACCAATACGCGCATACATAACACGAAGATAATCGTATATCTCAGTAATAGTTGCGACGGTCGAACGTGGATTATTACTTCGTGATTTTTGATCAATAGAAATAGCTGGAGAAAGTCCGGTGATTTCATCAACATCAGGCTTTGGCATTTGATTTAAAAATTGCCTAGCATAAGAAGAAAGACTCTCAACATAACGTCTCTGCCCTTCTGCGAAAATAGTATCAAAAGCAAGTGAAGACTTTCCAGAACCCGAAACTCCAGTAATAACCACCATCTTATTCCTAGGCATTTCGACATCAATATTCTTCAGATTATGAGTCCGCGCCCCTTTAACAACTATTTTATCTATTTGTTTATCTTCCTTTTTAGCCATAAAAGTGTATTATAACACAAAAATATAACTTTTTCTATTTTCCCATTCGTACTTTTAGAACTCCTATTTCATCTCTTAGGATAGCAGCGGTTTCAAAGTCTAGTTCTTTTACAGCTTTAGACATTTCACGCTCTTTTATTTTTATTATTTTCTCATAAACAATATTTTTTCTTTCTTCATCAGACATATTTAAAACTACTTCGATTTTGCCATCTTTTTTAGTAGTTTTACTTCCATCTTTTTTTAATTCTTTAACATAAGCTTTTTTGAAAACCTCTAAATCCAAATCAAGTTCGGCATTTACAGCTTTGCCATGCTCGCTCTCCATCTCTTCGGTTATATCTTTAATATTTTTTAAAATAGTTTTTGGAGTAATTTTATTTTTCTTATTGTATTCTATTTGCTTATCTCGACGACGCTTAGTCTCGCCTAGTGCCCGCTCCATAGAGCCTGTAATATTATCGGCATAAAGAATTACCCTTCCCTCACTATTTCTAGCGGCACGACCAATAATCTGAATCAAAGAAGTCTCACTGCGAAGAAAACCTTCTTTATCAGCATCTAAAATCCCAATCAAAGCAACCTCAGGTAAATCAAGTCCTTCGCGAAGTAAATTTACTCCAACCAAAACATCAAATTTACCTTTACGGAACTCAGTTAAAATCTTAATTCTGTCTATGGTTTTAATGTCACTATGTAAATATTCTGCTTTCATTTTCTTGTCTTTTAAATAAACAGATAAATCTTCTGCCATTTTTTTAGTTAAAGTTGTAGCTAATACTCTAAAACCTAGCTTAACGGTCGCTTCAGCTTCTTTAATAAAATCTTGAACTTGGCCTGGATAAGAAAACTGATTTTTATGAGTGTCTGGTTGAGACGAAGGCGACCCGAGGACCTCAGAAAAATCAGCTTTCTTGTCTTTAATAAAATCACCAGCACTCACCGGACGCACAATAGTTTCCGGATCAAGTAATCCAGTAGGACGAATAATTTGCTCGACAATTTGGTCGCTTGCACTTTTTTCTCTTTCGTTTGGAGTTGCAGAAACATAAATCACTTCACCTATTCTCTCCTCAAACTCTTCATAACGTAAAGGACGATTATCTTTTGCAGAAGGAAGACGGAAACCATATTCAACTAAAGTTTCTTTACGAGAACGATCTCCAGCATACATAGCCCCTAATTGAGGCAAAGTCACATGAGATTCGTCTATAATAGTAATAAAATCAGAAATATTTTTGGAAGAATCTTCGCTTTGACCAGAACTATCTTGCCCTTCCAGGACAGAGCGCGAATTCTTGAGAGAATGTTTCTGATTTTCTTTTTTGTGAGGAAAATACGAAAGCAAAGTATCTGGAGCTTCTCCTTCTTTTTTTCCAGATAAATGACGAGAATAATTTTCAATTCCAGAACAATACCCTACTTCTTTAATCATAGCTAAATCATAACTTGTTCTTCTTTTTATTCTTTCAGCTTCAAGTAATTTGCCTTCTTTCTCAAATTTTTTAATTTGATCTTTTAATTCTTTTTGAATATTTTTAATAGCAACTTTTGTTTTTTCATCTTCGGTTATAAAATGCTTCGCTGGAAAAATATAAACAAAATCTTCTTCTTTTAATATCAATGAAGACACAGGATCTATTTTTAAAATTTTAGAAATCTTATTACCTTGGATTTGAATTTGATACATTGTAGTTTCTGAAGTCGGCATAAATTCTACATTATTCCCAACAGATCTAAATTGCCCAGGAGATAAATCCGCATTAGTCCTTTCGAAATGAATACTAATTAATTTCTTCATCAAAGAAAGCCTATCTATTTTAAGACCTTTTTCTAATTTTAAATTTACCTTTTCATATTCTTCAGGAGAACCTAAACCATAAATACAAGAAACCGAAGCCACAATTATCACGTCTTTTCGAGTAAGCAAGGCTTGAGTTGTAGCGTGGCGAAGTCTATCTATTTCTTTGTTTATCTGAGCGTCTTTTTCTATATAAGTATCAGAATTCGGCATATAGGCTTCGGGTTGATAGTAGTCGTAATAAGAAACAAAATAATGAACCGCAGCATCTGGAAAAAATTCTTTAAACTCTTGAGCTAACTGAGCAGCCAAGGTTTTATTGTGAGCTATGACTAAAGTTGGTTTATTGTGATCTGCTATCACGTTTGCAATAGTAAAAGTTTTACCCGTACCTGTTGCTCCGAGCAAGGTCTGCTTTCTCATCCCCTTTTTAAGTCCAGCAAGTAATTCTGAAATAGCCTTTGGTTGATCACCAGCAGGCTTCCACTTGCTCTTTAATTTAAAAACTTTTTCTTTATTCATATTTGATAAATATAATATACCATAAAAAGTAAAGCCATTCGTTAAAGAATGGCTTTTGATATATGTTGTGTATCTGTTATAAAGATACGATTATTTTGTTGTTGTTGGGGATTTTTTGTTTTTTTGTTTTTTTGCTGTTTTAATAAACAGTCAAAACTTTTTTAAATCCCGTGGAAAGAACTTCATATAAATTATAATATAACTAAAAATACTAGCAATATAGAACTGTGGATAACTTTTTTACCTATTTTTACATCAACCTACAAAGGGTAACCCTTTGTAAAACTAAAAAACTTGATTTTTATATAAAATTAAGGTATATTTTTTTTATTGCTGAAATATAAAATTTTATTTTTTAGCTTTTATTTATGCGCTCGTAGTTCAGTTGTAACAGTTTCAACTAAACTACATTAGCAAGTTTAAAAAACAATAAGTATATGCGCTCGTAGCTCAGTCGGTAGAGCAGCTCCCTTTTAAGGAGATGGTCGAAGGTTCGATTCCTTCCGAGCGCACAA
>CAZFSV010000008.1:0-27890 GCA_964522195.1 uncultured Candidatus Saccharibacteria bacterium
ACCCAATTTTTAAAATGTTATAATCATTTTATGGAAAAAGAATTTGGTTTTAATCAAGAGTTAGCTAAAAAAGTAGAAGATAAAGCTTCAACAGAAAAAGGTTTGGTTGGAGGTGAAGATTTTTTTAATCATGCTTCTGATTTAGAAATAGAGAGGTTAGTTAGAGAAAGTTTACCTGAATATCAAGATTTAAGAAAAAAACTAGAGTTGCTAGAAGAAGAATATATAAAATTTAAACAATTACAAGACAAACATTTTGATAAGTTAAGTATAGAGTTTAAAGAAACTAAAGATTTACTTGATTATTATTTTAATTCTTTTCAAGCATATAAAGAAAAAAAAGATAAACTTAGTCATTTAAATCGAAAAAATTTTGAATTTCATATGAGTTTGGATAAATTTGATTCACCTGTCACAGAAGAAGAAAAAGAAATTAATTTATTGCAATCAGAAGTTAATGAACTTTGGGAAAAAATAAAAGAAGAAAAAATGCAGGAGCAATATAAAATTTTAGAAGAGAAATATTTTAAGTTAGATAAAGAAATTAGTTCTTCTATAGATTTTTATACTAAAAATCCGAGTGATAACTAAATGCAAAATATTTTTGATGATGAAAATTTAATAAATACTTTTTTAAATGGGGGAGTTGTGCTTATGCCTACGGATACTATTTATGGAATTTTGACGAGTGCTTTAAATAAAGAAAGTGTGGAACGACTTTATGCTATACGTAAAAGAAGTCCGGAAAAGCCTTGTATTATTTTAATTAGTGATATTTCTGAAATAGAAAATTTCGGGATTAGCTTAGATCGAGAGGAGCGAAAAAATATTTTAGATTTTTTCGCGAAAGAAAAGCCAACAAGTGTAATTTTAGATTGCAATAATGAATATTTTTCTTATTTACACAGAAACACAAATACACTGTCTTTTCGTTTACCTAAAAGAGAAGATTTAATAAATTTACTTAAAAAAACAGCTCCCTTAATAGCTCCATCTGCTAATACTGAAGGCAATCCTCCTGCTAAAAATATACAAGAAGCTAAAGAGTATTTTGGTAATCAAGTTGATTTATATGTAGACGGTGGTGAAATTACTAGCAATCCTTCAAGGATTATAAAATTATCTAAAAATCATAAAGTTTTAGTAATAAGAGACTAGATATTTCTTTTTAGTCTTATATAACTTATAATATATTTATGAAAAAGGAAAACAAACATACATTTAGAATTTTTTCAGAGCATCATCAAATTCAAAGAAGAAAAATATTCAAAAGTATCAAAGCTAAATTTGATTCGAAAAGAACTTTAACCGAAAAAATTGCTGACAGTATGTCTTCATTGTTTGGTAGTAATATTTTTTTAACTTTCAATTTCTTATTTTTTGTTTTTTGGATTTTAGTTAATACTAATAATATAAAAGGATTAGAAGCTTTTGACCCTTTTCCTTTTATGCTTTTAACAACCATAGTTTCTTTGGAAGCTATTTTTCTTTCTATTTTTGTTTTAATTGCTCAAAATAGGGGTAATAAAATAGATGATCTTCGTGAAGAAATTCATTTGCAACTTAATTTTATTGTAGAAAGAGAAATTACAAAATTAATGAAAATGACTTCACTGCTTTTAGAAAAAAACGGCATAGATATTTCAGAAGATGAAGAATTCAAAAAGATGATGCATCCAGTAACAGAAGAAGAAATTCAAAAAAGCTTAGAGAAGGAAATAATGTAAAATGCAAATTTTAGAAAATTATGATTTAACTGATTTTAATACTTTCAGGATCAAAATAAAAGCAAAATTTTTTGTTTCCATTAAATATGAAAATGATTTTTTGGATTTAATAAAAAATCCAATTTTTAAAGAAAATAAAAGGCTTTTTTTAGGTGGAGGTAGTAATATTTTATTTACTGAAGATTTTGCTGGTTTAGTTATTTTTAATAATTTAAAAGGAATAAATATCTTTAAAGAAAACGATGATTTTGTTTGGGTATATTCACAGGGAGGCGAGAATTGGGATGATTTAGTAGATTTTACTACTGAAAGAAATTTGTGGGGAATTGAAAATTTAGCAAAAATTCCAGGCTCTGTTGGAGCTTCGCCAGTGCAGAATATAGGAGCTTACGGAGTAGAACTTAAAGATTCCTTAGAAGAAGTTCATGTAATTGATATAGAAAATGGAGAAAAAAGAATTTTTGCAAATGAAGAATGTAAATTTGGTTACAGGGAAAGTGTTTTTAAAAATGAATTGAAAGATAAATATTTTATTTACGCTATTTCTTTAAAGCTTTCTAAAAAACCAAAAATAAATACTGATTATAGAGTTTTACAAAAATATATACAAGAAAATAATCTAGAAATAAAAACATCTAAAGATGTTAGTCTATTAGTTTCTAAAATTAGAGCTAGTAAATTACCCGACCCAAAAGTTTTAGGCAATGCAGGTAGCTTTTTTAAAAATACTTTTATAAATCAAGATAAATTAGATGAATTATTAAAAATTTACCCTGATTTACCTTTCTTTAAAGAAGGAGATAATATTAAAATCCCAACAGCTTGGCTTATAGAATCTTGCGGTTTTAAAGGTGAGGTTTATGGCAACGTTGGTTCTCACAAAGATCAGGCTTTAATAATAGTGAATTATGGTAATGCAACCGGTCAAGAGATTAAAAATTTTTCAGATAAAATAATTGATAAAGTTTATGAAAAGTTTGGTATACAAATTAAACCAGAGGTTAATCTAATTTAATCTTGTTTTTTAAGTGTATTTTTGTTATTTTGTATTGTGAATAGCACCTTAACTAATAAAACTCATTCACTATGAATAATGTCTTGTTTCCTTCACCTGTTTGGTTTTCCGAAATAGAAAATCTTGATTTGCCTGAATTTGTAAATTTTAAATTCAATTCTTTTTTTAATGATAAAAATTTTAAATTTTTAGAACCAAAATTTTTTAAAGTTTTTGGGAAAAAAATAGATTTTTCACCCCAACAAAATATCGTATTTTGTGATTTTTTAAAACCCCAAAGCATAGGTGCCTCAATAGAGAATTTATATTTTTATCAAGAAAATTTAAGTAATATATTAGATATTACAAAAATTTTTCAAATTTGTGTATTTCATTTTTTGTTTGAAAAAGATATTTTACATAAAAATGGCTTCGGTAATTTTTTCTGGGCTTTAGGTTTAGATAAAAAAGTTTACCAGATTGTTATTTGGGTAGAATATTCAAATAACAAAAATTATTATAATTTAACTTTTTATGAATATCACCCTCAATATTCTCTTGAAGTAATTGGTAGGAGGTTCTTTTTTTACAAACAATAAATTAAAAGTTAGGCAAACCCTAACTTTTTTTATTGTTTTTATTTTTTATTTTTAGTATAATTATAGGTATATTAATAGTTTAGTTTATTTAATTTATATGAATAAAAATTTAATTTTAGGTATTGTTGTTGTTGTTTTAGTTGTAGGTGTATTAGGTTATTTAAGTTTTACAAATAAAGGAACAAAAGGTTCTGCTAAGGTTGCACAAAAAGGAGATGTTGTTTCTGTAAATTATACAGGTCGCCTAGAAGATGGAACTGTATTTGATTCAAATATAGAACCACAATTCGGCCATGTAGAACCATTTACTTTTCCTTTAGGTGTTGGACAAGTAATTACTGGTTGGGATGAGGGTATTGTTGGAATGAAAGTTGGCGAAAAAAAGACTTTAACTATACCTCCAGAAAAAGGTTATGGTGAAAATGCGGTTGGACCTATCCCAGCTAATTCCACCTTAATCTTTGATATTGAAATATTAGACATAAAAACTCTAGAATAATATATGAACTTATTTACAGAAAATAGAAACTTTGTTTTTAAAGCATTTGTTGTGATGGTTTTTGGTATCATTCTTGTAAAAGGGGCTGATTTAAACGACAACAATGAATACAAAAATGATAATACAAATGTAATATCTGTTACAGGTAAAGGAGAAGTTAACGCCGTTCCTGATATTGCTAGTGTTTCTTTTGATATATCTAAAGAAGCAAAAACTGTAAAAGAAGCTCAAGATCAAGTTTCTAAAGTAGAAGGAGAAGTTTTGTCTTCTTTGAAAACAAATGGAATAGAAGATAAAGATATTAAGACTACTAATTCTTCTTTTTATCCAAAATATGAATATACCAACACTCTTTGTAGGGGATATGTTTGTCCTCCAGGTAAAAGTGAAATAGTTGGATATACTGTTAGCGAAACTATCACAGTTAAAATTAGAAATACTGATAATGCTGGGAAAGTGATAGCTGATTTGGGTGCATTAGGAGTTTCCTCTCTTTCAGGTCCTAATTTCACTATTGATGACGAAGAAGGATTAAAAGCTGAGGCTCGTAAAAAAGCAATTGAAGATGCACGCGCAAAAGCAGAAGTTTTAGCAAAAGATTTAGGGGTAAATTTAGGTAAAATAACTTCTTTTAGTGAAAACTCAAATAATGGAATATATCCTTATTATGCAAAAACCACTTTAGAGTCTTTTGATACTGCTTCAAGTGCTCCTACTTTACCAAAAGGGGAAAATACTATAACTTCTGAAGTTACTATCACTTATAAAATTAAATAAAGTTAAACTTTAAACTATAAACAAAAAACTTATCTGGGGATAAGTTTTTTGTTTATTTTGACTCGCATCAAGTATAATTAAAGTATTATAAAATATTATAAATAAATTATGAAAAAATATCTAAGTTTGTTTTTTAGTTTTGTTTTTTTGTTTAGTATTATTATTTCTCCTTTAACTTCGTCGGCTTTGTCTCCTATATTTAGTGGTGATACGGACCCTGATGTAGAAGATTCAGCGCCGATCGAATCATCTTGTATTGATTTGAAATACAATATGCAATATAGAGCTAGAGACATAAACACTAATGGAGAAGTCTCTTTGCTTCAAGATTTTTTACAATCTAAGGGATATTTAAACAATGAACCAACTGGATACTTCGGTATTTTAACCACAAAAGCTGTAGTTGAGTTGCAAAAAGCAAACAACATATTTCCCTCAATCGGATATGTAGGTCCTATTACTCGAGCTAAGATTAAGGCTTTAACTTGCGGAGATTTATCTGGACCTATTTGTGACTACGCAAATCCTCCCGATAATTGTGAATATGTAAAAGGGCCTAACTATAATTCTCAAACCCAATGTGGGCTGGTTTTGAAATGTGAAGATATAAAAGTTTGTCCTGCAGGTACTACTGGTATATATCCAAACTGTACAAATATATTGAAACCAACAATTACAGTATCTACTCCAAACGGAGGAGAAAGTTGGAATGTTGGTTCAACTCAAAAAATAACTTGGTCTTCGAAATATACAACTGAAGGTTCTTGGGTAGCTTTATTTTTAGAAAATAGCAAAAATCAAACACAATTATTAGCTCAAAAACTTCCTGTAAATGGTTCTTATTCTTATTTGGTTTCTGATTTTTTCTGTTCAGGAGATGTTTGTTATCCTGACAAAATAGATGGATATTACAAAATTATTGCTCGAGTATATAATGGAACTAAAGATATTTGTGGAGGTCTTTGTCCTTATGATCCTAAACCAGAATCTGTATTAATCACAGAAGATAAAAGTGATTCTGTTTTTAAAATAAATACACCATATCAGTCTTGTCCTACAGGTACAACAGGTATATATCCTAACTGTGTAACAACCGTAACTCCAAAACCAACCATAACATCCTATAGATCAGATATGATTACAACCTCAGAAAGAATTGTGATTCCAATAATGAAATGGGATTCACAAAATGCTACTAGTTGTGTTGCAAGTAGTAATCCATTAAATCCATCATGGTCAGGCCCAAAAAGTACTTCAGGTCAACAAGAAATTACAAATCATAAAGTGATTACCGTTTTGAGCTTAACTTGTGAAAATGCTTCAGGTTCTGATTCTAAAAGCTGGACTATATATGCTGATGGTGTAAAACCCGCTCTTATTCTAACAGCAACTCCTACTTCAGTTTCATCAGGAGGTTCTACACAATTATCTTGGTTTTCAACTAATGCGCCAAATTGTATTGCAACTGCAAATCCAAGTAATACAAACTGGTCTGGAACTAAAGCAGTTTCAAGCAATCAAACTCTATATAACCTACAAAGCAATACAACATACACTCTAACTTGTTCTAATAAAGAAGGAGAAAAGGTTTCTAAATCTGTAGATGTAGGAGTAAAAATTGTAGATGATTTTAAACCTAGTATAGTTAAAACTTATCCTAAAGGTGGAGAGACTTTCAATCCAGGCGAAACTATTAAAGTAACATGGGAAAGTAAAAATCTCGGTAATCATTTAATTACTGCAGGGTTAGCATTTAATAAATATGAAAGTGGATATAACCCTATTAAAAGTACATATAAACTTTATTTACCTAACACAGGCGAGACTAGTATTACAATACCTTCTGTGTCAGAGTTAAAAGCTTTAAATATTTTTTCAAATAGTTTTCATGTTGATTTGTATGCAGAGGAACTTAAAAATGGAGTATATCAAAATGCAGTGATTGATCCTATCTTTAAAGGTTTCAAAATTAATATCCCTTGTGATTCAGGTCAAACAGGAGCTTACCCAAACTGTACAACCACAGTAACTCCAAAACCAACAGTAAACTTAACAGCAAACCCAACCTCAGTTTCTTCAGGTGGTTCTACTACTTTAAGTTGGACTTCAACTAATGCTACAAGTTGTACAGCAAGTGCAAACCCAAGCAACACAAACTGGTCTGGGAATAAAGCAACTTCAGGTAGTCAAACAATATTTAATTTAACTCAATCTACTTCTTTTTCTATAATTTGTACAGGTCAAGGAGGTTTTACTTCTGCAAGTGGTAACGTAATTAATGTAACTACAAATAATAATACATATCCTGCAGGTTGTACTTCAAATACTGGGTATAGTACAACGACAGGTTTGTCTTGTTCTACTACAACTAGTTCTTCTGTAGATAGAACTCCTCGTATTGCATATTGGTCTGGTAAGGTTAACCAACATATAGATTCTAACGGTGCTTGGCAGACTGATCCAGATGGTACAAGTGGTGCTAATATAGATAAATTAACATATTGTAAGAGCTGGTACCCAACCACAACTAGTGTTAAAGATTATAAATTTGAAACTATAAATACCTGGAGACAGGCATACAATGAAGGTCCTTATCATTCTGCGGGTGTTATGACTACAGAATGTGTAGGAGGGCAAGTCCTAGGAGCCTCAACCGAAAAGAATCCAAACCTATGCTCCCTAGACTCTACCTTACTAAAAGGAATGAAATCTAAAGAAGTAAAATGCCTTCAACAAAAACTAAACCAAAAAGGCTATAAAGTAGTAGGCACAGAAGGAGGTAAAGAACATACTCAATTTGGCTACTACACAATGCTAGCTTTAAAGAAATTCCAAGCTGAGAATAGCTTAAAAGCTGACGGGATTTTAGGTATTAGAACTAGAGAATTGTTGAATCAATAAAATAATATTATAAATAAATAAACAAAAAACTTATCTGGGGATAAGTTTTTTGTTTATTTAGACTCGCATCAAGTATAATTAAAGTATTATAAAATATTATTAGAAAATTTATTTATGAAGAAATTTTTATCTTTTGTGTTTGGTTTTGTTTTTTTACTAACGTTTGCATTTATAGGAGGAAAAGAAATTTATGCTCAAAATACAATTCCTTTAAGCTCTTGTGGTAACCTAGCCAATCCTGGTACTTATACCGTTATTCAGAATTTAAGCACTAATGGTGCTTGTTTACAAATTATAAATGCAAAAGATATAACAATAAACTGTCAGGGAAAACAAATCAACGGAGCTCCTTCTTTCAAAATTGAAAACTCTGAAAATATAAAGTTTGAATCCTGTACTTTTGATTCAACAATTTCTTCTTTTGCTTCTGCAAACAAAGTCTCAAAATCTAAAAACATAACATTCATTAAAAATACTTTTAATTCCAAACAAGTAGATGATACATATACTATTCGCATAGATGATTCTTCAAACTCTTCTTTTTTAGAAAATACTGTTTATGGTAAATACGAACAGTATTATTCTAAAAATATGATAATTAAAGATAATAAATTTACCTTTCCTAAAACCAATAAATTAATTATCGGTGTTATTAATCTTATCCATAGTTCCGGAAGTCAGGCAATAAACAATTTTATTGATGGTAATTCTGATACAAGGCAAACTAGCGTTGGGGTGGATGATGGTATATATATATCCGGTGAAACAGGTGGAGTTTTTTCAAATAATAATATAAAAAACGTATGGGATTGCGGTATAGAGACTACTAATCCTATCAATAATTCTAAATTTGAAAATAATACAATAAAAAATACAGGTATTTGTGGTATTGGAGGTTGGTATACAAATAGTTTGACTAATAATGTATTTAATAATAATTTCATAGATGATTCTCCAAAAGCTTTTGATTTTTATAGAGCATATGGTTTGAACGAATGGTATGATGGAATAAGTGGTCAAATGGTAAGGGAAAATAAAATTTATTTTAACAATAATACTTTTAGTGGAAACACTTTTATAAATCCTCGTAATTCTACATATTCATCAAATTTTAGCGTTGAACCAATTTCTAGTGGATTAGTAGCAGGACAAAGAATTATCACTGCAAATGATATTGTTACTGGTAATAATGTTTTTAAGAATAATAATTTTGGCACAGTATCTGCTCCTTTCTTTTCTCCAACATTATCTGTAACAGATGGGGGAGGTAATGTATGTGACCAAGCAAGGACTCAAGCTTATTATCCACCAAATTATCCTATTAAATGTCAGACTACAAGTTTTCCTGTAGTAACTCAATCTTGTCCTACAGGCACAAATGGTACATATCCTAATTGCGTACCTACAACTGTTTCAACCCCAAAACCAACAGTTAACCTAACAGCAAACCCTACTTCAGTTTCTTCAGGAGGATCTACAACTTTATCTTGGACTTCAACTAATGCGATAAGTTGTACTGCAAGTGCAAATCCAATAAATACAAATTGGACTGGAGCTAAAGGAACTTCAGGTAGTCAAACAATATCTAATTTAACTCAATCTACCTCTTTCTCTATAACTTGTACAGGTCAAGGAGGAAGTGTTTCAGCTAATCTTAGTGTGTCGGTTTTAAGTAACCCAATACCAGGTTGTCCTTCTGGCACAACTGGAACTTATCCTGATTGTTTTTATCCTTCTTCCTGTCTAGAATTATCTAATGATTTAAAATTTGGAGACAAAAACAACGAAGTAACTAAATTACAAACCTTCTTAAAATCTAAAGGATACTTCACAGAAAACCCAACAGGATTCTTTGGAACTGTAACAGAAAATGCAGTTATATCTTTCCAGAAAGCAAATAATATAACTCCTGCAGCAGGGTATGTGGGTTCTATTACTCGGGCGAAGATAAAAGCTTTAACTTGTACAGAAACCCCAGTTTGTCCTGAAGGTTATTCGGGGATTTATCCTAATTGTAAAAGTGTAGATTATGCTCAACCTAATTTTCCTTATCCAAATATTCAAGTTACAACTCATAAAATTTCTTCAGGCGATTCTACTACTTTAACTTGGACCACTGGCCATGCTTCAAGTTGTACTGCAAGTAGTAATCCAGCTAACTCCCAGTGGGCAGGAAATAAAGAAGTTAAGGGAACTCAAATAATTTCTAATTTAACTCAAACAACAACTTTCAATATAACTTGTAATGGTTTTGGAGGTAGCGATGGTAAAGGAGAAACCCAAACATACAGTGTGACTATAGAAGTATCTCCTTTAACTAATTCTTGTCCTTCTGGCACAACAGGAACTTATCCAAATTGTATAACTCCAAACACTACTTCTTCCTGTGTAGAATTATCTATTGATTTGAAATACGGAGACAAAAACAACGAAGTAACTAAATTACAAACTTTCTTAAAATCTAAAGGATATTTCACAGAAAATCCAACAGGATTCTTTGGAACTGTAACAGAAAATGCAGTTATAGCTTTCCAAAAAGCAAATAATATCTCTCCAGCAGCAGGGTATGTGGGTTCTATTACTCGGGCTAAAATTAATGAGTTAAATTGCGTAGGTTCAGATACGACAACTAACAATACAACAAGTGTTAAAGTTGTTTACCCTAATGGTGGAGAATCATTTAAGCCCTTAGACGTAGTAATAGCTAAAGTTCAAATAAATATACAAGAAGATTTACTTACTAAAATATCTTTAGCCTATTATCCCACTAAAAATTCAAAACCTCTTTTGTTAAATGCTGGTGATTTTCCGTTAAATGGTAATTGTGGTATTGAAAAAAGTACTACTGGATATGATTTAAATCAAGGATATGGTGATGTTGATGAAATAACCAAGGAGGTTGCTTTTGATTTTGAGACTTGCAATATTTGGGGTGCTGGTATTTCTACAGATGCAATTAATTTTATAGTTCCACCATTAAGTTTAATTTTAAATAAAAATAATTTAGAAATAAGTGACAATAATGATAATTATTTAAGCGCAAATTCAGAAAAACGACTTCATTTATATGATTTTTCTGGTAAAAAATTTAAACTATTAATTCAATTGCAAGATAAAAATAGTAAAATTATATCCGAAGATTATTCTGATGATTTCTTTAGTATTTTTCCAGAAGGTGTAATTGAAGGTTGTGTGCCTGGAGTGAATTATACTAATTCCAGCACAAAATGCCCTAGTATTGTATTAAATACACCGAATGAAGCTAAAGTATATAAAGCAGGAGACAAGATAGATATATCATGGACTGCAAAAAATGCACCTAAAAATTCATGGGTAGCTTTGTCTTTTGAAGATCAAGACACAAAGATAAAATATTTCATATCAGCATTTTTACCTGTAACTGAGAAAATTAGTTATTTTTTCCCTAAAAACATTAAAAAAGAAGGTTTTAATACTATAACTGAAGGTCAAGTTTATGAAAAATTATTAAATAAAAATTTGAAAGTTGTTGCTGAATTGTATTTAGGAAATTTCGGAAGTGACAATTTTTCAGGAAGTTTTAGTTATTCTCTGTATGGAGATCTTGGTGATTATGCTACAAGAAAATCTTATAACGACGCACTGTTTCCTTCTTCTAGATTTTCTTTTTTATCTCCTCATTTATTGGCTTCAGATTCAAGCGACGGTATTTTAAAAATGAATGATCAGATTAATATAAATTCTTGTCCTTTTGGCACAACTGGTACCTATCCTAACTGTGTTACAAATATAACCCCAAAACCAACAGTCACCTTAACAGCTAATCCTACCTCAGTCTCTTTAGGAGGTTCTACAAGTCTAACTTGGACTTCAACTAATACTACAAGTTGTACTGCAGGTTCTACTCCAAGTAATACAAATTGGACAGGAACTAAGTCAATTTCAGGTAATCAAACTCTATCTAACCTACAAAGCACTGCAACATACACATTAACTTGTTCTAATCAATCCGGAGAAAAAGTTTCTAAGTCCGTGGATGTAGGCGTATTAAGTAAACCGATTGAAGAGGCAAAGCCGACAATAAGCATATTAAATCCGATAATAAAAGGGGATGGTACAGATGTTGTTTTACCTAATCAAACAGTAGAAGTAAAATGGGAAACAAAAAATGTTAAAAATAATTTAATTGCTATTGGATTAGTTTATAATAAAAAACTTGAAGGAGATTTATGGCAAAAAGATTTTGCTATTATAAAAAATGATTTATCTAATAATGGTGTTAACTCTTTCAAAATACCTTCAATTACTGAACTGAAGTCTTTAAATCTAAAAAACAATTATTTTACAATTGGAGCTTTTGTTAGACCAGAAGGTATAAATCCTCCTTTAGCATCTTTAGCGGCTACGGAAACAAAAAGTTTTTTTATTAATATCCCTTGTGACGCGGGCCAAACAGGATCATATCCAAATTGTGTAACAGGTATACAAAAACCAACAGTAAATTTAACTCTTAGTAAAAATAAAATAATACCAGGAGAGTCAATTACAGTAACTTGGAATTCTGATTATGTTACAAGCTGTGAGGCTAATAGTCCTTATTTTAAAGGTAAGAAATCTTTAGCTGGAAGTGAAGTAATTCCTAATATAGGATCTAGCTCTACTTATGTTTTAGTTTGTGATGGGCCTTTAGGTAAAGCTTATGCTTCTGCTACTTTATGGTTGTATGGGAATGATGGTGTTGTATTATCACCACAAGTAACTCTAAAAACCAACTTATCTACACCTAATCAAAT
Source organism: uncultured Candidatus Saccharibacteria bacterium (assembly GCA_964522195.1). Classification (GTDB taxonomy): domain Bacteria; phylum Patescibacteriota; class Minisyncoccia; order Phycocordibacterales; family UBA9973; genus UBA9973. The sequence continues at coordinate 12,270 of CAZFSV010000008.1, forward strand.
ATTAGTTGTTCCGACTAATTTAGGATTAAAAGATGGTTCTACCCTAGTTTATAATTTTAAATTAGAGGATACTCAGACTAAATCACTAACAATTAAAGAAATGGCTTTCTCTATTGCTGGGCAGTACAATGTCATTGATTCAATAAGGGTTGGTGAATATACTAGCAAGGTTACTGTAGGTAATTCTAACAATACAGTAATAAGCAATTTAAACCTTGTTATTCCGCCAGGTAGTCAAGGATTAGATATTCCTGTTTATATTTCATATTCTCCAATAGATTCTTCAAAATATTTGTTGTCTGGTTCTAATGCAAGTGTAACTCTTTCTAGTAGCAAGTACTTGAATGGTACTAGCTTAAACACTTTCTCCATAGCTACCAATGAGTCTGATTACCGTATTATGACCACTGTTGGTTGTTCTGTAGGTCAAACTGGTACCTATCCAAATTGTGTAACTCCTCAAACCCCATCAGTCAAACTAACAGCAAACACAACTTCAATCGCTTCCGGAGGATCAGTAACCTTAACTTGGACTTCAACTCAAATGAAACAATGCCAAGCAACATCAAGTCCTAATCATGTTAATTTCTCTGGTTCTAAATTTACTAACAGTAGTCAAACAATATCTAATTTAACTCAAACCACTAAATTTACTATATCTTGTCTTGATGATAAAGCTACTTTCTATGGAGATACTGGTACTCTAGTATCTAGTGTGGATGTTAATGTTGGTCCTGCTCCAATAACTCCAAAACCAACAGTCACCTTAACAGCTAATCCTACTTCAGTTTCTTCAGGAAAAGATACAACTTTATCTTGGTCTTCAACTAATGCTACAAGTTGTACTGCAAGTACAAATCCAAGCAACACAAACTGGTCTGGAAGTAAACCAATTTCAGGTAGTCAAACAACACCTTATCTATGGGGAACAACACAATTTACTTTAACTTGTGTTGGAGCAGGGGGAGAGACTAAATCCACTATAGATGTAGGAGTTTTAAGTCAACCAATTGATACACCTAAATCTGTTTCAATTAATGCTTCTCAAACTTTAATTAATGGAGGTGGCTCAGTTTCTTTATCTTGGACTACACTAGGTGTTTCAGGTTGTACAGCAAGCGCTAATCCAAGTAATACTCAATGGTCTGGAAGTAAAGCTACTTCAGGTAATCAAACAATATCTAACTTAACTCAAAATACAATATTTACTTTGTCTTGTGGTGATGTTTCTTCTAGTAGAGAAGTGAAAATTGTTGGTGGAGTAAGTCCTACAACTTCTGAATTCTTGTTTATTGATGGTTGTAAATCTTATGAAGGATTTAGTACTACAACTGGAAAATCTTGTTTTAAAAATGACGCTGGTTTAAGTATTACTCCTGCTTTTGCAGTTGGTTATGGTGGAAAACTTTATTATAAGCTGTTTAATGGAAATTGGTATAGTTTTCCAAACTGGACACCACAAACTTTAGTAGTCAAAGATGATTATATAAAAGCATGTAATAAATATTATTCTGGTGCAACTGGTGTTCTCAGTGGTTATGATCTTGTCACAATTGATGGATATTCAGACCTTAGTGTTTACAAATGTATAGATGCTAAACATTTAGCTTGGAGAACTTCCGTCCTAGGAGCCTCAACCGAAAAGAATCCAAACCTATGCTCCCTAGACTCTACCTTACTAAAAGGAATGAAATCTAAAGAAGTAAAATGCCTTCAACAAAAACTAAACCAAAAAGGCTATAAAGTAGTAGGCACAGAAGGAGGTAAAGAACATACTCAATTTGGCTACTACACAATGCTAGCTTTAAAGAAATTCCAAGCTGAGAATAGCTTAAAAGCTGACGGGATTTTAGGTATTAGAACTAGAGAATTGTTGAATCAATAAAATTGACTTTTTCTACAAAAAAGAGTAATATTAAAAGAGCCCTTTGCGGGGCTTTTTTATAAAGAGTAATTTATAATATATGTCAAAAATACTTCAATTTTTTAGCGAAACAAAAACAGAATTAAAACAAACAACTTGGCCGAGCCGAAAGCAAACTATTTTATATACTTTAATCGTTGTTATTTTTTCTGTATTGATTGCATACTTTTTGGCATTTTTTGATTTTCTATTTGCTAGAGGTTTAGAAAAACTTTTAGCTTTATAATTTTAACTAATTAATTATTATGTCAAAACAAGAAACACAAGGTAGGAGAAATTGGTATGCTATTCATACTTATGCAGGATATGAAAATGTTGTTTTAAAAAATTTGAAACAACGTACTGATTCTTTGGGCATGAACGATAAAATTTTTAATGTTATTGTACCAACTGAAAAAAAGATTAAAATCAAAGCAGGTAAAAGAGTAGAAGTAGAGGAAAAGATTTACCCTGGATATGTTTTAGTAGATATGATTGTAACTGATGATTCTTGGTATGTTGTGCGTAATACTCCCCGTGTTACTGGATTCGTAGGAGCTGGAGTGAACCCTGTTCCATTACGCAAAGATGAAGTTGATTATTTGTTTAAGAAAATGGATGGCGGTCAAGCAAGACATAATATAGACCTAGCAATTGATGAAATAGTTTTGATTACAGACGGGCCTTTCAAGGATTTAGAAGGTAAGGTTTCTCAAGTAGAAGATGATAGAGGTAAAGTCAAAGTTTTGGTTTCTATGTTCGGTCGTGAAACCCCAGTAGAATTAGACTTCTTGCAAGTTAAGAAAATATAGTATATATTAAGTAAATTAATTATAGAAAGTATATGTCAAAGAAAATTACAAAAAAAGTTAAATTAGAAATTGAAGCAGGTAAAGCAACCCCTGCGCCACCACTTGGTCCAGCTTTAGGTCAAGCTGGTATTAATATTAGTGATTTTGTTACTAAATTTAATGCTGCAACTTCAAAAATGATGGGAGATAGAGTTGGTGTAAAGATTTCTGTATATGAAGACCGTACTTATGATTTTGTTGTTAAAACCCCTCCAGCTACAGGTTTAATATTAAAAGCAGCAGGCGTAGCGAAAGGTTCAGGAAAGAATGCAGTTTCAAAGGTAGGTTCTATTACTCGCGCTCAAGCTTTAGAAATTGGTAAGAAAAAACAAGCTGATTTAAATGCTAAAGATGATGAAGGTTTAATAAATATAATTGCAGGATCTGCTCGTTCTATCGGTATTGAAGTTAAAGACTAAATTTAAGAAAGTCAAAATAAAAGAGCCCCGGCGTAGCCGGGGCTCTTTTATTTATTTTTAAAATTCATTTTTCCACATCATAGATTCTTTTGGTAAATGTTCTTGATGAGAGTATTTTGCATTTTTCTTTTTATGATAAAGTCTATCTACTTTTCCATCAACTTTATAATATATTAATTGGCCGATAGGCATACCAGGATAAATACGTACAGGAATAGAAGTAGATATTTCTAGCGTCCAATATCCACAAAATCCTACGTCTCCTTTACCTGCAGTTGCGTGTATGTCAATACCTAGTCTACCAGTAGAGGATTTGCCTTCAAGGAAAGGTACGTGCTTGTGAGTTTCGGTGTATTCTAGAGTTGCTCCTAAATAAAGCTTACCAGGTTTTAATACATAACCAGTTTTAGGAATTTTAAAATGTTTAATTTTATTGTGTTTTTTAGCGTCTAAAGTTTTACTTGTATAAGTAGCAAAGTTTTCACTTAGGTGAACATCATAAGAATTTCCACCCATATTTTTAATATCAAAAGGTTCTATGACTATAGTTTTCTTTTTAATCTCGTCTAAAATTTTTTTATCGGATAATATCATAAGTTAAGTTTATTCTATTAGCTTATTAAGGTCAAATTTTTTACTTTCTCTCGTATTCTATAAAAGAATAATCAAAAGGGTTTTGTGGGTTGGCTTGAAAATCTTCTCTTTTTGTTTCTTTCCAGATTTCTTTATCTATAATAGGGAAGAAGGTATCAGCACCTCCGAATTCACTATTTATTTCTGTGATATATAATTTATCAGCTTTATTTATTGATTGTTTATAGATTTCTGCTCCGCCTATAATAAAGCTTTCATTTTCATCTTTTATTTTCTCTATGGCTTCGTCTAATGAATATACTATTTCAATTCCTTCAGCATTATATTCTTTATCTCTTGTAATAATTATATTCCTTCTATTAGGTAGAGCGCCGTTTGGTAAAGATTCAAAAGTCTTGCGTCCCATGATGACTGCGTGCCCTCGAGTTGTATCTCGAAAATGCTTCATATCAGCCGGCATGTTAAAAAGCAAAGTATTACCTTTACCTATTTCATTATTTTTACCAATTGCAGCTATAAGTGAAATCATTATATTGCTATCTCGAAAGATATTCTTGGGTGGCTTTCATAATTTAATAATTTAGTATCTTCGTTTTTCCAATTAAAGATAGAAGTCCAATTAGATGTTTCAATTGTTGGAATTTGATATTTCTTAGGGTCTCTACTTAATTGTTCTTTGGCACCTTCTACGTGATCTTCAAATATATGCACGTCTGCCAAGAATCCTACAAGTTTACCTTCTTCTAATCCAGTTTCTTTGGCGATTAAGTGTAATAACAATCCATAGCTAGCTATATTGAAAGGTAAGCCGAGCATGGTATCAACAGAACGCTGGTTCCACATGAGGTTTAATTTGTTATTTATAGTTGTGATTTGGAAAGAGTAATGGCAAGGAGGTAATCCCATTTCTTCTAATTGAGTTGGGTTCCATGAATTCACTATCATTCTTCTGTCTCTGGGATTAGTTTTTAAAGTTTCTATTACTTTTTTTAATTGATCTATTCCTTGATTTGTATAGTCTGCATCGTAACCTTCGTATTTAGCATTAAAATGCCTCCACTGAAAACCATAAATAGGTCCCAAATCTCTTTCTTCGAGCATTCTTTTTTTGGATTCTTCATCATGACCGTATGGTGCTTTTTTGGGTGTTGCCCATTCGTCCCAAATATGATTGTTTCTTTCTATTAGCCAATTCTTATCAGTAATTCCATTTATAAAAAATTCAAGTTCTGTTGAAATCAATCTTAGAGGTACTTTTTTTGTTGTCAGGAGAGGGAAACCTTTGGACATATCATACTCAAATATTGCTCCAGCGATAGTGTATGCATCCTTGCCTTGCCGTGTATTTACTTTTTCTCCATTCTCTAATACCTTTTTAACTATATCTAAATATAATTCATCAACATTTTTGTCTTGCATAACTATATTCTAACTTTTTATAAGTTTTTACAAAACCTTGATATTTACCCCGAAATATGGTTTTATTATATGGAAATAATTTTTTAATGTTCTTAAAATATAAATAAATATGAGTGCTATAACAGTAAATGAATTTGTTGATTATGATACTCTTTTTCAAAGATTAAAGTCTGTGGGATTTACCCGAGGAATGACTAAAAAAATCATTGATTCAACAGACGATCATATCTTTAAAAGGTTATTGAGTTTTTTAAAAAATGAATTAAAGATTACCAATTTCACTATTTTTGCTTCTTCAGTAAGCATACAACCTGTAAAAAGATTCAATGTAGGAGATTTTTTTCTCGAAAACAAGCAAGGGAAGATTAAAATTTGTGTTAATGAACATTTTAAATGGATATTAAATCAAATAAAAGATTTAGAATTATCTTTGGAGCATCCAATAGATTTAGATAAATCTTTAATCATCAAAGATGCTTTCGATTCTGATCTCCAGTCTGATTTTTGCAGAAACTCAGCCATACAACTTTTAACTTTTATTCCCCTGATAAAAGGTTTAATAGAAGCTTATGAAAACAAAGAATATGGTTTGGATAATTCAAATATTTTCTTTGTTGATTTGTCTGAAATTGATCCAAATATTGGAACAATTGCAGTGAACGTTGGATTCAGTGGAGATAAATTTTGTATTAACGGTTTCCCTGTTGATGATAACGAACTGTGGGAGGTTGACAGTTATTTTTTCTCTGAATCTCCAAAAATTAGGAGATCTTAAGATTTTAGGCATTGGATTCTTTTGGGTCCAATGCTATTTTTATTTTTTAAAATTTAAAGTTTAACTTTTTATAAGTTTTTACAAAACCTTGATTTTAAATATCAAATATGGTTTTATAATTATGGTATAGCTTATGTTTTTTCACAACTAAATTTCAGTATTATGAAAAATTTATTAGTTCTTTTATTTGTTTTTGTATTTTTAAATGCAAACGCACAAGACCCTCCATTACCTGTTGTTTATAAGCAGAATCTCGAAATTTCAAAAGGTAAGCTTGTTTGGGAGACTGCTTCAGAGTCAAACAATCTAGGTTTCTATGTTTTATGCTCTAAAGATGGAGAGTCTTTTAAAGAAGTTGGTTTTGTTGAAGGTTTAAATAAACCTTCATATTACGAATTTGAAGTAAAAGATTTTGATTGTTACTTTAAATTAAAGCAAGTTGACTATGATGGTAAAGTTGAGTTTTCTAAAATGGTTTTGAAGCGTAGCTCAGAAAAGGATATTTCAATATATCCAAATCCTTTTAATCAAAACATTTTTGTACCTAATTCTGAATTAGAAATTTACGATGAAAAAGGTCAACTCCTTTTTAAAACCAGTGGGAAACAACAACTTAATTTATCTTTTTTGAAAAATGGAATTTATTTTTTGAAAACAGAAAATAAAACTATTCCACTTTTAAAAGTGAATTGAATTTATCAAAAGGGGTGTTTTGCTTAAGCAAAACACCCCTTTACTATTTGACAAAAATAGATAAATATTATAATATGTAAATATCATTCTCAATTCGCATTCGGCGAAAAATCTTAATAATAATGAGACTGAATATGGAAATCATTCAAGGCTTTTGTGTCTAGTAGATTGAGGTCCATGACACAAAAATAATATGATTAACAAAAGCAGTTTTAAAAAGGGAACTAGTTCCCCTAAGGCAGGTCGTTCTCATTCTAGTTCTCCTAGAAAAAGTTTTAATAATAAAGGCAAGAAGTCTTTCAGTTTTAATTCTAAATCAAAATTTTCTTCTCGTTCTAGATCTGGTTTTAAGGTAGGCGGTAGAGGTAGATCAAAGCAAAGAGGTGAGAGGATAGATTTTTCTCGTTTTATAAGTAAAGCTATTCTTAAAAAAGAAGAACCTTATGTGAACGATCATCATTTCATAGATTTTCCTTTTAATGAAAAATTACAAGAAAATATTACTAAAAAAGGATATACCTCTCCTCGTCCTATTCAAGATAAAACTATTCCTCACATCTTAAAGGGGCAAGATATTTTTGGACTTGCAAATACAGGTACTGGTAAAACAGCAGCTTTTTTATTGCCTTTAATAAATAAGGTAATGAATAATAAATACGAAAAAGTTTTAATACTGGCTCCGACTCGCGAGTTGGCTATTCAAATAGAAGAAGAGCTCCGTTCTTTGGTTTTTGGAGCAGGAATTTTTTCTGTATCTTTGGTTGGGGGATTACCTATTAACAAACAAATCACTGAAGTAAAAAGAGGTGTTTCTTTTGTTATTGGAACTCCCGGGAGAGTTATGGATTTAATTAAAAAAGGTGTTTTAGATTTATCTAATTATAAAAATGTAGTTTTAGATGAAGCAGATAGAATGCTTGATATGGGTTTTATTGATGATATGGTTTCTATTCTAAGCAATATGCCTGAAGATAGACAGACTTTATTTTTTTCAGCAACTCTTTCAGAAGAAATTAAAAAATTAACTTCAAAATTTTTGAAAGATCCTTTCTTTATTTCTGTTATTAAAGGAGAGACTTCTCGTAATGTAGAGCAAGATATAGTAAAAGTTAATAAAGAACATAGATTTTCTAAGCTTTGTGAGATTTTATTATCTGAAGGTACAGATAAAATTTTAATTTTTAGAGAAATGAAATTCGAAGTTGATGAACTTGAAAAAGGATTAAGAGAAAAAGGTTTTAAGGTCGCTGGTATTCATGGAGACAAAAGAAGTCGTGAGAGATTGCGCACTTTGAAAGCTTTCAAAGAAAACAAATTAAATATATTAATTGCGACAGATGTTGCAGCTCGTGGTCTTGATATTCCAGAAGTAAGTCATGTTATAAACTATGATATTCCTCAAAATTATGAAACTTATGTACATAGAATAGGGCGTACTGGTAGGGGAGATAAAAAAGGTCATGCTTTGACTTTTGTGCCAGTGCATTAATTTAAGTTTAAATAAAAATACAAAATAACAGGCGCGGGCAAAGCCCGCGCATTTTGTTTGATTTGTCTATTTTTTGCTATCTACTTTTTTTTTTGGTATAATGGGTTTATGGAAAAAAGTAAAAAGTTTGTATTATATACTTTTAATTTATTACTAATATTTAGTTTTGTTTTTTTAAGCTCTGATTCTACTGTTTTAGCTGATGTTAGTTTTTCTTGGGTTAAGTCTATGGGTGGTGTAGCTTATGATAGTGTTACATCAATAAACTTTGATGCTCAAGGTAACATGTATATTACAGGAAGTTTTCAGGACACGATAGATCTTGATCCAGGTGCAGGAGTATATAATTTAACTCCAAATGGAAGTCTTGATGTTTTTGTTTCCAAGCTAGATCCAAGTGGGAATTTCCTTTGGGGTAAGAGCATTGGTGGCACAGGTGTTGATTATGCATGGACAGTTAATGTACATAGTTCTGGTGTATATGTTTCTGGTAGGTTTTCAGACACAGTAGATTTTGATCCAGGAGTGGGGACATATAACTTAACCTCTAATGGAGGTTATGATATTTATGTTTTAAAATTAGATCAAAATGGTGACTTTATTTGGGCTAAGAGTGTTGGCGGAACGGTTTGGGATTCTCCAAAAGATGCTTTAATTGATTCTTCTGGAAATATTTACTTAACTGGTAGACTTGACGGTGATACAATAGATTTTGATCCAGGCCCAGGAGTATTTAATTTACCTTCAGCTGGAGCTCATGATTTTTATGTTTTAAAATTAGACCAAAATGGTGATTTTGGTTTTGCAAAAAGATTAGCAGGAGCTTCCACTGACATTGCTCTGTCTATCGCTTTAGATAATTCTGGAAATATATATACTACTGGATATTTTTCTGGTACAGCTGACTTTGATCCAGGAGTAGGTACATATAATTTAACTTCAAATGGTAGTGAAGATATATTTATTTCTAAACTCGACACCAATGGAGATTTTGTTTGGGCTAAACATACTGGAGGACTATTAGAGGATGATGGGCATGCTATTCATATAGATTCTTTAAACAATATTTACCTAACTGGATACTTTCAAGGAACAACAGACTTAGACCCAGGAGCAGGAACACATAATTTAACTGCTTTAGGACCTAAAGATATTTTTGTACTTAAGCTTGATTCTAGTGGAGATTTTGTTTGGGGTAAGGCTTTAAGTGGAACTGGTACAGATACTGGTGAATTTATTTCCACTGATTCATTAGGTAATGTTTACACTTTGGGTAATTTTCAAAATACAATAGACTTTGACCCAGGAGCAGGAGTATATAACTTAGCTGGTGGGGGTGCTTTCATATCTAAATTAAACTCAAATGGAGACTTTGTTTGGGCTAAAAAGATTGGAGCTAGTGTGAGTCGTGGATTACCTTATAATGTAATTAATTCAAATAGTATTTTTATTGTTGGATCTTTTACCAGTACAGTAGACTTTGACCCAGGAGCAGGAGTATATAATCTAACCTCAGCAGGCAGTGGCGATGCTTTCATTCTTAAACTCTCCCAAGCTCCATTAATCTCCGAAGTCACCCCAGTAGGAGTAATAGTAAATAATAATCCAATTAGCTACACCTTCACCACAGATGAACCTGGAACAATAACCTACGGAGGGTCTTGCAGTAGCGCTACCACAGTAGCCACAGCAGGATCTAATACAATAACCTTAAACACACTATCTCCAGGTAACTACAGTAACTGTACTATTACAGTAACCGATGGTTTAAATAATGTAAGTAATGTATTAACAATCTCTCCATTTGATATTGTAGTCCACTCAGGAGGAGGAAGCAGTACACCAACTACATCAACCACTATCACAGAAAGTACTATCAACAATACCGTAACCCCACCAGTCTTAGAAAACACAACCACAGAAGTAACAACTACAGTATTACCACCAACTAACACTTACACCTCTCCAATAGATGGAACCACAAAATCCTGTCCAGCCTTCACTAAATACCTAAGAGTAGGCAGTAGACTAAACGATAAACAAGAAGCAAGACTATGGCAAGCATTCTTAAACACAAAAGAAGAAGAGAAACTTAAAATAGATGGTATATACGGTAAACAAACAGAAAGTGCTATCAAAAGATTCCAAAACAAATACAAAGACTTTATCTTATCTCCTTGGAACTTAATCTCACCTACAGGTTATACCTATCAATCAACCCGTGCTTATGCTAATAAGTTAATTAACTGTTCTGAGGGTAGCGTTACATTAGATAATGGTAAGGTTATAAATTATTAATACCTTAATATCTTAAAACCCCTCTTTGAGGGGTTTTAAGATATTATAATTTATGTTATAATTAGCTACTATGAATTCAACTTTAGAAAAAATTAAAAATATTAAAAAACGTTATTTATATATAGGAGCTTCAGTTATTGTTTTAATTATCTTTTTATTTAACAGAAATAGTAATAAAGACATAAATTTAATTAAACCAACTTTCGGAGAATTAAAATCAACTGTGAGCGCAACAGGAGTCGTAACCTCAATTACTGACTTAAATTTATCTTTTAAAAAATCAGGTGTTGTTAATGCTATTAATGTAGAAGTTGGGTCTAAGGTAAAATCAGGTCAAATACTCGCTCGACTTTCTTCTGGAAGTGAATACGCTGAACTTAGTCGTGCTCGTGCTAGTGTTTTGTCTGCTGAAGCAAGATTAAATAAAATAATAGAAGGCGCAAGTAATGAAGAAATAAATTTAGCAAAAGTTTCTTTAGAAAATGCTAAAAAAGATTTGAATAATGTTCGTAATACTCAAAATACTTTAGTAAATAATGCTTATAATAATTTATTAAATTCTAACTTAGAAGCAGTTTCAGAAAGTATTGGAGATACTAAAACTCCACCTGTTATAACTGGTAGCTATGCTTTAGGAAAAGAAGGACAAATTAAAATATCTGTTTACGGGTCTCAATCTGGAGTACTTTTCTCAACTTCAGGTTTGATAACAAGCTCTGGTGTTGTAAATAGTAGTGTGCCTCAAGCAATAGGTAATTCCGGTTTGTATATTTCTTTTAGTTCTACTAGTGATTCTGTTGGATCTTCTTGGATTATTAATTTACCAAATAAAAAAGGAGCTAATTATTTAACTAATGAAAATGCTTACAATCAAGCTTTAAAAACTCGTGAAAGTGCTATTAGTACAGCAGAATCTTTAGTAGCTCAAAGAGAAGCAGAGCTTTCTTTAAAGCAAGCACAAGCAAGAAAACCAGACATAGAACTAGGAGAAGCTGATGTATTATCAGCTAAAGCATCACTTTCTTTGGCTGCGTCTAATTATGAAGACACTTTAATCCGTGCTCCAAAAGATGGAACAATTACAAAATTAGATATTAAGCAAGGAGAATTAGCTAGTCCAAATAATACAGTAATAGTAGTAAAAGATGTTTCAAATTTATATGTAGAAGCTTTAATTAATGAATCTAATATTTCTAGTTTAAAATTAAATCAAAAAGTTTTAATTAAGTTTGATGCGCTACCAGACAGATTGTTTAATGGTGAAGTTTCCCATATTGATCCATCTTCTTTAGCTAGTGATGGAGTTGTGAATTTTAAAATTAAAGTTTCAATTCTAGAAAAAGACAATGACATAAAACCTGGAATGAATTCAGAAATTTCTATTTTAATAGATCAAAAGCAAGGTGTTTTAGCAGTACCAAAAGCAGCTTTAATAAATAAAGAAGGAAATTATTTTGTAAACAAAATTACTAATATTAAGAAAAATAAATATCAAGAATTTCCTGTCCAAATCGGTATAACTGGTGATGGGAATCTAATAGAAATTACAGAAGGATTATCTCAAGAAGATTCTATTGTGATTTTAGAAAAAAAATAAAAAATGGAAAAAGTTAAAAAATTTCAAAAAAATTTTTCACGAAACATAAAAGTTGGTTGGTTTTTAGCCAAAAGAGAACTTTCTCGTTCTAATAAATGGACTACTTCTTTGATTGTAGCAGTAATGACCTTAACTTTTTTGAATCTTATAGTAGTTTCTGGAATTTTAGTTGGACTTATTCAAGGTTCCGAAGATGCTCAAAAGAAATATGCCATAGGAGATATATTGATTAGCCCATTTTTAAATCGTTCCGTAATATTACAAACTCCAGAAGTTGAAAAAATAATACCAACTATCCCTGGTTATAAAAATCATACTGTTAGATATACTGGTAGTAGTGTCGCTGAATCAAATTACAAAAAAACAGTAAAACCAGGTCTTAAAAGAGATGGAGTAGGCGCTCCTATTTTAGGTATTGACCCTAAAAGAGAAGAAGGTTTTTCTGGAGTTTCTAAATTTGTTATTAGAGGGGAATATTTAGGAGAAAATGATTATGACAATGTATTAATTGGTAAAAATCTTCTTTATGAATTTACTCCTATTGATGCACCCGGCTTTACGGCGTTAAAAGATATTGATATTGGATCAAGAGTAAAATTGACAGTAGGGGATGTTTCAAAAGAATATTTTGTAAAAGGATTTGTTTCAGCTAAAGTAGATAATTTTGATTTTGCAATCATAATGCATGAAAATGAAGCTCGCAAATTATTAAACAGAACAGATTTAGATGCAGGTGAAATAGCTATTCAAATACAAAATAATACCGATCCATATGTTGCTAAACAATTTTTGATAGATAGTGGAGTGGACGCTTATGCTCGTATTCAAACAGCCGAAGAAGCTTTTCCAAAATTCTTAAAAGATATTAAGGCAACTTTTGCTATTTTGGGATCTGTGATTTCTGGTATTGGTCTTGTGGTTGCGTCTATTACGATTTTTATTGTTATTTTCGTAAATGCTATTACTCGTCGTAGATATATTGGTATTTTAAAAGGTGTGGGTATTAATAAACAAGCTATCTTGTTTTCTTATATTTATCAAGCAACTATTTATGCCTTTTTTGGTATTGTGATAGGAATGATATTAATTTTTGGATTGATTAAACCTTATTTTACAGAGAACCCTATTAATTTTCCTTTTTCTGATGGTATTTTAGTTGCAACATTATCTGGAACTTTAATTAGATCTGTTATACTTCTTGTTACTACTATGATTGCAGGATACATACCAGCTAGGATAGTTATAAGACAAAATACTTTATCAGCAATTTTAGGAAGATAATAATATGATTGAAATAAAAAATTTAACTAAAAAATTTATAAGTGGAGATCAAGAAATTATAGCGGTAAATAATTTGTCTTTTAAAGTTCCCAATGGACAGTTTTTAACTATTACAGGTAAATCTGGAAGTGGTAAATCAACCCTTCTTTATCAATTAGGATTACTTGATATACCAACTGAAGGCTTAATTCATATAGACGGTAAAGAATCTGTAAATTTAAATGAAGATGAAAGGACTGAAGCAAGATTAAATGATTTGGGTTACATATTTCAAGATTACGCTATTATGCCTTCTTTGACTGCGCTCGAAAACACAATGCTTCCTTTGCTTATGCAAGGATACGATGAAAAAGAAGCCATAGAAAAAGGTAAAAAAGCTTTAGATAAAGTTGGTCTTTTAGATAGAATGAATAATTTACCTTCTCAATTATCGGGAGGACAGCAACAAAGAGTTGCTATAGCTAGAGCTATTTCTCACGATCCAAAAATTATTTTTGCTGATGAACCTACTGCAAACTTAGACTCAGAAACCTCTCATCAAGTTATGCAAGTATTTTTAGATTTAAATAAAGAAGGTCAAACTATAATTATGGTTACTCATGAAGATGAATATGCCAAATTAGCTGACCGAACTATATCTTTAGCTGATGGAAAAATTATTTCGGATACTTTAAATAGATAAAATTATGGGTTTTTGATATTTAAATATATAATATTAATATGATAAAAGTGTTTAAAGAAAACAAGCTACTTCTATTTTTAATTAATTTTACTTTAGTTTTATCTTTAATATTTTTCACAGCGCCAATAATAAGTAATGCTACTAATGGAGATTTTATTTTGGCTAAAAATGTGGGAGGATCTAGTGGAGAAGGAAGTTTTTCTATCACTTTAGACTCTAGCTCAAATATTTACACTGCAGGATATTTTCAAGGAACTTCAGACTTTGATCCAGGAGCAGGTACATACAATTTAACTTCTTCGGGTGGTCTTGATATTTTTATATCTAAATTAGACTCAGTTGGTAGCTTTGTTTGGGCAAAAAAAATTGGAGGAACTTCTTTTGAAGAGGCATACTCTATAAGTATAGATTCATTAAATAATATATATATTACTGGTTATTTTGGAGACACTGTAGATTTTGATCCAGGACCAGGTACATATAATTTAACCGCAGTTAATTTTAAAGATATCTTCGTTTTAAAACTAGATTCAAATGGAGATTTTGTTTGGGCTGGTCAGCTAGGATCTGGTGAGGGGCGTGATTTAAAAATTACTCCAGATAATTATATTTATGTTACTGGTTATTTTGACAACACTTCAGATTTTGATCCAGGTCCAGCTGTATATGATTTAATACCCGGGAACGAAGATGCTTTTATTCTTAAATTAGATTTAAATGGAAATTTTATTTGGGTTAAAAATGTAGGAGGTTTTTTAGGGGATTACGGACATTCAATAGATGTTGATGGATTAAATAATGTATATGTTTCTGGTAGATTTTCTAGCACAGCAGATTTTGATCCAGGTATAGGGTTATATGAAATATCTTCAAATGGTTTTACTGATGTTTTTGTTTTAAAACTAGGTTCAAATGGAGATTTTGTTTGGGTAAAAACTTTTGGAGGTAATCAATCTGATAGAAATCATGATATAACTTTAGATTCAAGTAATAATATATTACTTGCAGGTTCTTTTTGGAGTATGGCAGACTTTGATCCAGGAGCAGGAACCTTTAATTTAACTTCTGCTTCTGGTGCTGATTTTGATATTTATATATTGAAATTAAATTCATCTGGAGATTTTGTTTGGGCAAAACGTATGGGTGGAGTAGGCATAGACGAAGGACTTTCAATTTTTATGGACTCTTCTGATAATGTCTATACTACAGGATATTTCCAAGGTACAGTGGATTTTGATCCAGGGATAGGGACTTATGATTTAATTTCGGGTGGTGCTTTTATATTGAAATTAAATTCATCTGGAGATTTTGTTTGGGCTAATGGTGTAGCCGGTGCTACGGGTTATGGTATTAAGTTAAATACTTTAAATCAAACATATGTAACAGGTTCTTTTTCTGGTACTCGAGACTTTGATTCTGGAACAGCAACAAGCAATCTTACTTCTGCTGGTGGTACTGACATCTTCATCCTAAAACTAGGAGACAATCCACCCACAATCTCCGAACTAACCCCCATAGGAGTCATAGTCAACAACACCACTCCATCCTACACCTTCACCACAGACGAAGGAGGAACAATAACCTACGGAGGATCTTGCAGTAGCGCCACAACGGTAGCTA
>CAZFSV010000009.1:0-24499 GCA_964522195.1 uncultured Candidatus Saccharibacteria bacterium
AGAGTAATGTGACTGTTAAGGATGGGGTGCTTAATATTAGGTTTGAGGTTTAGGGAATTATTATTAATTAATTTTTAAAAAATATGCAAATAAAACTTGTTTCAAAGAATATGGATTTAACAGAAGCTATTAATGATTATGTTTTAAAAAAGGTTACAAATCTAGGTAAGTTTTTAACAAAAATTCACAAAAAAGGAGGAGAAATAAAAGTAAATTTTGAAGTTTCAAAAAATAAAAGACACAAAAATGGAGAATTGTTCCACGCTGATTGTGAGATAGGTATTGATGGTAAAAAGTTTTATTTTACTACAGATAAAGAAGATATGTATGAAGCCATAGATACAGTAAAAGATGGTTTGTTTAGAGAAATAAGTAAAATTAAAGATAAAAAACAAAGTATAATAAGAAAACAAGCAAAAATAGTTAAAAGCAAAATAAAAAATTCTAAAAAATAAAAGAATATAAACAATAAAAAACGCTTAAAGCGTTTTTTATTGTTTATATTCTTGTTCTTTACCTCCTTCTTTGATTATTTTTTTAATTATAAATTTATTGTTTTTAAAATCTGCTTCTGTAATTATGACTCTTTTATTATTTTCAAAAAAATATATTCTAGGTCTTATTTTATAAGCACGATATTGATTATAAATTTTTTCTTGATTTTCATTAATTAAATCAATCAAACCATCTTCTTTTTTTATTTTTTTACAGAAAGTAGCTTCGTTTTCATTTTGGGGTATAGCCTTGATTTCTTTATTGAATATTTTAGGCAATAATTCAACCAATTTTTTTCCTCCTAATTTAATTAATTTTTCTTTTAATTCTATTATAGTTTCTTTTTCATCTATATTTATTTCTGTGGATCCTAAAACAGGACCTGAATCCATTTTGTATTCCATTTGTTGTATACTAATACCTGTCTTCTTGTCTCCATTTAGTAAAGCACTTTCAAGTGGAGAAGCACCTCTCCATTTAGGTAATAATGAATAATGAATATTTATTGAACCTAAAATAGGTTTTTTGATTAATTTTTCAGGTAAAATTTTTCCATAAGCTATAATTATATTTAAATCTGACTCGGGTAAAGAATTTATAAAATCATCATTTATCAATTCTGGTTGCAGATAAGGTATATTGTTTGTCATTGCCCATATCTTAACAGGAGAGGGGGTTAATAACATTTTTCTACCGACTTTTTTATCTATAGATGTAATTATTAAAGATGGTAAAAAATTATTTTCTTTTAAAATTTCTAGTGTTTTACTTGCTATATCTGGAGTCCCCCAAAATATAAATTTATTTTTTTGCATATTAAAATTCTTCAATCCTTAAGTCTTTTGCGTGGTCAATAAATAAAATTCCATTTAAGTGATCTGTTTCATGTTGAAATATTTGAGCGAGCAAGCCACTTCCACCATAAGTGAATTTTTCTCCTTTTTCGTTGTATGCTAAGACGGTTGCCTTTTTTGATCTTTGTGTTTTTCCATATACGGGTCTTACAGAAAGACATCCTTCAGGCATCCATTCTTTTTCTTTAGATAATTTTGTAATTTCTGGATTGATAAACACTTTATCTTCTTTCTTTTCTTTGCTTGTTTTGCCTTTTATAAAATCTTTATCAAAAACGCTACCAGCCACAAGAAATATTCTTAAAGAATATCCTATTTGGGGAGCAGCAATAGCAACTCCATCATTTTGACTTGCTAAAGAATCTGACATTTCTTTTAATACTTTTTTTATTTTTAAACTTTTTATTTCTTTTATTGGAATTTCTTTAGCAATTTGTCTTAGAACTTTTTCGTCTTTTTGTAAAATTTGCTTAACTTTTTTTTGCATTTTAAATATTATTTTTTAAATATTCAAGTAATTTATTTATTTTTACAGTATTTTGAGACCGGTCTTTCATATTGCGAACTATAACTGATTCTTCTAAAGCTTCTTTTACTCCAAAAATAATAGCATAAGGAATCTCTAATTTTTCAGCTACAGATAATTGAGAACCTAGTGAATCTTTAGATAGAGATTGCATTATTGGAATGTGAGCCTTTCTTAATATGTCTATTACATTTAAAGATTTTAATTTAGCCTCAGCTCCTAATTGAATAAAATAAATTTTAGGTTTTTTAATTATTCTAGGATTAAGTTTTTTGTACCAACTAGCACCAATAATTCTATCTACACCAATAGAAAATCCTACTGCAGAAATATCTTTTTTGCTACCTATTTGTTTACCTAAATAATCATAACGCCCTCCACCAGCTATAGAAGAAATATTACCATCTTCTTCGTTTGTTTCAATAACTTCAAAAACTGTACGAGTATAATAAGACAAACCTCTAACTAGATTTTTATTAATATTATAATTGATTCCCATTTCTTCTAAGTATTCTAAAACTTCTTTAAAGTGTTTTTTGCAAGAAGAACACAAGAAAGAAATTGCTTCAGGGGCGCCTTCATTAACTTCTTTTGTTTTAGGATCTTTTGAATCTAGTATGCGTAGTGGATTAGTTTTTAATCTTTCTTTATCAATAGTACCTAAATTAGTAATATTTTTTTTGTAATAATTTGTAAGTTCTTTTATATAGCTATTGCGACACTCTTTATCTCCAATTGAATTAATATCAACTGATAAATTATTTGCACCAGCTTCTTCTAAGATACTCATACCAACTTTTATAACCAAAGCATCCATTATGCTTTTTTCGCTACCTAAAATATCTAAGTCAAACTGATAAAATTGACGATATCTTCCTTTTTGAGGATTGTCATGCCTGAAAACAGGACCATATTGATAAAACATTACTGGTTGAGGCATTGTTTGCATACCGTGTTCTATGTAAGCACGCATTAGTGGAGCTGTGTGTTCAGGCCTAAGAGCTAGGTGATCTCCACCTTTAGTTTTTAAGCTATACATTTCTTTGTCTATTATGTCTGTGCCTTCTCCTATACCTGAGGTAAAAATATTTTCTTGTTCAAGAATAGGGGTTTCTATTGGTTTGAATCCATAATAAACAGAAACCTCTTGAGCTTTTTCAAAAAAACCTTGAAAGTTATAGTATTCTTCGTTCATTATATCTCGCATTCCTTTTGGAGATGCTATTTCTTTTGGATTCGTTTTTTTTATTATTTTTTTCATACCGTTAAATATTTCTATTTTATAATCTACCACCGTTTAATTTGACGGGATTCGTATATTAAAAACTACCTGGCTTATAATCTATATTATTAATTGGCAATAATCTTAAAAAAGCTTTTCCTATAATTAAATTTTTTTTAACTGGACCCCAAGATCTAGAATCAGAACTTGCAGTACGATTGTCACCCATAACAAAGTATTCATCATTTTTAAGCGTTATTTCATATCCTTGATTTAAGGATGGGTTTTTTATATAAGATTGATCTAATTCAAAACCATTAGGATTTTCTTTGTTTACAATAAAAATTTTGTCACCAATAATGGTTATTTTTTCATTTGGTAAACCAATAACTCTTTTGATAAAAAATTTAGATGGATTTTCTGGATATTTAAAAATTATAACTTCATTTCTTTTAACTTCTTCAAATCTGTAGCTGATTTCATCAACTATTAAATAATCCTTGTCGATGAAAGTAGGGTACATAGAAGAACCAGACACAACGAAAGGTTGAGCTATAAACATACGGATTGGAATTACTATAATTATTGCTATAATTGCAAACTTTATAGTTTCCCAAATAGATTCTTTTTTATCTTGTTTTTTTATTTCTTCTTCCACTTTATTAAATATTTTATTATTGATTTATTGTAGCATAAAATACTCTTGACAGAATAGCAAAATATGTTTTTTAATAAAATTTTATTTTTAATATTTATAATGTTATTATCTTTATATGAATATAATTTTTGGTTTAGGAAATATTGGAGAAGAATATAAGAATACTCGGCACAATGCAGGGAAGATAATTTCTAATCTTGTAGAGAAGAAATTAGGATACGATAAGAAATATAAATTTGTAGAAATAGATAATTTTATGAATAATTCAGGGAAGACTATTTCATATTATATAAAAAATAAAAAAGATTTGTCGTCGTTAGTGGTAATATATGATGATATAGATTTGCCATTGGGTAAGATTAAAATATCTTTTAATCGTTCAAGTGGGGGGCATAATGGGTTAGAATCAATAATTAAAACGTTAAAGTCAGAAGAATTTTTGCGTATTCGTATAGGAGTAGCACATACTACACCAACAGGTAAAATCAAAAAACCAAAAGGTGAAGAAAAAGTAATAAAATTTTTATTGGGTGAATTTAAAAAAGAAGAATTAGACATACTTAAAAAGGTTTCCAAGAATGTGGCTGAAGCTATTGAGATAATTCAAAAAGAAAGCTACCCTAAAGCTATGACTTTGTATAATTAAACTTGACTATTTTAATAGGTGTGATATAAATACATTGATATTTTGTTGTTTTGAAAACTTTTAAAATTTAAGCCATGAAAAAGTATTGGTTTTTATTATTGTTTATTTTTTCTTTTAGTTTGAATATTTTTTCACAAATAAAATTACAAGATTCTCTTGTAATTTTATTTGTAAACAATGTTATTGCGAATACTAATTTTGAAAATGATTTTTCAAAAAATAAGTATTCTCGTAGGGGTTCACTTGATCTAAGTAAGTATCCTGAATTTGAACATTGTTCAAATTTTGTTGTGATGTATAATCTGAAAAACAAAACTAATCTTTTTGTCTTTCAAATTTTTGACCAAAAAAAAGGTCAACTCATAACTATAGATATAATTTTGTTTAAAGATAAAATTTTAGAAATTCAAACATATTATGTGAAAAATTCACTTGAAACGAAAATTCATTTGAAAAACGGAGAAGAATTCGCTGAAGTCTTCTCTAAGCAAGAAAACAAAATTTCTAAAATGAAAATTCCTCTTGAAGAAATTCAAGATGTAATTTTATTTTACATGAAAAAGTTTATTTAAAAAACTAATTTATGCATAGCTCGGGATTAAAAACCCGGGCTTTTTTATTTCCTAAATTTCTTTAATCTGCTCTATCACTAAAGATTTTTCGCCGTTACGGATTGAAACTTTGGCTGAGAGAGCTATGCATTTTTCAGGTGCAATAAGAATTTTATTTGCTTCTAGGAGTTTTGGGAAAACGACAGCTTCTATGTTTCCAGTTAAATCTTCTATTGTAATAAAAGCCATATTATCGTTTTTCTTAGTTATGACTTGTTTTACATTTGTTATCATTCCGCCTATGGTTATCGGATGACCGTTGCCTAATTCTTCTTTTATTTTTTTAATATTAATAGGCTTTGCTTCAAGTTTATCTCTTAGTCTTTCGAGAGGGTGACCTGAGATATAAAGTCCGAGTAATTCTTTTTCCCAAGAAAGTTTTTCATTTTGTCTTGCAGGCTCTCCCTCGCGAAGTTTAAATTCTGGCATTTTAATTTCTGAGTCTCCTCCAAAAAGAGAAATTTGATTTTGATTATTTTTATTACCTTCTTTATTGTAAAGCAACATATCTTCTACATTGAGAAGCAATTGACCTCGTTCGCCGAATTCATCCATAGATCCTGATTTAATTAAAGCTTCTAAAGATTTTTTATTTAAATTTTTATGTTTCACTCTGTCTAAGAAATTTCCAATAGAAGTAAATTTACCATTTTTCTTTCTCTCTTCAATAATAGCATCACCAATATCTCCACCTAAATTTTTAATAGTATAAAGTCCAAAGCGAATTGTATTTTCGTTTATATAAGTAAAGTCTCTAAAGGAAGCATTTACATCAGGAGGTAAGACTTCTATTTTCATAACACGACATTCTTTTACTATTTCAGATATTTTATCTACATCTCCAGATTCTGCAGTTAAAATTGCTGTCATGTATTCCACAGGGAAGTTAGCTTTCATATAAGCTGTTTGATAAGCGACTCTACCATAAGATGCTGAGTGAGCTTTATTGAATCCATAAGCCGCGAAAGGCTCAATCCAGTTCCAGAGTTCTTGAGCTTTTTTAAGAGGCCATTTACTATGAGAGACACAACCTGAAATAAAAATTTCTTTTTGTTTTGCCATTTCTTCTGGAATTTTTTTACCAACAGCTTTACGGAATTTATCAACTTCTCCCCAAGAGTATCCTGCAATGTTTATAGCTATCATAAGAAGGTCGTCTTGGTAAACTAAAACTCCGTAAGTTTGTTTTAAAATTGGCTCTAGGGCAGGGTCTAAATATTTTACCAAACTTGGTTTATGTTTTCTTTCTATGTAAAGAGGAATAAATTGCATAGGTCCTGGACGGTATAGAGCTACCATAGCGTTAATATCATGAATTGAAGTAGGGCGGAGTTGTTTTAAGTATGCAGTCATACCTAAACCGTTTAATTGGAAAAGTCCTTCAGTTTGACCCAAAGCTAAAAGTTTAAAAGTTTTTTCGTCTGCGATATCGACATTTTCTATATCTACTTTTATTCCTTTTGTTTTTTCTACAATTTTAACAGCATCAGCAAGTATTGAAAGATTACGAATTCCCAAAAAGTCGAATTTAGGTAAACCCACATCTTCTATTTGGTACATATCATATTGAGTAATAATATCTCCACCTTTTGGATCAAGTTGAACAGGGGTGAATTCATAAAGTGGTTTTGGAGAAATAACAACTCCGGCTGCGTGCACGGAAACATGACGGACGCAGCCTTCCATTTTTTTGGCTAAATCAATTATTTCTTTTGTTTGAGCTTCTTTTTTGTAAGCTTCGGCAAGTTCTGGAACTAATTCCATCGCATGATCTATTGTCATTGGCATACCTTGAGAGCCGAGTGGAATCAAAGATGAAATTCTATCTCCTATAGCATATTCATAGCCTAGGGCTCTTGCAACATCACGCACAGAACCTTTAGCCATCATTGTACCGAAAGTTCCAATTTGAGCAACTCTATCTTCGCCGTATTTACTTTTAACATAAGAGATCATTTCTGCTCGACGATTATCAGCAAAATCCATATCAATATCAGGCAGTGAAGGTCTTTCTGGATTTAAAAATCTTTCAAAAGGAAGTTTGTAAATTATAGGATTTACATTAGTAATACCTAATAAATAAGTAGTTAAAGATCCAGCAACAGATCCTCTAATATTTGTTAAAATATTATTTTCACGTGCATAACGAAGTAAATCTCCTACAACAAGAAAATAAGTCGCATAACCTTTTTGTTTAATTATACTTAATTCATATTCTAATCTTTCGGTATAAATTTTATCTTGTTCTAAATTACGAAAAGGAAAACCTTCGTAAGCAAGCTTCTTTAAAACTTCATTTGGGTCTTCATTATTTTCTGTTTTAAAATCTGGGAAGTATGCAGTACCTAATTCTATTTCATAATTTTCACACATATCTGCGACTAAAGAAGTATTTAAAATAGATTCTTCATAACCTTCAAAATACTTATAAGCAGTTTCTGTGTTTATAAAAGAGAAATCATCATCTGAGAATTCAAATTTTGATTCTTTACCATCTGTGCCTGTATTTACTTGAAGTAATGTATGGTGAGCTTTATGATCATCATGACAAGGGTAATGAGAGTCTTGCGTAATTACAGTTTTTAAATTATATTTTTTTGCAAGATTCATTAATTCTTCTCGGAGCTCTGCGTCTTTTTCTATGTGAGGATGTTTTTGAAGTTCAATAAAATAATTATCAGTACCAAAAATATCTATATGAGTTTCTATAATTTGTTTTATTTTATCTTCGTTTTGAGATAAAACAGCTCGAGCGAGTTTACCACCCATACAACCAGAAAGGCAAATCAATCCTTCACTATACTCTTTTAAAACTTCTTCATCTATACGGGGTTTATAATAATAACCTTCTAGGTTTGCTATAGAAACTAAACGCATTAAATTTTTGTAACCTTTTAGATTTTTTGCAAGCAAGATTAAGTGATATCTTTTATTGTCTATGCCGGCTTCTTTGTCGGTCAACTTTCTTTCAGCTACATAAAATTCACATCCTATAATTGGTTTGATCGAAGCCTTCTTGCATTCTTTGTAAAATTCTATAGCTCCATACATATTGCCGTGATCGGTGAGTGCAACAGCAGGCATAGAGTCTTTTTTAGCTAAAGATACAATATCCTCAATTTTAGAGAGGCCATCTAGTAGGGAATAATGGCTGTGGGTATGTAAATGTATAAATTTTTGCATATCTTTTTTCACTTTTTTATAATAGCATATTCTTTGAAAATTTTGATATAATAAAAGTATTAAAATTTAGTTGAAAAAATATTATGGAAAATACAAAAATCAGAGTAGCTATTAATGGATTTGGTCGTATTGGTAGAGCTTTTCTTAAAATCGCTTGGGAGCGTCCAGAGATAGAGATAGTCGCCGTGAATGACTTGGGTTCTATTGAGTCTTTAGCATATCTTTTAAAATACGATACTGTTTATCGTAAATGGATTCATGACGTCGTCGTCGATGGTACAGATTTACTCGCAGATGGAAAGAGAATTAAATTTATTTCAGAGAAAGATA
Source organism: uncultured Candidatus Saccharibacteria bacterium (assembly GCA_964522195.1). Taxonomy (GTDB): domain Bacteria; phylum Patescibacteriota; class Minisyncoccia; order Phycocordibacterales; family UBA9973; genus UBA9973. The sequence continues at coordinate 8,526 of CAZFSV010000009.1, forward strand.
CAACGAAACTTCCTTGGAAAGAATTAAATGTAGATGTAGTTGTAGAATCAACTGGACTTTTTACAGCTTATGAAAAAGCAAAGTTTCACCTAGATCAAGGTGCAAAGAAAGTTGTGATCTCTGCTCCTAGTAAAGGCGACGGATCTTTCCCGGGAGAGACTATTCTTCTCGGAGTTAACGAAGAGAAATTTGGAACTTGTGATATTACTTCAAACGCTTCTTGTACTACGAACGCAGCTAGTCCTCTTATCGGAATTCTAAACGAAGCTCTTGGTGTAGAAAAAGCTATTTTAAATACTGTGCATGGATATACAGCTTCACAATCTTTAGTCGACGGTCCAAGTAAGAAAGACCTTCGTGAAGGTCGCGCTGCAGCTCAAAATATCGTGCCGAGTTCTACAGGGGCCGCTATCGCTGTAACAAAAGCATATCCTGAACTCGAAGGATTATTTGATGGTATTTCAATCCGCGTACCTGTACCGGCGGGATCTATCGTCGACGTGACTTTTATTTCTAAGAAAAATACTACAGCCGAGGAAGTAAATGAAATCTTAAAGAAAGCCTCAAATGACCCACGTTGGAGTAAAGTCTTCGCGGTGACTGAAGAGCCGTTAGTCTCTAGTGATATTTTAGCTAATTCTCATGCGTCTATAGCGGACCTAGCTATGACGAGAGTGGTGGGTGGGAATCTAGTAAAAGTTATGGGCTGGTATGATAATGAATATGGATACACATACACACTTGTTGAGCATGTTATAAAGACAGGTAATAGTATAAAATAAATTTATGAATCCCGTAGTAGATTTTCAAATCATTACAGGGTAATATGTTTATATAAAATACAAGTTTAATTTTATTATTAATTTTAATTATATTTTCAAATAAAGTTTTAAAAACAATTTGAAAATTCACTACAGGATGAAAATATATATAGGATCAGATCATGTGGGTTATAAATACAAGGAAGAACTTAAGACTTATTTAAGTGAGGTTTTTTTGAATGATGAGATTGTAGACAAAGGTCCTTTTAGTTTAAATGAAGATGATGACTATCCAGATTTTATAACTCCAGTAGCTACTGCAGTAGCTGAAGGTGGAGATAGTTTTGGAATAATTCTTGGAGGTACCGGTCAAGGCGAAGCTATGTGTGCTAATAGAGTTTCCGGTGCGCGAGCTATAGTTTTCTACGGAGAGGAATTGCCGACAGGCGAGGTAGATATATCTGGCCGAAAGAGTATTGATACTTTCGAAATAATAAAACTCGGCAGAGAGCATAATGATGCAAATATTTTATCTGTTGGGGTTAGGTTCGTATCACTCGACGAAGCAAAATTCGCTATAGAACTTTTCTTGAAAACAGAATTCTCAAAAGAAGAAAGACATATTAGAAGAATAAATAAATTTTAAGATAACCACATGGAAATAGTTCCTGCAATTTTAACTAATACTTATGAAGATTTAAAAAATAAAATTTCTATTATTAGAGGTTTTACTCCTTTGGTGCAAATAGATATTTGTGATGGAAAATTTGTAAAATCTCAGACTTGGCCTTTTATTTCAGGTAACAATTTAGATAAACATTTTTTAGCTATATTGGATGAGAGAGAAGGAATGCCTTTTTGGGAAGACATTGATTTTGAGCTTGATTTGATGGTAATGGACGCTATAGAGAATTTTGATATTTACACCAAGCTTTCCCCAAAGAGAATTATTTTTCATTTAGAAGCTTTCGAAAACGAAGATATTTTAAATGAATTTTTAGAAGGTATAGATCCTTATATAAAAGATATGATTGAATTTGGAGTAGCTAAAAAACCAAATACTTCTATGGAAAAATTAGAAAAAATAATTCCGAATGTTTCTTTTGTTCAACTTATGGGAATAGAAAATATAGGCTACCAGGGAGAGGAACTTCAAGAATCTATTTTAGAAGATATAAAATTTTTAAAAAATAAATATGAAGGATTAAGAATATCTGTCGACGGAGGAGTTAATGAACATAATGGAGTAGCTTTAAAAGAAGTAGGAGTAGATACTTTAGTTTCTGGTTCTGCGATTTATCATAGTGATGATGTCATAGGAAAAATAGAATATTTCAAGAGTTTATAATTTGTAAAAATTTTTCTTTACAGGTTATAATATAAATATGTCTTTAACTGAAGAAAAAATTTATGAACTTGAACTAAAAGCTAATGAAATTCGTGAATCAATAATTAATATGTTGCTTGTTGCAAAGTCAGGACATACAGCAGGCCCTTTGGGTATGGCAGATATTTTTACTTATTTTTATTTTCATGGATTAAAAAATGATCCAGCTAACTCTACTTGGGAAGATAGAGATTATTTAGTTTTATCTAATGGTCATATTTGTCCAGTTTTATACGCTACTATGGCTTACAGAGGATATATGCCTATAGAAGAACTTGAAACTTTAAGGAAATTTGGCACAAGACTTCAAGGGCATCCTCACCGTGAATTTATGCCTTGGCTTGAAACTTCTTCGGGGCCTTTGGGGAGTGGATTTTCTCAAGCTTCTGGTATGGCGCTCGCACTTAAAATAAATAAAAAAAATAATCATGTTTATTGCTTTTTAGGAGATGGGGAACTTAATGAAGGAAATAATTGGGAAGCATTTATGTTTGCAGCGAAATACAAATTAGATAATTTAGTAGCTATTGTGGATAGAAATAATATTCAGATCGATGGAAATACCGAAGATGTTATGCCTCTTGATAATTTGAATTCTAAATTTGAAAGTTTTAATTTTCATGTAATAGAAATTGGGGGCCATGATTTTAGAGCAATAGATGAAGCGGTTGAGCAAGCAAAAACTATAACTGGAAAGCCGACTGTAATTATAGCAAATACAATTCCTGGACGTGGAGTTCGTGAATTTGAGAGAGATTATCGTTGGCACGGCAAAGCTCCAAATAAAGAAGAAGCTGAAATTGCTTTAAAAGAATTGAGAACTTTAAAAGGTAAAATTAAAAGCGAACACCAGTAGTTCGGCAAGCTCACTATAAATAAAACTTTATGTTAAATCCAAAATTAAAATTAAATCCAAAATTGTTTAATGAAGATGTAATGCAAGAACCAATTCGCAAGGGTTTTGGTCTTGGACTTTTGGAAGCGGGTAAGAAAGAAGATAGTGTAGTTGCTTTATGTGCGGATTTAACCGAATCAACTCAAATGCATTTATTCAAAGAATCTTTTCCGGAAAGATTTGTAGAAATAGGAGTTGCCGAACAGAATTTAGTGACTGTTGCGAGTGGTATGAGCGCTCTCGGTAAAATTCCTTTTTGTTCATCTTATGCTATGTTTTCCCCTGGAAGGAATTGGGAACAAATCAGGACTACTATTGCTTACAATGATCGGAAAGTTATCGTAGTTGGAAGTCACGCTGGGATTTCTGTAGGACCTGATGGGGGAACTCATCAAGCCCTCGAAGATATTGCTTTAATGCGAGTTATTCCTAATATGCAAGTTATTTCTCCTTGCGATTCTATCGAAGCTAAAAAAGCCACTCTAGCTCTCGCAGAAAAAGAAAATAAAGTTCCAGCATACTTGCGTCTTGCTCGAGAAAAAACCCCAATTATAACCACAGAAGAAACTCCTTTTGTTTTAGGAAAAGCAGAAATATTTTGGTTGCCTGAAGTAGGTCTTGCTGATGTTGGAATAATCGTAACAGGAAGTTTGACTTATAATGCACTCTTTGCCGCTAAAGAACTAGAAACAGAAGGAATAAAAACAAAAGTTTTAAATATATCTTCAATTAAAATTACAGACAAAGAAGCAATAATTTCTCTTGCAAAAGAAACTAAAAAAATTATTACAGTAGAAGAGCATCAAATAGCAGGAGGCTTAGGAGGATTAGTGGCTGAAGTTTTAGCCGAGAATTATCCTGTACCTATTTCTTTTATAGGAGTGAAAGATAAATTCGGTCAATCAGGAACTCCAGAAGAACTCGTAAAATATTACGGTATGGATAAAGATTCTATTAAAGAAGCTGTCAAAAAAGTTTTAAAAAGAAAATAAAAATTACAAAAAAATATAGAAACAAAACTTTTTTTTGGTACAGATTTTTTGAAGCTTAAAAAATCCTGAAATTGGCTCGCCGTCGCTCGCCAAACCCCTCCAAAAGTTTGTTTCTATATTTTTTTATTTAATCTCGCTAGCATTATAACTCTCAGGAGCGTTTTTTAGCAATTCTTCTAATTTTTCTTTTGAAAGTAATCCTTCTTGAGCACCTACATATTGCACTACTGACATAGAATTAATTGGTCCCCAAGATAGAGCTTCAGGCAGACTTTTACCTAATGCAATTGCTGAAGTAAAAGTTGAAGCGAAAGCATCTCCAGCTCCTGTACGATCTACAGCCGGAGCAGTATCAGGATAAATAGGAGTGAAGTAAATTTTATTTCCGTCTGAGGCATAAGCTCCATTAGGTCCATCTGAAATAGCAACTATTTTAGGTCCTAAATTATGAATACCTTTTGTTAAAACTTTTATATCTCTTGATTCTTCGTTTAATATTCTTTGAGCTTCTTCAACGTTACAGAAAAATATTTCGGTGTTAGCATAAATATCTTTCAAAACTTCTATACCTAATTTCATTTGAAAAGTTCCCGGTTGAAAAGCGAGTTTTGTATTTGGATGAGTTTTTAAATATTCTGCAATTTCTAAATGATAGGGTAGAGAATTTGAAGCTAAAGAGGAGAGGTAGATCCAATCAATTTCTACACTTTCCAATTTAGGAAATTTAAAATTAAATTCTGTATGTTTTACTAAAATAGTTCTCTCAACTCCAAACCATAAAACATAATGATAATTTGTTTTTGAACCTTTTTCAATATTTATAAAATCAGTAATTATATTTTCTTTCTTTAATTGTTCTAAGCAATCTTCTCCATAACGATCGTCGCCCACATAAGTCATTAAAGCTGACTTTAAACCAAGCCTAGAAGCTGAAACAGCAGCATTAGGACTATTACCAACAGCATTTAAAACCTTTACATCTTCGTAAGGTAATTTGTCTCCAAAAGCCATACATATTTCACAATTTGTATTGTCTATTTTACAAGTTACATGAGCGTCTTTTAGTTTAATGAAAGCATCTATTACGATATCTCCAATTGCTAAGAATTCAATTTTTTTAGTTTTCTTTTTAAATATATTCATAGTATTATTATAACATATAGGATTTAGTAAAATAAAATGTTTAAAAAAATAATTTTATTCTTTATTTTTGGATTATTTTTTGCTTTATTTAAAGTTTCTTTTGCTAGTGTTTTAATTAATGAAATTTTGATTTCTCCTACAGATGAAAGATTTATTGAATTATATAATGGTGGAGATCAAGAAGTAAATTTAACAGGTTTTTATTTACAAAGAAAAACACAAAGCTCTACTTCTTTTAGTTCTTTGGTTACAAGTACTAATTTTGAAAATAAAAAAATTTCAGCGAAAGGGTATTTTTTAATTTCAAGAGCAAGTTTGTCTAATACTGATATTGTATTATCAACTTTAACCTTAACAGAATCAAATACAATTCAATTGAAAAATTCTAACGGAGAAGTTGTTGATAAAATTTGCTTTGGAGAAGCTATTGATTGCAATGATGCTTTAAAAGGAAATAATCCAGAAGAAGGTAAAAGTTTAAGTAGGATAAATGGAAGTTTATTAGTTACAACAAAAACTCCAAAAGCTTCTAATCAAAATTCCGATAATATTCAAAATGATAATACCCAAACAGAAAATACAAATACAGGAAACCAAAATAATACAACCCAAATAGAAAATAATAATCCTGTTGCTTCAAGTATTTCAATAAAAAAAAATCCAGAAAAATTACAAATAAATTCTCAAAAGATAGCTTTTACGGGAATTCCGATTTTGTTGGAAGCTGTTATCTTAAATGAAGAATATAAAAATATTTATGGAAAATTTTTATGGAATTTTGGAGATGGAAATTTTAAAGAAATTAAAAGTTTGGAGAATAATAAATTTTCTTATACTTATTTTTACCCTGGTAAATACAGTGTTTTTTTAGAATATTATAAAAATACTTTTGACATACAAGCTTTTCTCTCAAGTGAAATAATTATAGAAGTTATAGAACCAAGTGTAGTAATTTCAAATACAGGAGGTGAAAATAATTTCTTTATAGAACTTGAAAATAAATCAAAAAACGATATTGATTTAACAAATTTTATTTTAAGCGGAGAGAATAAAAATTTTGTTTTTCCTAAGAATACTTTCTTGAAAAAAGATAGTAAAATTATTCTGCCTCCTCATATTACAAATTTAAATTTTAGTGATAAAAATTTTTTAGAATTAAAAAACGATTTAGGTAAAGTAATTTTTTCTAATAAAATTTTAGAAAATAAAAAAATACAAAGTATTTCGAGTAATAAAATTTCTAAAAAAAATTTAAATCAAAATATTTTAGAATCAGAAGAAAATTTTAGTAGTGAAGAATTTATGGATTCATATGATTTAGTAGATAATAAAGCTTTGGTTTTGGATTCAGAGCCAGCGGAGAATTTTTTATATAATAATTTTTATTTTCTTGGAGTTTTGTTTTTAATTTTTTTAGGAGTACTTTTTGTATTTTTTATTAGAAAAAATAATACCTTAGAGTCTAGTGCAAATGAAGATTTTGAAATTTTAGATGAATAAAAAATATATTAAGAAAAATGAGAATAAAGTTTTTTGAGCCTTCGCCCTTGGAGTCATAAGGACAAGGGGACCCACGACTCTTAAAAACTTTATTCTCATTTTTCTTATATTTACAAAATATTTGAATTAAGTTAAGATAAAAAAATGTTTAAAAATTTTTTATTAAAGAAAATGCTTAGGACTCAAGGAGTACCAGAGGCACAGATAGATATGTTTATTAAAATGATGGAGAAAGATCCAAAACTTTTTGAAAATATTGCAAAAGAAGTCAAAGAAAAGATGGATTCTGGTATGGATCAACAGTCTGCTTCTATGCAAGTGATGAAAAAGTATGAAAATGAATTAAAAAAATTAATTTAATTTTTTAAAAAATAATTATCCACAAAAAACAGCTTGAATGCTGTTTTTTTCTTTGTAAAAAAATACTATAATATATATACAGGTGAATAAAATTTATAGTAAAAATAATTTCAAAAATAATTGGAATAAAAAATCCTTTGGGATGTTTTTTGTGTTTTCATTTTTTACTTTGATTTTTACTTTTATTTCTATTTTTCCTAATTTAGTTTTAGGAGCAGCTGGAGTCCCAGCATTGATTAATTTTCAAGGACGCTTACTTGACTCTTCGGGTAATCTTTTAGGAGGTACTTCCGGTACTGAATATTGTTATAAATTTTCTATTTATGACGCTGTGTCTGCGGGTAGTAAAATCTGGCCAGCGGGAAGTCCGAGTACTATGACCATCACGACTCGTGAAGGAGTCTTTAATGCAAATGTCGGAGATACCGGAGCAGGAGGTGATACTTTGGATTTAGCTTTTACTGATGATCAAGCTTTTATGAATGTTGAAGTGGCGACTAAAGTCGGAGCGACTTGTGCGCCGGGAGATGGAGCAGAAAGTTTTGAGACTTTATCTCCTCGTCAAAGAATAGTATCGAGCGCTTTTGCAATTAATTCAAAAACTGTCGGAGGTTTTACTCCAGCTCAATCTGCAACCGGATCTCAAATCCCAGCTCTTACTTCAGGATCACTTGTTCTCGGAGATACAAATCCAGGACTACGAGTTACCGGAAGTAATACTCTAACTTTTCAAAGTGGAGTTACGGGTGATATTCAATTTTATTCTTCATCAAATAAAATTACTTCTGTGGGAGCTCTCACTATCGCGGGAGGTTTCACTTCTTCTGCAGGGACTATCACTCTCGGGGGCTTAGGTGGAGGAGGTACTCAATGTCTTCAAGTAGATAACTCTGGTGTAGTCACAGGCACGGGTGGAGTTTGTGGAGCAGGATCAGTCACATGGAATTCTCTTACTAATCCTACAGGTACTCAATCCCTAACTTTTGACGACGGAGAACTTAACGCCTGGACAGTATCTTCTGATACAGAAACTTTCCAAACTATTACTGCTAACTCTTTAACTACAGGTAAAGTTCTTGCAATATCTTCTTCGTCACTTTCTTCTGGATCACTTGTAGATCTAACGATAACAGGCACAGCTGGACTAACAGGACAAAAAGCATTAAATATTTCTCTCTCTGGTGCTAACGGTACAGGAGCTCAGACTACTTATGGAGCTTATCTTTCTAATACTCATACAGGAACTTCTACTAACGTCGGACTTTATGCTACTGCTTCTGGAGGATCAAATAATTATGCGGCGATATTTGAAGATGGACGTGTTGGTATTGGGATAACAAGTCCAGAAACTGTTTTAGATTTGCGGGGAACAAGTTTTGATACTTTACAAATAAAAGGAACTACCGGGGTGGGTAGTGGAATCGGTATTGAATTCGAAAATACCACAGCAGTGACAGGAAAGCGTTATCAAATTGCTAATTATGATAATGGTGATTTTATTTTTAGAAATCCGGCTGCTGCTGGGAATGATTTTTTTAGATTTAATTCCACAGGAAATCTTATTTTATTGGAAGATGGTGGTAACGTTGGTATAGGCGACACAAGTCCAGCATCACTATTTACAGTAGGTTCCGGTGATCTATTCCAAATTAACTCAACAGGACAAATAGGTTCTCAACAAGCACCTGTATCAGATTATCTTTTCTCTCTAGCTGGAACTACAGGGAATGATAATAGTAGAATTATAGATATAACTCAAGCGAATAATGCTGATGAAGATAGTTCTAGTATTTATATTACTGGTACACCGACTTTGGGAGCCATCGCAGCAGATAGAAGTATTAGAGGTAGTTATCTTTCTTTAACTCCTTCTTTGACTGTTCCTGATACAAGAACAGCTAATATTATTGGAAATGATACAAATATTAGTCTTTCTAATTTGAGTCATGGTGATATAACTACAAATGCAATTACATCTTATACAACTGGAAACAGAGCAACTATTACTGGTAATCCTGTTTTTAATGATACTAGTGGAATTGAAACGAGTTTTATGCGTATTTATGGAACTTACTCACAAGTTTCAGTTACTCCAACTTTAACCAATGTTACCGATGGTTTTTTAAATACTTATGGAGGGTACTTTCTTAATGCTTCTACTTCTGCTGGTGATGTTGAATTGATAAATAGCAGCATAGGTATTGCTAGTAAAGTAAGTGGTGATTTAACAACAACAGGAAATACTTCTCATTATGGAGGGCATTTTGATGTTTCAGGTTCAGCTGATATTAATTATGGTATTTATTCAATAGTTACAGGGGGATCTACAAACTACTCTGGTATATTTACCGGAGGAAACTTCGGTATAGGCGATACAAATCCAGCGTCACTATTCACCGTAGGTTCAGGCGACCTCTTCCAAGTAAACAATAGTGGAGACATATTAACACCAAACACAGAACCTCTCTCCATTACTACAGGAACTACAGGTGCGCTTACATTAGACACAGGCACAACAGGAACAATTAACATAGGTACAGGTACAGCAGGTAAGACTATAAATCTAGCTACAGACAACACAACAAAAGACACCCTAAATATAGGTTCTGTTCTTGATGATATAGCAATAACTTCTGATTCTTGGAGTGTCACAAATGCAGGAGTATTAACAGTTGCATCTTGTACTGGTTGTGGAGGAGTTTCTTCTTGGAGTGATATAACAAATCCTACAGGAACTCAATCACTTACTTTTGATGATGGAGAATTAAATGCATGGACAGTATCTTCAGATACAGAAACATTCCAAACAATTACCGCTAACTCTTTAACTACTGGTAAAGTTCTTGCAATATCTTCTTCATCACTTTCTTCAGGTTCACTTATAGACTTAACAGTCACAGGTACAGCCGCAGCAAGTAATACTCAAAAAGCATTAAATATTTCTCTCTCTGGTGCAAACGCTACAAGCACTCAAACAACTTATGGAGGATATATTTCAAATACTCATACAGGGACAAGCTCTACAAACGTTGGGTTATATTTGACTGCATCAGGAGCAACTACAAACCTCGGTCTTAATGTTGATTCCGGTCAGACACTACTCGGAGGTACTACTCTAACAACAGGCACATTAGCTAAATTAAATATTGTCTCTACAAATAGCAGTACTGGATCCACTACAGCCATAGCGGGTATTCATGGAGAATATACTTTCAATAACGGGGGAGCTAGTAGTTATGTCCAAGTAGGAAATCGTTTTGTTTTCAATAATGCTCCGACTACGAATTCTAATACTATGGTAGGAGAAGTCATTCGTACTATAGATAATACTACTTTAGCGAATCTTGTTCGTGGTATTGAAATAGTTTCTAACGCAGGTAGTAATACTGCAGGTACAAATGTGGGTATTCGTACAACAGGTGCGACTTTCGGTATTCAAGCTATTACCAATGGAGCTGCCGGAGGTCAAGCTCTACCAGCTGCTATTTTCGGAGAGAATACAGGTACTACTCAAGGAGATATTTTAAGACTTTATTCTACAAGTATGACTTCTGCGGCTCAGATGGCACAGTTTTATCATAATAGTAGTACTTTCACAGGTACAGGATTGTTGATGGATTTTGCTGAAGGTTCTGGAACTTTCTCTGGTAATTTCGTTGATTTCCAAAAGAACAATACAAGTTTGTTTAAAGTTACTAATGGGGGTGTGACCAGTCTAGGATTTACTACAAGTCAGGCTTATACTTCAGCTGTTTGTTCTAACTTGGCAAATGCTACCGCTCCTACAGCTGACGTTCAATATACATTATATGATTGTGGAAGTACTCCGGTAGCGGACTATGCCGAAATGTATCCAGTAGAGAGTGGTATAGAATTCGGAGATATCGTAGTCACTGGTACAGAGCTAGTAGAGACATATGATACAACCAATGGTGCTATTGATTGGACTAAAGTCAAAGGAACTATCACTAAATTAGTTAAATCAAATAAGGCTTATCAAGGTAACGTTATAGGTATCGTCTCAGACAACTTTGGAGATTTCTCTTCTACTGGTTACAACATAAAAGAAGGAGATAATCCTATGCCTGTGGCTCTTGTGGGACGTTTGCCTGTGAAGATTGCATCTACTTCTAGCGATATTAAAGCAGGGGATTATATTACTACTTCGAGTGAATTGGGTCGTGGTATGAAGGCTGTGAAAGCTGGAGTTGTTATCGGTAAAGCTCTTGAAGATTGGACTGCTACAAGTGGCAAAGAAACAGTTATGGTTTTCGTTGAGCAAGGATATTACAACGGAGTTTCCGCTACAAGTTTCGCAGGTATAGATATGAATACTACAGCAGGAGATGAAGTCAGCAAACAAATTTTAGCGAAATTAATCTTAGAAGAAAATAATATTGATCCGCTAAACATAAGTGAATTATTAACTGATAGAGTAGTAGCTGGACTAGAAATAATAACCCCAGATTTAGTTGCAGAAAATGTAAACACTGATAATTTGATCGTAGAAGAAAATGCAAAATTTGCTGGACTATCTAATTTCATCGGTGAGGCTTCATTTATGAATAAAGTTTCTTTTGAAAATGTTGTAGAGTTCAAAGCTCCTCCAATGTGGAATAGTGACACTGCTGGTTTTGCTACAGTATTAGCAGGAGCAAAAAAAGTAGAAGTAATTTTTGATAATCCTTATATAGTGCAACCTATAGTAAATGCTTCTATTTCTCTAGAAGATAATTTAGAAAATGAAAATGAAAATATGACAGAAGAAGAAATAAATAATTTCTTCAACCAAGATATAAAATATGTTATAACTAATAAAACTCAAAATGGTTTCACTATTAATATTAATAAAGAGTCAGATAAAGATATTAAATTCTCTTGGGTAGCTTTAGCGGTGAAGGACGCTAAGAATTTCGAAAGTCTAATAGAGGGTTTAGTTATTGAAAATAATTCAAATGTAAATCCACCAACAATAAATCCAGAAATAGAAAATAATCCTACTTCAGAAAATCCAGAAGAGAATAATTCATCCACCGAAAGTGTGCTAGGGGATACAACAACTAACATAGAGGAAAACACAAATACAAACACAAATACAGAATCTACAAATGATACAAATTCAGAATCAGCTCAAACAATAGTGACAGAAACTATTGATGAAAGTGCAAGTTCAAATACATCTATCATCGAATCTCCAAGTGAGTCAACTTCAGTAATAGAATAATATCTTAAATAGAATTACAGATCTTTAAATAAAATTATTTTTCTTTCTCAAATTTTAAAGTAAAAATATTTTTATTCTCACGAATACTATATTTATCTTTTTTAATATTTTTATTTAAAATAATTTTTTTATAAAAATTATTAAAATTAAGTTCTTTAATAAAATATTCTTTTTCTTTAAATTCTTCTAATATTTTATTTTCATCTCTTTTTATAAAAATAGTAATCTCGTTATTTTCATTTATGTTTATTTCAATATCTTCAAATAAAACACATGGAGCTATAAATTTTATAAAAATAAAATTCTCATTTTCGTAAACATCTACTTTAAAATTTATAAAATCTTTTTTTAGTAAATTATTTATTTCTAAATAGGGTAGTGAGTTTTGATTTTCTCTTAGAATTCCCTCAATACCTAAGAAGAATTTTTCAAATTTTTCTAATAAAACAGGTGATATGTTTTTGATAATTTTTAAAATTTCTTTACTCTCTAGTGTATCAGTTTTGTAAGATTTACCATCCTTAGACAGCAATTTCAGTTGGTTACATTTTGTAACCAACTCATTGTTTTTTTGCTTTAAACGACTTTTTAATACCTTCCAATAATTTCTAGCATCTTTACTTTCCGTAACGAGCCCTAAAATATCTACAATAGAAAAATAATACACATCTTCATTTAATACATATTTATATCTAATTTGATTTTTTTTAATTTGATTTAAATTTTCTTTTAAGAAAAACTTCATAAATAAATTATACCTTAAAATAAATTTAAGTATAATTTTATTAAAAATTATTTTATCCACAATGTTGTTATTCATATCTATATACATACACAAATAAATAATAGTATAATTAGTTTACTTACATGCATTATTTTTTTAGAAGTTTTTTAAAAAAAATAAAAATCAAAAATCCAAACAAAAAATTGTTAGTGCTTTTTTTGTTGTTTAATTTTATTTTTTCTTCTGTACTTTTTTTTACTCCTGGTGATGTAGATGCCGCGCTTGATTCTAATGAATTAGAATACACCATAGAACTAGGACCTATCACAGGAAGCGTATCTTCTGGATATGTATACGGGACTTTTTTAAATCCCTCTGGTTCAGGTAAGACTGTTGTAATTAAAAATATTGATATCGTCGCTGAAGCTGTTGGAGCGAACAACTATGTGAACCTAACTTTAGATCGTATTACTTCTGCTTCTAACGGTACTTTGGTTAGTTCAGCAAACATTCCTAAAAAAAATACCGGATCTGTTAATTCGATATTAGAAGTTAGACATAGTGGTCCAACTGTTTCAGGTGCGGGAGATGCTACTTCTCGTATTATGGGTCAGCCTATGCCTGGAGCTGCGATGCATTCTTATAGTCATCGTGACATTTCTTTTGGTACAAATGATGAAAAAATTATTCTACAAGCAGGACAAGGTCTTAGACTTTATCAAGAAGCTGCAGGTACGGCGAACGCTCGCGTGAATATTCAAGTAGAATGGGAAGAAGTCGCGAGTGCCCCAACTGCAACCAATGAATATCTTTTTGCTTTTCCTCGCGTTGAAAGAGCTGCAGTTGCAGGAAGAGGTTTAAACTCTTTTTGGAATCCTGTTGGTTCAGGTAAGACTGCAATAGTTAAAAGAGTTTGGTTTGGTACCGAGACTTGTGATGCTGCAGGTGTTTATACTAATGATTTAGTTTTACATAGAATAAATGCACTACCTACTGGGGGTACAGATATGACCGCAGCAAATATTCCAAAGAAACATACAGGGAGCGTAAATAGTGCTATGAAGCTTACTTATGCAACAGCGAGTAATATCACTGTCTCTGCAACTACCACAGAAAATATTGCCGAAGTTACTCCTTGTGCCGTGGCGGGTCAACCGCACGGTTGGATGGAACTTAACTTTAATGAAAATGATGAGAAATTAATTATTCAAGCTGGTGAAGGATTTTCTCTCACAAACCAAAGTGCTATAGCTCAAGATGCCGATCAATTAACTCGTATGATTGTAGAATGGCAAGAAGTTGCTTCTGGTAGCACTCCGGCTTCTCAAGGTGAATACATCTGGGCGTCAGACAAAATAGGTGTATTAGGAGCTTTAGGCACAACTTTCCAAACAATTCACAATCCAGTAGGCTCTGGTAAGAATTTAGTTATTAAAAGATTGAGAGTTCAGAACGATACAGTTAACGCTGCTACTTATAGTGCTTTTAATTTTCAAAGAATAACTGCCTCTACTGGAGGTACACTTATAACTCAGGCACAAATTCCTAAAAAGCATACCGGGACTGGGGCCTCTATTGCTGAAGTTCGTTGGTGTGGAGCTGCTTGTGCTTCTGCTATTACAGCTACTTATGCAGGTGCTAGAAGTATTGCATCTAATGGTATTTCTGATTCAGGTATTTTTAAAACTAATGGACCCGGAGCTGTAGGTCAAATCATAGGTCAAAGAGAAATAGTTTTTGGAGCTAATGAAAATATAGTTTTGAAACCCGGAGAAGGTTTGGGTTTTTATTTGAATTATCTAGCTGGAGACGCCGACCAAAGAATAAAAGTTTTAGTGGAGTGGGACGAAGAAGTATCTTTGCCAACCGCGGAAGATGAGTATCTGATAGATATCGGTCCTATGCCCGGTAATACAGGAGAGACTTACAATTACGCAACTTTTTTCAATCCAGTAGGTTCTGGTAAAACTGCGATAGTTAAAAGAGCAGGACTTCGTATTGATGCTATTACTGGTGCTACATATGTACCTGTTGGTATAAAAAGAATAACTTCAGCTTCAGCTGGAACTCAGATAGCTCTCGCTGATATTCCAAAGAAGCATACGAGTACTGCAAATAGTGTGATGGAAATACGTCGTACGGGGGTCACTGCGGGAGGTGTCGGTGAATCTATTGTAAACGTCCAAACTCCAGGAGCTGGAGGATTACTAACAGCTCCCGCGATTTCAGGATACAAAGAATTAACTTTTGATAATCAAGAAAATATTATTCTTCAGCCTGGAGAAGGTCTGGTAGTTCAGCAGACTGCCGTCGGAGATGCTGACTTTCGTGTTAAAGCTCTTTTTGAATGGAAAGAAGTTGCTTTTGCTTCTACTCCAGCTACTCAAAATGAATATATTATTACCACTCCACCTGTCGATGGATCTCTAAATGCTAATTATGTATATTCTTCATTTTTTAATCCTGCAAATAGTGGTAAAGACTATGTGGTGAAGATGGTAGATATCAAAGCTGATCGTAGTGGTACACTCGTAGCTCCAGGTTATATACCTATCACAGTTCGTCGAACTACTTCGGCATCTAATGGTACTTTGATTACTGCTAGTACTATTCCTAAAAATCACTCAAGTACAGGTAATTCTACAGCCGAAGTTAGACATACTAACGTCACTGTTGGATTCTCGGGAGTAGCGGATTCTAGGATTGCGACTGTTGTTGCTCCTGGATTAGTTAATGCTGCTTCTGGTACTCACGAACACAGGATAATACCGGGAGATGAACTTATTTTAAAACCAGGGGAAGGTATAGCTCTTTATCAAGAAGCCGTAGCAGGTGATTCTCTCATAAGATATAGATTTACTTTTGGCTGGAAAGAGGTTACTGCAGTTGTACCTACTACTACTTTAGGTGATGGTACAGACGGAGGAAACTCTACTATAGGACCAGGATCTTCTTCTACTGAAATAGATAGATTTTCTCTGTCTACTA
>CAZFSV010000010.1:0-19216 GCA_964522195.1 uncultured Candidatus Saccharibacteria bacterium
TCCCGAGCAGATTAGTTTGGTGAAAGCGACCTAACTGCGTCATCAAAAAAGTAAGTAAAATATAGACAAAAAACGGTGATGAAAATCATCGTTTTTTGTTCTGTTTCTGTTAAAATCTTTAACCCTTATTTGGTAAGATATTTTAGGTTCGAACCCTGTCTCTAGTTTTATGAAAAAACCGTAAAATTTTTAACTAGCAGATAGTCATAATCTAATGTATTATATTTGTAATGGAAAATTACAGCAAAAAACAGATAGTTGAAAATATACCTGAGCATATTATTAATATGTATAAAATTTCTGGTTCTGCTGATGTTTCATATCAAAAATATTTAAAAAGTAAGAATAAATTTGAAATACAATATGTGGATGAAAATCTGGAAGTTAAAAGTAATGATAATTCATTAGCAAAAATTAAGAATCAAATTCTTGATAGTTATGGAGACGAAACTGTTGAATTGGTTAATAAAGCTTTAGAAAATAACGACATTGAAATTCAAAGATTAGGAGCATCTTTGATAGAAAGGGTACCATTAGAAAAACAAAGTTATGTTAGAAATATGGTATCAGAAAAAGTGTTTAATGCATTAAATAATCCAAATATTCAGGTACAAAGAATAGGAATGAACATGTTACAATTCTGTTCGCCAGATAAAATGCAAGAATTAAAAGATTTGGTTTCGAGTAGAGTCAGAGAGGGTTTAGACTCGGATGATATTGAAATATACAGAGTAATGGCTAAAAAAATTAATCTTGTTCCAGAAGCCGAGCAGGATCAATTAAAAGAAATTCTTTATAAAAAACTTATAAAAACATTCAGTCAAGAAAATATTACAAGTCAGAGATTAGCATCAACTTTGATCAAGTATGTGTCTGCTGATAAACAGGAAAGTTTGAAACATATTGTTGAAGAAAAATTTAACCTCGCTAAAAATGAAGGGAAAATTGAAAAAATAGTTGAACCCTTATTTTACTTAAATAGTAATAAATCAGAGACTAATTCTTCTTTCTCGAGAGAAAGTTTTTCTAAAACTGGTTCTGGTACAACTTTATTATTAGGAGATAAGTTCCAAAATAATTTAATTTTAAGACACATTGAAACTGCTTGTTTTATTGCTTGGAAAAAAGCTTATGAAAATCATGAAGCTTGGACTTCTGCGGGTTTTGATTATGTGCCGATAGAACCTATCTATGGATTTAACAAAGACGAATCAACAAATAATATAAATGTTGCTTCCGGTGTTTTAGATCTCAATCTAGAAGAATGGTATGCATTTTCAAGTAATACTTTCAAAGAACAATTAGATAATCAAAAAAATTTAATAGTTAGCACATTATTAAAAATGGGTATTAATCATGGACATCCAAATGATGCTAACTTTTGCCTGCGTTTTCATAGGGATGCTAATGGTAATATTGATTTAGAGAACTTGCCAAGGATATATATTATTGATTTTGATAAAGCAGTATTGGTTGAAGGAATTCAATAATTATGTTATAAATCATTTATGACTAAATATATTTTTGATTTTGATGATGTGTTATTTTTCAATACTGAGAAATTTAAAAAGCACATGTATCAGTGCTTTGAAGAGGTTGGAGCTTCTTATGATACTGTAAAAAAATACTATAAAATTGAAAAAGAAAAAGGATGGGTTCTTCACAATCTTGTTGAAGCAGTTTTGAGTGGTGAAAATATTAATACAGTTAGCAAAGAGGATTTATCTGAAAAAATCATGAAGGAATGTAAAAATTTTGTAAATACTGATCTTGTGGATAAGGTTAAAAAATTAAATAAAGAAGATTGTTATATGGTGACACATGGTATAAAAGAATATCAACTTGAAAAAGTAAATAGAACAGAAGTGGGGCCACTTTTTACCGAGATTTTTACTGTATTGGATACCAAGAAAGGTCCCGTAGAAATGATTTGTGAGAGATTCAAAGATCATGAAGTTATATTTGTGGATGATAAAGAAAAAAGATTCGCTGATTTAGATTTCGATAAATATCCTAACTTGAGAAAAGTGCTGTATATTGGACCAGAAAGTATTTCTGAAATTTTCAATAAATGAAATTAGATGATTTTATAAAGTTTATACCTCAAGATAAATCTTGGCTCACTAGAGTCGGGGTTTTAGATATCATTAACGGTTATTCGGACGTTGAAGAATATATTAAGCAACAAAAAAATACAAATGATGATATCTTGGCTATTTTAAATGCAAGTGAAGATTGGAGAAATAATCGTAAAATCCGCGTAGCTGAATCAGCTACCCTGTATAGGCTTTTAAAATTTGCATCTTGGAAAAATAATTTGAATAAAGTCTTTATAAAAGAAGGCAGTCTTAATCAAAGAAAAATTACAAATGACCCTAAAATAGTTAATTTAAATCAAAAGGAACTTCTTAAGTTAGACAACGAAACAACTCAATGGGCTACGGCTAAAGTTATTTGTGGAGACAAAGAAAGACTATCTAACCCACCAGCAAAACTCAAAGAAACATATGAAGCAGTTGAGCATTGGTACATCCAAAGGAAAAAAGGATTGTGTTGGGAGCCCAAATACGACGTTACGATTAAAAGACAAGCAGAGACTTTTTTAAAGTTATTGAAACAAGAAAATGTCGATTACATACCTTTATGTTCAGACGATTATTGCTTTGCTAGAGCTTTTGATTTTATTAATAAAGAAAATGGAGCTAAATTTTGGCCAAGCTTGATTGGTCATGAAACAAATAGAATAGAAGAAATGGAGCATGCAATCAAGGAAGCGGAGGAGACTAATTGCGTCAGCTCAAAAGACCATAGAGTCGTACAAGCATTAGCAATGTGGGGTGTCGTAAATAAAAAGAAATTAACTTTTCAAAATCTAAACGCAGTAAATAAGTCATGGCCTCAATTTTGGGATTTTTTAACTTTGGTTCAAAAACAATATAAGAACATAAAACAATTAGATAAGCATGAACATTTAAGTAATAAGGAAATTTTAAATTTAATTTCTGATGAAGTGTTAATTGAGAAAAATACTATTTCTTTAATTCCATCTGAAAACATTATGAGTGAGTTGGCTACAAGTGCTTACACTTTAAATAGTAATAATCGCTATGTAATAAAATCAAAAATAGGTTCAAGATATTTTATGCCAGGTAGGGAAAATTTAGGAAACATTA
Organism: uncultured Candidatus Saccharibacteria bacterium; assembly: GCA_964522195.1. Lineage (GTDB taxonomy): Bacteria > Patescibacteriota > Minisyncoccia > Phycocordibacterales > UBA9973 > UBA9973. Next base: position 3,174 of record CAZFSV010000010.1, read on the forward strand.
TATCTATTTTAGAGAATAAATTGTGTTCGATATACGGTGCAGAATTTTCTATCACAAAAGGACTCTCAGGTATCCATAATATGGATATTGTTATGTCTGCTATTGGTAAAGTTTCTAATAAGATAATAATCATTGATACTTTAAGTGGGGGACACAGTAAAACTAAAGGTATTGCTATTAAAAATGGTTTTCAAGTGGAAATGATTAGCCTTGATTTTAATACGTGGGATTTGGATTATAAAATCTTGAATAAAATAATTAAAAAGTGGAATAAAGAAAAAGTCTTTATTTACATTGATCATACTGTTTCAGTCAATCCCTTAGATATGCACAAGTTAATGAAAAGTGTCCCCAAAAACTGGATAGTTTATTATGATATTTCTCATTTACAATTATTTTATTTCACTAATATTTTTAAATTCCCGAAAGCAAAAAATTTCTTTTTTGGAGGTAGCACGCATAAAACTTTCCCTGGACCACAAAAGTCAATAATATTACTTAACAACAAAAGCTTATATGATTTAGTTGATTCTGAATTTGTTAAAAATACTTCAAGTGTTCATACAGGTAGTCTCTTAGCTTTACTTATTACTGTGCTTGAAATGGAAAAATTTGGTAATGAATATGCAAAAGACATATTAAATAAAACAAAAATTTTTGCTAAATTATTAAGCAAGGAGTTTGAAATAATCGGACCACAACCCAATCTCACTAATACACATCAGATATGTATAGATATACCAAATATCACTGAAATTACTCAAAAATTAGCTTCTATTGGTATTGTTACTATGCCAATGCGAATACCTTCAAAAAATAGAAGTGGTCTTAGATTTGGTATTCAAGAATTATGTAGACTTGGTTTAGAAAACAAAGACCTTGAAATTTTAACAGATATCATTGTTGCTTGTATTAAAAGAAACGAGATTGATTCACAAAAAGCTAAAGTCAAGAAGCTTGCGGGGAAATTTAGTAAAATAAAATACACATTACCTTATAAGAATTTTACTTAAATCATTGGATAATATTCTCAAATAACAAATTTCAACGATATCTCTTTATCTCTAATCTCAACTCTTCCTCGTAAGCAACTCAATAGCTCTCGTTTTTCGTCCCTGGTTCCATTTTTTAGCACATGCTTTGCATAGTTTTTTATGTCTGCTTCGATTGGCTTATTATCAAACTCAGTTTCTTTCCCTAAAACTGTATAGCTGAATTGCCTATATTTATTTATCTCATATTCAATCTTTTCTCTCATTCCAATTTCATCAATATCTATTTTATCTATTAGTCCTAGAAGTTGCTCTAAAAGATTCTCTTCTCTCAATGCTCCTTGTTTACAATATCTATCTGCTGAATGACTGCAATGATAATATACATATCTATGAGACCTACCATTTTTACAATGCTTGAATTTTTCTTTAGCCGTAATTCCTGAATTACAAGCTCCACAGAAAAATAATCTAGTAAATTCAAATTCATTTGTGCCTGGATGCCTTCGTGCGGGAGCTGTTAGATTTGCTCGTGCTTTTAAATATCTGGCAAAAAACTCTAAATCTTCTTTACTTGGATTTACTTTTTCGAATACATCTTTTATTTCTTTTTTAATTTGATCTGAATATTTCTTTTCTATTTCTTTCAAGAAATTATCTTGAACTTTTTTGACGCCAGAATATATCATCTGTGATTTTAGATGACGAGAAATGATCTTCGGTTTTTTGTCTTTTGTTCCCATATATTAGATATTTTATCATTTTTAATAAAATTCTTTAAATTCTTTACTTTTATTTTACCTTAGTCTATTATCCATTTATGGATTCATTATTTAGTCAAATTATAAGCGGGATTATTGTTGCTATTATTCTAGGATGGCTAGGATTTGGTGGCACCAAAAGAGTTGTTATTCATAATGAGGGAAGGGTGAGAAAGACTGGCAAATGGATAATGATAATCTCAGGAATTGCTATATTTATTGGATTAGCTTGGGCAGGTAGTAGTAATTCTACTTCATGGCAACCAGGACATTCTTTAGCTTTATTAGCTTTTTTTGTTTTTCTTTTGGGTAAATTAATAGCTTGGTTTCAAAGACTCTAATATCTCTTAGTACTGTCGCATTTGTCGTATTTTATTTTGACTCAAAGTGACCTAAGTGCCTCCTATAAGTTCTTAGGAGAATCTCAAAAACCCTTACAAGGTGTGAGAGGTCAATGTTCTGAACCTGTGTAGGGAGCAAAATAAAAAGTCCACGAAAGTGGGCTTTTTTGTTGCTCAGGTGTAAACAGGGCATAAAACCCTGGCCACAAAATCAATTTGTAAATCGAGGTTATTTTTTAATGCTTTTGTAGGGTTTAGAACTTTTATTAGAAATAAAAAAGAAGATAACTTATAAAAGCTATCTTCTAAAAAATTTTTAACTTAAGTCTTTGTAAAAAATAATTTTAATTTATCAACATTTTTTAAAACCATAATTCTACCTTCTTTGTCTGGTTTAAGTAAATGAGAAATAAAGTTATCTTTAAATTTTCCTTGAGAAAAGAATCCTATAAAGTTTTCTGTGTCCCAAGAATCAAAAGAAATTAATCCCCAAAAATACTTATTGGAAAATTTCGGCAACCAATCTATTCTAAGATTTTCAGTATGTTCGCCTTCAATTAAGACATTTCCAGCTTTAGTAATAATCAATCCACTACTTGGGACTGTTACAATTTTCCAATAACTTGAATTTTGTAAGTGCTCATCATAGATTATTAATTTATCACTAGGAAATACTTCTTCAATTGGAATATGGAAGATGTGGTTATCCACCCTCGGGAGGGTGTATGTGTTTACTACTTTCATTGTACAATTTTTGATTTACCAAAATATATCATAATGTAACTTTTTGTAAATAGGTGTGGTTTTTATGAGTTCTGAAGTACCACAATCGGAAACAGCTCAAAAATCTTAGAAAACTCAATATCTCTTTTAATTTGAATTTATTATACTCATTCGAACATCATCCCAAGTTTGGAGCCCTTAAAATCACTTTGTAAATCAAGGTGATTTTTTGATACCCTTGTAGGGTTTAGAACTTTTCTGTAAAAATGTTAAGATTAGTTTATGGATGACTTAGAACAGATTAAAAAAGATATTCAAGAAATAAAGGAAAGAAACATAAGAGTTGAGAAAGATAAAGCTTGGGAAACAAGTTTTTTTAGAAAAACACTTATAGCTATTTTAACCTATATTGTTGTTGTATTGTTTTTTACTTTTGCTCACTTATCAAATCCTTTTATTAATGCTATTGTGCCGACCTTAGGTTTTTTACTTTCAACTTTTTCAATTTCTTTTATCAAAAATATTTGGATTAAGAATAAAAAATAATTATGAAACTAATCCTAGCATCTGATTATACTTTTCTTATTAAATATGGTTATAACCTAACTGGTATTCCAAAAGACCAAATGAAAATTGGGTATATTAATACTGCAATACAGGTAGAGAGTGATAAAGATAAAGATTTTATGAATAGAGCAAAAAATACGATTAAAGAAAATGGATATTATTTTGATGAAATAAATATTGATGGCAAAAGTGAAAAGGAATTAAAAGACTTTTTTAAAGATAAAAATATAATTCATATTGATGGTGGTAATACTTTCTATTTATTAAAAACCATAAAAGAAACTGGCTTCGCTGATATTCTTAAAGAATTACTAGATGAGGGTAGAGTTTATATTGGCACAAGTGCTGGGGCTTATGTTGTTTGTCCAACAATTGAAGTCTCTGCTTGGAACCCAGATAATAAAAGATTTGGGTTAGATGATTTTACTGCTCTAAACTATGTCCCTTTTGTCTTAAGAGTACATTATAAAGAAAAATATGAAGAATTAGTAAAAGAAAATCTTAAAACATTAAAATATCCATTACATATTTTACAAGATGGGCAAGGTGTGTTTTGTGAAAATGGTAAATGTAGATTTGTCGGCGATGAAGAAGAAGTAAAAATTGAGATTTAGTTCTGAAGTGCCATTGCTGGAATTAGTTCAAAAATCTTAGAAAACTTAATATCTATTTTAATTTGAACCCAGTTAAGAGTTCTGAACGCGTTCACTAGGGGGAGCAAATTAAAAAACACCATTTCTGGTGTTTTTTAATTTGCTCTTATTTTATTTAGTTCCAACTAATTTAATTTGTAATGTAAAATTATCATCAATTACATTATTACCTAAATCATTAAAGAAACTTTTTGAACCAAATCTCACATCAAATTTTGATCTATCTATTACAACTTCCGCTTCTACAAAAATTTTACCATCACCCATATAGATATTTGCAGGGAAGGTTATTTTTTCAGTTTTATTTTTTATTGTTAAATCACCAGTTACTTCGTATTTTTCATCATTTTTTGTAATAGATGACATATTAAATATTGAATTTCCAAATTGTGCTACATTAAAGAAATCTTCTGATTTTAAATGCTCTGTTAATCTGTCTTGTCCACCTCCAGAACCTGTTTTTTGAGCAGTAATTGTATTCATATCAATAACAATATTACCAGATAATACATTACCGTTTTCAATAACCAAAGAACCATTACTTAATTTAATAATACCTTGATCTATCCATTCAGCAATTAAAGTCTTTTTTCCAGTCCATGCTATTTGGCTTTCTTCAGATCCAAAAGTATAATTACCATTTTCTAACTCATTTGAGGTAATATTAGGCAAACTGGATTCTGGAATATTTGTATTTGATTTATCGTTTGAATTTTTATTCATAAAAATAAAACCAGCTATTACAAGCACCATCACTATAACTAAAACAATTAATATATTTTTATTCATTTTTTAAAAATTAACTAATAATAAGAAACTAAACTTGTGGAGGGCGGAAGAATATTTTCTCTAAAATTCCCTTATCTTTATTCATTAAAACTTGAGAAGCAAATTTCTTGCCTTTTGTACGACATTTTTTAAGAACCTTTTCGTTCTTATAGGTTGCCGTATCTCCACTATAATAAGCACCCATAACTTTTGCATTAAAATATAAAAATATACCTCTAAGCCAAAAAGCAGGGAAAGTAAAAAATAAAATAGTTTCTGCCCAATTTGGGGTGCCACCTGAAACCAGAAAATATGCTTTTATGTTACCTAATTTTCCTTTTGGTTGACCTAGCTTTGTTTTACTTTCAAAATCTAAAGCAAAAAAACGAATGCGATCAATAAAATTTTTTAAATGAGCTGGTACAGAAAAATTGTAAGTAGGCGTAGCTATAACTAGTCCGTTGATGTTATTTGAAATTTCATGGCATAGCTTTCTAAAATCCTCCTCACTTTCTCCTGGACCTAACCTATTTTCATATTTATAAAGATCTATTTTTATATCTTCTAGGTAGATTTTTTCCACCTCTACATTTTTTACTTCTTGCATTCCTAAAATAAAATTATCTAACATTTTATCGGAATTCCAACCTCTCGAAGGAGAGCAAGATAATGCAAGTATTTTCATCATGTTTATATATTTTAACACATTAAAAAGGTATAACAAAATTTCTCAATTTACTTTAATTTTCTAAAGGTTTTACTTTGGATGCTATACCTATAGCTGTTGCTATAATAACTAAGTTTTTAATTATATATTGACCTTCTAAGGTTGGCACCATAAAACCACTCCAAGTTTCTTCGGTTAGAAAAACCAAAGGTCCAAAAGTTGTAATCATATGAATAAAAAGTAGGGGAATCACCACTCTTTCTACTCCTTTAAATAAAAATAAAATACCTATTAAACATTCAAATAATCCAAACAATATTAAAAAAGCATCAAAAGACATAAAGGGTATAGTTTGCTCAAAAAGTCTAGCTACTACTCCCGAAGCTGGACTAAGTTCCAAAACTTTTAAAAGACCAAACCAAAAAAATATTACAAACAATCCAAAACGAGCACTTGGCATAAAAGCCTTATTAAAAAAATTTATTAATTTTAGATCTATATTTTTTATTGACATAAATTAATTATACTTAATTTTAAGTGTGTTTTGCAATCTATAAATATTGAAATTATTTTAAAGTATCAAACCATAACGCAATATTGACTTTTACTAATATTTGTGATATTATACGTATTATTGTTCTTTGAATTAAGTTTTTGAAATATTGCTTTTTGGGTGTTAATTAAACGTTAATTCTTAGGAAGTAATATTTCAAATTTAAAACCAAAAACTTATCAAATGAAAAATTTAATTATTTTTTTATTGTTTTCTTTTTTGTTAACCTCTAGAATCTCAGCTCAGACTAGGATTCAGATAAAATCCTTAATAAGAATAGATTTACCAGATGAAAATAATCAAAGCATGTATGCATGCGAAGGTTGCTATGTCGTTCTGGAGGAATGTTTTTATGAGAATTGTTCAAAGATTATTGAGGAATTTTATCCTCCTGAAATTATTGAAAGAAAAAAAGAAATACCAGAAGGGTATGAATTCTTCTTTTTATTTGATAAAGAGAAAAAAATTGGAGTTATGCATATTTTAAAAAAAGAAAAAATATGTAAAACTTTTTCTTGGTTCGATAAAACACCTTTAAATGTTTTTTATTCGCCAAGGTATTAATTTTTATTTTTATTCTATCCCAAAAACCAAGTCATTCGAAATGATTTGGTTTTTTTTGTTTGATTGAATTTTTCAAATATGTTATCCTTAATATCCGTGTTTATAAATAAAAAAAATGATTAACAATTTTCCAAATTCAAATTACATAGATTTTAAAAAAGACTTTGATATTAATCGTTTACAAATTACAGATATTATAGAAAAAACAGATGTAGGAACTTGGGTTTGGGATATACAAACTGACGAAATTAAATTAAGTGAAAGAAGTTTAGAAATATTAGGGTATAAAGAAAAAGGATTAGAAAAAAATACTAGAAAATATTTATTAGAAATATTACATCAAGAAGATTTGAATGAAACTAATAAGATTTTAAAACGACATTTTGAAGGAGAATATCCTTATTATCGTAGAGAAAATAGATATAAACATAAAGAAGGTCATTTTGTTTGGATGATGGAGAGAGGATATGTAGTAGAACGAGATAAACAAGGTGTTCCTTTGTTAATGTTTGGTACTTATATAGATATCACAAAAAGAAAAGAAGCAGAATCTGCTTTAGAAAATTATATAAATACTCTAAATCATGATTTACGCAATCCTCTTTCGGTGATTATTGGCTATTCTAGTTTTTTAGTAGAAGACGATTTATCTCCAGAAGATATTAAAAAATTTGCAAGTATTATAAATACTACTGGTAAAAAAATGTTAAAGATGATGGAAAGTTATTTGTCTTTAGCAAAAATAGAAAAGGGTCAAGAATTAATTAATAAAAATGAATTTAAGATTAGACAAATAGTTGATGAATTAAATAAGTATTTTGTGCATTTAGGTAAGCAAGATTTGTTGAATTTAGAGTTAAAAGAATTAAATGGTGAAAATGCAAATCCTGATTTAATAGAAAAAAATATCTTTATAGATGAAAATTTGTTTTATTCTGTAGCTTATAATTTAATTCATAATGCAATTGAAGCATCTTCTTCTCCTAAAAATAAAATTTTGATTAATATATTTGAAGATAAAAAATACCTTTATTTTTCTTTTTTTAATAAAGGCGAAATACCTGTAAATATTCAAAAAAAATTATTTAAAAAGTTTATGAGTTCGAAAAAAAATGGTACTGGTGTTGGTTTATATAGTGCTCGTTTAATAGCTCGTGCTCACGGAGGGGATATATCTTATATTCCAATAGAAGGTGGTACTAGATTTTTGTTAAAAATTCCTTTTTTATAAAGATATATTTAACATAATTTTTAATTAAAGTTTATTCTGTTATAATATTAATATATGAAAAATTTAATTATTGCTTTCGTTTTAATCTTATTAATAGCTATAGGTTTTTTTGTTTTTTTACCAAAAGATAATCAAGAAATTGCTAATGTGGAAAATAATATTACAGAAGAAATTAATACAGAAAATAATACTGATTTAAATACTGATTTAAATTCAGAAGTTGTTAAAGAAGAAACCAACCCAAATTCAGTAAATAATGTTGTTGAATCAAAAATTAAAGGAAGTTATGAAATATATGATCCTAGTAAAATTTCTTTAGCTAAAAACAATGATGTTATTTTATTTTTTCATGCATCTTGGTGTCCTTCTTGTAGAAGCTTAGATAAAGATATTAATCAAAATTTAAATAATATTCCAGAAGGTGTTTTAATCATGAAAGTTGATTATGATAAAGAGAGAGATCTTAAGAAAAAATATGGTGTCACTTATCAACACACTTTAGTACAAGTTGATGAAAATGGAAACATGATTTCAAAATGGAGCGGAAGTGATGATTTGATTGAAATTTTAAATAAAATAAAATAATTAAATTTATGAGAATAGAAGATGAAATAAAACTAGATTATGAAGATGTTTTATTAAGGCCCAAAAGAAGTACTCTAAATTCTAGAAAAGAAGTAAACCTAGAAAGAACCTTTAAGTTTTATCATTCTCCTAAAATTTGGACCGGCATACCTATTATGACTTCCAATATGGCAACTTGTGGAACTTTTGAAATGGCACGGATTCTATCTTCTTATAAAATGGTTACAGTATTGCATAAATATTACTCTTTAGATGACTATAAAAAATTTTTTTCAGGAAAGAATGGTTTTAGAAATCCAGATTACATTGCTTATACAACTGGCATTAGAGATGAAGATATAAAAAAGATAAAATTAATGAAAGAATTAAAATTAATGAATAATTTTTCTTTTATTTGTATTGATATTCCTAATGGTTATGTAAGTCGTTTACTTAATGTGTTAGAAGATATTAGAAAAGACTTCCCTAAACATATAATTATTGCTGGCAATGTAGTGACAAATGAAATCTCAGAAGAGTTAATTTTGCGAGGAGCAGATATTGTTAAAGTTGGTATTGGTCCTGGTAGTGCTTGTACTACTCGCAGAATGACAGGAGTGGGGTATCCTCAACTTTCTGCTGTTATAGAGTGTGCTGATGCAACTCATGGTATTTCTAACGAACAAGGATGTGGATTGGTGATTGCTGATGGTGGGCAAAAATATCCTTCTTGTGTAGCAAAAGCTTTTTGTGCTGGAGCAGATTTTAATATGTTTGGTTCTATGTTTTCTGGTTTTGAGCAAAGCGGAGGAGAGAATGTAGAAAAAGATGGTAAGAAATTTAAAGAATATTTTGGCTCATCATCTAATCATGCAATGGAAAATTATTATGGAAAAAAAGATAATCACAGGGCTTCAGAAGGTAGGTATACTTTAATACCTTATAAAGGAGATATTAATATTTTTTTGCAAGACCTTTTGGGTAGTTTAAGGAGCACTGCAACTTATATAGGTGCTTCAAAATTAAAAGAATTTTCTAAAAGAGCAACTTTTATTAGGGTGCATAACCAATTAAATACTTCGCTTGAAGTTTATGATCAGAACAAGTAATTTAATTTTTAAGATTTATATGTTATAATATATAAATTATCAATTTAAAATATAAATATGGCAAAAAGATCAACAACATTAAGTCCTAAAAAACCTTCCAGAAGAGCTCATAAAACAAAGAAGAGATTGGCAATAAAAAAAGAGATGTTAGCTAAAAAAGCTAATAAAAACAAATAAAACCCTAAAAGGGTTTTATTTGTTTAAGGGTAATTCTATTGTTAATTCAGACCCTAAATCTTCCCCATTTGAAGCGATTTTGATTTTTCCATTATGTTTTTTAATTATCTTTTTAGACAAATAAAGTTTTAGACCCATACCATTTGGATTTGCTAGTGTTGCCTTTTCTGTGCGATAAAATTTATTGAATATTTTTTCTTGTTCTTTTTTAGAAAAACCTATTCCACTATCTTTAAATATAATTTTTAAAATATCTTTATCAAAACTAGTTTCAAGATGGATTAAACCATTTTCTTTGTTGTAAAAAACAGAATTTTCAAATATTGTATCAATAACAAAAGTTATTTTATTTAAATCCAAAGTTATCAAAGGCATATTATTAAAAGTTGGTATTGTGAGTTGTATACCTTTTGATTTAATATCATTTTTATATTTTATAATAGAATTTTCTATAATATCCCTTATTGAAGTTGCTTTAAAATTATAACTAGACTGTTCATCTAAAGATTTAATTCCAGCAAAAAGATCCGTGATACTTATTAATTTTTCAATTGAATTTTCTGCTCTTTGAATAAAATTTTCTTTTGTATCTTTGTCTATGTCGCTTTTTAATTCTTTCATTAACCAATTGAGTCCAGTTAAAGGTGTTCTAAAGGTGTGATTTACTATTTTAATAAATTCATTTTCAGTATCTTCTGTTTGTTTGTTACTATTTAAATATAATTTTATTAAAATTACAAAAAGTATGATTCCTGTAAAAATTGTTTGATTCAATGAAATTTGATAATTTGTAGAAATTTCTTTAAAGAATATTAAAATAATACTAAAAAATATTAATAAGAAAATAAATATAAAATTTTTAAAAAATATTGTTTGTTTTTCCATTCTTTTAATTATACTACAATATTTTATTTTTAAAATTCATTGTTATATAATATATTTATGGATAAAAAAGTTGTTATGGTTTCTGGAGGATTTGATCCTATTCATATAGGCCATATTCGATATTTAAAAGAGGCTCGCAAATTGGGAGATTATTTAATTGTGGTTATAAATAATGATAATTGGTTAAAGCAAAAAAAAGGTAAAGCTTTTATGGCAGAAGAAGATAGAAAAGAAATTATAGAATCTTTTGATTTTGTTGATGAAGTGATTTTTTCAGAGCATCCAGAAATTTTTGACTATACTAATCCAATAGAAAAAAGTGTTTGTGAATCTATAAGAAAAGTTAAACCCCATGTTTTTGCAAATGGGGGAGACAGGCACCCAGAAGGAGATCCTATACCTGAAGCTACTCTTTGCGAAGAATTAGGTATTGAAATAATTTATAATGTTGGCCACGGAGGTAAAGTTCGTAGTTCTAGTGATTTATTAAGAGACTATTTTAATTAATTTTTTTATTGTATAATATACATAAAAATGCTACAGAAAAAAATAAAAAGTAATACTAAAAAAACTGTTAAAAAAGTTAAATTAATAACTAAAAAAAAGTTAGTCAAAAAACTTGTCCCTAAAATAAAACCTAAAACTGTTAAAAAAAAGATAGTTAAAATAAAAAAAAGTAAACCTGAAAAGAAAATAATTAAATCAAAAGTTGCTAAAAAGATATTAAAAAATAAAATTATTAAAAAAATATCTAAAATTAAATTAATTAAAAAACCGATTAAATTAAAAAATAAAATTATTTCTGTTAAAAATAAAATTAAAACAAAGATAGTTAAAAAAACTATCAATAAAAAAAAATTAAATAAAAAAACAGCTAAAATAGGTTTATATAGATACGAACAAAATCCTATTTTAAGCCCAACACAAAACTTTTGGGAGTCAGAAGCTGTTTTTAATCCAGGTGTTATTTATTTAAATAATAAAGTGCATTTATTTTATAGAGCTATGGGTCCTGATGGTATCTCAAGAATAGGTTATGCTGTAAGCAATGATGGAATAAATTTTGAGAGATTATCTTATCCAGTTTTTTATTTATCTCAATTTGAGAATTTAAAAAAAGATAACTTTACTTCTCCCGCTAGGAAATTTTTTGATCCTATTTCTTATGCTTCTGGAGGAGGATGGGGTGGTACCGAAGATCCAAGAGTAGTTGCTATAGACGGAATAATTTATATAACCTTAAATATTTTTAATGGTTGGCATTCTTTGAGAGTCGGAGTTATTTCTATAAAAGAAGAAGATTTATTAAAACAAAATTGGGATTGGAATAGTTTTGCTTATTTATCTCACTTAGGTGATCGTCAGAAAAATTGGGTTTTATTTCCAGAAAAAATCAATGATAAATTTTTAGTTTTTCATAATTTAGATATGAACGATGGCGATATTAATAAAGTAGGAATAGCTTATTCAGATGAATTGTCTACTAAAGATATGCCTTCACATTTTGATGCTCCGGATCCTCAAAGATTGCCTGATAGAATTATTACTTGGCATAAAAGAACTCGTAGTGCTTCTGCTCCACCTATTAAAACAAAAGATGGATGGCTTGTTTTGTATCACGCGATGGACAAAGACGGTAGTGATAGGTATAAATTAGGAGCCATGCTACTTGATTTAAAAAACCCAAGAAGAGTTTTGTGTAGAGCAAAAAATCCTATTTTAGAATCAAAAGAATGGTATGAAAATGATTATAAGCCCGGTATTGTATACGCTAGTGGGGCTGTGGTTTTAGGTGAAGATTTATTTGTGTATTATGGAGGTGGGGACAAAAGGGTTAATGTTGCTACGATACAGTTAAATAAATTACTTGAGGGTATGAAAAAAGATCAAGATGTTAAATTAGAAAAAATAAAAAATAAAAAATTAATATAAATTATGTATATAACAAAGAGATTTACACAAAACCCTATTCTTTCTAGAGATCAAAATAAATATTTTGAATCTTTTGCTGTATTTAATATGTCTGTAGTAAAAAAGGGCAAAAAGTTTTTTGGTTTATATCGTGCTATTTCTGGTGCAGACCCAATTAGTATTCCTTCTCAAATTTCTTCCATAAGTATCGCAGAAAGTAATGATGGTAATTTTTTTGAAAATCGTAGGCAATTTATTTCAGGAGAAGAAGAGTGGGAAAAATATGGAGTAGAAGACCCTAGAGTTACCTTTTTTGAAGGTAAATATTATGTATTTTATACAGCTTTATCTAAATACCCTCCTGATAAAGATAGCATTAAAGTTGGACTAGCAATTTCAAAAGATTTAAAAAAAGTAGATGAAAAACATCTTATTACCCCTTTTAATGCAAAAGCTATGACTATTTTCCCAAAAAGGATTAATGGTAAAATAGTAGCTATTTTTTCTAAAAATACTGATAACCCTCCAACAGAAATGCATTTAATTGAATTTAATAAGATGAGTGATTTATGGGACAAAAAATTCTGGGAAAATTTTGATAAAAAACCAAAGAAAATACTTAATCTGAAAAGAGATCTATATGATCATGTAGAAGTTGGCGCAAGTCCTATTTTTACTAAACATGGTTGGCTTTTTGTTTATTCGCATATTCAATATTATTTTGATAATCCTAATCATTTTGAAAAAATATTTGGAATCGAAGCGTTGCTTTTAGATTTTAAAAAACCAGAAAAAATTATTGGAAGAACTAGGGGTCCTATTTTAGTACCAGAAGAAGAGTATGAATTGAAAGGGTTTGTTCCTAATGTAGTTTTTCCAAGTGGAGCTATTTTAGAAAAAGATGATTTGAATATTTATTATGGTGGGGCTGATACATGTATTTGTAAGGCAACAGTATCTTTTTCTGATTTATTAGGAACAATTTCAAAAGAAACAGAACAAGATTTTCATTTTAAAAGATTTAATAAAAATCCTATTATTATACCTAGATCCGGCAAAAATTGGGAGGCTAAGGGTACTTTTAATCCCGCGGCAATAGATTTAAAAAACAAAATTCATATTTTATATAGAGCTTTTTCTTCTGATAATACTTCTACAATAGGGTATGCTAATTCTAAAAACGGTTTTAACATTTCAGAAAGAATAGATAATCCTATTTATTTACCAAGAGAGAATTTTGAAAATAAAAAAAATGAAGGTAATTTTTCTGGTTGTGAAGATCCTCGTTTAACTAAAATAGGTAATAAAATTTATATGTGTTATACGGCTTACAATGGTGTTGATTTGCCAAAAGTAGCTATAACTTCAATTTTAGAAAAAGATTTTATTGAAAAAAAATGGAATTGGTCAAAACCTTTCTTGATTACTCCGCTTGATTATGATGATAAGGATACTTGCATTTTGCCTGACAAATTTGAAGAAGGTTATTTTGTATTACATAGAGTTCATAATGTTATTTGTGGAGCCTATCTGAAATCTATAGATGAACCCGATGAAGTTGTAAAAAAATGTATTGGAATTTTAAAACCAAGATTAAATAAATGGGATAGTTGGAAAGTTGGTATTGCGAGCCCCCCAATTAAAACAAAATACGGTTGGTTATTACTTTACCATGGGGTCTCTAAAAGTCACTCTACTTATAGAGTAGGTGTAGTTTTGCTTGATTTAAAAGATCCAGCAATAGTTCTTGCTCGATCTACAGATCCAATTTTTGAACCTAAAGAAGATTATGAAAAACATGGCATAGTTAATAATGTAGTTTTTCCTTGCGGTATGGTTTTAAAAAAAGATACTTTGTTTATTTATTACGGAGGTGCGGATACAGTAATAGGAGTGGCTACTATGAAATTAGATATTCTATTAAAGTCTTTAGTTAAGAGTTTAAAATACTAATTTTAGTTATATTAAATTTTTTGATATAATATTCTTATGAAGAAACTTTTGCTGTATATATTAATTTTCTTATTAGTTGTTGTATATAACTTTAAAGACTTTCCTTTTGATGCAAAAGCAGAAAGTAACTTTTCTTGGGTTAAATCTTTTGGTTCCGCAGGTTATAATTATGGACTTTCAATTTTTAAAGACTCTAGTGGTAATATATACACCACTGGATATTTTGAAGAGACAGTAGACTTTGATCCAAGTGGAGCTGTATTTAATCTAACTTCCGCGGGTGGTTCTGACATATTCATATCTAAGCTTGATTCTTCTGGTAATTTCGTTTGGGCTAAATCTTTTGGTTCCACAAGTACTGATTATGGACGTTCGATCTTTTTAGATTCTAACGATAATGTTTATCTTACAGGATCTTTTGCTGGCACAGTAGACTTTGATCCAAATGGAGGTGTGTTTAATCTAACTGCTGTTGGAGGAACTGAAGACATTTTTATTTCTAAACTCGATTCAAATGGAGATTTCATTTGGGCTAAAAGTATGGGAGGAACAGGTAGCGATGTTGCTTATTCTGTAACCACAGACAGTCAAGGTGACATATATACTACAGGATATTTTCAAAACACTGTAGACTTTGATCCAAACGGAGGTGTGTTTGATCTTACTTCATTAGGCAATAATGATATCTTCATATCTAAGCTTGATTCCTCTGGTAACTTTGTCTGGGCTAAAGGTATAGGTGGAACAGATTGGGAAAATGCTAATTCAATAACCACAGACAGTCAAGGGAATATATACATGGCAGGATCTTTCCAATCTACCGTAGACTTTGATCCAAACGGAGGTGTATTTAATTTAAATGCAGTAGGAAATAGTGACATCTTCATTTCTAAGCTTGATTCCTCTGGTAACTTTGTCTGGGCTAAGAGTATAGGGGGAACAATGCTTGATGATGCTTATTCTATAATTATAGACAATCAAGACAATATTTATACTGTTGGATATTTTCGAAGTACCGTAGATTTTGATCCAGGAGCTGGGACAACAAATTTAATTTCATCCGGAGGTACTGATATTTTTATTTCTAAACTCGATTCAAATGGAGATTTCATTTGGGCTAAAAGTATGGGAGGAACAGGTAGCGATGTTGCTTACTCCATAACCACAGACAGTCAAGACAGTATATACACCACAGGATCTTTTGAAGGTACTGTGGACTTTGATCCAGGAGCTGGGACAACAAATTTAATTTCATCTGGAGGTGCTGACATCTTCATTTCTAAGATTGATTCCTCTGGTAACTTTGTCTGGGCTAAAGGTATGGGTGGAACAGATTGGGAAAATGCTAATTCCATAACCACAGACAGTCAAGGGAATATTTATACCACAGGATATTTTGAGGGTACAGCGGATTTTGACCCAGGAGCAGATACTTCTAACTTAACTTCCTTAGGTGGTACCGACATCTTCATCCTAAAACTCGGAGACAATCCTCCACTAATCTCCGAAGTAACCCCCATAGGAGTAGTAGTAAACAACAACCCAATCAACTACACCTTCACCACAGATGAAGGAGGAACAATAACCTACGGAGGATCTTGCAGTAGCGCCACAACGGTAGCTA
>CAZFSV010000011.1:0-11325 GCA_964522195.1 uncultured Candidatus Saccharibacteria bacterium
TAACACAGCGGGTTGTGGTTCCGCTGATTCGGGTTCGATTCCCGATAGCCACCCATTTTAGGGTTTATTATACCCATCTCATATATTTGATTTTCAAAGGTTTTTTTGGATTTTGTATTTTTTTGAAAAGCCATATTTAGCTCAAGGAGTTGTTGAAAAAACATAGAGTATCGCTCTTTTATTATAACTCCGTCTTTTACTTCAAATCTATCAAAACACAAGGCAAGAAATTTCTTTTGTAGTTCTTCTGATGTTTCCATATATGTTTTATGTATATTCTTACAGAAATTCATAATTTCAATCGCCATATTTCCGCTTGTATTAGTGTTTTTCTCTAATAAAAGGATGTTTCTATTAATTCGCTCGATTTCTTTGTGTATATCGCAAGATAATCGCTTATAATCGCTGTCTTTTATAACTTCATCTAGTAATTTTGTTTCAATTGTCCTTAATTTAGCCTCCCATGCTATTTTTTGATTCTCTAATCCTCTTTTTTCCTGCTGATATTTATTACTATTTTCTTCTATGAAATTTCTTGTTTTCTCTACTATGATTTTGATAAATTCATCACTAAATTCAATTGACTTTAATTTATCACTTACTTGTTTCTCTAGGTTTTGTTTTTCTACATACTTACCACAACCATTTTTATTAGAACAATGATAGTATGCCTTACCTTTGTTTAAATGCCATTCAGCAGTATATCTACAATTATGAATAGGGCAGAAAACATAACCACTTAAAAGCCAAAAATATTTTCTTCTTCTGCAACGATTATTATTATTCTTATTAAGAATTGCTTGAACTCTTTCAAATGTATTTTCGTCTATAAGTGGTTCGTGTTTTCCATTTTTTACATGAATATCAATCCAATGCACTTCTCCGAGATAAATACGATTTTTAAGCATTGCATAAAACATACTAGGAGCTAACTTTCTTCCCGAATTTGAAACAAATCCTTTTTCATTTAGTAAATCATTTAATTCGTAGACATTATATTGACCAGTCGCGAACATTTTAAATGCTTCTTTTACAAAATGAAAATTTTTTGGATTCGGTATTATTATTTTTTTTGCTACTTTATTACAATTCTTATCTGAGTTTTCTGTATTAAGATAACCTACAGGTGCCGATGTTGGGAAATAACCAGCTAATGCTTTTGTGTCTAATGCTTGTTTTGTTTTTTCTTTTGTAATATCGCTGTGATATTGATTTACTGTGGCGAACATATTATCTGCCATTATTGAATTTGCATCATTATCAGAAGATTGACCATTAAGATATTTTAAAATCACATTGTTTGATTTAAAAATATTTCTTAAAAAAGAGTGGTCTAAAATATTTCTCGCTAATCTGTCTGAATTCGTGACATAGACTATAGAAATTTCTTTATTTTTTGCTAACTCTATAACTTGTTGTATTCCTTTTCTTTTTGATATACTCGTGCCACTTTTGCCTTCATCTTTAATGATTAATATCTCCTTATACCCATCATTAATAGAAGCTTTTCTACATTGTTCTTCTTGGTATTCTAATGAAATACCATTATCTGCTTGGTCTTCTGTGCTAACTCTACAATAGCCAACTGCCATATTATTATTTTTGTTTTTATTCATACTTATATTTTCATATTATTTGTTTGTATTTTCTACCTTAGTTATGACCACACTATTTACCCCGAAGTGAAAACAACTAAATGCTTTAAAATATGTCTAAGTTTTCAGAATCTTCAAAGTTATCTGTTGTTTCGCTATTAGTATTTTCTTCTACGGGGTAAAAAAGTTTTTTTTGTTTTTGATTAGGGTCTCTTTCTTCTGTTATTAATCCTGCACTTTCTAGCATTGGTAGTATCGAATTACTAAAATCCGCATTATTCATAAATTGATGATATATTTCATAGTATTGTTGTGATATTTCTTTTTTACTAATACCAATATCTTCGTTTGATTTTTTCTTTTTGTCCCATAAAGGTTTCATTACTAATTGATACAATCTTAGAACATATGGTGGTAAATTTAATTTTTGACTACTACATAATTTTTCCCACAAATCAAAAGCATTATTAATATCTTCTTTTGAAGCAGTAATAGTAAAACCTTTTTTATCTCTCCACCATAAATTAAGCAATGCAATAGATTTTATCATTGATGTTATTCTTTTAATGTCTCTTTGGTCTCTTGGTTGCATAAATTTTTTATCTTTCAAAAATCTTTCTTTCACCAATTCTTTTGATTCAAGTTTTATGTCCGTAATTTTCTCATTTTTAATTGCCTCTATTCTTTCAATAAGCAGATTCCTTTTTTCATTGTGTTTTAGATAATTTTCATACTCTTTAAAATCTGTTTCTTTTTCTAATGCTAAATTAACACCATCTCTTATTTTTTCTTGCTCCATACTAGGACTTAGTAAAAGAAACCTTGTTGCTTCTTGGTCGTTTATTTTTAAACCCGCAGTGCAAAATACAACAGCAGGGTATCCTTTTAATATAACCGTCTTTGTCCTTATGCCACCTTTTTCGTGCGGGTCTGCTATCTTAAAAGCTATTTCTTTCTGATCATGAGAAAAAATAGGTCTGAGCCCTGCAAGTAATTGATTGTGTGGCATATCAAGAAAAATCAATATCTTTGAAGACAAGTCAACAATCCTTTCATTTTTTTCTTTGTTGTATTCTCCTTGTTCGTGGAAAAAAGCTTTTGGAGAAGAACCACCAAGTTTTATTAAATCTTCTTTTGGAAACAACTTTGAAAGTTCTAATGGTATAAAACTTTTTCCAGTCGAACTCGGAGCATTGAAACTTATGTTGATTTGAGAATCTCCTGCATAGGCAGATAGCATTCCAAAGAAAGTCGCAATTTTATTTTCGTCGTCGTGTTTGATTGTGAGGTTTAATATTTCTTTTAATTCTTGAATTGTTATAGGGGTAAATTTTGATATATCAATTTCTTTCTTCTTGTATTCTGTTTTCATTGTTTCGTTTTTTGTTATAAATTTATTTTTTAATTTTTCCTCAAAATTATTTATTTGAAGTTCCTCTGCGATTTCATTCCAAGAGGAATTTTTCTTACAAGATGAGCAATTACCATTTCCTGTGGTTAAGTCTATGTTGAAAGTTGCTACTAAATTTCCAGCATATCTTTTTTCACAAAAAGGGCAGTATATTGCTAAATCATTTTGACCTAATTTTTCATAAGGTATTTTATTTTTTATTATTTTTTCTAAAATTGTCATTTTTATTATTTTTTTTATTATTGTTTGTAATTTTTTCTTTAGAATTTTCGACTTTTTCTAAAAAAACACAAAGAAAAAGCTCTGCAAAGTTTTGAGCCGCAGTCTCAATTGTTTTTAGTTCTTTTTCTTTGTTTGATATTTTTTTCATATCAAACATACCATGTCATTTATTTAACAAATATGGAATGGTTTAAGTATGTCTTTATTATGTCTTTATTTTATATTTATTTTGTAGCCAAAACCCCTTATATTATCTATAAAATTTGGATTAGATTTTTTATTTTTAGGCAAAATTCCAAGTGCTGTTTTTGTTCTTTTTATAACTTGATTAATATTTGACTGAATAGGTTTACTTGTTGAATTTTTGTATGGATATATAATTTTAATTATTTCTTCGTAACTCAATTGTTTTCTTTTGGATTCTAATAAAGATATTATTAGTTTATATTCTTGTCCGTTAATATGGAAACTTCCACTTTTTTTAAAGTAATTAAAATCACCTGTTTCTTTGTTTATTTTTAAATTTTCTTTTTGTATTATTACTTCTTCTGAAACCTGTGGTAATTTTAAGTGTTTACTATTTTTCTTTAAAAAAAGATTCAAAGATTTTTCTGAATTTAATATTTTTTCTATTCTTTGAATTGCTAATAATGAATCTTTTTCTGTTCCTTTTGTTTTTTTATCATTTAGATTATGTGATTCAAATATTGATAATGATTTTTTATCAAGAGATACAATAAAGTAAGCAGTCCTATTTTCTAGTATTTGCTTTGTTGGATGTATATCAAAATCGCTATCTTCTTGTGGGTCTTTAGGTATTATTTTGTAGTAAAAAAGATTTGCTTTTGTGAGTGTATCAAAAATTGAAATTATCTCTTTTTTAGATATTTCTAGTTCATTTTCTAATTGTTCAAACCTCCAAAGATAACCTACTTCTCTTGTTTTTAAGATAAAGGTTAAAATCTTTTTTACCTTTTCTTTTAAATTTTCCATCTTAATTGTATTTTATCAAACATCTTGATAGTATTAAAGTATAACTAAATATTTAAGTAGCCTAACCCTTTAGAGATAAAGGTATGGTGAAACAAGCCCCGCTAAAGCATAAAGAACTCCTAGTCAGAGTTTGGCTTTAGCGGGCTATATCTGGAAACAGATATAAGTGGTCGAAAGACTACTCTTCTGATTAGGAGCTTTTTGTTTCTATTTTAGAAAATCTTTTTTTTGTGTCTAAAATTGATTTAGAAAAAATAATAAAAAAATTGAGTAAAAAAAGACCTGTGTTTCACTCAGAAGCTGATTTCCAATTTTCTTTAGCTTGGGAAATTAAATTAAATTATAAAAATTCAAACATAAGATTAGAAAAACCTTTTGACTTAAGAAACAACAAAAACTCCTATTTAGATTTATTCATAGAACTTAATAAAGTTAGATATGCAATTGAGTTAAAATATAAAACTTCTCATTTAGCAGGAGAATTTAATAAAGAAAAGTTTTATCTCTTAAATCAAGGAGGTCAAAATATTGGTAAATATGATTTTGTTAAAGACATTTACAGATTAGAAAGGCTCAAAGAACACAAGCAGGTAGATTTTTGTTATGCAATTATGCTAACTAATGAGAAAACATATTTTAATAAAACCAAACACGATAATAAAACAGCAAGTCAATTTAATATTTACCATACCAACATTTTAAAAAGAGGAAGTCATGCTTGGAATTTAACTAAAGAACAAAAAGCAATAAAAGGAAGAACGGATAACTTGTTTCTTGAGAAAGATTACATATTAGAATGGCAGAATTATTCCAATAAAGGAGATTTTAAATACTTACTTTTAGACATATAGATTTTTTTGTGTATAAATATGTTTTATAATTACTTTATGAGTAATTTAGATAAATTAAAATATTTTGAAAAAACCACAAAAGAAACTAGTGCTAATAATGATATTATTTCAAAGATTTACAAAGTAACTATTTATTCGGGTTTTTGTGATTTTCAAGCTATTCAATTGGCTCGTGTATTAGAACAAATAATTATAAAAAACCAAATTCACAAAAAATTACCGTTTGATTTGCCTCATGAAGATAGTTTTTTTTATGATAAAAAAATCTCAACTCGTAAAATCTTTATTGTCATTGAAAAACAAATCTTACCTAATATTGAAAATCACGACGACAAAAAGATAATTAAAGAATATTTAAATTTTGGTCATTCATTTTTGGATAAAAGAAATGTTGTGATTCATGACATAGGAAACCCAAAAAAAGATTTAGATAAAGTTTTATACTCTATTGATAAAGCCTTAGAATTGTATGAAGAAATGACACAGGCACATTCAAAATTGATGGAATATTTAGCTCCTTATACTTTGAGTGAAAAAGAACTTTTGATAATCAAAAACAGGACAAGTTAAAACTCCTCCATTTCATTACTTTTTGTCTCGTATGTTTTTAAATTTTACCCTTTAATTTATTCATTTTTTATATTATTTTTGCGATTTTTATTTGTCTTTCAAATTATTGTTTTTTTTAGTGTAATTGTTATTATAAATCTATGAAGAAACAATGGTTAGAACCAATATACAAAAAACTAGCAGCCTCTGAATTGGGGGCAGGTCATACTTCGGGTATTGTGCCAACACGAGAAACTCAAAATTATTTTGGTTCCTCTGATCAAGAAAAGACTCATTTATTAAAAGAAATCAATTTAGAATTTTGGTCTGGAGAAAATGTTGAAATGTTAAAAACTAATGTTATGTTTTATGTATCAAATACACACATCGGACAAATTCATATTACGGGTAATTTAATGCCTGTTTATATGAAAGCTGGTGCCCAATTAGGTGATATATTGGTTTTTTGGAAATCAGCAAATGACGAATGTCTTTTTAAAGTTGAATTAATAAAACCTGGTTCTGATAGATGGGATGAAATAGAATCTACCGAAGACTTTCCAAAAAGGGGTGGTTTTTTAAAATTAAAACCACCAACAAATACTAATTAATATTCTTTAAGATTGACCGTAATATAGTTTCTACTACATTTATTGTGATAGCATTTCCTGCTTGTCTATAAAGCTGTGTGTCTGAAACTCCTATATTTTTTGCATTTTCAACAAATGCGTCGTCAAAACCTTGCAGTCTGAAAGCTTCAAGTGGTGTTATCCTTCTGATACGACCCTTATCTTTTTTTTCGTTGTTGATAAAATCATTTTTTTTGTTAAACTTTCCGTAGATAAAATCATCAGAAAAATAATTATCTTGATTGGCTCTATGCATTTTATGCATACTTGCAGTTAAAGGAGAGGCAATTTTCCTATTTATTTCTGATTTTGACCAGTATTTACCACTGCCGTGTGCCAATATTGTTTTTTTAAGTTTTTCTGAAAGATAATATTTACTATCAACATTCTTTTCAAGAAGATGCCATGTTGTTTTAAATCCATAATTTATTTTCTCCTTATGAAAATCTATTTCATTTATTTTTTTGAAATTTTTTTTATTTTTAACCCCAATAAAATATAATCTTCTTCTTGTTTGTGGCACACCAAAATCAGAACTATTTAACATTTCTACCCTTACGTTGTAATCAAGATTATCTTTTAGTATTTCAAGTATTTTTTTGAATGTCTGTCCATTATCATGAGTTTTTAAACCCCTTACATTTTCTAATATAAAAAATTCTGGTTTTTTTATTGAAAGAATTTTTGCAATCTGAAAAAAAAGAGTTCCTCTGGAGTCTTCCAATCCTCCTTTTTTTCCCATTAGACTAAAAGATTGACAAGGAAAACCAGCCAGCAATATATCAAATTTAGGTATTTTTTGTATTGAGTTAATGGAATTTAGGGAGTTTATATCACCAATTTCCAATTCTTTTTCTGTTGTTTGAAAATTAGCTTTATATGTTTTTATTGCATTTAAATCTATTTCACTAAAACCAATACATTTAGTTTTTAAACCTAAAGAGAAACTAGCTTTCTCAAGAGCAAGTCTAAAACCACCGACACCAGCGAATAGTTCAAGATATTTTATTTCTCTTTTTTTAAATTTCATTATCTTTATTATACTAATTTTTTCAAAATACTTCTTGCTATTACTTCTCCCAGTAATGGGGGGACAGCATTTCCTATTTGGTGATACCATTGTGTGTAAGGACCAATAAAAATATAATTATCAGGAAAACTTTGTATTCTTGCTGCTTCCCTTGGTGTTATACCTCTAGTTTCTAATGGATGAATATACATATTACAATCAAATTTCATATGAGATGTAATTGTTTTTGAGGGCTTATTAAGTGGTAATTTGTAATACTTATCTTTAAAAATATTTGCTCGACTCTTATATGGCATTATGTGTTTTATGCTTTCATGATTAGAATTTTCCCCTTGAGGTAAAAGTTTAAAAATCTCAAGGTCTCTTGGGTTATTGTAGCGAGCCTTATGATTATATATATATTTTGGTATTTTATTATTATTTATTTTTAAAATAAATTCATTTGGTTTTTGTTTTCCGCATATTATATCCTCAGTAAAACCACTGGTAGAAGATTCTATATTTGAATCACCTTTTTCTTTTCTTGCTGAAAGTTTTCTTAACCCCCAAAAAGCATCTTTTATTGTGGTTGTTTTTGTTGTTTTGCTGTTTTCTATTTCTCTGAATACTTCTGATATAAGTTTCTTATAATTTTTTGTAGTTTTTTTTATTCCTATATAAATTAAACGCTCTCTGTTTTGTGGAATACCAAAATCTTTAGCATTTAATACTTTATATTCTGTGTAATATCCAATTTTATCCAAATCTTTCACAACTTCTGGTGCGACTGATTTCATGCCTTTCACATTTTCCATTACAAGTATTTTGGGTTTTGCTAACTGAATTACTTCGATATATTTTTTGTATAGAATATTTCTAGGGTCATTAATAAATCTTTGTCTATTTGCCATACTAAACCCTTGGCAAGGGGGTCCACCTACAACAATAGAAAAATTATCATTTTTTAATATATCTTTTTTTTCTTTAATAAAATTATTTATATCTCCTAAATATATATTTTTATCTAAAACAATGTCTCTATTTTTTTTGAAGGTTTCTATTGAATACTTATCAATATCATTTGCTAAGCCTAAAGAAAAACCAACTTTTTCAAAGCCAAGAGATAGTCCTCCGGCTCCACAAAATAGGTCAATTATTTTTAAATCTTTTTTTCTTTTATCACTCACTCTTATATTATATATTATGCCAAGAAATAAGTCAGGTTTTATTTTTCTGTAAAAGTGATACAATTAATTTGTAATTATATTTATGAAAAACTACTATTTATTTATCGTTTCAGAACAAGTAAATAAGGATGGAAAAAAAGTCTCTGGTAGGGAAGTCTTTGATTTTCTTATGGAAAAGAAAGCTTGGGGTTTTCATCCAACAACACAACATAGGTCTGCTGTCAAAGAAGAAGATTCTGTTATTTTTTATTTAACTGGTTTGGGTTTTGTTGGAGATGCAGACTTAAAGTCTTCTGCTTATATTGATAAAGAAGGAAGTTCAGAGAATTGGTGGTTTAATAAATCAAAGGTTAATTATAGAGTTGATTTAGATAATATAAAGGTTTGGGAAAAAATAAAACCAATACAACCAATTTTACCAAGTTTGTCTTTTATTAAAAAAACAAAAAATTGGGGTGCGTATTTGCAGGGTGGAGTTAGAAAGATAACAGAAGAAGATTATAAGGTTATTATAAATTCTTCTATTTATCATGTTGACTCTTTTAAAGAAAAAACATCAAAAGAAGTTATTGATTCATTTGATAGTGATTCTGTTGTTTACAATCCTCATGCATTACCTGGACCAGAAAGAGTTAAAATTAGTAGAATTATTGAAAATGTTGAGAAATCTTGGCAGATTCCAAATTTTCAAAGATATTTTGATTGGAATAAAGAATATATTAGGTCTTTTCTAGAATCCGTTTTTAAAGATTATTATGTCGGTTCTTTTTTGTTATGGGAGGCAGCTGAATATCCTAGTTTAGAGGTTAATCCAATAGAGGGTGTAAAAGATAATGAATCCAAAGTAGATTATATTATTCTAGATGGACAGCAAAGAATGACAGCCTTATATTATGCTATTAAGTCACCTGACGGTGTAGAAATTAATGGTTCTGGAAAAAAGAAATACTTCTATTATCTAAATCTTAGAGATTTTATAGAAGATTCTACAAGAGAGAATATAATTGTAGTTAAAGACAAGAAATTAAACATTGAAGATTCTTTTAAGAATTTGATGTTTCCTTTTTATGAATTAGATAAATTCAGTGATTGGGTTGACTCTTTTCAAGACTATCTTGAAAAAGAAATTGATGATCAGCCTAAAATTAAAAAGATTTGTAGGACAATTGAAAAAAGATTAAAGCATATGTGGGATGGTTTTGAAATTCCCTATGTTGTATTACCTAAAACTATGGACCTCGTGCATGTGGCAGATATTTTTGAAAAAATAAATTCTAAAGGTAAGCCATTGGGAACTTTTGATTTGTTAATACCAAGACTTTTAAAATCAAAAATTAAATTGAAAGACTTGTGGGATAAGGCATCAGAAGAGTATCCAAATTTAAAGCGATATGAAGACGAGACTGAAAAAGTAAGAATGGCTATTTTCCAAACAATGTCCTTGCTGTATCATCCAGGTTCTTCTTGTAAAAGAAAAGATATTTTAAATATATATGAATCTTTAGCAATATCAGACAGCAGTCAATTTGAATCTTATTGGCAGATATCAGTAGAATCTATGAATGAGGCAATTTCTCGTTTAGAAAACATGAGAGATGGTTTTGGTGTTAGGTCTGAAAAAGACATTTCTTTTTTCTCTTCTTTGCCTATGATTGCTGCTTTTTTGGTTAGGGTTGGTGAGTCAGATAATCAAGCTTTATCTTATGAAAAAGTAAAACAGTGGTATTGGTCATCAGCTTTAACAAGAGCGTATTCTTCAAGTGTTGAGACACAAATGACTTTTGACTTTAAAGAAGTTGTAAAATGGTTTGATGATGAGGATTATATACCTCTTGTTGTTCAAAAGGCTAGAAATGAAATTCATTCTTATAATTTTTTAAGACTAGAACAGCAGTCAAGTGCAGATTATAGAGCAATACTTTCTATTTTTGCTCTTGCTGGGGCAAAAGATTTTGCGACTAACAATAATTTAGAACACGCAAGGGAAAATCAAAAAGACCATATTTTCCCAAAATTCGTTTACAAAACACACAAATCAGTTGATTCTGTATTAAATATGACTTGGCTTTCAGAAAAAACAAATAAAACAAAAAAAGCAAAAATACCTTCTGAGTATATTAATTTTTTTATTACAGAATATTTTGGAAATAATGAAGAAAATTTTATAACCTGTTTATCTTCTCATTTAATAGATAAAGAGACTTTTGATTTTATGGCAAAGGATGATTTTGATTCTTTTTTGAATTTAAGACAAATTAAGATTAAAAATGAATTAAATAAAAGAATTGGAGGTGTTCAGAATTTAGAGGCAAGATTAGATTCTTCTGAGAGCGAGGTTGTGGACGAATTAGAAATAAAAATAAGACTACTTATAGACAAAAAATTATCTTTTAATTCGAGCTATTGGGAAGAATTAATACCTCAAGGAATTAAAGAAAAAGTAAAATTAAAAATTTTACAACATAATCAAAATCATCCAGGCAATCTTATTGAAGACAATAATCTATCTAAGCTTTCTTTTTGTGATATAGTTGATTATTCTGATATTATAGTTTCAAATATTAATTGGGGTTATTTTAAAGATTTATTTGTTAAAAAAAGTGAAGTAGAAA
This sequence comes from uncultured Candidatus Saccharibacteria bacterium, assembly GCA_964522195.1. GTDB lineage: Bacteria > Patescibacteriota > Minisyncoccia > Phycocordibacterales > UBA9973 > UBA9973. Next base: position 11,059 of record CAZFSV010000011.1, read on the forward strand.
AACATTTTCTAAGTTTTAAAGAATATCGTAATTGTATAAAGCACAACAGGGTAATGAATAATGTTATAAGAAAATCGGGAGAAGCTTCTTTAGAGTGGATTTATTCTATTTTAGATTTAAGCTAGTAAATTCTTTATATTTAAATATTTAGTATATAATTCTTCTATGTATTCTGTATCACTTATCAGATTTATAATAGTATTTGGATAGCGACCCAATTTTTAAAATGTTATAATCATTTTATGGAAAAAGAATTTGGTTTTAATC
>CAZFSV010000012.1:0-11164 GCA_964522195.1 uncultured Candidatus Saccharibacteria bacterium
TGCTCGGGAGGTAGGGATCGAACCTACGACCAATCGCTTAACAGGCGACCGCTCTACCGCTGAGCTACTCCCGAATTTATTTAAGGAGTAACTAAATTTAAGCTACTCCTGAATTTATTCTTTTTTACAGGAACATAATATATCTTACCAAAAATATTTAAAAACACAATATATTTAGAAAATTCTATAAAAAATCCTTAAAATAGGTGCTATTAAATAATCTTGCCACTTTGTTTTAAACTTTTCTAAGTGAAATAATCTTGATTCTTTTTTCCACTGCTCTAATATATTTTGTAATTTTTTAACATTACCTTTATCATTAAAAAATACACCTATTTCAGTATTCCAATCAAAAGAAAGAAAGTCTAAATTCTGCGAACCTACTATCCCCTCTTTATTATCTACAAGTAGAGCTTTAGCGTGATTCATTTTATTGTCTAAATAAATTTTAACTCCTAATCTGCTTAATTTGTTAATATAAAAATAATTCACTCTATCTAAATAAAAACCATGATCTGTATTTTTCGGAATTATTATTTCAACCAAAACTCCTCTTAATACTGCTTGATGAAGAACCTTAACCATCCATCTTTTTGGAACTAAATATGGAGTGACTAATAAAATACTAAAATTTGCATTATTTATATGGTTTTGATAAATTTCTTTAAATTTAAATTTATTTAAAGAAGGAATATGATCTATTATCCAATTTTTAATTTTTTTTAGTTTACCAAATTTTACTTTTTTTAGAATTTCTAAATCTTTACCACCTGCATTTTTATAAGACTTAGCAAAAGATTTTATTAAACTTAAAACCAGAGTACTCTTTATCATTAAAGTAATATCTTTCCACTTTCTTGTTTTGTTGTGAAAATTAACTCCACCGATAAATGCAATTTTTTCATCAATAATTACTAACTTTTTATGTAAACGATGAAATAAATAACTTATAAATAAAATTTCAATATTACTCTCTTTTAATTTTTTAACTAAATCTTGTTTTAAATCGTTATTACCAAAAGAATCAATAATTAATTTAAATTTAACTCCTTCATTAGCTTTCTGTATAAATAAATCAAATAGATTAAGATCTTTTTCTAAATTATCTATTATATACATCTCAAGATATACAGAATATTTTGCTTGCTGTATGGATTTATACATAGCACCCCAAGCTTTTTCTGAATTTGTATAAAACTTATATTGCATTTATATATTATACACATTAATTTACACTATTGCTTTTTATTTTAAATTGTATAAAATAGTTTTGTGAGTATTTGGGCCCTTAGCTCATCTGGCTAGAGCGCCTCATTTGCAATGAGGAGGTGGCAGGTTCGAGTCCTGTAGGGTCCACAACGTTAAGAAAAACAGCACCTTCGTGCTGTTTTTTAGTTGTGGAAGGCGGAGCGATATTTTTTCAGTAGAAAAAATCGCGAGCCAGGGTCGTGAAAATTTTTTGCGACGGCAAAAAATTATTACTGACCACAAACAAAAAAAGAACACATAAAGTGTTCTTTTTTTGTTTTTTAGTTTTAAAAATAAAATTAATTTGAGACTATTTCATTATTATTTTTACCTTTATATAGCAATCCCATCAAAAGAAGAAGGAATCCTAAGACAGAACCAATACTTACTATCGCGTATCCTGCTTCTGCAGAAACAGAAGTTGCAGCCAAGAAACGAAAAGCCCAAGTAAACGAAATAAGTAATAATCCAATTGCAAAGAAAAGTGAGCGTAGTCTAACTAAAACACTGTCAGACTTAAGTCCAACTATAATCAATACCAATGCAGCTGGAACCCAAACTGCATACATAAGCCATTGATCTAGTTTACCCAAGAAAACTTCATTCATCCAGGTACCTAAACTACTAGTATCAATACCTTGAATTTGAGCTACCTGCCAACTTGTCCTCATGGCAGCGAAAATTAAAAATACGCCAATCCAAAAACCTTTTTGCTTACCCTCTGTGCCTGCATACATCATCATTATGAAGACAACCATAGAAACCCAAAGAATAAGATCTGCTACAAGCAAACCTATCATCATTTGAGAAGCCGGTAATCTAAATATTGTATATGCAACTATTAATAAAAATACGCAAGTCCATATTAAATATGAATTTAAGTATTTTACTTTTTCACTTGCTGGTTGCATTTTCTTTTGTTTGCTAAATAAAACAATCCAAGAAATAATTACAACCACCGCGTCAATTAAAGCTGTATAACCTATAAAATCCATTTTGTTAATTAAATTAAAATTAATAATAAATTCGACATTTTGTGCTATAATAATTATACAGAATTTAATTTAAAAAACAAAATATGGAAAAAGAAACAAACATAAATAAAACAAATAATTCAACAGAAAACCCTAAATTTAGTATTTTAATAAAACTATTTTTAGCTTTTTTGTTTTTTAGTATTTTTACAATCGTAGCTATATCATTACTAGCAGTTTGGACATTTTATAACACACCACTAGACTTAACACCGGAAGAAATAAATATAATTTACACAAACTATAAAAATAATTACATTTTTGTAATGATTTTAGTTATAATTCCAGCTATATTTTTAGCAATAAGCATAGCAGAACACATAGCCTCTCCTGTTAGATTATTGAAGAAAAGTATCAAAGAGATTGCACAAGGAAATTTAAATATAAAACTAGAAACAAATCGTAATGATGAATTAGGTAATTTGATTAATCTCTTTAATGAAATGACTACTAAATTAACAGAAGCAAAAGATCGAAACGAAGAAATATCTAAAATAAAAAATAATTTTATTACAGTTGCATCTCATCAATTACGCACCCCTGTTGCTGGAGTTCGTTTTGGTCTTGATATTTTAAATTCTGAAATTAAAGGTCCTTTAAACACAGAACAAAAAGAAATATTAAATGAATGCGTACAAAGAAATAATGAAACCATTAAAAATATAGATGATTTACTAGTTACTTCTAGAATAGAGGAAGAGAATTTTCCTTATGAACTAAAGACCTCTTTAATAAAAGAATTAATGGATGAAGCATTGAAAGACTTCGAAATGGAATCAAAAATTAAACAAAGAAAAATTGTTTATAACAATAAACTAAAAACAGATATTGAATTAGTGATGGATCAAAATAGAATTAAAACAGTTATCTCTAATTTAATAGAAAATGCAATAGACTATGGAACAAAAGACACAGACATAGAAGTTAATTTAGAAAAAGAAGGAGATTATATTTTAATTCAAGTTGAAAATTATGGAATTGGTTTTAGTAAAACAGATGAAGAAAAATTGTTCACAAAATTCTTTAGAGCTGATAATGCTATTTCAACAAAACCAAATGGAATAGGATTGGGTTTATTTATTTCTAAAAAAATTGTTGAATACCACAAAGGTAAAATCATAGCATCTTCTTCCCCTCAAACCAATAAAACAATTTTTTCTGTATATTTACCAATTCCAAAATCTCTAATTACAAGAAAAGAAAAAACAGAAGAATTTCTAGAAAACATCTAAATAAAAAAGGAATCAAAAAAGGGCTTTCGCTATGCGAAAGCCCTTTTGCCATTATTTCAATTTTTTACACATAAAGAGCTTTAATACTTTTATTAAAGTTATATATAACTAGTTTTAAGCTAGAAAGGATTTTTTTATTTTAACAACCAAAATTGTTGCTTATAGAATTTGTGTTTCCATAACCAATGTTATAAAGATTTCCAAAATTATAATTTGTATTATTGTTATTTCCAACAATAAACGGATTCATAACATTTAACATCATGCAGACATTTGAAGCAGGCACAACTCCACCAGAGCAACCATTAAGTCCATTACTACAAGCATTGTAGATTTGGCTGATATTTGTGATATTAGTCAGATACTCATTGAATACATAATTATAGGAGTTTACAATATTTGTATTCCCTCCACAGAGTTTACTATTTATAACAATAAGAATATCAAGCTGTCCTTCTTGAAGAAGTAATACTTGAGCAAAAATACTGTTAACAACTTCTTGCAGGTTTGCAATCTGCCCCTTAATTTCATAAAGATGATCTATTATTGCTAATTGTAAAGATTTAATCTCATTTACAGACAACTGTAGAGCATCAAGCTTTGCCAAAACCTGAGCCGTAAAAAATGGCAGATTTCGAGTGTTCCCTAAAATATTTGCCAGAGTTATTCCCTGCTGTTGCAAGGTTAAACCAAGCTGATCTATCTTAGAGATATATATACTTCCCCAACCATCTACAGATCCTTGAAGAGTAGTAATCTGTAATGTTATTGCATTTATTCTCTCAAACATCTGCGCTTGAGTAATTCCTTGGGAAATTAATAGATTCAAAGCAGTGTTTAGTGTGTTTTGTATCCCGCCAAACAAAGAAATCAGCTGATTAAGCTTATCTTTGTTTTCGAGAGTCCAGGCTTTAATGTCTCCAAGGTTATTATTTATATTTAAAAGCAATAAATAATTTTCTAAAAGTTGTTTTTTAATTTCAGTTAAATCACCGCCTTGAGCCTGTTGAGTTAAAGCAACTTGAATTATAGTCTGTTCAATCTGAGTTAGAAGACTCCTTATTATAAGAAGATTTTCTTTATTGATCTCTCCCTGTAAGATAAGTTTATTCAAATCATTTTTAACTAAATTTAACTCTAAAAAAAGTTGTCTAAAATTACTACCCTGTTGTAATGTTAACTGATTTAACCTATCAGAAATAGATGAAAGATCAGCTGTCACCACCTGAATATTGATTACATCTTCTGCCTCATTGTAAGTAGTGCATGAGGGTAAAAAAGAAAACACAAGAATAAAGACAAAAATTAAATTTTTCATTATTACGAATTTAAAGGTTTTAAAAAATTAATTATTATTATCAGTAGTTTTTTCGATACCCGGCACAAACCGAACAGATAAACTTGGATATAATTCTCGATTTATTAAACCGAGGTTTAATCCAATTAATGTGTTTGGGTTAATGTAATATCCACCCAAAACTCTTCCGTTTACGGTGAATTTATCACCTTCAATGCCTCCTGGATTCTTAGAAGAAATTGTAAAGGCGGGCATAACATCCATAGACAAGAAAAATTTATCACCTCCTTGTAGCCCAAAAACAGGCCCTATAGTTTGTTTTGAAACATTCCACTGCTCAACTTCTACTTTAGAAGTAGAGCTTAGAACAGTAGTTACTCCGCCAGCTTGCACTGTCGTTGTTTTCTGATTTGGAATATCCCATTTTCCTGGAGATACTTCGTTGTGATAAAAAATACCATACCTTAATCCCAAACCATTTTTAGGCTTAAGGACAAAATCAACTAAGCTATTAGCGGTTTTATTTTCCTTATTCCACAAGAATATTCCTCCTCCTTCGACACGATTATTTCCAAATCGTAAAGACCCAACAGGTCCACTAGAAACACCAGCTCCAAGTTCTAATTCCCAAGGTAGCAATTTCTTTATCAAAGTATCTTTCTTGACAAAAGAATCTCCTGAAACCTGAGAAGATAAATCTTCATCCGGTTTCTTGTTTTCTTCATAACCTTTGCAACAGTAATTGTTAAAAACTGGTGCATTAGTTATGTAAGGAAATTGTGAATTTCCATCTGACGGAATAAAATATACATTTTTTTCACCAGATTCTCTTATAGGTGAAACATCGCAACGATTTTCTGGCAATTGGCGTTTTTTTGGATAACTATAATCATAATCATAAAAATGATTATGATTTTCTGTTTCCTTACAGCAAAAACAATCTTTAGGCCTCCAACCCTTTTCGATTAAAAGCTCTAATGCATCAGCCTTTCCTGCTTTCAGGATTAAGTTTTGCTGATTTTCCATCTGCACAGAATCCCTCTTACGGATTTCTGTTAAAACTTCACCCATGGCCGAAGATTTCAGCAAATCATAATACTCTTGGTGGGTTAATTCTAGTTTTTTCTCTTTTTCTCCACAGGAGATTAAAAAGAAAGAAAGAAGAGCCACTACAATAAAAAACAAATTTTTCATTTTTAAAAATTTTTTGTTAAAAAATTAAAAAAAATCCTTATTTTCAAAGGACAAATATCAAAAAAACCTTAACATAAAAAATGAAAAAAGTCAATGTTTTATTATTATAGTATTTTTATGGTTTTTTCAGAATTTCCAGAAATCAAATAATCAGCTATTTTGTTCTCTACTATCTCTTCTATCGCTCTATGAATAGGTCTCGCTCCAAACAAAGGGTCAAATCCAGCACTAGCTATTTTATCTATTAATAGAGGGGTAATTTCTAAGGTTAAACCTTTGTCTTCAAATAAACGCACTTGAAATTCTTTAAGTAGTAATTCTGATACTTTCCTAACTCCCGTTTCACCAAGTGGTTTAAATAAAATAACATCACTCCAACGATTCAAGAATTCAGGAGTAAAATTTCCATCTTCAATTAATCTTCCAATTAAAGTTTTTTTATCTATATTTGGATTTTCTATAATACTACGACTTTGAGCATTAGTAGTTGCAATAATAATAGTATTTTTGAAATTAACTTTTCTACCACTCTCACGAGTTAAATGACCTTCATCTAAAATCTGCAAAAAAAGTTGATGAATATTCCTATGAGCTTTTTCTATTTCGTCAAAGAAAACTAAAGAAAGTGGCATTTCTTCTACTGTTGCTCCTAATCTTTCAGTAAAAATAGAAATTGAATCAGGGAGTGAAAATTCACTCATATCAAAACGCACCATAGCATCTTTATGTCCAAAATAGCTTTCAGCTAAGATTTTTGCTGTATAAGTTTTACCTACTCCAGTCGGTCCTAAGAAAAGAAAAGTTCCGGCTGGTTTATTAGGGTCAGCAATACCAGTACGCAATCTTTTAATAGCTTCAACTACGTCTAGGACTGCTTCATCTTGACCTATAACTTTTTCTTTCATAAGATTTTCTAAATCACCTAAAAGATTCTTCTCACCTTCTCCTATTTCGCCTATTTGCATGTTTGTCTTATCTGAAATAGCTTGCCTAATATCTACAAGATTAATTTCGCCTCCCCTTGAGCGAAGTTCTTCTAAAACAAGCAAAGATTTAAGGGGTTGAACTTCGTTTGTCATATATCTATTTGTAAGTTTTATAAGTTCTAAAATAGCTTCTTCAGAAACCTTCATTCTTTTTATACTAATATGATTTTTTAAAATTAAATAAGTTTCTTCGTCTGTACTAGGAAACATATCTATTTTTGTAAAACGAGAAGTAAATTCAGGACGCATTTTTAAAACTTTATCATAACCAGAAAAATCTGTAGTAGCTACTATTCCTAAATTTCTTTTATCTAAATAAGGAATAAAATCAGTAAAAAGATTTTCATATTCATGGATATTTTCAATTGCTAAAATAACATTACCAGCACTATTTGCTTCATTCATTGCACCAATAAAAGCATTTGCTTCTATGTTTTGAGGTTCAAAACCGATAACTCTATGGTGAGCTATACCTGGAAAAGAAAGACCTGATTTACCGATTCTACCTAAATAAGACAAAATCAAACTTTTACCAACTCCAGTTTCACCCACCAATAAAACATTACGATTAGAATCTTTGTCGAGTGCCCTTTCGATCATTCTTATAACTTTATCTTTACCAAATAAACGAATATTACCCATACTCAAAAGATCTCGAGTGTGTTTATTTAGATAAAAAGTAATACCATAAGAAAGTTCAGATCCTATAGAACCCAAGTCTCTTAAAGTTTCTTTTTCTATTTGAATTGGTGTAAAAAAGAAAATAGGAAAAGTTAAAATCATTAAAAAAGTAAAAACTAATCCGATAACTATTAAAATAAATCTAAGGCCAAAGCCTAATATCCTAGAGAGAAAAAAGAAAACTACTCTTTCTAGAATATCAAATTTCTTGTTTGGTTTATCATTTTGAAAAGGAGTAAATAAAGTCTTTGATAAAAGAGGAATACAAAAAAAGTTATAACTAAAAGAAACTAAATTTTGCCAAGATTTTATTCCAGGGTGCATAGGTATATTTTAACATTATTAAAAATTAACACAAAACAAAAAGCCCCTTGCGGGGCTTTTTGCGGCACATTGTTGTTTCGAATAATGTAAGTATTACCTCACACTCACACAGAGAGTATAGCATATATCAAAATAAAAAGCAAGCCCCTGTCGCTCCCCACTTTTTACAAAGGGTTACCCTTTGTAAAATCCCTTTGTAAAATAGAAAAATCCCTCTTACGAGGGATTTTTCATTTATGTTTTGTATCTATAAGCCGAATTCTGTATCTTTTATTTTTATAAAAGAGATAACAATTTATCTAGGTCTTTGATTATTCAAAGACTCAAGCGATTCTCTCCGAGTTTACACTCGAAGCACGATCTTGCATTCATGTAAGGATTTAGCCGTTTCACTTTTGTATTACTACAAAACTCTTCCTTGTAAACAAGGAAGCCTAACCTTTCGGTATTGGCGTCTCTGCTCGCACCTCGCACCTTGCGGTGGATGGGAATTACCCACTACACTTTTCAATTAAATGAACGAATGTTCGGACTTTCCTCACTTATAAAAATAAGCGTAGTTATCCAATACAAAACTTGTTAAGTATACAACATTATTAAAAAATTGCAAATCTATTTTTACAAAGGGTTACCCTTTGTGAGTTTGTGGATTGTATAAAAAATAAAAAACCCAGTCACAAATTAATGCAACCGGGTTTCGATCTTTGGGGTAAGCAAAATTTTATTCTTGCTTAATGATTTTTTTTGGCTCACCTACCGGTCTGCCATTCATGTCAAACATTCGTAAGATATAAATACCGGGTGGTTGGTTAGCAGGAATCTCCATTTGAACTTCTGCTCTAAATTGAGTAGTTGTCGGATTTGGAGAAATTTTAATCTCATATTTATCGCTAGACAAATATTCTGAGTTAGTCAGATATTTATCTGTTGATAATACTTTCTGTATTTCTTTTTGATATTCTTCAGGTATGATCACTTTGTCTGAGACAAAAATATCATCTGAAGAATACGAACTCCTGTTTTCAGTACTTCCGTTTCCAAAATTAGAAACTACTGTGTATTGAAAGCAGAAAAATCTTTTCTGAGTTTCTCCAAGCATCCTACATTCAAGAAGATATGCGTGAGTGCCCGGGGAGGTGCTTGCTAAAATCCATCCAGTATTTAGAATTTTCCCACCGTCCCAAGCACAAGTGTAAATATTTGCACCCGGAGGAGCATATAAGAACAATTGTGAAGTAGTTGCCTTCCAGACTGCCCCATAAGGCATTCCATTGGAAGCCCAGATACCATTCTTATTACATGAGGATGGGCTTGAGCCGTCATTACCGATAGTGCTACATTCTTTTACAAAAATATAGTAAGGAGATGATGATTCAGAAACACATCCTTCGTAATTAATTGTCCTGACTGTAAAAGTACCAGAGGTTGTAATTTTAATTGTTGGGGTAGTTGCCCCGTTGCTCCAAATATATCCAGGTGCAGGGGGTAAAGCTGTAAGCTCAACATTATTCCCTTCATTTTTTACTGAAATATTAGGTTTTGGCGATGATTGTACCATCACAACTTCTTTCGAAGCTGTTCCAGTGCATCCATTTGAATTGGTTACTGTTACAGTGTACGTGCCTGCTGTCATTACTGACAAAGCAGGAGTTTTTGCTCCTGTTGACCAGCAGTATTCTGTTGCATCAACTGCATTTGCAGTTAGCACTGTATTGCTTCCAGTGCAAAATTTACTAGATCCAGTAATATTGACAGCCAAAGGACTGCCAATTTGACTAATGGTGACACCTGCAACTGATGTGCAGGTTTGAGCAAAGTTTTTTACAGTTACCTTATACATACCAGGAGTGGTAACAATTACATAGTCCGTAGTAGCCCCTGTGTTCCAGAGATATTCACCGCAGTCAATGCAATCAACAACTCGCACTACTGATGCAGTGCAAAAATGGTAAACTGCTAGATTAAAACTGCAGGCATTTCTTTCGCTTGACCAGTGAGGTAACAAATTTCGATCAGGAGACTTTTCTCCAAATCTTAATAGAACTGAACTCTTTGGTAATCCTTGATTTTGAACCAACTGATGCAATTCTTCATTGTTATAAAAATCAAATTTTGGCGCAGTATTTTGCGCCAAGGAAATTTGGCTCAATCCTAAGAGAACCAGTAATAAGAAAAAAAACTTTTTCATATTAAATGAATTTTATTGTGATTTAAAAAAAAATAAAAATTATCTTTTTAGAAATTAAATTCTATATTAACACCCAAAAAGATAATTTTTATCTTTCAAATCTTCTTTTCAAAGAACTCTTAATTACCGTAAACATATCATAAAAACATAAAAAAGTCAAGTTTTTACAGTAGCTACATATTTCCTTCTACCATTGACTTTTTTATAAAAATATGCTACGGTTTAAACACATTATAAGATGTTAAAACAATTATTATAAATTATTAACACCGCTTGGCGGGGAAAAATTATGAAAAATATATTAAAAAAAGTTTTTATAGTTGTATTTGCCTTGGGATTTTTAACTTCAAGTAGTACTGCTTTAGCTGCTACTCCGGGTTATATATCTCAAAGTGCAAACAATATGACTAATACGACAGCAACTTTAAATGCTGCCTATAATCCAAAAGGTTTATCTACTTTTGGGTGGTTTGAATTACAAAATAATAGTACAATGTATGGCTATCAAAATTTAGGTAGTGGTGATGTTGGTGTAACATTTAGTTATACTCTAAGTAATCTAAACACAAACCAAAGTTATACTTTTAGATCTGTTGCAGAAAACGCAACAGGTACTACTTATGGATCTTGGATGACTTTCACTACAACAGGAGGTAGCGGAGGATGTACTTCAAATTGTAATCCTTGTACTACTTGTAATCCTGTTCCAACAGTAAACATAATGGCAAATCCTAGTGTTATAACTTCAGGGAATAGTAGTACTTTAACTTGGACTTCAACTAATGCTTCTTTTTGTTCTTCAACTTGGGGTGGAAATACTACTTCAGGAACAAAAATCGTATACCCTACTTATTCTCAAAGTTATTCTATAACTTGTGTTGGATCTGGTGGTAGTACAACAAGTAGTGCTTATATAGTTGTTAACCAACCTCAAAACCCTCCAACAGTTAATCTATACGCTTCCCCTACTTCAGTATCTT
>CAZFSV010000013.1:0-5047 GCA_964522195.1 uncultured Candidatus Saccharibacteria bacterium
AAATACATAATACCATAATTGTCTCGGGCATAGTGCCATATTTATCTTACGGCTATAATGTAACACTGGTAGGGGTGCACCCTCGGCATCCGCCTCGGGCATTTCCGCTAGGGCTACTCGCGCCTAGGTGCCTCCGTGTGAGCAAAGCTCACGCTTCTTGGGGAGAGGAAGTTTCCTCTCCCCGGGTCGGGCTACTTCTCGCAGAGAGTACTCGCGAGAAATTCCGCCCTCGCCATCCCCACCCTACGTTTTGCAAGTGAGATTGTGTGGTGTCGCTTTCGCTACTAAATTTCTATGTGCTATATAACTTCGGCGCTCATCCTTTAGCCATGGACGCCACTAGCGAAAATGCCCGAGGCGAAATATATGCACACTTGACCCACCCTCCCGTTCGCGTGTGAAAAGGCTCCTTTAGATATTAAATTTAGTATTTGTTAAAACAATTTCGTTTATATCGGAAAAGAAAGACATAACATTATATGGTGTTATTGGAGCATCTCCAGGGTGGCCACTATGATTACGCATATCAAAACAACTTTTTAATCGTGTTCCTTGATTAAAATCAATCAAATTCATTCCCTCTATGATAGTGAGAATATCTTTATCAAAAACTTCTCTAAGCTCACTAAGAGATGAAATATTATAAGTCTTATTAAAATTCTTAAATCTTCCTTTTTGTTGACTTGCTAATTGTGCAGAAGTAACATTGAAAGTTGTATATCCTAGTGAATCTATTTTTTTATGAACATGATCTATACAAGCACACCACCCAAGCACAACGGCAGCTTTTAAATATCCTGATTTTGCACAATTTATTGCTTCGGACAAATATTCATTCTGTTCCACATTTAGAATTGATTTAAGAAGTTGCTCAAAAGAACCATCTATTAAAGAATGTTTTGATGTATTATTAGTTTGAAGTGGACTTATTATTTCTTGTTGAAACTTAGCAAGAATTATATTTATATCTTTAAGATATTGGGGTTTTTTATTTCCGTGAGTTGAACACAAATGAAGTAAGTGAGTAAAAGCAGTATTTCTTATCTTGACTACATCGTTGTCATCAGAAAAGCCATGTGTTTCCACTAAGTCCTTTTTTAAAGTATTGAACCAGTATTTACAAAGACGCTCACACTCCGAACGAGTACTTGTTGAATTTACTTGACCATCTTTTGTTTTTACTTGATTTATAAGTTTTTTGAATTTTTTTAAGTCAAGTAAAAATATTTTTACATCATTTTCAATATTCATAATTTAATTATCTAGCAATTTCAGATGCAATCTTTATTAATTCCTTTTTTCCAGCAGGAGATAATGATACTTCTATAGCACCCTTTTTATATTCTTCCGTAAAAAGCTCCTTGCTTTTTTTAAAATTAGTTGCAAAGTTTGCACTATCGTAACATTTGTGTGTATCACACAAGTCCCTAATTTCATTTACTGATATTTTGAATTCCCCATCTTTCAGCGCATTTTTTAATGAACCAAGTAAAGTAAGTCTAATTTGAGAATCTGACATTTTTGTGCTTTTTAGATCATCATACAATGGCTTAAATTCTGAATTTTCTTGATAAAAAAGATTATTTATATCATCTAATGTTAATTCACCATTTTTTAGAATTGCTTTTACTTTTGTATGTATTTGGTTAAGTTTTATCTCATCACCCCCAGTTGTCTCGGAGTTGGGAGTGTTGAGTTCTTGTGACGGATTTTCGTTACTCAATTCAGGATTTTTCCTTGAATGAATTGTTTGATTAGAAAAATAATAATTGAAAAGAAGTTCGAAGCACTTCTCTTGTAAATTCTCAGGACACTTTTTAACTAGAGAGAGTATTTCATCTAGTTTTGTTTCAATATCTTTGTTCATAAGATTTTTTGACGATTAATTTATAATTGTGTGGATAACTAGTTTTGGACTTTCTAGTTTTATTCTAGTATAATGTAAGTATATAAATTAGAAAATAAATTGTCAACAATTATGCTTACAAAAAAACAGAAAAAGGTTTTGGAATACATAGAATCATATACTCAAAAACATGGGTTTAGTCCTTCTCATGATGAAATAAGAAAACATCTTAAACTCTCCTCTGTTTCTACAGTAAATCACTACATGAAAATTCTTCAAGAAAAGGGTTATATTAAACGAGGGAAAAACATAGCTCGATCGGTTGAAGTTGGTAAAAAGGAAAGTATTATAAATATTCCATTTAAAGGTTATATTGCTGCGGGTATGCCAATAGAAGCAGTTGAGGAATTTGAAACAATTTCTGTTCCTAGTGGACTAGTTTCAGTTGGAGAACATTTTGCTCTTGGAGTTAAGGGAGATAGTATGATTGATGAAGGTATTTTTGATGGTGATACTGTAATTATAAGGAAACAAAATTCTGTAGAAAACGGAGAAACAGCCGTTGCTTTAATAAATGATAACGAAGTTACTCTTAAAAAAATTTTTAGAGAGAAAAATAGAATTCGTTTACAACCAGCAAACCCAAACCTTAAACCGTTCTATGTCAAAGAAGTGATTATTCAAGGTAAGGTAATTAGTACTTTTAGAAATCTTGAAGAAAAAGAAAAAAAAGATGAAAAATTTAAATTTAATCAATTTCTATGTGGTGATGTTTTAGATATGATGAAAAAAATCCCAGATTCATCAATCCATTTTGCTGTAACTTCACCTCCTTATAATGTAGGAAAAGATTACGATAATCACAATGACAAAATGAAGCATCAAGATTATCTTGATTGGTTATACAAAGTATGGGAAGAAACAAAAAGAGTTTTAGTTCCAGGCGGTAGATTCGCGATAAATATTGCTCCAACTGGAATAAGAGATTTTGTTGCTATTCATCACGACTATATTGAACAAATGAAAAAATTGGGTATGAAATTTAGAACAGAAATACTTTGGTATAAACAAACAATGTTAAAAAGGACAGCTTGGGGTAGTTTTAAAAGCCCTGCAAATCCTCATATAGTTCCATCGTGGGAATATGTTTTGATTTTTACTAAAGATCAAGATAGATTGGATGGTGATCCAAAAATGGCAGATATTACAAAAGAAGAATTTATGCAATTTTCAGATGGTTTTTGGAAAATAAAACCAGAAACACAAAGGAAAGGACACCCTGCTCCATTCCCCGAAGATTTAATTTACCGTTTAATAAAATTCTATTCATATAAAGGAAACAATGTTCTTGATATGTTTGGTGGAACTGGAACTGTTGCAGTTATAGCAGAAAGAACAGGGAGAAATTTTATTCACATAGATATTTCTCCTCAATATTGTAAAGTTGCTAGTGATAGATTAGAAAACGAAAAATTACAAAAGAAACTCTTATAAAACAAAACCCGCTTAAAGCGGGTTTTGTTTTAATCTTTTGTTTCTGTATCAATATTATATTTATCAAATAATTTTAAAATTTCTTCACAAAAAGAAACCAAATTTTTATCGTCTATTTTCTTTGATGCTCTAAGTAATCTTATAAAATATCTTTTACCAAGTGTTGTCTGTCCAAGATTCTTTTTTAAGAAATTATGTTGAGAACAAAGAGTTTGTCCGTTTTCTAAGGTGGCCCTTCCTCCTTTATCTTTAGGTTTTATATGGTCCGCTTGTATTTCCATTCCTTCTTTTGGTCCTCGTCCACAAATTACACATCTATAATTGTCTCTTTCAAAAATTTCTTTTTTAATTTTTGTATCAAAATCTTCTAAATCTCTATGTTCTATATGGTTTGGATCATATTTATATATACCTTTTGCTATTTTTATTAAAAATCCATTTTGGTGTAAATGCCTTATCCCTCTATCAGGATCTCGAAAAATACCACCTGTTCTCTTTTTAAATTCTTTTGTACACCAATCTACAACTTCAGGATGATAAATATTCCTGTTGGGGTTATTTTTGTAAAATTCTATAAGCAAATCTTTTTGAGAAATTTTTTGTTTTTTCATAAAATTATTTTACAAAATAATCTAACGATTTTTTATAAAGTTTCGCAAATTCTTTAAGTTGCAAAACATCAAAACGTCTCTGTCCTGATTCTATTTTTGAAAGATAAGATTGAGTTTTTCCTAATTTTTTAGAAACCTCAACTTGACCAAGCCCAGCTTCAAGACGTGCTCTTTTTAAGCGCTCAACAATCAAATTATGTTCTTTTGTGTATATCACTCTAGGCATTGCAATTCTATTATAGTATTCCATTGTGTTATATTCCAAATTGTCATATAATGAATTAGGTATTGTCCGCCCCGAATTCCAAAAAGAAATGTGAAGCGAAATCCCGCCCGCATTCCTCCCCAGACCCCTCCTGCGGGCGGGAAACAACAGCCGAGGCAGGGCGAATCCAAAACCCCAGAAAAATTGTTTCGCCCTGCCGAGTCCTTTTTTAGAATTCTGAATCAGGATTTTGTTGGAAAAAAGTTCGGATTTTGTTCAGGAGACACAGCACATTTTCGGAAAAGGCATTTTCGCCAAAATTCGGAGCGTCGCAAAGCGACGCGACTGGGTTTTCCGCCAGAATTCGCCAAGGGTTTTTGAAATCCAAAAGAAGCGAGCGGGACACGAGGCGGGGGTTCCCGATGAATACATCGGACAAAACAGAGTTTTGTGAGCTAATTGTGAAGCGAATAATTATCAATATTTAACATAAACCTTTTTCTATGAACAAATTCTTTCTTTACGCGAGAAAATCTACTGACGAGCCAGATCGTCAGATTTTGAGTATTGAAGCACAACTCGCGGAATTGAAAGAATTTGCTACGCGAGAGCAGTTAGAAATTGTTGAGACTTTCATTGAATCACAGACCGCCAAAGAGCCGGGCAGACCTATTTTCAACAATATGCTCTCACTCATAGAAAAAGGAAAAGCATCGGGAATTTTAGCGTGGCACCCCGATAGATTGGCGAGAAACAGTATTGATGGCGGACGAATAATCTATCTTTGTGATTTAGGAAAAATTAAAGAGCTAAAATTCCCGACCTTTTGGTTTGACGCTACGCCACAAGGAAAGTTTATGTTAAATATTGCTTTTGGGCAGAGCAAATACT
>CAZFSV010000014.1:0-3437 GCA_964522195.1 uncultured Candidatus Saccharibacteria bacterium
CTAATGATTCCTCTTCCTCTGGGACTGGGATACCTAGTTATAATGAGAATTAGGTTTGGGTTTTTGTTTTTGATATAATCTATATTATATGGTTTTAGAACTTTTTTTAGCTAAATTAGGAATCGCTCTTTTAGGCTTTATGGGTTTTTTTGTAGCTTTGCATATTTATAAAGAAAAGAGAGCAAATCGTCCTTTGGTTTGTCCGATGAAATTTCATTGCGATAGTGTAGTTAATAGTGACTACTCAAAATTTTTTGGAATTTCAGTTGAAATTTTTGGAATGCTATATTATGGTTTTATTTTTTTAGCTTATATTTTAACTGCAATATTTTATCCAGTTCCAGTATTATTTTTAATAATACTTAGCTTAATTTCTGTTATTGCTTTTCTTTTTTCTGTTTATTTAGTTTCGGTGCAAGCTTTTATTTTAAAAATTTATTGTTCTTGGTGTTTAGTTTCAGCTTTAATTTCTACAATTATTTTTATTTTAACTTTATATACTTATGATTTTAATGAATTATTTTTAAATTTTGTTAAATAAAAATTTCTATTTTTTGTGTTAAAATGAATTTATGAATCCGGTAGTAGATTTTCAAATCATTACCAGAGATAATGGGTTCGAATAAAATACAAGTTTAGTTTTATTATTAATTTTAATTATATTTTCAAGTAAAGTTTTTAAAACAATTTGAAAATTCACTACGGTATGGAAAACTTGAAACAATTTTGGTTTTTAGATAAAGAGAAAGCTTTATTTTCCTTAGACTCATCTTTGGAAGGGTTAGGGGATCAAGAAGTAGAAAAAAGAATAATTAAATTTGGTAAAAATATTTTTAATGCGAAAGAAACAAAAAGTCCTTTTTCAATTTTTATCAAACAATTTAAAAGCCCACTTATTTTTCTTTTAATAGGTGCGTCCATCGTTACAATAATTCTGCAAGAATGGATTGATACTAGTGTGATTTTGTTTGCTGTTTTTATAAATGTGATTTTAGGTTTTTACCATGAATATAATGCAGAAAACACCTTAGATAAATTAACTACATACATAAAAGATAGAACAAAAGTTATAAGAGGAGGTCTCGAACAAGAAATAGATTCTTCTTTAGTGGTACCAGGAGACATTTTGAAATTATCTTATGGTTCTCGCATTCCAGCTGATGCCCGAATTCTATCTGTTAATAATTTAAGAGTAGATGAAGCTATTTTAACAGGAGAGTCTTTGCCTATTGAAAAAACAGACGAAACTTTACCTTTAGGAACTCCTTTGGTTGAAAGAAAAAATATTGCCCACGCTGGAACTTTGGTAGTAGAAGGTTTTGCTTTAGCTTTAGTTTATGAGACTGGAGATCAAACAGAAATAGGTAAAATTGCAGGTATTGTTTCAAAATTAGAAAGAAGCGAAACCCCTCTGCAAAAAAGTGTAAATAAACTTGCTTGGTTTATTTTCTTTATTGTGATTTTAATTGTTATTGGAATTTTATTTTTAGGAATTTATAGAGGTGAAGCTTTCTTGCCTATGTTAGTGCTTTCTTCAGCGGTCGCAGTAGGGGCTGTTCCTGAAGCATTACCTATTGCCTTGACTGTAATTTTAGCTATTGGTTCCACTCGTATCGCAAATAAAAAAGGAATTATTAGAAAACTTTCCGCGGCTGAAACATTAGGTTCTACAACTTTAATAATGACAGATAAGACTGGAACTTTAACTAAAGCTGATATGCAATTAGTTGGTATTTCAAGCATGAATGATATTTTAGCAACTGATAAATCCGAGGATCAAGAGGATTTCTCTAAAGAAGAAAAAGATATGCTTTTTAAGGTTCTTTCTAATGTAGATGTATCTTTAGAAAATCCTCAAGCTGAAAAAAGTAAATGGATTTTTAAGGGTCGTCCTTTTGAAGTAAATATTGTGCGTGCTGCAATTTCAAATGGTTTAGATATAACTCATTTAAAAGAAAATACTTTAAAATTAGTTTTACCTTTTAATTCTACAAATAAATTTTCTGTTTCAGATAATGGAGATTTTTATACGATTATGGGTGCACCAGATATTTTAATTAAAAAAGCAAAATTAGATAAAGAAGATTATTTAAAAATAGAAAAATGGATAGAAGAAACCTCTAAAGACGGTAAAAGATTAATTGGAGTTGCTTATTTAAAGAAAAAACATATTCATCAAAAATTTGATATAAATGAAATTGTTGATATTGAATTTAAAGGGACTTTAGTTTTTTTTGATCCTGTTAGACCAGAAGTTCCAGAAGCGATTAAAAATATAGAAAATCATGGAATTAAAATAGTTTTAATTACTGGAGATTTACCAGGGACTGCACGTTCTTTAGCGAAAGATTTAGATTGGGAAGTTAATGATGATGAAATTTTAATAGGGAATGATTTAAAAGAAATGTCAGATGAAGATTTATTAAAAATTTTACCTAAAATTAAAATTTTTGCTCGAGTTACCCCAGAAGATAAATTAAGAATAGGAACACTTTATCAAAAATTAGGTGAAATTGTAGCTATGACAGGGGATGGGGTTAACGACACTCCAGCTTTAAAGGCTATGGACATAGGAATATCTTTAGGTTCTGCTTCAGATGTTGCAAAATCAACCGCTGATCTAGTGTTGCTTGATGATAATTTTCAAACTATTTCTTTGGCTATTGATGAAGGTAGAAAAATTTTAGGAAATATTAGGAAAACTTTTGTTTACCTTATGTCGAACTCTTTAGATGAAGTTTTTGTTATTGCGGGTAGTTTGATTTTTAATTTAAGTTTACCTTTAACAGCACTACAAATTATTTGGGTTAATTTATTTACTGGATCACTTCCTGCTCTCTCTTTTGCTTTTGATGAAGATTTAGATCATGAAAAATTTGGTAAAAAAGATTTAAAGTTAGTACTCTCTAGAGAGGTTAAGGTTTTAACTTTAGGAATTGGAGTATTTAGTTCTTTATTGTTGTTTATTTTATATTACTCCTTACTTAAAATAGGTTTATCGGTAGAAGTTGCTCGTTCTATTTTCTTTGTTTGTTTCTCTTCTTATATTTTAGCTATTACTTATTCTTTTAGAAGTTTAAAAAAATCAATCTTCGATATTAATCCTTTTTCAAATCAAAAATTGAATTTTAGTTTACTTATTGCTTTAGGTGTATTGATTATTACTATGACAGTACCTTTTATGCGTGAGACTTTTGGCATTGCTCCACTACCACTTTCTTGGCTACCTTTTGTAATCTTTTGGCTTATATTAAATATTGCTTTAGTTGAAGCCGCAAAATATGTAATGCGTAATTATAAAAAAAATATTTAATTTAAAAAGTAGCATTTATTTATTTTTTTTGATATAAATAAAACTACATGGTGGCTATGGTGTAACGGTTAACACAGCGGGTTGTGGTTCCGCTGATTCGGGTTCGATTCCCGATAGCCACCCA